>NZ_SJXI01000037.1:0-217834 GCF_004337455.1 Parafrankia sp. BMG5.11 | reverse complement strand
CTAACGGCGACGACCACTAGCTTGATTCGGACCTGGTCGCCTGGCTAAGGGTGCGTTCTGCGTGGGTGTCCCGGTATCGGGATCATGGAAAACTTCCCCGGATTCCGCAGCCTCGCCGCCGCTCATCTGCTGGAAGCAGCTTCCTCACTCCACGTGAGACGCCATCTCAAGGGTCGCACAGCGCCCCGGCGCTTTCCAGGATTGTCGGCTGGGTGGAAAGGGTGTCAGCGCGCTGAGCCACGTTGCCCGCCACCCACGTCGATGTGCCGCGTGGACCGTCAGCCCCGCCGGTCCGGGCCGACCGGAACGGGAGTGGCGTGGCGTGAAACGACCCCGTAGAACAGTGCTGCGACCCCGACCGGCTGTGATAATCGTCACGTCAATGCTCTGTGTGGGCTGCTCGATGGAGATCTTTTGGACACAACTCAATTGTGTGCCCGACGCTCCTCGGTGACCTGCATATCTGCAGGTCAAGTACAGTGTTGGCCCCGGAGCGCCTTACAAGCGAGTGGTCGCAGGTTCGATCCCTGCCGCGCCCACGCGCCGGTTCCGGGTGTTCGCTTGATTTTTGATCAAGCTCGCGACCAGCTGCTATGTCCCCTCGGTGGCGGATCCTCGAACGCCTCGACGGATACAGAGATCGTTCCGTAGGCCCGCGTGTAGAGCACATCGTTCAGGCACAACACAAGTTTTCGATCATGCAGGTACCCGGCCAGGCTCACGGGACGTCCCTGATTGTCGGCGGTTGCCCGGGAACATCGAGCATCGACGATCTGACCGTCGAGATGTCATCCGTCGCGCCGCGGATCCTGTCCAGGATCGTCCGCAGCAACGCTCGTCGTACCAGCCTGGTGCTGACCGCGACGACTGAACCCGAGGCGGTTCACGCCCGACGCGGGTGTCGGCGCTCAACTGATCGAAGGCGCTGCTGCTTGCTGGCTCGCCTTTAGTGTCCGAGGACGCGGCGCAGGATCTGGTCGACCCGCTGCCATGCGTCGGAGGGGATGGGGCCGAGTGGATGGGACAGTCCGGAGACCGGCATCCACGCGACGAGTTCGGGCAGGATCGTGCCCCTGATCGGGGTGGTGATCCCGGCGTCGGCGGCGTAGTCGTCGTGGGGCAGCGGTTCACCGGGGATGACCGGGCAGGTCACGACTCGGCCCGTACCCGCTCGGTTGTACAGGTCGGCTGAAACGATCAGGGCGTGGGCTGGCGCGTCCGCGCGCGCCCACACCTCACCCTGCTGCACGGCGGCGCAGCTCCTCCAGGCGGGCGAACTCGGCGTCGAGGGCCTTGGGAGTCACTCCGAGCGCTGCGTTGCGCTGCTGCTGTCGAGCGAACCGGGCTGTCCAGATGGCCTCGGTCAGGGTCTTGTCGACCCAGGCTGACAGGGTGAGTCCGGCGGCTTCGGCCTGAGTTCGAGCGTCCTGCAGGGTGGCCTCACGAACCGACACGCTCAGATTCGGCATGCTACGCATCATAGGACGGCCCATCCCATCGGCAGTGCGATCTCGCTCTTCGCCGCGCCGTCCGGGAGGGTCCGGCCCAACCGGACCTCCACGCCCGCGCGGTGCCGGAGTCGAGGCCCGCCTCCGGCTCTGGTCCGCGTGAGGCGAGTCATTCAGTGGGCTGTCCGCGGCGGGGTCGGGTTGATGCTGTCGCTGTCCCAAGTGATCCGCTGGTCGACTGGGACGGGCATGGCTTCGAGCTGGTCGTCTGCGGTGAGGACGTTGATGCAGGCCTGGCTGCCGCCGACGTAGGTGGTCATCAGGTCCACATCGGTGGCGACGCACCATGCGCGGTCCTCGGGCCACCACAGGCTGGCCCGCCGATCCCAGGGTGGATGCTCCAGCGATGTGGTCGCCGCAGTCAGTGGGCCGGTCAGCAGGACCATGGGACGGTGCGTCATGGCGATGGTCGGAATTCCGGCGGTGGGCACGGCGAGTGCGCCGAATCCTCGCCATACGGCGAACCAGCACCGATTCGCGGTGGTCGTGTGCCGAGCGAGCAGGCCGGAAAGACGTGCTGGCTGTGGAACGGGGAGGGATCCTTGCGTTGGTTGGTTGTTCCACAGACCGGGCTGATCGCTGCTGCCCTGCAAGTATTGCCAGGAGCCAGTGATGGAGATCCACTCCATGGAGGGGTGGGGTAGGCGTTCATTTCCGCGGCACCAGGGAACCGACGGTGTAGCCGGGGCCGCGGGTTCCGTCCACGACCCAGCCCGCCGGGCTCACGTCGGTGACCAGCTCGGGTCCACCGATGGTAAACGGGGTTCCTTCCATGCGTTCAGTGTCACCGGGAGGCGGTGGCGGCACAACAAAGCTCGTACGGGAGGATGGCGCCTAGGATCGAGGTGAACATGATTTTCCCCACGTTGTGATCGCCTGAGTCATCGCCCGAGAGATTGTTTAGACACGACACAATTGTGTGCCCGACGCTTAGTAGCGACCTTCATATATGCAGGTCGAGTACAGTGTTTGCCCTCTGGAGCCTTACAGGCGAGTGGTCGCAGGTTCGACCCCTGCCGCGCCCACGCGCTGGTTCCGCATGCTCGTTGATCTCCGATCAAGCTCGTGACCAGCCGCGATATCTTTCGGGGACCGGTGCAACCCCATGAGCAACGCGCAGCGTGACCACCGTCGCGGGAGTGATTGGTCAGTCGGGTTCCGCTCAGGCGGTCGTCGAGTCGGGCCAGGGCCGAGTGGTTCTCCGCCTTCGACGAGCGGGAGTGGCCGGGCGGGCTCCTCCGGGCGCACGCCGCCGGGCCCGGTAGCACCATCGAGACATGGCCAGCAGCGCCGGCCGCCCCGTGTCCGTCGACGCGGGCGGGCATGTGTGGCTGGTGCCGACCCGGTGGTCCCGGTGGCGGTACCGGGCGCTGTCCGCGTTGCTCGGGGCGGTGCCCGCCGTGGCGTTCCCCGCGCTGTCGGCGTGGCCGGTCGGCTTCGTCGGGGTGGTGCCGGCAACCCTGGTGATCGTGGCGGCCGCCGTCCCGCGGGAGGCGGCGATCCGTGCCTGGTGCGGCGGTACCGGGTTCTTCCTGGCGACCTGCTATTGGCTGGTTCCGAACACCGGTCCGTTCATCGTCGTCCTCGGTCTGGCGCTCGGCGTCACCTGGATGCCGTGGGGTGTCCTGGTCTGGACGGCGCTGCGCCCCCGGCTGCCCTCCCAACCGCCCGGGTACCGCCGTCTCGCCTGGGCGCTGGTCGCCGTCCCGTCCGGCTGGGTGATCGGGGAGTTCGCCCGGTCGTGGGAGGGCTTCGGTGGGCCGTGGGCGCTGCTCGGTGCCAGCCAGTGGAACGCCCGACCGTTTCTGCCGCTGGCCGCCGTCGGCGGGGTGTGGCTGCTGAGCTTCCTGCTCGCTGCGGTCAACCTGCTGGTGGCTGCCGCGGTCATGCCGGGCCTGCGGTCGGGGCGGCGGCGACCGTGGCGGGCTGGCGTCGCGCTCGCAGCCGGCCTGCTCGTTGCCGTGATGGTGGCCGGTGCGGCGGCCGTGCCCACCCCGGCCAACACCGGCACGCTCACCGTTGGTGGCGTCCAGCCAGGCGTCGTCCACGGTGCCGACGTGCGGTTCGCCGACGGTGAGGCGGCCACCAGAAGCCTGGTCGGCACCGGGGTCGACCTGGTCGTGTGGGGGGAGAGCAGCGTCGGGTTCGACCTCGTCGACGACCAGGCACGGCTGCGCCGGCTCGAGGATCTGTCCCGCATGCTCGGTGTCCCGGTCTTGGTCAACACCGATGCGCGGCGTGCTGATGAGGTCGCCAGCCCCGACGACGGGGGCGGGGGGATCTACAAGTCTGCAGTGCTGGTCGGACCGGACGGCCCGCGCGGGCGGTACGACAAGATGCGGCTGGTGCCGTTCGGGGAGTACATCCCCTTGCGCCCCGTCTTCGGTTGGCTGACCGCGGTGACCGAGGCAGCCGCTGAGAACCGCCGCAAGGGCGTCCGGCTTACCGTGCTCGCCGCGGGGAAGCCGGACGGCAGGACGATCCGGCTCGGTCCGCTGGTCTGCTTCGAGTCGGCCTTCCCGGACATGACCCGCCGTCTGGCGAACGACGGCGCGGACGTGGTCGTCGTCCAGTCGGCCACCTCGACCTTCCAGGACAGCTGGGCACCCGATCAGCACGCCAGCCTCGCCGCGCTGCGGGCGGTCGAGGCGGGACGGCCTGTCCTTCACGCCACGCTGACCGGCGTGTCCACCGCCTTCGACGCCTCCGGCCGGCAGTTGTTCCGCCTGGGCAGGGACGGGCGCGGCGCCTATGTCGTAGACCTGCCGCTGACCAGCGCGACCGGCACCCCGTATGCCCGCCTCGGCGACTGGGTGCCCCTCGGCTCGCTCGCCATCGTCGCGGCCGTCGCGCTCGATGCCGCGGTGCTGCGGGCGGTCCGTCTGCACCGCGCCAGGCGCTTCACGGCGGGGTGATTCGGGGTGGCAGGGCGGGGCTGTCCGCGCCGACGAGGCTGTGCGGAACGCCTCTGGGACGGTTCACGGCCGTCGCGACGGCGCGGCGTAGTCCGAGGCAGGGGCGCGATTCCCTGCCAGGGAAGGGATCCCGCCCGGGCTGCACCGTACGGTGCGTGTCATGTCGGTACCGCAGTCCGCGTCACCTGCCGGTCCGCCGCTCGGAGAGCAGCTGCGCCACTGGCGGCGGGTACGCCGGATCAGTCAGCTGGAGCTCGCGTCGGCGGCGGGCAGCACGCCCCGTTACGTGAGCTTCATCGAAAGCGGCCGGGCGCAGCCCAGCCGACAGATGATCGGGCGGTTGGCCCGCGCCCTGGACGTGCCGCTGCGGGAGCGCAACGTGCTCCTGCTGGCCGGCGGCTACGCGCCGGCATACACCGCGGAGCCGCTGGACAGCCCCAGCTGGACCGCGTGAACACGGCGCTGTCGGCCCATGCTCCGCGGCCACGTCCGTTGCCGGCGGTGGTGCTGAACCGCAGCTGGGACCTGGTGCGGGCCAACAACGGTGCCCGGCTGCTGTTCGGGCGGCTGTATGCGCCGGATCCCCTGCCGGAGTCCGCGAACGTCCTCCAGATGGTTATCGAGCCGGGCCGGTGCGGCGTGCGGTGCGCAACTGGCACAGCGTCGTCCCGCATCTGCTGGAACGGGCCCGGCGCGAGGCTGTGGGCGGAGTATTGGATGAGCGCACCGATGCGCTGGTGCGCCGGCTGCGTGCGCGAGCCGACGTCGCCGCGCTGCTCGCCGCCCCCGAGCCGTGGGACGCCGCCGCGCCCGTGATCGACGTGCGGTTCGACGTGGCCGGCACGCCCTTGACCTGTTCTCCGTCGTCACATCGAGCGGCACGCCGATCGATGTGACCGCGCAGGAACTACGACTGGAGTCGTTCTTCCCCAGCGACGACGCCACCCGGGTGGTCTGGTCCCGCCTGTGCGCCGCAGGGGAGCAACATGGTGTCGTTCCCGGTGAGGTTCGGGCCTCTCCCGAGGACACGCGGGACGAGATACCAGGTGCCCCGCGCTGAGACGATTCCGAGTCGTCGTCCGGCCTGTTCGCGAAGGCTGTCCTTGGTGAGGATGCCCCGCTGCTGGTAGATGCCGACCTCAATCCGGGTCCGGAGGGGATAGGCCCCTACGCGGCGTCGTCCCGGCGGTCGTCCTCTTCGTCGCCTGGTGTGATCTGCGTTCACAGGCCGGTGGCGTCGGGGGGTGCGAACGCGGCGAGGCTGGGCAGCCCGACCCCGTTCCGGTCGAACATCGCGAGGTTCGCTCCGGGGATCGGCTCGCCGGGTTTGGGGGCAACTGTGAGCCAGCCGGGCTCCCAGGCGAGGAACCCCAGGCCTCGGCCGTCCGGAACGTCGTGGAGGATCTGCCGCAGCTCGGCGAAGAAGGCTGCCTGCCCGGCCGGCGTCGCCGGCACCGTCATGGCGTCCGGTAGCTGGTCGGGGGACGTGACCCAGTCGCCCAGCCCGGGGTCGACCAACGTCCACGGATACGCGGTCTCCGCGATGAGGATGTCCCGGTGGTACTGCCGGGCCAGGCCGTCGAGCGTCGCCCGTAGCGCCGCCAGGGAGCCGGTCCAGTACGGGTAGTAACTCACCCCGATGACGTCGAACGCGGTGACGCCCGCCTGGATGAGGTTGCCGAAGAAATACTCCGAGCGGCCGAGGTCGCCCCCGCTGTCGACGTGGAGGACGATGGCCACGGGCCGGCCCGACGTGCCTTCGCGGGCACCCTCGATCGCGCTGTTGACCAGCTCCGCGAGGCGTGACCACTGTGTTCGTGTGCCGTCCCGGACATCGCCGAGCGGCCAGAGCATCCCGTTGGTGATCTCGTTGCCGATCTGAACCATGTCGACGGGCGTTCCCTGCGCCGCCAGTCTGGCGACCAGACCGCGTGTGTATTCCCGGACCTTCGCTGCCGTCGTCACGAGATCGGCGCCACGCCACGCCACCGGGATCTCCTGTGAATGCGGGTCCGCCCAGAAGTCGGAATAGTGCGGATTAAGCACTATTCTTAGCCCCGCGTCCGTCGCGCGGCGTGCCAGGGTGAGGACAGACTGCTCGTCGCTGTATCCGGCGGGTGGATCGACCCAGACCCGGAGCCGGACGTAGTTCGCGCCGTGCGCCGCAAGGATCCTTTCGATGGGGAGGCGCCGCCCGCCGTCGGAGAGGCCGGTCCCAGCGGCCTCCTCCTGGAGCGTGAACGAGATGTCCGCGCCCCGGACGCTGAGGACCTCGCGTGACGGTCTGTCGCGCCCGGTCAGGACGGTGACCGTTACCGCCACCGTACCCGCGGCCACGATCAGGCTCACGATGTGAATCACGCGCGCGGCGCTGCCCCGCATGGGTCTCGGTTCCTCTTCCCGCAGGTCGCCTGCCCGTCAGCCGTCAGCCGTCAGCCGTCAGCCGTCAGCCGTCCGCCGTGTGCGTGCCCGGGGACGGTGACTCCGGGCTGCCGATTCACCGCGTTGTCGTGGAGCGCGCTCGGCGCGCGTACCGCCGGTGAAATATACCGCTTCGCCGACTTTCCGATCCTCGATCTTGGTTGCTGGTCTACATGGACTCTCACCCGGTGGCGCCGGACCGTCGGTGTCGGTGGTCGCTCTGGGTAATGAGGTTGTCGCGAAAGGTGCCAAGCGTTGCCAGTCGGATGATAGTGGTCTAGCCTCGAACATCATCCGGGCTATGCTGACCTTTGTGTGGGTGCCCCGGTCGAATGCCTGGGCTTGGGGGGGCGGACTTGCGGTGGCAGGTCATCGGGCGACGAGCTGATCGTCAGTGTTGGTCATGACGATGAAAGATCACTTTTTGTCGCGGAGGTGTTCGCCGGAGCGGGGTGCTTCTACTCGCGGGTGATCCCTTCGCCTCTGTAGCCTCGCCTTTCTTCTGTGTGACCGGCGGTGGCGCTCTTCCTCTCCGTGCACCTTGTGTGCGGGGACGCATGGTGGCTCTTTTCTTCGCCGCTCGTCGAAACGAGCGCGCGCATTCTTCTGGGGGAGACCGGTGAATGGTCCGGTGCGCGAGGCGTACCTTTCGGAGGATCTGGCGGGTGGTGTCGGGCCGCTGACCGTCCCCCTGCAGTACCAGAGGTTAGCGCCAAGCCTCCTGGAAAATTCCGGGAACCGGGTCCGGTCTACGGCCGTGATGAGCCGGTGGCAGAAACTGCAGTACTGGCTGATCACGGTGGGGTGGCTGGCTGCCACGGTGTTCTTCTGGTGGTGGTGGCTACGCGCCGACAACGTCGGCTCGATCGTGCTGTTCGTGCTGATGTCGGTGTCCTTCTTCTACGTGGGTACCCTCCTGGCGGGGATGTATCTGATTTTTGTCGGGCACATGCGGCGGCCCGTTCCCATTCCGGTGCGCCAGGCGGAGATCTCGGCGCCGATCCGGCGGGTTGCCGTCATCAGCCTCACCGTCCCCGGCTCGGAGTCCCTCGAGATCGTCCGTCGCCAACTGGTGGCGATGAGCAGGATCAGATATCCGCACGACAGCTGGATACTCGTCGACAAGGTCTCCTCACCGGAGATCGAGGAGCTCGCCCGGTCGGTAGGTGTCCGATACTTCTCGCGGCATGACGAGGCCCGCTGGGGGCGGGAGGGGGTGGCCGGCTGGAATCGCCGGAACCCGCCGTTCAAACGCAAGACCAAGGCCGGCAACGTCAACAGCTGGCTGGATGCCCACGGCCACGAGTACAGCCACTTCACCCAGCTCGACATCGATCACATACCGAACCCCGACTACCTGGACCGGGTGCTCGGCTACTTCGCCGACCCAAAGGTCAAGTGGGTGCAGGCGCCGAGTGTGTACGGGAATTTCGAACACTGGACCGCCCGGGGCGCGGCCGAGCAGGAACTGGGTCTGCAGGGACCGCTTCAGATGGGGTTCTTCGGGTTCTCGCGGACGCCCTTCATCATCGGGAGTCACTGCACCTACGACACGGCCGGCATCCTCGAGATCGGCGGGTTCCAGCCGACCAGGGCGGAGGACCACCTCGACACCGTCTGCCTGGCTGCGCGCGGATACCAGGGCGTCTTCGTCCCGGATGTCATCGCGACCGGTGACGGGCCCGAGACGTTCGAGACTTATCTGTCGCAGCAGTTCGCGTGGGCGTACTCGATGATCGAGGTCCTCCTGCGGCACACGCCCCGACTGCTCCGCCGGTACGGACTGCGGCAGGCCGTCCAGTTTCTCTTCGCTCAGACCTGGTACACCCTCTGGTCGCTGTCGATGCTGATCCTCTTCGCGCTGCCGCTTCTCGCGCTCTGCCTGAACCAGGCCATCGCGAAGGTCCACTATCTGGACTTCCTCGCCCACAGCGTTCCGCTGAGCGTCGCCTCGCTGCTGATCTGGTGGTGGAGCCGGCCGTGGCACGTGCCGACCGGTATACGGCTGACCTGGCGCGGGATCGTCCTGCATGCCGCCCGTTGGATCGTGGTCCTCTCCGCGCTCGTCCAGGTCGTCCTCAGAGTCAAGAAACCATACATGATCACGAAGAAGGGGGTGGGGGGTGAGGCCGGAGCCGTCTCGCTGCGACCCATGGCTCCCTACGTCGCGATGGTGGTCGTCCCGCTCGCGGCCTGCTGGACCTATCTCACCGTCCATCACGCGGGCGGGAGATCGGGCTATCTCCTGTTCGCCCTGCAGGACTCCCTGACCTTCCTGCTGGTCCTGTCCGTCGTGATCCTGCAGGAGGTCCGGCTGTCCGGAGACGGGGGTACGCCGCTCGCCGTTCGGCTGCGCCGCGCGGCGGCGCCGTTGGCTATGACGGGACTGCTCACGGCCGCGACAGTTGCCACCGCGATCGCCTCCTGGCACCCGATCTGGGTGGCGCTCTCCTCTGCGTGAGGTCGTGCGGGCGGGTGCGCGCCTCAACGGATGCCGTCGTCGACAGTGCCTGACCGGGGGCCATGGAGAAGGCGGGCTTCGGATACGCGCAGACGGCCGGCGTCACCCGCGGCTGGTGTGAGCGGGCCCCGTCCACTTTCGGTGCGGACAGCCCCTACGTCGGACGTGCCGGTCATGAGATCACCTTCCTCGGCCATTCCGGTGTGCTGGCCGCGATGGCGGAGCAGCTCCCGTGGATGTCCCGGGCACTGATCGCCGCGCCCGTGGCCGGTGCCGTCGCGGCGATGGCCGTGGCCGTGGCTGCCGCGTTCGCCGGTGCGGCTCGCACCGACACCCGCTGTTTCGTCGACGCCTCCATCGCGGACGCGTCGACGTGGCTGTTGTCCGGCATGCCGGGCTGCTTCGCCGGCGGTGCGTCCAGGATGGGATGGGCCGCGGGCCGACGGCTCTACCGATCTGTCAACGACCGATAGGTGACCGCCTCGGCGGCCGAACCCCGGACCTGGCGTGCCCTCTGCGGCGTCCTCGAAGCCGACGATCTCGTTGACCGGCTGACGGTGTCCGCCGAGGAACAGGCGGTCCAGTCGAACGGGCGGGCGGTGCTCGCTGGGAAAGCCGTGCCTGGCTCGACGTCGCCTGACGGCGCGAAGCCCCCTCGAGCGAGCCATCGCTCTCGCCGGCGCTCCAGTACGACTCGCTCAGGAGGCCCGGCAGTGCCGTGAGGAGTGTGATCTCCACGGCATCGGGTTCTCGAAATCGCCTCGATCGAGATCGTTGAGACACAACACAATTGTGTGCCCAACACTCCGGGGTGACCTGCGTTCATACAGGTCAACTACGGCGCTGGCGCCGTGGCGCCTTACAGGCGAGTGGTAGCAGGTTCGATCGATGATCAGGTGCCTGCAAAAGTGCGATAGTGCGGATATTTTAAATCCTGCCAATAGTGCTACAGTAAAACCCCTCGCGATCCGGAAGTGTACCTTCCCTCCGGCCGGCTACACCTATCGATCTCCGTGGCTACGGGACTTCATGTATGGCGTGTCGTCGACGACACGCCAGGAGGTTTTGCTGTAATAGCGGCGGGCTGTTGGCCCCGAAGCAAAGAATCCTCATGATGCCGGCAAGGGAGAAGGTAGGTATGAGAAACCGACAGTTAAGTCGTAAAGGATTTCTGGCGGGAATTTGGGGCGCCACCCTGTCCTGCCTGGCTGCGGCCACCGTCCCAATCATGTCGGCGGCACCCGCATCCGCATCAACCGAAACCGATAGAAATATAATCATCGACTGGTACCAGACCAGTGGGTTTCTGCTGTTCAACAGGGGTTTGACCAGCGCAACCCCGCCGTGGGTCTCCGCACCCGACAAAGCGATGGTCAACGGTGCGGTCTATGACGCGACAAACGGGATCTCCCGTACCCATCAGGCATACGTTGCCATACCTCCCTCGGCGGATCCGGGCGACTCTGTGGGAGCGGCGGCGGCGACAGCTTCCTACAGGGTGTTGTTGAGCCTCCTCCCGGAGATGGAAGCAATGCTCGATTCCAAATACCAGTCCACCCTTGCCTTGATTCCCAACAGCCCAGCGAAGAACGGCGGCATCGCTGTGGGTGAGGAGGCTGCATCGGCGATGCTCGCCGCCCGCCAGAACGATGGACGCAATGCGGAAGACGAGATCTTCCCAACCGGAAACGAGCCTGGGGAATTCCGGCCGGTACCTCCGAGCTACCAACTGGATGCCCATGCGTGGGTTAGGAATGTGAAGCCGTTCCTAATTCCCGGAGTTGAGCGATTTCAGGTTGAAGCGCCGATCCCGCTGACAAGTGAACGGTACGCGGCAGACGTCAACGAGACAAAGAGCCTGGGGTCGCAGTCAAGCACGACGCGGACGCCGGAACAACTTGATGTTGGACTATATTGGCAACAGGCGCCGTGGGGCGACATCGCCGCGCAACTCGCCCGGCGTCAGAGCCTTGATGGGTCAGAGACGGCTCGCCTGTTCGCCATGACAGCTCTTGCGGAGGCCGACGGCCAGATAATGGTTGGCCACAACAAGTACCTCTACCACAGGTGGCGGCCGGTTACGGCGATCCGCGAGGCTGACGCAGACGGGAACCCGGCGACAGCGGTCGATCCGGATTGGTTGCCGTTGGAAGACCAGTCGGAGTGGGAGCATCCGGAATACCCGGCGGGCCACAACTACGCTGCTGGAGTGTACACGAGGGCGTTCGAGGATTTCTTCGGCAGTGACACCATCGCCGGAGGCGCGATCAGTGTCTTCAGTCGGTCTTCCAACACAACCCGGAGCTTCACGAGCTTCTCTCAAATGGCAGAAGAGATGATCAATGCTCGGATCAACGTGGGGGTCCACTTCCGTACCAGTGGTGAGGTGGGTACGAGGGGTGGTCAAAAAATCTCTGACTACGAGTTCGAGAACTACTTCCAGTCGTGTGACCACACTGTGGCCGGCACTCATCAGGGTTCGCTGAGCTTGACCACGGGTGTTACGTGCCTGGCACCAGGCGCCAGAGTGACCGGTTCGATTAATGTCTCGGGTGGCGCTGGTTTCGTCGCTGATAAAGCCAGCATCGGCGGGTCGATCAACACCGGTGGCGCGACCAGAGTTCACATCCGTGACGTCGGTGTCGGTGGGTCGCTCAGCATCGGCCAGACAACCGGACAGGTGCTCGTTTCTCACACGAATATCGGGTCCTCAGTGCTGATAGTTAACAACAATACAGGGCAAAGGCCGATTGTGGTGTCGGGGAACAATATCGGCGGTAGCCTGTCCTGCTCTGGTAATCAGCCCGCACCTGTCAACTATGGAGTGCTGAACACCGTCGGGGGTTGGAAGAGTAATCAGTGCAGCAGTCTCTGAATTGAGCCTGAACGAGGGAAGACCGTTGCACCACCCGTCACCCGACTGATAGGTGGTGCAACGGTTGACCCCCGATCGTCCGCACCGCAGTGCCGCAAATTTTGGTTCGCGCGGCTCCTGGTCAGGGAAGGGCCCACAGTCGTATTGTGTTGTCCTTGCTGCCGCTGGCAAGGGTTTGGCCGTCCGGCGACAACGCTACCGACCAAATCCAGTCAGTGTGACCGGTCAGGGGCAGACCAGGTGGGCGGGGATGGGACCGGTCGGTCACGTCCCATACTCGTACGGTCTCGTCGTAGCTTCCGCTGACCAGGGTGTCGCCGTCCTGAGAGAACGTCACCGGTCCGACGGTGTTGGTGTGGCTGGTGATCGGTGCCCCGAGTAGACGGGGAGTAGACCGGTCGGTGACGTCCCAGAGTCGGATTGCGGTGTCCCTGCTGCTGGCCAGGGTGTGACCGTCCGGGGCGAACGCCATCGAGAACACCGAGTTGGTGTGGCCGGCGAGGGGCTGGCCGAGCGGGGCTTGGCGCGCCCTGGTCGGACACATCCCACAACCGCACTGTCTGGTCGCCGGAGCCGGTCGATACCGCGGCTCGGACCACCGGGCAGCTGCTGGCCGACCTGCGGGCGGTCACCGGCACCGTGCCCGTCGCTCGCCCCCGTCTCGCTCCTCACCGCGCCGTGCAGGGTGGTCGCGCAGATGACCAACTACGCCTCCCACGCGGCCGACGCCGGCTTCGGCCCGAAGGCGGTGCCGCTGACGTTCTTCCGCAAGGCGTCCGGATCGATCAGCGGCCCCCACACCGACATCGTCAAGCCGGCCCACGTGCGGCTGCTGGACTACGAGGTGGAAATCGGGTTGGTGCTCGGCCGCGAAATACCGGTCGACGCCGAGATCGGCGAGGATATCCTGGCCGAGTATGTGGCCGGGATGGTGGTCACCAACGACGTCTCCGTGCGCGACGTCCACTGCCCAAGACCCAGTTCTACGAGTCGAAGTCCTACCCCACCTTCACCCCGGTCGGGCCCGCCCTGGTGCTGCTGGACGACGGTCACGACCACGCCGACCGCTGCCGCGCCCTGCCCCCTCTCGCCCCGCCCCGTCTACCGTGCCCTGCCCCTCGGTCAGCCGTCGCCCGTCCCGGGAGCAGACCGGGATAAAGACGGGCAGCGGACCAAATCGTCGCGAGAAATAGGACGACTTCGCCATGTACGCCTTTGGGTGCAACAGGGATATCGGGAGGTAAGCCCCAGGTGGGCTAACGTGGGCCGCCACGACCCCTCCCGTGTTCAGGAACCGGGGGTAAAGGGCACGTACGACTATGACCAGGCGGCTGCCGAGGCAGCCGGAATCATGCAGAGATCCCCGGGGAGGGTCAGTCGATGAAGTCGCTGTCCGAACAACTCACCGAACTTTCCGACCGGACGAGGCACGTCGAGGACGTCGTCGGTGCGGCGCGGGAGAAGAACCGGGCGCGCCTCGAGGCGCAGCGGGAATCGATCAAGACGTCGGCCGAAGCCGGCGCGGCCAAGGCATCGGAGCAGATCGCGCAGGCGGAAGCCGGCGCGGAGGCGCGGTGGAACGCCGTGCGGTCGTCGGTGAACGAGCGGTTCTCCGAGTTGCGCGCCGAGGCGGAGCAACGGCGCGCCGAGCGGGACGTCCGGAAGGCCGAGCACCGCGCCGACAGGGCTGAGGAGGACGCCGTCGACGCCATCGACGTGGCGCTCCTCGTGATCGACCAGGCCGAGTACGCCATCGCCGACGCCGTCATCGCCCGCGCCGAGGCTGACGAGTTTGCCTCGAGCCGCAGCTAGCGCTTCCGCGGCACTCGTCGGGAATGTGCCGGGAAGCACCCGGAAAGCACCGCGTCGAACGAGCACCAGGCAACGGGGCGAGCCCCCAGCGGCGCAACCACCGCCCATCTGGGGTCAGCGGTCGACGGGATACGGATGCCTTGGCGGCCACGCGGCGGCTCATCGGCCGGTCAGCCACCCGGCGCGTGGTCGCCATGGGCGACCGACCGATCTTCCCGGGTGAAAAGCGTACGATTTCGCTGAGCCCTTCGGACACACCAGTGGCAAAGAACCTGTCGTTGCTCGGCGGATTCGACGCGCCTGAACGAAGGACCCCTACCGTGCTGCCCACGACCAAGAAAGCCACGAGCGCACAGCGACAATTTCACCCGGCCGTCGTGTCCGAATTGCGTCGGCGACGCGACGACATCCAGTTGCGGATCGCCGACAGCATCATCGCCTTCGCCGGCTCGATGCAGTTCGTCTATCTGCACGCTGCCCTCTTCGCGGCCTGGACGATCTGGCTGGAGAAGCACCTTTGGTCGACCCTGACGCTGTTTGTGTCGCTTGAGGGGATCTTCCTCTCCACCTTCGTGATGATCGGCCAGAACCGCCAGTCCGCCTTTGCGCAAGAAAAAGCAAACCACGACTTCCATGTGGCCGAGCAGGACCTTCACGAAGACACCGAGCTTACTCGTCTGGTCCACGACCTTCTCGTCGAGATCCGCAACGGCTCCCGGGAGCAGGCGGAACGCGCGGTCGAAGAGCGGACGGGAGTGGGGGGAGGGGAGTGAGGTGGCATCGCTCGACCCGTCGGCGACGAGCCCGTCCGATCGCCGGCTGTCGCGTTACGGCTGGCAGCCCGTCGACCCGCCGCGCCGGCCGGTGTTGTTCATCAACCCGAGGTCCGGTGGTGGCACGGCGGCTCGCGCCGGGCTGGCCGAGCGGGCCCGCGAACGCGGGGTCGAGTCGGTCCTCCTGGCCCCGGGCCAGAACCTGGCAACGCTGGTTGACGACGCCGTGGCCAGCGGCGCCGACGCGGTCGGGATGGCCGGAGGCGACGGGTCGCTGGCGGTGGTGGCCACCGCCGCCGCCGCGCACGGGCTGCCCTTCATCTGCGTCCCCGCCGGCACGCGCAACCACTTCGCGCTCGATCTGGGGGTCGACCGACGCGATCCCGGGGGCGCGCTGGATGCCTTCACGGACGGGGTCGAGCGCCGGATCGACGTGGCCGACGTGAACGGCCACCTGTTCGTCAACAACGTCTCGCTCGGAATCTACGGCGACGCCGTCCGCCAGCCCGCCTACCGCGACGCCAAGCTGAGTACGCTCCTGCGGACCGCCGAGGAGGTACTCGGGCCCAGCTCACCCGCGTCCGATCTGCGCCTGGTCGACGACCTGGGACGCGAACACCGTCAGCTCGCCGTGGTGCTGGTGTCGAACAACCCCTACGCTCTGGACCACCCCCTGCACCGCGGCACCCGCCCGGCGCTCGACACCGGCCAGCTGGGAATCGTCATTCTGGACCGCCCCGGCGACGGAGTTCGCCCCCCGGGGCGGGCTTGGAGCGCACAGGGTCTGACGGTCAGCGCCACCGCACCGGTGCACGCGGGCATCGACGGCGAGGCGGCGGAGCTACACCCGCTGCTGCGGTTCGCCGTCCGGCCCGCGGCGTTGCGGGTCCGGATCTCGGCCCGCCATCCCGGCGCCTCGCCGTCAGCGCGGTTCCCGCCCGTCAGACTGCCTGCGCGCCAGGGCGGGTCTCGGCTTCTACGAGCGGGCGATCGGCGTGCGGGCGGACTGGTCCAACCAGGATTTCGCTGAGCTCAGGACCACCTGCGCCACGCTCGCGATCGCCGGCACCCGCACCGTCGCGCTGTTCGCGCCGGACGCCGCCCGCCCGTCCGACAACCGTTCCGTGACCCCGACGGCAACCCCGTCAACTTCTTCACCCCGGTGACCCCGGCTGCCATCGCGAAGTTCGGTCAGCTGCGAGCAGCCTCGAGGTGACCGCCTTCGCCTCCCGGAGCCCGGCGGCGATCCGTGAACCACCCGCCGCTCCGGCGGACGATCTCTGCTTGCAGCGGTCACAGGTTCGCGCGGAACCACTCGCTGACCACGCGGTCGACGACTTTGGCCAGCGGGATCTGCGGCGCCGGTTCGATGCCGGGCTGTTCGGCGAGTGGGTGGTCCAGGCCGGCGATCGTGCTCAGGCGGACCCGCGCCGGGTCCTGGTACTCGGCCTGGAGCGCGGCCATCAGCTCGCCGGCGTCGGAGCGGCTGATCGGGTAGTCGAGCTCGCCGCTGACCACGAGTACCGCTGGTGCCGGCCGGCGGCCGCTGATCAGCCCGGCATGGGCCACGAAATCCAGATGATCGGCCGCGGCGTGCGCCCGTTCGTCCCATTCGTAGGACGTGCCCGCCGCCGCGGTGAAGATGTCGACCACGGTCCGCGCCCGGATGGCCGGGTTCACCAGCGCCACCGCCGACACCTGGACCGGCACCCGGGCCACCACGTTGAGCGCGACCGTCCCCCCGAGCGACGCGCCGACGATCCCGATCGGCCCGCCGCTGAGGGGGAGCTCGTCCTCCAGCGCGTCGAGCGCCGGCAGGAACTCCTCGGTGGCCTGCCGGACCACCGGATCGACATACCGCAGCACGGGATCGGCCAGCGCGGCCTCGTACGCTCCCTCCACTGGACGTCGGCCGACCAGCGGCATCCCGAGATGCACCCGCCAGGCGGGGACGTCGGCCAGTGGGAGCGCGGCGGCGAACGCGCTGTCCGAACGGGGCGCGTCCATCATGTGCCAGGTCACCACCAGCGGTGCCGGGACGTCGGCGCCGCCGGCTGGCGGCAGTGCCGTGAACGGAACGCCGGCCGCGTATCCAGTGATCGGTCCGCTGTTCCTGCCGGTGGTGGTCTCGGTCATGGTGACGAACCTAGAGCGAGGGGTGAGCCAGGGGGAGGGCGCTCTGCCGGCGGCAGACAGGTCATCGTCACGGTCCGCCGTCGCCGTCCGTCCGGTGGCCGCCCGTTCGGGTCGGGGCACACCCGACGGGTACCACGTTCGACGTGAGTGTCATGCGGGTCCGTTCGCGGGCAGCGATGCTGGTCCCGCTTGTCATCATCGTGGCGGTCTGCGTGGTCGACGCCGTCGGGGGACCCGACTTCGTCATCATCGCGCTCGTGGTCATGGCTCCGCTGTTGGCTGCCAGCACGGTCGGTCCACGACTGACCGGTGTCTACGCACTCGCCGCGCTCGCCGGGGCGGGCGCGGTGGAGATCGCCAACCAGGTCGTGGAACCGGATGCGGGAGGGGGCCAGATCGCGCGGGTGATCCGGCTCGCCGGCATCGCCCTCGGCGGCGGGATAGCCGTGGTCGCGAGCCGGGCCCGCCAGGCTCGGGAGCACCGGCTGACCGCGCTGGTGCGGGTGGCCGAGGTCGCGCAGCGTGCCATTTTGAGCCCGGTCCCGGCGGTCGTCGACGGCCTGCGGTTCACCGCCCTGTACCGGAGCGCGGCCACGGAGGCCAGCGTCGGCGGAGACCTCTACGAGGTGGTGGACACCCGGTGGGGCGTGCGGCTGCTGGTGGGGGACGTCCGGGGCAAGGGGCTGGAGGCGGTTCGGCTCGCCAGCCGTGTCCTGGGCTGCTTCCGGGCGCTGGCGGGGCGGCTCGAGGATCCGGCGGATCTGGTCGCGGCGCTCGACAGCGAGGTCGCCGCCTTCGGGAGTGAGAAGAGCGAGGATTTCGTCACCGCGGTCGTCGCCCAGATCGACCGTGCCGGGCGGATGTCGCTGCTCAACGCCGGCCACCCCGACCCGCTGCGGGTCCGGGGCGGCGTCGTGGAGCCACTCGGTGTCGCCGACCGGCAGCCACCGCTCGGTCTCGGTGCCGCGCCGGCCGTGGCCCACTACCTTTTCGCCCGGTCTGACCGGGTGCTCTTCTACACCGACGGCCTGGCCGAGGCCCGCAACCGCGGTACCCGGGAGTTCTTCCCGCTTCTCCCGGCCGTGTCGGACGCGTTCGCCGCCGCGGAGCTGCCCGAGGCGAACGCGCACCTGGTCAGCGCGCTCGTCTGCTGGACCGGCGGCTCGCTTGGCGACGACGTCGCGCTCGTCGCTGTGGAGCGCCCCGAGCCGGGGGCCGAGCAGGCCCTCCCAGCCGGCGGCGAGTCGGCCGCGGCCACATCGACAGGGCCGGGGGAGTTCAGGGCCGGGTAGTGGACGTGGCCAGGATCGAGCGGACGGACGTCGCCGGGCGCTTGAGCAGGTTCTCAAGCTCTGGTCCGGTGGTGGCGAGCTCTCCTGGAGGTACAGATTCTTCGGCCCGGTGAGCATCGGATCAGCGCCTGGTGCGTCTATGTAGCGTGAAACAGACAACTACGCTGGTGGCGGGTGAGCCTCCCGGGGTCGCCGCCGTCTTCGCGGCGCACGGGGCGGGGCTGTTCCGCCTGGCGGTGCTGCTCGTCGGCGATCGGGCGACCGCCGAGGACATCGTCCAGGACGCCTTCGTCGGCCTGCAGCGACGATGGCCTGACCTGCGCGACCCGGGACGTGCACCCGCCTACGTCCGTACCGCCGTCGTCAACGGTGCAAACTCGGCCCTTCGCCGCCGGGCCCTGACCCGGCGCCTGCACGCGTCGCACCCTCCGCCGATCTGGTCGGCCGAATCGGCCGAGTACGCGGCGATTGTCGGCGAGGATCGCCTTGAGGTGATGCGGGCACTGGCCCGGCTGCCCCCGCGGCGCCGTGCCGTCCTCGTCCTTCGCTATTACCTCGATCTCACGGACGACGAGATTGCCGATGTTCTGGGCATCAGCCCGTCCAGTGTCCGTTCCACCGCGAGCAGGGGCCTGCGGACGCTGAGTCGTGTGTTCGGGCAGGAGGAAGCATGAGCACCACTGAGGATCGGCTCCGCGATGCCCTCGCCGCGACGGCGCTCGCCGCAGGGCCGGTCCCGGAGCTGGCCACGGGCCTGGCCCCCACCACGCACCGCCGCCGACGGCGATACGCCGCCGTCCCTCGCATGGCGTTTCCGGTCGCCGCGGCGACACTCGTGCTGATCATTGTCGGGGTGGTCGTAGTGGTGCTGCGTCATGACGTACGCGATCCGGCGATGCTGGCAGCTCCCCCGTCCAGGCCGCACTTCGTCGTCAGTATCACGGGCGGCGGATCCCTCGAGGTCTTCGAACAGGATTCGCCGACCGGGACACGGCGCCTGAGCGTGCCGAACCCGCCGGGAGTCGTCTTCCACGGTCTCAACCCGACGGAGGACCACCGCGTCTTCTTCATCAGCGGCAGCGACACGCGTGGGGGTGCCGAGGTCGGAAGTATGGAGGGCGTGGTGGCGTATCTGCTCACCATCGATCGCTCCGGGCGGAATGCCGCCCTCACCGAGATCCGGAACCTCGGCGGCGTCGGGGAGGACTTCACCTCGGCGTCTCCGGACGGCACCCGACTGGTCCGCGGGAGGCTTCCCACCGGTCCCGACCTCGACGGTTCGGCGCAGTCCACGCCCTACCGCATCGAGATCGTCACTCCTGGCACCTCGGAGACGAAGACCTTCACACTCGCCCGCAACGGTCCGGGCACCAGCTATTCCTATGGCGGCGCCGGGTCCTTCTTCAGCTGGGACGCCACCGGTCGGTACCTCGCCTTCTTTCTCTCCGGAACACGAGCGGACGACGGCATCCGCATTCTCGACACCGAGGCCGACGGGGGCGATCTGATCGCCAACTCCCGGCTGATTCCTGGAACGGTGCGACTCTCGACTCCGACGGCGCGGACGCAGACCAGCGCGCCGGTGCTGAGCGCCGACGCCAGGCACGTGTACGTCATCGCCTCGGAACAGGCCGCGGACGGGAGCGGGGTGTCCCGGGTGGTGGAACTCGACGCCCGTGACGGCCGGCAGACCCGGGTTCTGCTCGAGCAGCGCAACACCGACCCCGCTCACTCCCTCGGTCAGATGGCGGTCGACCTGGTCGACGGTGATCTGCGCCTGCGTGACAGCCACGACTGGCGCTACAGCATCGACGTCTCGACCGGCGCCGTGGCCAAGCTTCCCCCGTGGCACGGAGAACTGCTGTCCATGGCCTGGTGACGCGACCTTCTTCGTCCGCCGGCGGAGCACGGTGAACTCGGCGTCGGCGTCGGCGTCGGCGGGGGCGGGGGCGGGGACGCGGCGCCGTCCTGTGGTGGTCGGTCTCACCGTCAGCCCGGCCTGGTGTACCTGGTCGATCAGGCAGCCGAGGTCGCCGGTGCCCGGTTGCGGCGCGGTCGCTGCGGGGGGAACGGGTCGAGCCACGAGGTGTCACGGGGAGAAGCCCGGGGCGTGACGGGGTGGCGCCATCAGCGGATCGCCACCTGTGCCAGGGTGTGTGCCCATGGCATCGGGGGACTGCGACAACGGGGGCGCGGTGGCGAATGTCGCCGGGACGGACTTCTTCGTCTCGTACGCCACCGCCGACGAGGCGTGGGCGGAGTGGATCGCCTGGAACCTCGAGGAGGCCGGGTACAGCACCCGCATCCAGGTCTGGGATTTCGCTGTCGGATCTCATTTCGTTCACGAAATGCACCGGGCGGCAGGAGGTGCGGCCAGGACGGTTGCCGTGCTCTCCGCCGAGTATCTAGCCTCGGCCTACGCCGAGGCCGAATGGGCGGCGGCCTGGGCGGGTGACCCGATCGGCATCCATCGCCGGCTGCTTGTTCTCCGGGTCGGCGAGTGCGAACAACCCGGCCTGCTGCGGCAGGTCGTCGGGACGGACCTGTTCGACGTCGACGAGAACACCGCCCGGGACCGCGTGCTGGCGGCGGCCCGCGGACAGCGGCACAAGCCGAAGTCGCCACCGAGCTTCCCCGGTAGGGCCGCCACGGCGACGGCGTCCGCAAAGACGCCCACACCGGCACGGCGGTCGCCTCTGGCGCGGCCGAAGTTTCCCGGCGGCCGGGTACGGCGCGGACCGTGGCCGGTCCCACGGGTGCTGATCGCGCTGGTGCTGCTCGTGGCTCTCACCGGCGGTGGAATTGTGGGCACCGGCGCCCTCAAGAACTGGCTGGGCGGTTCCGGGCCGTCACCGTATGCCGACACCGGCTGTAAGGACGTACAGGTGCTGGGTGGCCTGGCCGGTTCGCCCTACAGCCTGTACGCCCAGACGCTCGCCGACCTCATCAATGATCGCGCACTCAACGGCGGTAACCATTGGTCGGCCACCGCTGATCTGAGCACGTCAGGGACCTCCGCCAGCCTGCGCACCCTCGCCGCGGACCCGAAGTGCACCCTCAGCCTCGCCCAGCTCAACGTCCCGGTGGACGCGGAACGCGGGCTGGGGGATTTCCGTCCGGAGAACGGCGGTCCCATCGCCGGTCTCCGCTACGTCGGGCAGGTCTACTACGACATCGTGCACCTCATCGTGCCGCCCGACTCGCCCATCCGTAGACTCGTCGACCTGTGCGGGAAGCAGGTTCTCGCTGGACGGGACAGCTCGGGCACCAACCAGATCAGCACTGTGCTCATCCGGTACGTGCAGGACACCTGGAACTGCAAGGTGGACAGCAGCCCCGACGAGGGGCTCAAGACGGCGCTGCCACGACTGGATCCATCCTCGACGGCCCCGGTGGACGCCGTCTTCTGGGCAGCTGGTGCCCCGACGAAGCTGATCAGCGACTACCTCGCCAAGGGGCACATGATCAGGCTCGTCCCGCTGAACGACGGTCGCGTCGCCGTCGCCGAGGAATGGTCCACCGTCTACCCGGACGTGAGTCAGCCATTCGTGGCACTGCCGCTCGGCCCGGAATATCCGGGGGTGCACGAGGTCAGCACCTTCGGAACGCCGAACGGCGTGGTCGCGATGAAGTCGACGGACCGGCCGCTCGTCGCCTTCGTCGCGCGGATGCTCCAGGAACGGAGGAAGGACTTCGAGCACGACCTGTGGCCGGCGCACCCGCCGGGTTGGTTTCCCACCCCGTGGTCGTTCGCCGATTCCGGTCTGTGCCAGGCGGTCCCGCTGCACGACGCGGCCTACAAGGCGTACGTCCAGGCCCCGGACGGGCAGGCGCCCTCCGGATGCCGGGTCGGCTGACGGGACATCCGATGGATCGCGGGCGCCTGGCGCCGGATTCACGGCTGCGCTCTCGAGCCCCGGCACGGCGAGCGTCGTATGGATACTCGGGACGATGACCACAGCACCGCTCCAGGCAGTGATCTTCGATCTTGACGGCACCCTGCCGGCACCGACGACGCCTTGACCGGCTCTTCGCCGACTACCTGACCTGTTACGCGTCCACCTGGGCGAGGTTCGGCGACGTCGACGCGGTGCTGGCCGCGGTCGCCCCGGCCGGCCTCGGCCCGCACGACGAGCCAGACCGCATCACATCCCTCGACCAGCTCGCCCGATACCTGCATAGGTTTGGCGGGTGACGTTCCCTCTGCGTGGGGTCCGCGTTCTCGACCTCGCCCGGCACCATCCCGGCGGGTACTGCACCCTGCTGCTGGCCGACCTCGGCGCCGAGGTGGTCAAGGTCGAGGCCCCTGGCGCCGGCGATCCGCTCCGCGGCCCGGCCGGGACGTCGCCCGCCCACATCGGCCTCAACCGGGGCAAGCGCTCCATCACCCTCGACACGCGGCGGCCGGCGGGGCTCGACGTGCTCCGCCGGCTCGTGGCCGGGGCGGACGCCGTCGTCGACAGCTCCCGCCCGGGTGCCCTGGAGGAGGCGGGCTTCGGGTATCCGCAGGCGGCAGCCGTCAACCCACGGCTGGTGTGGGCGGCGCTGTCCGCCTTCGGCGCTGACGGCCCCTACGCCGGACGGGCCGGCCACGAGGTCACCTTTCTCGGTCAGTCCGGCGCGCTGGCCGCGATGGCCGAGCAGCTCCCGTGGATGCCCCAGACGGCGATCGCCGCGCCCATGGCCGGTGCCGTCGCGGCGATGGCCGTGGCCGCCGCGCTCGCCGGCGCTGCCCGAACCGGAACCGGCTGCTTCGTCGACGCCTCGATCACGGATGCCTCGACGTGGCTGTTGTCCGGCATGCCGGCCCAGTTCACCGCCGGTGCGCCCAAGTTGGGATGGGCTGCGGGCCGCCGGCTCTACCGATGCGCCGACGACCGGTGGGTGAGCGTCTCGGCGGCCGAGTCCCGGACCTGGCGTGCGCTCTGCCGGGTCCTCGACGCCGACGATCTGGCGGACCGGCTCACGGCCCCCGTCGAGGAGCAGGCGGCGATGGCCGAGCGCTTCGAGAAAGTCTTCGTCACCCGGCCGGCGGCGCAGTGGATGGAGTCGGACCCCGCCGCGACGATCGGCGCGGTGAACGAGGGCCCGGATCTGCTGACCGATCCGCACGCCTCGGCACGCGGAGCCCTCGTGGACGTCATGGGCACGCTGGTGCCAGCGACGCCGGTCCGGCTCCGGGACGCCGAGGGACGACGGTCGTCGACGCCCACCACCGGACCGCCGGCACTCGGCGCGGACACCGACGAGATCCTCCTCGCCGCCGGCGTCCCCGACGGGGAGCTCGCCCGACTGCGGGCCGACGGCATCATCTGAGCTGGCCCTGTTGGTTGACCGTGCGGGCATTGTGAGTCAGGGTGAAACTAGTTACTGAAACTAGTTTCAAGAGTGCGTGACGCGGCGAGAGCCGACGGCCCGGAGGGAAAGGATCGGCATGGCTGAGAACGTGGTCGTCATCGGTGCCGGTGCCTACGGCGCGGCGGTCGCCGCCTCGCTGGCGCGCCGCGGTGCCCGGGTCGTCATCGTGGAGGCCGGCGCCCCCGCGGGCGGCACCTCCGGTGCGACGTTCGCCTGGATCAACGCCTCCAGCAAGCAGTCACACCCGTACCACGCTTTCGGGGTCGCGGCGATGGACGCCCACCGCAGGCTGGCGGCCGAGACGCCCGCCGGCGACTGGTACCACGAGTCCGGCAACCTGCGGTGGGAGACCGCCGACGACGAGCACGAGGTGCTGCGCCGGAAGGTCGCCACCGTCGTCGCCTACGGGTACGAGGTGCGCTGGCTCAGCCGGGCCGAGGCGCTGAAGCTCGAACCGGACGTGGATCCCGCCGCGCTTCCGGCGGACGAGATCGCCTACTTCCCGCGGGAGGGGTGGGTCGAGCCGGCCCGCCTGGTCGGCCACCTGCTCTCGAGGGCGGTGTCCCGGGGCGCCGAGCTGGTGACCGACGACCCGGTCGTCAGCCTGCGGATCGCCGCTGGACTGGTACGTGCCGTGGGCCTCGCCTCGGGTCGCTCGATCTCCGCGGGCGCGGTCGTGAACTGCGCGGGGCCGCGCGCCGGCGCGATCGCCGGGCTCGCCGGCCTGGATCTGCCGATGCGCAACACCCACGGCGTGCTCGTCCACACCTCCCCGGTCACCGTCTCGGTATCCCGCGTCATCCACGCGCCGGACGTCCACCTGCGGCCGGACGGGGGCGGACGGCTGCTGCTGCACACCCAGGCGATCGACGGCGCGGTGCGTATTTCCGGCAACGGTGAAATGAGCGCGGACGGATCGGCGGTCGAGACGATCCTCGAGGCGAGCCGGGTGCTCTACCCGGGAATCCGGGCGGCGACGGTGGAGAAGGTCCGGATCGGTGAACGGCCCATTCCCGGGGACGGCCTGCCCGTGCTGGGGCGGGCGGCCGAGCTGCCCAACTTCCATTTCGCCGTCTCGCACAGCGGTGTGACCCTGAGCGTGCACGCCGGTGACCTGGTCGCGGCGGAGGTGGCGGGGGAGGACCACGGCGACGAGCTCGCCGCCTTCCGGTTCGAGCGGTTCCACCCGGCGGGGGCCCGGTGAGGGGCGGATGACGCGCACGGTCGTCCTGAACGGAGGTGACCTCGTCGACGGCCGGGGAGGGGAACCGCGGCGCGACGTCGACATCATCGTCGTGGGCGGCACCGTCCGCGAGATCACCCCCACCCGGTCCGCCGAGGCGTACGTCGCCGTTGACGAGATCGTCGACTGCGCCGGAAGGCTGGTGCTTCCGGGCCTCGTCAACAACCACACCCACGGCACCGCGTTCGGGCCGCTGTTCCCCAGCGGGCAGGTGGGCCTGCCGCGCGAGCAGGTGCTGGCCAACCTCGACCGGCACCTGCTGGAGGGGACGACGACGGTGCTCTGCGTGGACGGCTTCGTCACCGCGGCGGATCTCGCCGGCACGGACGAGGCACATCCGGTCAACGTCCGGCTCGCCTCCTGCAACACCCCGGCCTGCCTGGCGGCGGCGACCATCGTGGACGGCGGCGGTCTCACCGAGGCGAACCGGAGGTTCACCGCGCGGCAGGCAGTCGACGCCGGCGCGGTGGCCCTCGGCGAGATCGGGGCCGGGCACACCCTCGGCGGGGGAGGGGCGTGTTACCGGTACATCCCGGTTGAGATCGAGCGGCGCAGCGGCGTGACGATCACGCCGCGGCAGGCCAGCGGGCTGCGGGACGCGGTGCTGGGCCGGCACATCTCGGCGTCCGCGTTCGACCGGGACGGCGTCGATCGGGCGCTCGCGGACGCGGGGCTGGCGGGCCGACTGTCGGCCGAGGAGGCGCGTGAGATCGTCTCGGCCGTCGTGCTGCCGGCCTTCGACGTCGCGCTGCGCGGGCTCACGGAGGCGGCCGACCAGGCCCGTGAGGCAGGCGTCCCGGTGGTGGTGCACAACGCGGCCGCGTCGATGACCCAGGTCGCCGCCATCGCGAGGACCGACGTCCCACTGGTCGCGGGGCACTCGAACCACTCGAGCTTCGGGCTGCGCGAGGCCCTCGACCACGCCGAGCGGCTCAAGGAGCTCGGCGCTGTCGTGGACGTCTCCACCCTCGACACGTTCGGTGCGCGGCGGCTGACGACCGGCCCCGAGCTGCTCTACGCGATGTTCTCCGCGGGGCTGGTCGACACGATCTCGACCGACTACGCGGGCGGCCACCACGACCCGGTCCTGCTCGCGATCGACCGGGCCGTCCGGGCGGGCGTGGTGACCCTGCCGGCCGCGGTCGCGATGGCGACCGCCAACGCCGCGGACGCCATCCCCGGCCTGGCGCCACGCCGTGGCCGTGTCGTCCCCGGGGCGATCGCCGACCTGGTGGTGACCGACCCGGCGGAGCTCCGCGACGTGGGTACTGTCATGGTCGGCGGCAGGTTCGCCGTTCGCGACGGCCGGTGCGTCGCCCGCTGACGGGCCGCCCTCCTGACCGGGCATCCGACGGCCGCCTACCGACTGGACGGCCGCCGGGACGTCAGCCCGCAGGGCACCCGACCGGAGCGTCGGCCGACCAGGCGGCCTGACCGGGCACCGCCGGAACCGTTCGGAGGGACGCGCAGCGACCATGGCGAAGCGAGTCACCATCGGTGACGTCGCCGCGCACGCCGGCGTTTCCACGGCGACGGTCTCCCGCGTGCTCAACGGGGGCGCCGTCACCGAGGCGACCGCGACCCGGGTGCGGGAGGCGGTCACCGCGCTGGAGTACAGCCCCAACGCGCTCACCAGAAGTATCTTCGCCGGTCGCTCCAGCACGATCGGTGTTGTCATCCGTGACCTGAGCAGCCCCTTCTACCTCGACCTGATCCGTGGCATCGACGACGTGGCCGCCGCCAACGACAGCCTCGTCATGCTCGCCAACACGTTCCGCCAGGCCGACCATGAAATCGCGCTCGTCAGGATGATGGACGAGCACCGGGTGCGCGGCCTGATCGTGACCGCCGGCGAGCAGACCGACAGCCGCACCCGCCGCATGGCCGAGACCGGCACGCCGTGCGTGATCGTCGCGCGTACCGTGCGGAACCCTCCGCCCGACCTGCACGCCGTCAGCCTCGACAACGTCGGGGCCGGTCGTCTGATGGCCAGGCATCTGGCCGGGTGCGGGCGGTCGTCCGTCGGGGTCGTCACCTCCGGGAGCCGCCCGTCCCAGCTCGAGCGCACGGCGGGGCTGCGGCAGGCGCTCATCGAGCTCGGACGTCCGCTGCCCGCGGACGCGGTGGCCGTCGCCGAGACGGCGGAAGAGGCCGACCATGCTGTCGGCGCGCTCCTCGCGCGCGCGCATGCTCGCGGAACGCCGTTGGACGCGGTCGCCTGCGCCACGGGCCGCCTGACCGTCGCCGCGTACTCGGCGCTCACGGCTCGCGGCCTCGCCATTCCCGACGACATCGCGTTCGTGACGATGGACGACTTTCCCTGGGCCACCGCACTCGGGATCACCGTGATCACCCAGCCCTCGTACGAGATGGGCCGGCGGGCAGCCGAGCTCGTCGTCGAACGCCCCGGTGAAGCGGTCAGCATCGTCTTCGAGCCGACACTGGTCCCCCGCGGCTCCGCCGGCGAGAGAAACAGTCCGTGACCTGAGCAGCAGCGGTCAGTGTTCCGGGACGCCTCGGTCAGGGCCGCCGGGCGGGCTCGTCACGAGCCGGTGGGGTCCAGGCGGCCCGCGCCGTCGTGCGCCTCCCGGGCTTCGAGCAGCTCGTCCCAGTGCTCCTCCGCCCAGGCGCAGGCGGCGGCCATCGGCTCCAGGATGCTGCGGCCCAGGGGGGTCAGCTCGTACTCCACCCGCGGGCTCGGCCCGGCGTACACGGTGCGCCTGACCAGGCCGTCCCGCTCGAGGGAGCGCAGCGACGCGGTGAGCACCTTGGGAGAGACCCGGCGCAGCGGAACCCGCAGCTCGGAGAAGCGGCGCGGGCCGTGCTCGAGGCACCGGATGACGAGAGCCGCCCACTTGTCGCCGAACCGGATCGGGTTGAGCGAGGACGGGCACAGCTCGTCGAACATGTCGGAGGGCAGTGGTTCCCTCATGGCGGCATGGTAGCCGCTATCCGGGAGGTAACCGCTGTCCCCCATAGCGTCCGGGCACTGGCCGGGCGTGAGGGCTCCGGCTCCGGTGAGAGGCGGTCCCGCATGAACATCGTGATCTTCGGCGCCGGGGGTCGGGCCGGCCGGGAGGCCGTCGCCGAGGCGTGCCGGCGCGGTCACCAGGTCACCGCCGTGGTGCGCGACCCGGCGCGTCACCAGATGCCGTCCGACGTGCGGGTAGTGCGGGGCGACGTCGTCGATGTGGCGAGTGTCGAGGAGGTGGCGGCCGGGCACGACGCCGCCATCAGCGCCGCCGTCGACCTGGCGGTGCCGTCCCACGATTTCTTCACCGCGTCGGCCCGTGCGCTGAGCACCGGGCTGCCGACGGCCGGGGTGCGCCGCCTGGTGATGGTCGGCCTCGCCTCGATCATGGCCGGGGCGTCCGGTGTCCCGTTGATGGACGAGCCCGCCTTCCCGACCGAGTACCGTCCCTTCGCCCTCGGCCATGCGGCGGGTCTCGACGAGCTCCGGGGCCGCGATCTCGACTGGGTGTACGTCGCACCCGCCGGCGACTTCGATCACGACGGCACGCGCACCGGCCGCTACCGCGTCGCCGGGCACGCGGACTGGGCGAGCCGGATCACCTACGCCGACTTCGCGATCGCGCTGCTCGACGAGATCGGGACACCGGGCCACCACCGCGCGGCGCTCATCGTCCGGGAGGCGTGACCCCGCGCCCGGCTACCTGGGGGCCGCGGCCTCGAGGCCGTCGACGCTGCCGGCCATGATGGTGCGGATGTGCCGGGTGATGTGCTCGATCGGCCAGTCCCACCAGGCCAGCGCCAGCAGGCGGGCGACGTCCGCCTCGCTGTGGCGCAGGCGGAGGAGCCGCGCCGGGTCGCCCCCGACCACGCCGTAGTCGGGGACGTCGTCCACGACGACCGAGCCGGACCCGATGATCGCGCCGTGGCCGATGCGGACGCCGGGCATCACCATGGCGCGGTAGCCGAACCAGACGTCGTTGCCGACCACGGTGTCACCGCGGCCGGGCAGGCCGGTGATGAGGTCGAAGTGCTCGGCCCAGGAAGCGCCCATGATCGGGAAGGGGAAGGTCGACGGGCCGTCCATGCGGTGGTTCGCGCCGTTCATGATGAAGCGCACGCCCGCGCCCAGCGCGCAGAACCGGCCGATGACCAGTTTCTCCGGCCCGTAGTGGTACAGCACGTTGCGGGTCTCGAAGGCGGTCGGGTCGTCGGGGTCGTCGTAGTAGGAGAACTCCCCGACCTCGATCAGCGGCGAGGTGCACAGCGGCTTCAGCAGCACCACCCGCGGCTGGCCGGGGACCGGGTGCACCACGGTCGGATCGGCGGGCACGTCCGCCATCACCAACCACCTCCCATCAGCCCAGACCCATCAGGCCCCCCAGAACCCAACCCTGCACCCTTTAACCTATTTTGTCCGATCCCCAGCCTTGATCGTCATGATGTGTGGCGGTCTGATGAGTCTATGGACACGCCCACCCGCCACACTTCGCCGACGCCGGTCTGGTCCCGGCCAGCTGGCTGGGGGTGGGGGTTCAGTGGCCGGACATGCCGCCGTCCACCGCGAGCGTTGATCCCGTGATGTAGGAGGCTCCCGGACCGGCCAGGAAGACCACCGCCGCGTCCAGCTCGTGCTGCTCGCCGAGCCGGCGCAGCGGGCTGGTGTTGCCGATGAACGTCATCAGCTTGTCTGGTGGGATCTGTGCCGTCATCTCGGAGGCGAAGTATCCCGGGGCGATGGCGTTCACCCGGATCCCCCGGCGGCCCGACCACTGCTGCGCCAGGTCCCGGGTCAGCCCGATCAGCCCGGCCTTGCTGGCGGCGTAGGCGGCCTGCGGTGCGTAGGACTTGATGAGCCCGAGAACACTGGCGATGTTGATGATGCTCGAGCCCGGCTCCATCACCCGGGCGCACGCCTGCGCCGCCCAGTAGGCGCCGTTGAGATTGACGTCGATGACCCGCCGGAACTCCTCCGGCCGCTCGTGGAGGGCGGGTACCGCGGTGCCGACTCCGGCGTTGTTGACCAGGATGTCGATCCGGCCGAACTCGGCGACCGCCGCCTCGGCGAGGGCGGTGCACTGCTCCGGGTCACTGACGTCGGTGGTGACCGTGAGCGCCCGCCGTCCCGTCCCGCGCACGTCCCGCACGACCTCCTCGAGGCGGTCGGCGCGGCGGGCGGCGAGCACGACGTCCGCGCCGGCCTGGCCGAGCGCGCGGGCGAAGCCGACGCCGAGCCCCGAGCTGGCGCCGGTGACGACGGCGACCCTGCCGTCCAGCCGGAACAGGTCCAGCACGTTGGTCATGGTGTCTCCAGGGTCACGGTCTCTCCCAGGTCAAGGTGTCTCCAGGTTTCCGCTCAGGGCGCGCAGCCCGGCCGCGGCGAGTGGTGCCGTCGCCTCGCCGACGGAGTCGAACCCGGCGCCGCGGGTCACGCCCTGCTCGAACCGGTAGTGGATGCCCTCCGCGATCACCGCCACCTTGAAGTAACCGAGTGCGAGGTAGAACGGGAAGTTGCTCAGGTCCCGGCCGGTGATCTCGGCGTAGCGGTTGGTCAGCTCGCTCGCGGCCGGCAGGCGCGGACTGGTGGACGCCGCCGAGCCGCCCAGCACCGGCGCGAACGCCGGATCGGAGTAGGCGATGTGCACCCCCAGGTCGGCGATCGGGTCGCCCAGGGTGGCCATCTCCCAGTCGACGACCGCCCGCACCGCCGCCGGTTCGCCCGGAGTCAGGATGACGTTGTCGATCCGGAAGTCGCCGTGCACGATCGACGCGCCGCTCTCCACCGGGTGTGCCTCGGCGAGCCTGGCGTACAGGGCGTCGACGTCGGGCAGGGCGCGGGTGCGGATCCGCTGCCACTGGTCGTTCCACCGCCGTACCTGGCGGCCGAGATAGCCCTGCGCGCGGCCGAAGGCGCTCAGCCCGACCCCGTCCGGGTCGACGGAGTGCAGCCGCGCCAGCACGTCGATCAGGGCGTGGGCGCAGCGGTCGATGTCGATCTGGGGGAGCGCGTGCAGCTCCTCCTCGGTGCGGATGACCGGGCCGGGAACGTACTCGACCACGGAGAACGGCACGCCCAGCGGGTCGCCCTCGCTGTGGGCGACCGCGCGGGGGACGGGGACCACGCTGTCGGACAGGGCCGACACCACGCGGTGCTCGCGGAGCACGTCGTGGGCCGACGGGGTGAGCCCACCCAGCGGCGGTCGCCGCAGCACCCAGCGGGTCGTCCCGTCGGTGAGCAGGTACGTGAGGTTCGAGCGGCCGCCCGACAGCCGCTCGGCCGTCAGCTCGCCGCGGAAACCGGGGACCCGTTCGGCGAAGAACCGGTCGAGCGCCGGCAGGTCCAGCCCCTCGACGGCGGTTCTCGTCGGGCGCCTCATCGGGCGGCCGTGGCCGCGGCGTGCTGCCTGATCGCGCGGCGCGCGATCGCCCAGCGATGGGTCTCGGACGGGCCGTCGTAGATCCGGAACGGGCGCACCTCGCGCAGGAACCGGCTCAGCGGGACGTCCCCGGACACCCCGAGCGCACCGCAGATCTGCAGGGACCGGTCCACCACCCGCCACACCGCCTCGGCGCAGAACGTCTTGCCGATCGACGTGGCCTGCGCGGCCGAACGGCCCTGGTCGAGCTCCCAGCAGGCCCGCAGGATGAGGCCCCGGGAGGCGGCGATGTCGATCTCGTTGTCGGCGATCATCTGCTGGACCATGCCCAGCTCGCCCAGCCGCGAGCCGAACAGCTCACGCTCGTTGGCACGCCGGATCGCGATGTCGTTGGCGTGCCGGGCGATGCCCAGCCAGCGCATGCAGTGCGTCATCCGGGCCGGGCCGAGCCGGACCTGCGCGTTGCGGAAGCCCGCGTCGACCTGGCCGAGCACGGCGTCGTCGGGCACCTCGCAGTCCTCGAAGAGCAGCTCGACGTGGCCACCGAACAGGCTCTGGTCGAGCGTCTCGATGTGTCGCACCGTCTTCATGCCGGGGTTGTCCGCGTCGACCAGGAACATCGTCGCGCCGCCCGCGTCCCCGGGGCTGCCCGAGGTGCGGGCCATGCAGATCGTGACCGCCGCCCCGTCGCCGCCCGTGATGAACCACTTGCGCCCGTTGATCCGCCAGCCCCCGTGGACCCGCTCGGCACGGGTGGCCAGCGCGCTGGGGTCCGACCCGGCGCCGGGGGCGGGCTCCGTCATCGCGAAGCAGGACCGGATCTCGCCGGCCGCGAGGGGGCGCAGGTAGCGCTCCTTCTGCGGGCCGGAGGCGACGGCCTCCAGCAGGTGCATGTTGCCTTCGTCGGGGGCGGCGATGTTCAGCGCGAGCGGGCCGAGCAGCGCGTACCCGGCCTCTTCGAACACGGCGGCCCGACCGCGCATGTCCAGCCCGTGGCCGCCGTACCCGGTGCTGACGTGCGGGGCGAACACGCCCGCCTTCCGCGCGGCGTCCTGCAGCTCGCGCCGCACCGCCTCGGAGGGGACCGGGTCCCGATGCCGCTCCTCGACCGGAAGCACCACGTCACGGACGAACCGCGCGGTGCGCTCGGCGAGGTCGGCGACCGCCGGCTCGGGCGCGAGGTCAACCACCATCGGATCTCCTGGCTGCCGCAGGGGCTAATGACTATTAGCCGGATGCTAGCTACGACTTTGTTCTGGCCGCAAGTGATCCTGGCTATGATGCGACGTGATGGTGGCCAGGCTTGGCTATCACCTGTTAGCGATCGGGGAGGGACGTGGCGGGAAAGGACGTGGTCCGGCCCAGTTCGGCGCGGTCCGCGCAGATCCGCGCCGCCGCGCTCGACCTGTTCACGCGCTCCGGCTACGAGGCCACGACGATGGCCGACCTCGGTGCCGCCGTGGGCATGCGCGGGCCCAGCCTGTACAAGCACGTCGCGTCCAAGCAGGACGTCCTCGAGCAGATCATGACCGGCACGATGGAGGCGCTCCTGGCCGCGCACCGGGCGGCCGTCGCGACCACGGCGGACCCGGTGGAACGGCTGCGGCGCGCCACGGAGGCGCATGTCCGGTACCACGCGCGGCACCGGCTGGAGGCGTTCGTCGGGAACCGCGAGATCCGCAGCCTCACCCAGCCCAACCGCGAGCGTGTGCTGGGCCTGCGCGCGGAGTACGAGCGGTGCTTCCGGGACCTCATCGAGGCCGGCCTGCGGGCGGGGCGGTTCCAGGTGGAGTCCGCGAGGCTGGCCTCGTACGCGATCCTCGACCTGGGGATGGGCGTCGCGGTGTGGTTCCGCGATGACGGCGAGCTGACCGAGGACGCCGTGGTCTGGCAGTTCAGCCAGTTCGCCCTGCGCATCGTGGGCGCATCGTAGGCGCGGCCGGCTTCGGCCAGCGATCAGGCGTGCGGGTTCCGGCGGTAGCGTCGACGTGGTGATTTCCCTCCCGGACCGGCCGGCGGTGCCTGACCCCGCGCTTCCCGTCGCGGCGATCGACGCCGCCGTGCGCGCGCTCGACGTGAACGACGCGCGCAACGGGATCGGGCCCCAGGAGGGCCTGGCGCTGCGGGTCCTGAAGCTGGTCGAGGAGTGCGGGGAGGCGAGCGCCGCCCTGATCGGTCTGCGCGGCCAGAACCCGCGCAAGCCGCGCTCCTCCGAACAGGATCTGGTGGACGAGCTTCTCGACGTCGCGCTCAGCGCCCTGGTCACGGCGGCGTCCCTGACCGGCTCCTGGGCCGAGCGGTTCGGCGACCAGGTGCTGACCAAGACGTCGCGGCTGGTCGCGGTGGTACCAGGAGGGCTGGCGGCGGCGTCACCGGCACCGGGCACGGTGCCACCGGCGGCGCCGGCCGTGGCGCCGGGTGTCGACCCCGGTGGTGATCCTGGTGGTGATCCCGGCCGGCCGGCTGGCCGCGGACGCGGCATCCCCACCGCGCCGTCCGTCATGGCGATGGTGCGGGAGTTCCACGGCGCGCTGGGTGACGACCTGCCGGGCTCGCCGCGTCTCCAGGACGCGGCGACCCGCCGGCTGCGGCGCGAGTTCCTGGCCGAGGAGGCCGCGGAGGCCGTCGCCGCCGACGAGAACGGCGACCTCGTCGGCCTCGCCCAGGAGCTGGCCGACGTCGTGTACGTCGCCTACGGCACGGCCGCCCGGTACGGGATCCCGCTGGACGCGGTCCTCGCCGAGATCCACCGCGCGAACCTGACGAAGGAGGCGCATCCCGCCGGCGGCAAGGCGGTCAAGGGCCCGACGTTCCGACCGGCGGACGTCGCCGCTGTCATGGGCTTCACACCTGCGGCACCCGCGGAGGTCGGTGGGCCGGCCGGGCGAGCCGTCGACGAGCGCGCCGAGCCGTAGCCGGCGGGCCTTGACCTGAACCCGACTTCAGCCCCGACGCTGATCGGCATGACCTTCTCCGATGGTGCGGCGGTCGTCCTGGGGCCGGGTGGGCTGGTCGGCACGGCCTGGCTGCTCGGGCTGGCAGCCGGCCTGCGTCGTGGCGGCGTGGACCTCGCCGACGCCGATCTGATCGTGGGAACCTCCGCGGGTGCGATCGTGGGGGCGGTCCTGGCCACCGGCGGTGGCCCCGAGCGCCTCTCCGCCCTGCCCGATCCGAGCCCCGACCCGACCGCTCCGCGGACCCGCCCGGACCCCGGCCTGATGGGCGAGGTGTTCGCGATCCTCGCCGATCAGGCCGATCCGGAGCGGGTCCGTCGCGTCGGCCGGATCGCGCTCACCGCCCCGACCATTCCCGAGGACGTGCACGTCGCCCGGATGGCGTGGCTGATCGGAGCCCACGACTGGCCGGACCGGCGGCTGCTGATCACCGCGGTGGACGTCGAGACCGGCCGGCCCGTCGTCTGGGACCGCGCCAGCGGCGTCCCGTTGGCCTCCGCCGTGGCGGCCAGCTGCGCCATGCCCGCCGCCTACCCGCCGGTGACCATCGAGGGCCGGCGCTACATGGACGGCGCGCTGGGCGGCGGATCCAACATCCACCTCGCTGACGGCGCCGACCCGGTCGTGGTCATCGAACCGGGGGCTCCCAGGCCCGGGTCCGCCGTGCCGGCCGCCGTGTCGCCCGTGGCGGTCGCCGTGCGGCCCGCGCCCGCCGTCGTGCGGATCGCCCCCGACGAGGCCGCGCGGAACAGCTTCGGCTCCGACCTGGGTGACCGGAGCCGTTGGCGGCCGGTCTACCAGGCCGGGGTGAACCAGGCCCGGACGGCCGCCGGACTCATCCGCCGGTGAAGTCGAGCGAGTTCCGTAGGCCTCCCGCTACCGTCATCTGACGGTTCCCCGTAGGCGGCGTCGGCGGGACGATCGGTGGTGTGGAGCATTCGGCTGCCGAGCGGGGCGCGACCGAGGGCCGATTGTCCGTCTCCCGGCGGCGTAGTCGGCATTCGACAGACCGCGAGGTGACGTTCCGATGACAGCCGACCCGGCTCGGGGTTTCCATGACGGCGAACTGGCGGTGCAGCAGCGGGCTGGTGTCGCCCGGGAGGCGGCTCGGCTCGCGGGCATGCTCGGGCCCACCCGGTTGCGCCCCGGCTCGACCGCTTTCCTGGCAGGTCTGCGGCTGGCGGCGCTGACCGCGCGCGACCGCGCCGGAACGCTGTGGATCTCGGTCCTGACGGGTCCACCGGGATTCCTCGACGGTGCCGGGGAGCTGCTGCGGATCCGCGCGGCTCCGGTGCCCGGCGACCCGTTGTCCGACCTCGGCGCGGACCAGCCGGTCGGGATCGTGGCGATCGATCCACAGGCGCGGCGCCGAATGCGCGTCAACGGCACGTTGATCTCGGCCCGTCCCGGGAGCCTGGTGGTCGAGGTCGGCGAGGCCTACGGCAACTGCCCGCAGTACATCCAGGAGCGCACGATCGGCACGGGGCCGACCCGCCGGACCGAGCACCCGGCTCCGCTGGTCGGTGATCGGCTCGACGAGTCGGCCACCCGGATCGTGCGCGCGGCCGACACCTTCTTCCTCGGCACCATCCATCCGGAACGCGGTGCCGACGCGTCACACCGCGGTGGCCCGGCCGGGTTCGTCCAGGTCGCCGGAGGCGACCTGGCGTGGCCCGACTACCCCGGCAACAACATGTTCAACAGTCTCGGCAACCTGCAGGTCGACGACACGGCCGCGCTGGCCTTCGTCGACTTCGGCACGGGCGACACCGTGCAGCTCTCGGGCCGCGCGCATGTGGAATGGGCGGACCCCGGCCCGGCGGACGACGACGGCGGAACCGGCCGGCGCGTGGTCTTCACCGTCTCCCGGGTGGTCTCGGGCGGCCCGCCGTTGCCGATCCGCGCCGCCTGACCCGCCCCGGTCCGTGCGGACCGGGGCGGAGTCGTCGACCGGGAGCCCGTCGACCTGATCGTGTCACGGGGGCGAGGCGTGGCTGGGAAGCAATTTCCAACTCAGACGGTCTGGGTGGCTAGGCTCCTGCTCATGCCACCCGCCGCGCCCAACGAGCCCGCGTCTGAGCCCGAGCCCGTGTCTGTGTCTGTGTCTGTGTCCGAGCCTGTGTCCGAGCCCGCACCCCGGTCCGCCGGTGCACCGGCGGAGCCCGTCGCCGCGCCGCCGGGCGCGGACCCCAGGTGGGGCGACCTGCGCCGCAAGACCGTGACCTGGTACGACCCGGCCGCCAGCGCGCGGTCGAGCCTGACCATGTCCGGCCTGGAGTTCCTGCGGGCGATGGTCGACGGCACCGTCCCGCCTCCGCCGATCTCACGAGTCTTCGACTTCCGCCCGGTCACGGCGGAGGTCGGCGACGTGGTCTTCACCTGTGAGCCGGACGAGTCCGCGTACAACCCGATCGGGCTCGTCCACGGCGGTCTCGTCTGCACCCTTCTCGACACCGCGGCGGGCTGCGCGGTGCACACGACACTGGCGGTCGGTGTCGCGTACACCTCTCTTGAGATCAAGGTCAACTACGTCCGCCCTGTCCAGGTTCTCCCCGGCCGGGTGAACACACTGACCGTGCACGGATGGGTCACCCGTCCCGGCCGCCGGGCGGCATTCGCGGAGGGCGACGTCCGCGACGCGCAGGGCCGAGTCGTGGCCACCGCGAGCAGCACCTGCCTCGTCATGGGCGCCGGGAGCTGACGGAAGCCTGTTGGCCGGCCGGGCGCAGGAACCGTTCGACGTCGGCGGCCTCGGAACGCAGCGCCTGGGTGACGGCAGGGGAGAGCGGGGCGAAGGCAGTCAGCTCGACCCGCCCGGCGCGGACGGCCCACGTGCCGGCCGCCCGGCCGTCGACCAGGGCGAACGGGCGGAAGATGCCGTTGGACGTGACGATGCCGCGGTGCGGCCCGACGATCCAGTCCCGCGACTCCCAGCCAAGCAGGACCGGGTCGAACTGACCGAGCAGCCTCGGTGGCGGCATCCGGCCTGCGCCGGCCACATCGGTGGCGCCGTCACCGCCCGCTACGCCCGCCACGGCCGCCGCGCCTGCCCCGGCCGGGCCGGCCGCGGGGGCTGCCGGCCCGAGGCCAGGTGGGCACCGAAGCTGCGCGCGGCCGTCGTCGCGGTCGGCCAGGTCCGCGGCGATCGCGGCCAGCCCGCGGCGGGCGTCGCCCAGGGGCAGCCCGGCCCAGCGGGCGAGATCGCGGTCGGTGGCCGGGCCGTGGCCCGCCAGGTACCGCCGGGCCAGCTCGGCCAGCGTGTCGTCGCGCTCGCGGGGCTCCGGCGGCGGGCCCAGCCAGTCGCGGACGAGCACGTAAGCCTGCTCGCCGCCGGCCACCGGGCCGCGCACGACCAGGCCGCGCACCGACGCCTCGATGAGGATGTAGATCAGCGCCTGCCCGTCCACCGGTACGCCGGCACCGCGGAGACGCTCGCGCAGCGCGTCGCGGCCCAGCGGCCCGTCGGCGGCCAGCGCCCGCTCGACGACCGAGACGCCCCTCTCGGCCTGGGCGGGGGAGACGCCCTCCTCGGTGAACCGACGCCGGATCTGGGCCTGCATCCGCGGGGCGGTCAGCGGGTGCAGCCACCAGTAGTCCTCGGCCCGGACGAGGTGCAGCGTCCCCCGGTTCAGCCAGGTGACGACGAGCGAGCGGTCGGTGGTCAGGGCCTCGTCGACGTCGGCGGCGTGGGAGCCGGCCACCCGTGATCTGATCGCCAGCCGCATGCCGCGCGGGTCCTGCGCCTGAACCGCGAGGAGATGCGCCACCGTGTCGACGGCCGTGCACCACGCCGTGCCCGCGAGCCCCTGCGCGGCCAGCCGGGCGGCGGCGACCGCGGGCGCCACCTCGTCCGGCGCCGTGTCCCGACCTGCCATCCCGTCAGCCTGCCAGGTCCGCGTAGTAACCGAGCCAGCCGCCAGCCGCCAGCCGCCCGCGGCTGGCGGCTGGCGGCTGTCATCAAATCGACCCGGTTTGTTCATCCGACGTTTATCGGCGTATTGGCCGGATGGTTTAGAGGCCGACGCCGATTGGAATACGTGATGATCGGATTCGAAGTTACGTTTGCGATCGGGAATCCGCGGTAGCACGATTGCTCGCGGCGGCCCGAACAGCCCGATTCGGGTCCGGTGCGCAGGGGGCGGGGGAACGGGCATTGGTTCCGTTCCCAGGGGTCCGCCTGCCTGCCTGCTCGGGGGGACCGGCCGTCATGCTCCACCTGGACCTCGGGAATCGCGGTGACATCCCGCCGCCGGACGCGGATCGGAAGGCGGGCCGGCACGGTTCTCCCCGACGATTCCACCAGTGCGTTGCGCTGGCCTCACGCACATCGGTGACACGGGTGTGCACGAACCTCGGAAAGGTAACAGTATGACAGGCCGGACAGGGCGCGTGCGTGGTCGGCGGCTGATTCCCGCATTGCTCGCCGCGGTTTCGGTGTTCGCCGCGGCGGCGTGTGGCAGCAGCGACGGCGACTCGGGCACCGAGAACGCCGCGGGGGCGCTGGCCCCGCTGGACAGCGCGACCAAGGTCACCATCAAGTTCCTCTCCTACAACTACGGCACCCCCGGGCTGGGCGGCACGGGGACGCAGGCCCTCATCGACGCGTTCGAGAAGGCCCACCCCAACATCACCATCGAGCCGCAGGGCGTGGCGACCAAGGACGTCCTGACCCGGCTGCGCACCGACACCGCCGCGGGCAGCCCGCCGGACGTCGCGCAGATCGGCTGGAGCAAGATGGCCGAGGCCGTGCAGGCCCTGCCGATCGTGCCCGTCCAGGAGATCCCGCCGACGGCGGAGTGGGACGAGCACGTCGCCGGGATGTCGAAGAGCATCCTCTCGGCCGTCTCGGTCGACGACCAGGTGAAGGCGATGCCTTACACCATGTCGATCCCGGTCCTCTACTACAACGCCGACCTCTTCCGGGCCGCCGGGCTCGACCCGGCCAAGCCGCCGACGACGATCGAGGAGGTCAAGAAGGCCGGGCTGGCCATCAAGGGCACCGGGTCCGAGGGCGTCTACTACGGTGTCGTGGACTCCGCGAAGTCCGACTTCCTCACCCAGTCCGTGGTGAACGGCAACGGCGGCAGCCTGGTCGACGCCAACGGCGAGGTCACCCTCGACAAGCCGGCGGCGGTCGGCGCACTCACGGGGATCCAGGACCTGGTCAAGTCCGGGGCGATGCCCGCGGTGAACACCGAGACGGCGCTGGCCGCCTTCACCACCGGCAAACTCGGCATGCTCGTCACCAGCACCTCCGTCCTCGCCAGCGCGATGAAGGCCGCCACCGGCAAGTTCGAGCTGCGGACCGCAGGCTTCCCGACCTTCGGCTCGAAGCCCGCCCGGCCCACCTACTCGGGCGCGGGTCTCGCGGTGCTGGCCAAGGACGACGTCCACAAGCGGGCGGCCTGGGAGTTCATCAAGTTCGTCACGAGCGACGCCGGCTTCGAGATCATCACCTCCAAGATCGGCTACCTGCCGCTGCGCGAGTCCGTCGCCACCAAGCTGGAGGACTCGGCGATCGTGAAGCTCCTCGCCCCGTCGCTGGAGCAGCTCGACACCGTCGCGCCGTACACCGCCTTCCGCGGCACGAAGGCGAACCAGGCGGTCGTCGCGCTGCAGGACGAGGCGGTCGAACCGATCGTGCTGCGGGGCGCGGACCCGGGGCCGACGCTCACCTCGGTCGCCGAGAAGATCCGGAAGCTCAGCGCCTGACGATGACCACCCTCGAGGCCGGCGCCTCGACGCTCGACGCGCGGGGGCACGCGAACAGGCGTGTCCCCGCCGCCGCCGTCCGCGCCCGACTGACGCCCTGGGCCTACCAGGCCCCGGTCCTGATCTCCCTGCTCGTCTTCGTGTACGGCCCGCTGGTGTTCACCATGGTGCTCAGCCTCCTGGACTGGGACCTGGTGTCGCCGGACAGGACGTTCGTCGGCGTGGACAACTACCGCCGCCTGGTGGAGGAACCGGAGTTCCCGCACGCGCTCGCGCGGACAGGGCTCTACGTCCTGGCGCTGCTGCCGTTCGCCACGATCGTCCCCATGGCGCTGGCGATCATGCTGTGGAAGCGGCCCGGGCGGGCCAGCGACAACTACCGGTCGCTGCTGTTCCTGCCGGTCGTCCTGGCCCCGGTCGCGACGGCGCTGTCCTGGCGGTTCGTGCTCGACCCGCTCGGCGGCGTGGCGAACCACGTCTTCGGCGCCGTCGGCCTGCCCGAGCAGGACTGGCTCGGCGATCCCGACACCGCCATCTGGGCGATCTCGCTGATCACGTCCAGCCGGTTCGTCGCGCTGAACATCCTGCTGTACGGCGCGGCGCTGGCCGCGCTCGACCGCCGCGCGTTCGACGCCGCCCGCATCGACGGCGCCACCGAGTGGGAGATCACCCGGCATCTGGTGGTCCCCCAGCTGGTCAACACGACCGTCCTGCTGTCGTTTCTCTGCGTGGTCTTCGCGGGCCAGTGGACCTTCACCAACGTCGCCGTGCTGACCCAGGGCGGCCCGGACGCCAGCACCGACAACATCTACTACCGCCTGTACACCTACGCGTTCACCTTCTTCGACGCCGGGACGGGAGCCGCCGCCGCGGTCCTGATCGTGCTGATCCTCACCGCGCTGTTCGGACTGTCGACCCTGCTGAGGAGGCGCCGTGCCCTCGGGTAGCCGCGCACTGACCGGAAGCCGCGCCCTGTCCGGTGGCCGGGGCGCGACGGTGGGCCGGCACGCGGTGCTGCTGCTGGCCGCGTTCGTCATGCTGTTCCCGCTGCTGTGGGCGCTGTCCGCGTCGTTCAAGCCCGGCACCGACATCTACAACGCGAACCCGCTGCCGTTCCCGGGCACGCTGGACAACTACCGGTACGCCCTGCGGGAGTTCCCGCTCTGGCGGCTGCTGGTCAACACCTTCGTCACCGCGATCGGCGTGACCCTGCTGCACCTGGTCGCCGGGGTGCTCGCGGCCTGGTCGTTCGTGCGCTTCGCCCACCGGGGCCAGCGGCTGGTGCTGGGCCTGGTCACGGTCGCCCTCGTCGTCCCCCCGCAGTCGCTGATCATCCCGCACTTCCTGATGATCACCCGGCTGGACCTGCGGGACAGCTTCGTCGGCCTGATCGTCCCGCAGCTCGCGACCTGCGCGCTCGCCGTCCTGCTGCTGCGCGAGCACATCCGGGCGATACCGCCGACGCTGATCGCCGCCGCCACTCTTGACGGCGCGACGCACGGCGAGACGCTGCGGCAGATCGTGCTGCCGCTGCTGCGCCCCGCCCTCGGCGCGGTCGGGATCGTCGTGTTCATCACGACGTGGAACGAGTACCTGTGGCCCTCGCTGGCCGCGCCCAGTCCGGAGCACACCACGATCCAGATGGGGCTCCAGCTCTTCGAGACCACAGAGGGGCCCGAGCACGGCCCGATGCTCGCCGCGGCGATGCTCGCGACGCTCCCGGTCGCCGCCGCGTATGTCCTGGCGTCCCGGCGGATAGCCGACGCCTTCCTCCAGGCCGGATTGCGGTAGCCAGTTGACGACTGAGACCCCCCCGATGACTGCCGGCGTCACCACGGACGGCGGCACCGCGAATGACCTCACCCCGGACGGCGCCGGAGTCCTGCTCGACGGCGTCACGAAGCGCTACGGCCGCCAGACCGTCCTCGACGTGCCGCGACTGCAGGTCCCGCACCGCTCGTTCACCGTGCTCGTCGGGCCGTCGGGCTGCGGCAAGTCCACCGGGCTGCGGGTCGTCGCCGGCCTGGAGACCCCGGACACGGGCCGGGTCGTGATCGGCGGTGTGGACGTCACGGACGTCGCGCCGGGACGGCGCGGGGTCTCGATGGTCTTCCAGGACTTCGCGCTCTACCCGCACCTGACCGTCGAGCAGAACATCTCGTTCAGCCTGCGGCTCGAGGCCCGCCACGACCGGCGCAACGGGCCGAGCAAGGCCGACATCGCCCGCCGGGTCGCCGAGGCGTGCGCGATGCTGGGCCTGGAGAAGCTGCGCGGACGCCGGCCGGCTCAGCTCTCCGGCGGCGAGCGCCAGCGCGTCGGACTGGCCCGCGCGGTCGTCCGTCGCCCCTCGGTGCTGCTGCTCGACGAGCCGCTGTCCGCCCTGGACGCCCAGCTGCGCCAGCACGCGCGCGCCGAGCTCGTCCGGCTGCACCGGGAACTCGGCAACACCGTGGTCCTGGTGACGCACGACCAGCTCGAGGCACTGTCGATGGGCACGAACCTGGTGGTGATGAACGGCGGGAAGGTCGTCCAGTCCGGCACGCCCGGTGAGGTCTACCGGCGCCCGGCGGACACCTTCGTCGCCGGCTTCGTCGGCAGCCCGGCGATGAACCTGCACGACGTGCGGGCGGGCACGCATCCCGCCGGGACCGAGCTGACCGCGCCCGGCCTGCGCGTGGTGATCCCCGGCGACGGGCTGCCGGCCGAGGCCCGGCTCGGGTGGCGTCCCGGGGACGGGGTCCTCGAGCGGCTGCCGGACGCCGGAGCGGCCGCCGGTGGCGAGCCGACCGGGCCGGGGCTGCACGCCGACGGCGTGGTCGACGTCGTCGAGTTCACCGGCGACGCCGTCGTCGTGCACTGCGCCGGGGAGCTCGGCCGCTGGGCGGTGGCCGTCCGGGCGGGCGTCGACCAGCCGGCCGTCGGCGACCGGGTGCGGACCAGGGTCGCGGCCGCGCATCTCCACCTGTTCGACGCGACCACCGGCCGGCGCATCGACGATCCCACCGCCTGAGTGCGGGTCACGCCGTGCCGCGGCCGGACGGCGTTCGTGCCGTCCGGCCGGGCGACGAGGACGTAGGCTCCTATCGCCACACCACCGGCACGGCGGACGGTCCCCGCTCGTACATCCCGATGACGCGCGGGGTCTCGGCATGAGAATCGAGGCGCAGACCGGGTAGGCGGTCGAGCAGCGCGGAGACCGCGGTGTGGATCTCCGCGCGGGCCACGTGCATGCCCAGGCAGATGTGCGGTCCGCCACCGAAGCCGAGATGCGGACCCGCCGGGCGGGTGGGATCGAACTCGTCCGGACGCTCCCAGCGCGCGGGATCGCGGTTGGCCGCGCCGAAGCACAGATGTACGACCGACCCGGCGGGGATCGCGACCTCACGCAGCGTCGTGTCCACTCTCGCGAAACGCGAGAACATCGGGTCCGTGGGCGTCCAGCGGATGGCCTCGTCGATTGCCGGGCGCAGGAGCGCGCGGTCCGCGCGTACGGCTTCCAGCCAGGTGGGACGGGTCAGCAGGGTGAGGAGCGTGATGCCCATCTGCTTCCACGTCGAACCGGAGCCGGCGGTCAGCAGCAGAAACGCGAATCCCAGGATCTCCTCGTCGGCGAGGGTGTGGCGCTCGCCGTCCTCATCCGTGATTTCCGCCTGCGCGAGAACGCTGATCAGGTCGTCCTGCGGATCACGGCGACGAGCCGCGACGATGGGCATCACGATGTCGACGAACGCGTCGGGGCTGCGCCCGTCCGAGGTCGCCGCCGCCTTTATGCGCAACGCGTCGGCGGCGCCGACACCGAAGCTGCCGCAGATGGTGAGCAGCGGAATGGCGGCACAGAACTCGACGTTGAGGTCGGCCCGGCCGGCGGCCTCGAAGGTGTCGATGAGCATGTGCACGGTGGATCTGATCCACCGGTCGATCCACCAGCCAGCCTGCTTGGGCACGAACGACGGCTGGACGAGCGCCCGGTAGCGGCGGTGCCGCGCGCCGTCCATGAAGAGCAGAACAGTCTCGCTCCGCTCGTTCTCGAAGCCCGGGATGGCCGGCGCCGAGGCGAAGGTCCCAGTGTCCCGAAGCACCGCCTGGCAGGTGGCGTAGTCGAAGACAGAGAAGTGCGGCAGCTCCGGATAGGGCAGGCCCGGGAAGAACGCGTCGCCGTGGAATCCGACCAGAGGACCGACGATGCCGGGGTGCACCGGGCCGGTCTCGCGCAGCCGGTGGAACTCCGGGTAGATGTCGCCCTCGAACGCCCCGCCGCGGGCGGCGTACACCTCACTACGGAGATCGAACAGCTCGCGGATCCGTCGAGGGTCCAGGGCCGAGGCGTCGCGCGTCACCATGTCAGCCTCGCTCGGATAAGACGATCCGAGTGCGGGATTCCATCATCTGACCGCCAAATCATCTGACCGCCAATTGTCAGTGACAATAGCCGTCAGTGACAATAGCCGGATAGCGAGGTTTGCCGCAAGAGTACTTCACGATCCGTCGATGGGTACGGCTTTCGGACGACGGGACGGTGTTCGGTGTTCGGTGTTCCGGTGCCGGCGTCGCCGGAACGTTGACGCGGGCCGCGTACCCACCACCGGTCAGCAGGGCACACACCTCGTCGCCGACGGCCGGCCCGCCCGCGTCGGTGGCCGCGCCGATGGCGGAGACCCGGCCGGCGCACTCCGGGTCGAGGATGTCGCTCGCGCCGGGCGGCGCGCGGGATCGGCCACCTCCGACCAGGACGTCACTTCGGGGTTACCGGGAACGCTTACCGGAATCGCTTTGCGGGAAATATCCTAATCTTTTCGATCTTATTTTTCCGTATATTAACTGAATGTTTTTCGGATGTCGTGGAGAATATCGGGGCGGGTAGCCTGGGTGCCCGCTTCCTGGCGTGGGACAAGATCTCAAGAAGGAGCGGAGCGCTGTGTCGACCATCGATGTCCGGGGCGTGTCGATCTCTTATGGAGATACCGGTTCTCCAGCAGGTCGGCCGGATGCGCCGACGATTGTGTTCGGGCACGGCCTGCTGTTCGGCGGCTGGGTGTTCCGCGCGCAGGTCGCGGCGCTGCGCGAGCACTACCGCTGCGTCACCCTTGACTGGCGCGGCCAGGGTGACACACCGCCGACCCCCGGCGGGTACGACATGGACACCCTCACCGCCGACGCGGTCGCCGTGATCCAGCGGCTCGGCCTCGCGCCCGTGCACTGGGTGGGACTGTCCATGGGCGGCTTCGTCGGCCTGCGGATCGCGGCCCGCCACGGCGAGCTGCTGCGGTCGCTGACGCTGCTCGACTCGAGCGCCGATGCCGAGGAGCCGACCGAGGCCGGTGCCTACCGGCGCCTGGCCCTGGTGGCTCGGCTGGTCGGCGTCCGGCCGGTCCTCGGCCGGGTCCGTCCGACCATGTTCGGCCCCTCCTTCCTCGCGGACCCGGACGGCCGGCCCGTCGTCGCGGAGTGGGCCGGCCGGCTTGGCCGAGTCGACCGCTCCGCCCTGCGCAAGGCGGTGCTCGGGGTGGCCGACCGCCCGCCCGTCGACCACGAGATCCCCGGCATCGCGGTGCCCACGCTCGTCGTCGTCGGCGCCGACGACGTGGCCACCCCGCCCGAACGGGCCGAGCGGATGGCGGCCCGTATCCCCGGCGCCCGGCTCGAGGTCGTCGCCGACTGCGGACACACCAGCCCGTTGGAGCAGCCCGACGTCATCACCGGCCTGCTGCGCGGGTTCGTCGCCGGGGCGTGATCCCACCGTTCCAGGGCGCCGCCGGCCCGTGACGCCGGCGGCGGCCCGGAACGCCGCCGGCCCGAGACGCCGTTACCGGACGGCGACCGTCAGCGAGGCCGGGCCGCGGACGTTGATCCGGCCGTTCCAGCGGACGTCCTCGAGCACCGGCGCGGGGAATCGCCCGACGAAGCGGGAGATGGCCACCCGGGCCTCCAACCGGGCCAGCGCCGCGCCCACACAGTGGTGGATCCCGGCGCCGAAGGACACGTGCCGGTGCGCGTCGGCGCGGTCGAGGCGGACCTCGTCGGCGTCCGGGCCCCAGAAGTCGGGATCCCGGTTGGCCGCCGCGAGACACACCGTCACGAACACGCCGGGCGGGATCTCCGTGCCACGCACGGACAGCGGCTCCAGGGTGATCCGCCGCATCAGGTGCACCGGGCTGTCGTAGCGCAGCAGCTCCTCCACCGCGTTCCCGGCGAGCTCGGGCTCGTCGCGCAGCCGGCGCATCTGGTCGGGGTGGCGCAGCAGCGTGAGGATCCCGCCCGCGACGAGGTTCACCGTCGTCTCGTGGCCGGCGACGTACAGCAGCATGACCTGCGCGACCAGCTCCTCCGCGCTGAGGACGTCACCGTCGTGCTCCGCGCCGATGAGCGCGGTCAGCAGGTCGTCGCCGGGGTTGTCACGTTTCCAGTCGGTCACCGTGCGCATGATGGCGGCCACCTCGTCGTTCGCCGCCCGGATCTCGGCCTGCAGCCCCGGGTCGGGCAGCGGCTCGAGGGCCCGCACCATCGTCCCGGTCAGCTCGCGGAGCCTGCCGTGCTCCATCACCGGGATGCCCAGCAGCTCGGAGATCACGGTGAACGGGAGCGGGAAGGCCAGCTCCGCGACGAGGTCGACCCGGCCCGCCTCGGCCATCCGGTCGAGAGCGTCGTCGACGATGCGTTCGATCCGCCCTTCGAGCGCGTCGACGGCGCGCCGGGTGAACGCCTTCGTCACCAGCCGGCGCAGCCTGGTGTGGTTCGGTGGATCCTGGTCGAGCATGGACAGGCCGTGCATGAGCCGGTTCTGCTTGCCCAGGGTCCGCGACTCGCTTTTCCACTCCGGAAGCTCGGTGATGTGCCGTTCGTCGACGGAATGCCCGGAGCGCTGGATTCTCGCCACATCCTCGTACCGGGAGATAATCCAGAATCCCAGCGGGTGCCGGTGAGCCGGCGCGTTTTCGCGCAGCTGGGCATAGCGCGGGTAGGGGTCCTCGGCGAAGCCGTCGGCGAACGGATTGAAGACGTACTGCCCGCTGGTGGCCCGCGGGGTTCGGGTGTCGGTCACCGGTCGGCGCCCCTCCTCGGGTCGGGGACCCTGATGTTGCGCAGAGTGACGAATGCGGTCGCGCACAGCGTCTCGACCTCCCGGCCGCGGGCGGTCGAGCTGTAGACGTCGGCGGCGGCGACGCTGATGGTCGGCCCCGCCTTGATGACGCGCCCGCGCGCGACGATCCGCTCCCCGCGCGCGGGGGCCACGATCTTGACCGTGTAGTCGATGGTCATGTTGGCCCAGCCGGCCGGCAGCAGCGTGCCGGCCGCGCACCCGCCGGCGAAGTCCGCCAGCGCTCCCAGCACGCCGCCCTGGACGAACCCGTCATGCTGGGTCAGCTCCGCACGGTACGGCTGGACGAGCTCGGCCTCGCCCGGCGCCAGCCTGCCGACCTGGAAGCCGAGGTGCCGGGCTGCCGGCATGCTCAGGACCGCGTCCGTCACGGCCCGCTCGAAATCGGGGTTCGGCGCTCGTGGCGAGTCCATTTCAGGTCCTCTCGCGCGGGTTGTCGGTGCTGGGAGACGGGCCGGTGGCCGGGTCGGTGGACGGGCTGGTCGACGGCGTCCAGCGGTCGAAGGCGTCCCGCAGGTAGCGGCGTCGGGCCGCGGCTCGCATGATCTTTCCGCTGGTCGTCTTCTGGAGCCGGCCCGGCAGCGTCAGCACGAGATCCCCGACGGAGACCTGGTGCTCACGCACCACCGCGGCCCGGATGGCCCCGGCGACCTCACCCGGGTCGGCCCGCCGCCGGAACTCGCCCCTGACCTCCTGGACGATGACGAGCCTCTCCCGGTCGGCACCCGGAACGGAGAACGCGGCACACCCGCCCGGCCGCAGCGCGGGATGCGCGGACTGCGCGGTGTGCTCGAGGTCCTGGGGGTAGTAGTTCCGACCCCGGATGATCACGAGGTCCTTCAGTCGTCCCACGACGAACAGCTCGTCGTCGACCACCAGGCCGAGGTCCCCCGTGCGCAGGTAGCCGCGGCCAGGATCGTCGGCGTGCTCGGCGTGGAAGGTCTCGGTGCTCTCCCGCGGGCGGTCCCAGTAGCCCCGCGCGACATGGTCCCCGGCCACCCAGATCTCCCCGATCCGGTCCGGTGGGAGAGATCGTCCCGTCCGCGGGTCCACGATCCGCAGCGCGCCGTCCCGGGGGAGGACCCCGGAACCGACCAGGGTGCTGCCGCGGCCCGCGGGCACCGGCGTGTAGCGGCCCTCACGCAGGTCCTCGGTGGCCGCCTCGATCACCCGCGCCCCGCGGCCCTTCTCGCTGCCGGTCACCAGCAGCGTCGCCTCGGCGAGGCCGTAGCACGGGTAGAGCGCCCGCTCGTCGAACCCGTGCGGCGCGAACGTCTCGGCGAAGCGTCGCAGGGTGTCGTGGCGGACGGGCTCCGCGCCGTTGAAGGCGACCTTCCAGCAGCTGAGATCGAGATCGGGCACCCCGCCCCGGGCAGCGCGGGCCACGCAGGCCTCGAAGGCGAAGTTCGGGCCGCCGCTGGTGTGCGCGCGGTACCGGGAGATCAGCGACAGCCACAGCATCGGCCACCGGACGAAGGCGGTCGGGGACATCAGGACGCAGGTGGCCCCGGCGTACAGCGGCTGCAGCACGTTGCCGATCAGGCCCTGGTCGTGGAAGAACGGAGCCCAGCCGACCACCGTCGAGTCGCGGTCGTGCCCGAAGGCCCGCCGGATCATCTCCTGGTTGGCGGCGAGGTTCCCGTGGGAGACCATGACCCCCTTGGGGTCCGACGTCGAGCCCGACGTGTACTGCAGGAACGCGATGTCGGCGGGATCGAGGTCCATGGGCTCGACGTCCGTGGGGTCGAGGCCCGCGGCGTGGACGTCCACGGTGTGGATGCCCGCGGTGTGGATGCCCGTGGGAGCCGGGCCGGCGGGGATCCGGTCGACGGGGATCCAGGACATCGCGCCGCGCGGCGAGGTCAGGGCGGCCCGGAGCTCGCGGGCCATCGCCTCGAGCGTGAGAACCGCGGCCGGCTCGCAGTTGTCCACGATCCGGCGGGTGGAGTCCTGGACACCGTCCCGGTGCGGCGGGTGGACGGGCACCGCGACCACCCGCGCGTACAGACAGCCGAGGTACGCGACGACGAAGTCCAGGCACTGCGGGAACACCAGCAGCGCCCGGTCACCGGGTTCGCAGGCCCGGGACAGCTCACCGGCCACGGCCAGCGCGCGGGCGTGCAACCCGCCGTAGGTCAGGCGGCCGGTCTCCTCCGCACGCTCGTTCACGAAGACGTACGCCGTCCGCTCCGGTTCGAGCGCGGCACGCCCACGCAGGACGTCGGGAAGCAGCGTTCCCGGCCGCACCGCCGCTGTACCGGGCGTCGTCGTCCGTCGCACCGCCATCCCCTCTCGCCGCGCTCGCTGTGCGCTGGTGGACCGGGCCCGCGTCACCGGCTGGACGTCCCGACGGTCGTCACCGGGACGCCTCCGGGGATGCCGCGCCGGCGGGGCGGGCGGCACCGGCGGCGTGGGGGAGGGCGCGGGGGAGAACGGTGCCGGCGGCGTGCAGAGTCACCGGGAGGTGCCGCAGCCCCCGGACGATGGAGCTGTGGTCCTGCCACTCGAGCTGGTCGGTCCGCGGCTCGATGCTGGTGGTCGCTCCGAAGAGGCACTCGAAGACGACCTGGGCCTGCATCTCGGCGAGGAGACCGCCGAGGCAGCCGTGCATGCCGTGGCCGAAGGCCAGGTGGGCCTTCGGTGCGCGGGTGACGTCGAACTCGTCCGGCCGGTCGAACACGGCCGGGTCGCGGTTCGCGGCGCCGAGACACAGCAGCACCTGGTCGCCGGCCCGGATCCGCCGGCCGTCGACATCCATGTCGCGGGTCGCGACGCGCTTGGTCATCTGCAGCGGGCTGTCGTAGCGCAGCGCCTCGGTGACGGCGTCGCCGGCCAGCTCGGGCGCGCGGTGCAGGCGGGCCGCCTGGTCGGGGTGCCGCAGCAGCGCGAGGAGACCATTGCCCAGCAGCGACTTCGTGGTCTCGTTGCCCGCGACGAAGCACATGATGCAGACGAAGATCAGTTCCTCGGGGGTGAGTGCGTCCCCGCCGGCCGTGCGGGCCGCGAGCAGGCGGCTGATCAGGTCGCCGCCGGGCCGCTGCCGGCGCTCGGCGACGACCCCGTCCAGAGCCCGCGCGAACGTCTCGACGACGTCGCACACGTGCTCGAAGTCGCCGGCCCGCATCAGCCCGGGTTCGAGCAGGAACCGGATGTCGTGCGTCCACGGGCCGACCTGCGCGCGCAGGCCGTCCGGCAGCGCCATCCAGTCGCACATGACCGTGACGGGCAGCGGCGCCGCGAGGTCGGCGATGGCGTCCATGCCGCCGGCGGCCAGGGCGCGCCGCACCAGGCCACCGGCGACCTCCTCGACGCGGGGGCGCAGCGCGGCCACCTCGGTGGCGGTGAACACCCGGTTCACCAGCCCGCGCAGCCGCGCGTGGTCCGGGTTGTCGGTGAACACCAGGGACTTCTCGCCGAGCCGCACCACCCGGTCGACGTTCGCCCGGGCCAGCTGGCCGGCCCGCCGGCTGACCAACTGGGGGATGAGCCCGGCGCTGAACGTGCGGTCCCGCAGGACGCCCTGCACGTCGGCGTGCCGGGTCAGGACCCACATGCCCATCGTGCGGTGGACGGGCTGTGCCTCGCGCATCCGTCGGTACAGCGGATAGGGGTCGCGGCGGAACTCCGCGCCGAAGGGGTTGAAGCGGATCGCCGCCCGCCCTCCGCCGGCGGCGCCCCCGCCGGAGGCCCTGCCGGCGGCGGCTCCGCCAACGGTGGCCGCGGCTTCGTCGACGGCGGCTTCGTGTGCCCGCGGGGTCATCCCCTCGGCACCTCCCCGGCCGCGAAGTAGCGGTCCCGGAAAGGGCGCAGCACGATCCTGAGCAGGCAGATCTTCCCCATCCGGAAGCCGACGGAGGACAGCTTCAGGTAGCGCTCGTACCGGGCGACCACCTCGGGCCCCACCAGCCGGCCCGCCTCCGCGCGCCGCGCGCGCAGGCGGCGGGCCCACCGCTCGCACGTCCAGGCGTAGTCGAGCCGGCCGTTGTGCACCGACTGGATCTCGAAGACGCCCTCGGCCGCGGTCACGATCTCGGTCAGGGTGGGCAGCTCCGCGTTCGGGAAGATCTCCTGCTGCATGAAGCGGCTCGCCTCGGCGCCGGACATGTTCGCGTAGGCGATCGTCTGCAACGACAGCGCGCCCCCGTCGTTCAGCCAGGACCTCGTCCGGGTGAAGAACTCGTGGTAGCGCCGGACCTTCTCGGCCGGCGAGTCCTCGGGCCTGGCGAAATGCTCGAACGCGCCGATCGAGATGATCCCGTCGAAGCGGTCCTCGGGGGAGTAGTGCAGCCAGTCCTCGGTGCGGACGTCCACACCGGGGTGGCCGCGGGAGCGCACGTGGGCCGCCTGCTCCTCGCTGAGGGTGAGGCCGACCGACCGCGCCACCCCACGCTCACCGGACAGCCGCTCCAGGATCGAGCCCCAGCCGCAGCCGATGTCCAGCACGCTCCGCGCGCGGCCCGCGTCGATCGCGTCGAGATGGAACCGCAGCTTGCGCTCCTGGGCGGCCTCCAGGGTGTCGTCCGCCGCCGCCCGGATGGCGCACGAGTAGGTGAGAGACCGGTCCAGCCAGAGTGCGAAGAACTCGTTTCCCACGTCGTAGTGATGGCGGACGGCGGCAGCCGCCTCGGCTGCCTCTGCCCTCCGGTCATTCTCGTCGGTCAGCGTCACGATCAGGTCACCTGCCGTTGCGCCTGTCGCTGCTCGTGCAGGCGTGCCGCGACGGCGTTCAGGCTGGGATTGGCGAAAAGCTCCTCGGCGGCGAGCTCGACGCCGTAACGGTCCTCGACCTCGGTGAGCAGGGATACCGCCAGGGCCGAATCGATGCCCAGCCGATCGAAGTCGGCGTCCAGATCGAGGGTTCCCGCGGGGACCTCGAGAAGTCCGGCCAGGTACTCCCGGCACCATCCCGCGATTTCCGGCTGTGTCGACTCCATTGGTGTCCCCTCCATTTGTATCCCCTCCACTTGTGTCCGCTCCCTATGTCGCCGGGCCGGTCGCCGTCCCGGCGGTTCTCGGCACTCTTCGTGCGGCTATGCGTTCCGTGGACGGAACCTTGAGGTCCCAGGCGAGGCCGCACGCCGCGAGGGTCCTGATGAGCCAGTACCCCGGGTCCAGGTGGTACCAGGCCAGGCCGAAGGAGGGGGATTCCGGAAAGGCATGGTGGTTGTGGTGCCACGACTCGCCCAGGGTCAGCAGCCCGAAGACACCGCCGTTCCTGCTGTTCTCCCGGGAGTCGAAAGCCCGGGTGCCGAACATGTGCAGAAAGGAGTTGATCGACCAGATGATGTGCTCGAGGACGAAGATCCGCACCAGGCCGCCCCAGAGGAACCCGCTCACCGCCCCGGCCCAGCTCCAGTAGACCAGGCCGCCGACGAGCGTCGGGATCAGCAGGCCCAGGAGGACCCAGTAGTCGTAGCGCCGCCCGATCCGGGCCAGCGCGCGGTCTCTCAGCAGGTCGGGAGCGTAGTGGGCGATGTTGGGGTATTCGTGGCGGCGCATCCACAGGAAATGGGAGTGCGCCAGCCCGTGGAGCCGGCCGCGCAGCCCGCCGCCGGCGAGATTGGGGGAGTGCGGATCGCCGGTGCGGTCGCTGCACTCGTGGTGCCGCCGGTGCAGGGCGACCCAGGAGACCATCCCGCCCTGGCCGGCCATCGAGCCCAGAACCGCTAGCACGGCCGAGACGCCGCGCGTTGTCCTGAACGTCCGATGGGTGAACAGCCGGTGATATCCGACGGTGACACCGAGCCCGGTCAGCAGCCACATCGACGCCAGCAGCCCGAGCTCGGTGAAGCCGAACGGGTGCACGGTGAGGAATCCGAGCGCGGCGATGGTGCCAAGAATCGGGATGATGTCGAACAGCAGGAAATGGCGGCGCTGGAGGCGGTGCAGGTAGGGGCTGCTGAGTGTTTTCCGGCGGGGAGCCGGTCTCGCGTCTCCGGTGTCGGCATCGAGGTTGGAAATCCCGGCCGCACGCTGGATGTCTGCCATTTCTGAACCGTGCCTCCTGAGTACCCACTCGAGGTCGTCATTCAGGTGGCGGCAGCGTAACAGCAGACCAGGCGGGTTTTGTAGGCTCCGTCGCGGATACAAATCGCGCGATTGAACTCAGGTCGCCTCGGGAGGTCTGATGATCACGGTGTGGGCGGTTCGGCCGGCGGTTCGGCCGGCGGTTCGGCCGGCGGTTCGGCCGGCGGTTCGGCCGGCGGTTCGGCCGGGGGTTCGACCGGTGAGCCGGTCGGCGGGTCGGTCGTGAGCACCGGTGCGGCCGATCGGCGGTCGACGGCGGGCCGGCCGAAGGCCGGGGTGACCTTTACGTTCCTGGGGTCGGCGGTGGATCCGCCGTTCGCCGCCGTCACCAGCGCGAGCGTCGTCGCGGTGACGCCGGAGGGCGGGCTGGTACTCGCGGATCTGGCCCGCGGCCTCGACCTGCCCGGTGGGCACGTCCGGGCCGACGAGACGTCCGTCGAGCAGACCGTGCGCCGGGAGGCCTGGGAGGAGGCCCGGATCAGGCTCGGCGCGCTGGTGCCCGTCGAGGTCATCCAGTCTGACCTGTTCGGTCCGGATGATCTGACGTACATGGTGGTCCGGGCCGCGATGGTCACCGAGCTCGCTCCCTGGGAGCGCACGCACGAGTCGGCGGGCCGGGTCGTGCTGCCGCCCGCGGAGTTCCTCGCCCGCCGCCCCGGGCGCCGTCCCGAACTCCTGCGGCACCTGGTGACCGCCGGTCTCGCCGCGCTCGGCCGCGCCGCCGGAAACCCGCTGACCGCATTTGCTGACCGTGCGGGCTGACCGCGGCCGCTGACGGCACCCGTGCTGACCGGCGGCGGATCGCTGGCGACCACACCGTCACCGCCGCCGGCCACGGGGCCCACGCCCGCCGGGCTCGAGCGGCGTCAGAACCGTCCCGGGGTGGCGAACGCCCGAACTGCCTCGGCTCGCCCCGGAACCGTGGACCGGTTCACCGCGGTCTCGAGAGACGACTGTCCGCCCGCGATCCACAGCGGACCATTGGCGATGTTGTCCAGGGCTTCCTGGGCGGCTTCGTCGGGCGCCTGAGCGGCGTCGAGGGGATAACCCAGCCGGGCCATCGCCGGAGTGGCCGTGAAGCCGATGCTGAGGTGCAGTACGTCGACTCCGTACTGTTCGCACTCGATCCACAGCGCTTCGCTGAAAATGCGACTGAAGGCCTTCGACCCGCAGTAGGCGGCCAGGGACGGCGCGCCCATGAAGCTGGCGCCCGAGCCGGACAGGATGATCCCCCCGCGCTTGCGCGCGCACATGAGGCCGCCGTAGTGCCGCGCGAACTCGGCCTGACCGAGCACGTTGACGGCTATGACCGACCGGTAGACCGCGGGATCCAACCCGACGAAATCACCGCGGACGCTGTTGGCGCCGGCGTTGTAGATGAGCAGGCCGACCTCGATGTCGTCGGTCACGGTCCGTGTCCGCTCCAGGGCGTCCGGCTCGCTCAGGTCGACGGACAGGATGCGTACCTCCGCGCCGCCCGCGCGCAGGTCATCAGCGAGCACCTGTAAAGGACCGGTCTTGCGGGCCGTGAGGACCAGTCTGAATCCCTGGGCGGCCAGCTTTCGGGCGTAGCTCTCACCGATGCCCTCCGAGCCGCCGACGACCAGCGCCCACGGCCCGTACTTCTCCAGATTCATGATCTTCCCTTTGGTAGCGGTGACCCGGGCGCCCCGGCCGTCCCGTCGCTCCGGTTCAGGTGGTGGTCGTGGGCTGGTCGTCCAGGTCGATCCCGAGCTCCTTGAGTTCACGTTCGGCCCAGAACAGGCGTCCGGTGTATTCCATGGGCTCGGCGCACGAGGCGAAGTAGGCGAGCATGCGGGCGGGGACGTCCATCGGCACGGCCACGCTGTCGTCGAGGCCGGCCTCCTTGACGCGGATGGCGACGAGCTCGGTGGCCACCAGGCCCGGGTGCATGCCGATCACGGCGATGCCCTTCCGGGCGAGCTCGGGGGCGAGGACGTTGCCGAGCCGGTCGAGTGCTCGCTTGCTGGAGTAGTAGCCGGGCACGGCGAGGCTGAACTCGCCGATGTTCTCGAGCTTGGGGAGCTCCTCGGGCTGGCGGAAGACCTCACCGCTGCCGGTGCTGAGGTTGAGGATGCGCCCGCCGCCGCGACGTTCCATGATCGGTGTCACTGACTGTATGAGGGTGAAGGGCGCGTGGAGGTTGACGTCGAACTGGTACAGCCAGTCCTCGCGTGTCAGCTCCAGGAATCTTTTGGACCAGATGTCGCCGGTGGTGGCCGCCGCGTTGTTGATGAGCACGTCGACGCCACCGAACCGCTCGACGGCGGCGTCGACCAGGTGCTGGAGATCCGCCTCGCTGGCTAAGTCGGTCTGCACGGCGATCGCGCTGGCGCCCGTGTTCTCGATCTGCGTCAGTGTCTCGTTCAGGGCGCCGGGCAGGGTTCTGTCCGGCTCGACCGTTCGTGCGGCCAGGACCAGGTTCGCGCCGCGGCGGGCGAACGTCTGGGCTGCCTGCCGGCCGACGCCCCGGCTGGCCCCCGTGATGATCACGACTTTGCCGGTCAGGTCCAGTTCCTTCTGTCGCTGCACGGTGATCCGACCTCCGCTCGCCATTTGAACACTGGTCAAATAGAGGGTAGCGCGGTCCCATCCCCGGGCATCGGCCCGCGGATCTGGCTCCCGGGCGGGTCGACTTGTGTTCATCTGGGGAACAGATGATGAACACCCAGCTCGGCGCGGTCCGTCCGGCCAGGTCGGTGGTGGGATCGGGGAGGACGGCCGGGGCGCCGCGGGATCTCCCGGCCTGCCGCACCCCCGGAGCGGGTACGTCGCGGACAAGGCGGACCGGGAGACAACGCCGACCGGGAGGCGATGCCGCCCGGCAGACAGGCCGCCCGGCAGACAGGCCGCCCGGCAGGCAAGCGGCCCGGGACGTGCCGTATCCGACGACGGCCCGCTACCGCCACCGGAGGCTGCCATGAGTGACCTGACCACCGCGACTCCTGGTCTGCGTGCCGCCGCCGAGGCGCCGCCCGGCGTGCTCCCGGTCGAGTACCTGGGCGCGGACGTCCGCTCGCTGACGGTCGTCGAGGAGGACGCCGACGACGCGATCCTGCTCCGGCCCGACGGGACGACCATCGACACCTGGCGGGAGAACTACCCGTACGCGCAGCGGCTCTCCCGCGACGAGTACGAGCGGGACAAGCGGCTGCTGCAGATCGAGCTGCTGAAGCTGCAGTACTGGGTGAAGGACACCGGGCAGCGGCTCGTCCTCGTCTTCGAGGGGCGCGACGCGGCCGGCAAGGGCGGCACCATCAAGCGGTTCACCGAACATCTCAACCCGCGCGGCGCCCGGGTCGTCGCGTTGGAGAAGCCGACCGAGACCGAGCGCGGGACCTGGTACTTCCAGCGGTACATCGCCCACCTGCCCACCGCCGGCGAGATCGTCATGTTCGACCGCTCCTGGTACAACCGGGCCGGGGTCGAGCGGGTGATGGGCTTCTGCTCCCCGGAGGAGTACCGGGAGTTCCTCCGCCAGGCGCCCGAGCTGGAGCGGATGCTCGTCCGCAGCGGCATTCACCTCGTCAAACTGTGGTTCTCGGTCTCCCGCCGGGAGCAGCAGACGCGGTTCCTCATCCGTCAGATCGACCCGGTGCGGCAGTGGAAGCTCAGCCCGGTCGACCTCGCGGCGCTCGACCGGTGGGACGACTACACCGAGGCCAAGGAATCGATGTTCTTCTACACCGACATCCCCGAGGCCCCGTGGACGGTCATCAAGAGCAACGACAAGAAGCGGGCCCGGCTCGAGGCGATGCGGTACGTCCTTTCCCGGCTGGACTACCCCGGCCGGGACGAGTCGGTCATCGGCCGCCCCGACGAGCGGATCGTCGGCGCGGCCGCCGGGCTGCTGGAGCCCGGCGAGCAGGCAGACCGCCAGTTCCCGAAGCTCTGACCGTATTGGCGCTCGGCTGTGGCTGGCGCTGTAGCCGATCCCGCCGACACCCGGCGAGGGTGTGCCGACCAGGCGGGTGTTCCGACACCGCGCGCCGCCGGCCGGAAAATAACTTTGACGGTTCGTGACGGGCTGGCCTACAGTGACCGCGGCAGCGCCGGAAACACACAGCCGGCGCCGACAGTGGAGGAAGCCATGGCTGCCCGGGAACAGTCCCGGGCTTCCGGAGGTCACCCGTCGACCCGGCGCGGTGGCGCTCAGCGCTGACCGCGGGACGCGGCGCGTGACTCCTGGTGCCCGGTGACATATGTCGTCACCCTGCAGAGCACCAGCAAGGAGATCTCGGCGTTGTCCGCACATTCTTCTGTTTCTTCTTCCTCCACTCAGCTCACCGACCAGACCGGCGAACCCTCGCCCGAGTGGTTCACCGAGTTCTTCACCGAACTGCCGAACGAGTTCTGGCGCCGCGCGGCGACGCCGGAGATGACCGCCGCCGACGTCGACTTCGTCGAGACGCGCCTCGGGCTCGCGCCGGGGTCGCGGATCATCGACGTCCCGTGCGGAAGCGGCCGGCACAGCCTCGCGCTGGCGGAGCGCGGCCACCGGGTGACCGGCGTGGACCTGTCGGCGGAGGCGATCGAGCACGCCCGCCGCGCCGCCGCGGCCACGGGCACTGCCGTCGAGTTCGTTCTCGGGGACATGCGGGAGATCGCCCCGTCGGGCTCCTTCGACGCGGCGGTGTGCCTCGGTAACAGTTTCGGCTACCTCACCCCCGCGCAGACCGCGGAGTTCGTCCGTTCCCTCGCCGCGGCGGTGCGCCCCGGCGGGGGCCTCGTCCTCGACTTCGGCGCGACGGCGGAGTCCGTCCTGCCCGGCTTCACCGGCGAGGCGCGCGTCATGCGGACCGGTGACATCACGACGGAGGCGACGGTCGACTACGACGTGGCCCGCAGCCGGATGCTCAGCAGATACCGGTTCACCCGCGGTGACGACGTGCTGGACACCGCCGCCGTCCATCACGTCTACACGTGCGGGCATATCGGTGACCTGCTGGGCGCGGCGGGCTTCACCGACATCGGACGCCACTCCGATCCGGACGGCACGCCCTACCGGCTGGGCGCCGGGCGCCTGCTGGTCACCGCGCGCCGGGGCCGGCTACCCGCCGTCCCTTCGGGGCCTCAGCAGGTTATGGACACGGAGAGTAGTCGCTCCTAGGCTGCCGGTTGTCGACGGCTAGGCCGCCAGCCGCGACGGTGGGGGTCGTCGATGAGTGTGCCTGCGTGTCTGGAAGCCGTCCCGTCCGGTAGGCGGATGGTTGCGATGGGTGCGGTCCTGGCCGTCTTCCTGCTACTGATCGTGACGGTGGAGGTCCTGCTCGCGGGGGCCGCGGGGGCCGCGACGGGTCCCGCGGCCCCCGGTGTCCCCACAGCTGCCAGGGGGCCTGTCCTCACGGCCGGCCCCGCCGGCGGCGTGTCCGCTCCCGGCGCCGTTCCCCTGCCCGTTCCCGCCGGGAGGACGGTGGCGGCGCTGACCGCTCCCGGGTGCGGCTCGGGTCGGGTGGGCCACTCGCGCCTGCTGGTCGGCGAGAGCACCACCTTCGGCGGGTGCGGCTTCGCGCCGGGCACGCTCGTCGAGATCGCGGCCAACGGCGTCCCGTCGGACGCGACCACGGCGGACGCCGCGGGGAGGATCGCGGTCCCGGTCAGCTTCATGTCGCTGGGGACGAAGCTGCTCACCGCGACCGGCACCGGTGCCCCGCCGGCCGCGGCTCCGGTCGCCGCCCCGGGCGCGGTCCCGCTCCCGGCCACCGGCGTGCCGGCGGCGGCCGGGGCCACAGGGGTCCCGGCCGCGGGGACGTCCCCGCTCACCCTCACCGCGACGGTTCTCGTGGTCGGATCCCCGACGGGGGCGGACGATGACGCCGACAGCTCCGACTACGGGCACGGCGGACACAGGCCCCCGAAGGACAGCGGTAGCTCGGCCACCACGTCCACCACGCCCTCCGGGCTGACGCTGGGGGAGGTCATCGCGCTCCTGCAGCTTCTCCAGAGCCAGCAGAGAGCCACGGTGGTCTCCGACCGCGGCTCCATCCCGCGACTGGGCGGCCTGACCCTGGGCGATCTCGCGGGCGACGAGCTGGCGGCCGAGGAGGAGGTGGCGGCCGAGGAGGCGGCGGCCGCGGACGAGGCGGCCGTGGCGTCCGAACGGCGGCCCCCGGCGGCGTCCGCCGGCGCGGCCCCGGCCGAGTCCCCGGCTCCCGCTGCCGGCGGTGCGGCGGGTGGGACGCCCGGTGGGCCGGGCGGTGGGCCGGGCGGGACCGGGAAGGGCCAGGCCGGGGGTGAACTGCCGTTCACCGGGCTGTCGGGTATCTCGCTGACCGCCCTGGCCGGCGCGCTCCTCATCGGCGGGTTCTGGTGGATGCGCCGCCGCCGCGAGCAGTACTGGCGTCAGCCTCCGCCCGGCTTCGTCGGCCCGCCCTGGGCGCTCCGCGGTTGGCCGGACCCACCGTGGCCTGCCGCCCGCGCCTGGTCTGACGGCGGCTGGCCGGACGGCGGTTGGCCCGGTGGTGGCTGGCCGAGCGGTGGCTGGCCGAGCGGTCGCCGGCCCGGTGACGGTGGGGCGCCCGGCCCCGGCTGGCCCGGGGGCTGGTGGCCCGGCGGCTGGTGGCCCGGCGCGGCCGGTGGATTCGCCTCGCCGGGCGCTCCCAGGGGCGCATCCGGGCCGGGCACCTCCCGGCCGGACGGCTCCTGGCCGCGCGCGTCCGGCCCCGGCTCGCCGGACTCCGACTCGGAGGAGTCGGAGTTCCTCGAAGAGCCCGAGACTCTCGGTGAGGCCGGGCTTCTCGATGGGCCGGACCCCGATGGGCCGGAGCGCGGTGGGCCGGACCGCAGTGGGCCGGAGCGTCCCGGTGGAACCGGGGCGTCCTGGTGAGACGGAGCGTCCCGCTGACACGGGGTCGGGGCGCGGGTCTGGGGCCGGTCCCCGTTCGGGCCCGATGAGACATCCGGTGCGACCTGAGCCACCTGGTGCGACGATGTCGGTATGTGTCCGGATCATCCCGGCCTGCCGGATGGGCGCGACTGGTCGGACCGGCCTGTCGTCGAGCCCAGCTGCCCGTTCACCGTCGACCGGCCCACGATGACGCAGCGCTGGGAGCGGCTCACGTTCGTGCACTGGCCCGTCGATCCCGAGGCCGTCGGCCGGCTGCTGCCCCCCGAACTCGCCGCCGACACCTACGACGACCGGGCCTGGGTGAGTCTGGTGCCCTTCTACATGCGCGTCGCGACGCCCGGCGGGCGCGCCGTGCCCTGGGCGTCCCACTTCTGCGAGACGAATGTCCGGACCTACGTCGTGGACCGGCGGGGCCGGCGCGGGATCTGGTTCTTCTCCCTGGAGGCCGCCCGGCTCGGCGCGGTGCTGGTGGCGCGCAACGGCTTCCGCCTGCCGTACCTCTGGGCCTCGATGACGCTCACCGAGACCGGCGGGCCGTCCGGCGGGCCGAGCGAGATCCGGTACGAGTGCCGGCGCCGCTGGCCCGGCCCACGGGGTACCTCGAGCCGGGTGCGCATCCGGCTCGGCCCGCGCTACCAGCCCGGCGAGCTCGGCCCGCTCGACCACTTCCTCACGGCGCGCTGGATCGTGTTCAGCTCGACCGGATCGAGTCACCGCGCGGTGCGGGCCCACCACGAGCCCTGGCCGCTGTGGCGGGCCCACCCGGAGGAGATCGACGACGGTCTCGTCCGCGCCGCCGGCCTGCTGCCGCTGCCCGGCGAGCCACTGGCGCACTACTCATCCGGGGTCGACGTCCGGATCGGCCGTCCGGAACGGTAGGGCTACGGCAGCTTGCGGGCGATAGTCAGGCCGTCCGCGACGGGGAGCATGACCACCTGGACGCGGGGGTCGTCGGCCACCATCCGGTTGAACGCGCGCACGGCGACGGCGCTCGGCTCCGTCACGTCCGCGTCGAGGACCCGGCCGGACTGCAGGACGTTGTCGACGATGATCAGGCCGTTGGGCTTCATCCGGGGCAGCAGCAGCTCGTAGTAGGTGGGGTAGGAGGTCTTGTCGGCGTCGATGAAGGCCAGCTCGAAAACCGGCTCCGCCGGCAGCGCGGCCAGCGAGTCGGCGGCGGGCCCCAGCCGCAGCTCGATGCGGTCGCTCACCCCGGCGCGCTCCCAGTACCGGCGGGCGACGGACGTCCACTGCTCGCTGACGTCGAGGCACAGCAGTCGGCCGCCCGCGGGCAGGCCGCGGGCGATGCTCAGCGCGGAGTAGCCGGTGAACGTGCCGATCTCGATCGCCCGGGACGGCGCGAGGGCCGCGGTCAGGATCGTCAGCAGCGAGCCCTGCTCGGCGGGAATCTGCATCCGGGCGACGCTCCCGAGCGCCGCGGTCTCGGCCGCGAGGTCACTCAGGACGCCGTCAGGCGGGGAGCCGTGCTCCATCAGGTAGGCGTACAGCGGCCGCGCCAGGAAGCCCGACTTGCCGTCGTACCTGCCTGTGCCATTGGGGGAGGCGCCCGGATCGGGGGCGGCGTCCGAACTGGGGGCGGCGTCCGAACTGGAGCTCACCGCCGCAGGTTACCCCGCTCGGGCCGGGTCCCGGTGCCACCGCGCCCCGCGCCGTATCACGGTGTGGTATTCCCAAACAGTTCCACTGCTCGGACCGGCGGTCGGGCCGATACGCTCGTGGGCGTGCTCAGAAGGCTCGATCTGCGCTCCGCGCAGCCCACCACGTCGGACGTCCGTCGGCTCTTCCCGCGGGCGGCCGTGGACGTCGACGTCGCGATGGACGCGGTCCGCCCCGTCTGCGACGACGTGCGCGACCGTGGTGACGCGGCCGTCCTCGACGCCGCGGAGCGCTTCGACCGGGTCCGCCCGGCCGAGCTGCGGGTACCGGCCGACGCGCTCGCGAGCGCGCTCGCGGCCCTCGACCCGGCGGTCCGTGACGCGCTGACCGAGGCGATCCGCCGCGCGCGGCTGGTACACCGGGCCCAGCTCCGGGAGCCGGTGGTCGTCGAGGTGGCCCCCGGCACGAAGGTCACCGAGCGCTGGATCCCGGTCGGCCGGGTCGGCCTCTACGTGCCGGGCGGGCGGGTCGCCTACCCCAGCAGCGTGGTCATGAACGTCGTCCCCGCGCAGGAGGCCGGCGTCGCCTCGCTGGCGGTGGCCTCGCCGCCCCAGGTCGACAACGGCGGCCTGCCGCATCCGGTCGTGCTGGCCGCCTGCGCCCTGCTCGGGGTCGACGAGGTCTACGCGGCCGGCGGCGCCCAGGCCGTCGCGATGTTCGCGCACGGCACCGAGAGCTGCCCGGCCGTCGATGTCGTCACCGGCCCCGGCAATGTCTACGTCACCGCGGCGAAGCGGCTGCTGCGCGGGCTGGTCGGTGTCGACGCCGAGGCGGGCCCGACCGAGGTCGCCATCCTCGCCGACGGCTCGGCCCGCCCCGACTTCGTCGCCGCCGACCTGATCGCGCAGGCCGAGCACGACCCGATGGCCGCCTGCCTGCTGGTCACGACGTCGCCCGAGCTGGCCGACGCCGTCGACGTCGAGCTCGACAAGCAGGTCCCCGCCACCCGGCACCGGGAGCGGGTCACCGAGGCGCTGGCCGGCCAGGGCGCCGTGGCGATCGTCGCCGACGTCGACGCGGGTCTCGCGGTCGTCGACGCCTGGGCCGCCGAGCACCTGGAGATCCACACCGCGGACGCGGCGGGTGTCGCCGCCCGGGTGCGCAACGCGGGCGCGATCTTCGTCGGTGCCTACGCACCCGTCCCGCTCGGGGACTACCTCGCCGGCTCGAACCACGTCCTGCCCACCGGCGGCACCGCGCGGCACTCCAGTGGCCTCGCCGTGTCCGCCTTCCAGCGCCAGGTCCATGTCGTCGAGTGCGGCCCCGAGGCGCTCGCCGACATCGCGCCCCGCATCGCCGCGCTCGGCGGAGCCGAGGACCTGATCGCCCACGTCGACGCGGTGGAGGTACGGGCCCGATGACCGGGAACATCAGCGGAGCGGGCGACGCCGCCCCCTCGGGCGACAGCGCCGGCCCGGGTGACGGCGCCGGCCTGGGTGACGGCGCCGGGCCACCTGACGCCGCAGGTCCCAGCGGGGTGCTCCCGGGGGCGCCGGCCGGCCAGGGCGCGCCCGTCGGTGGCCGCGGGCGGCTGCGCTCCGCTGCGGCCACCCCGGCCGACCGTGCCCCGTGGCGGCCCGTCACCCTGGACGACCTGCCCCTGCGTGACGACCTGCGGGGGATGTCGCCCTACGGCGCGCCCCAGATCGACGTCCCGGTGCGGCTGAACACCAACGAGAACCCGCACCCGCCGTCCGCCGGGCTCGTGGATGCGCTCGGCAAGGCCGCGACCCTCGCCGCGACCGAGGCCAACCGCTATCCCGACCGGGAGGCCGAGGCTCTGCGCGCCGACCTGGCGTACTACCTGACCCCGGACGCCGGTTTCGGCGTGCACGCGGCCCAGGTGTGGGCGGCCAACGGGTCGAACGAGATCCTCCAGCAGCTCTGCCAGGCGTTCGGCGGTCCGGGGCGGGTGGCGGTGGGCTTCGAGCCGTCCTACTCGATGCACCGGCTGATCGCGCTGGCGACCGCCACCGGCTGGGTCGCCGAGTCCCGCGCGGCGGACTTCACCCTCGACGCCGACCGGGTCACCGCCGCGATCCGCCGGTACCGCCCGGCGCTGCTGTTCCTGTGCTCGCCGAACAACCCCACCGCCACCGCGCTCGGCGCGGAGGTCATCGCGGCCGCCTGCGACGCCATGGCCGAGGTCGGCTCGGGTGTCGTCGTGGTCGACGAGGCCTACGGCGAGTTCCGCCGGGCCGGCGTCCCCAGCGCGCTCACCCTGCTGCCCGACCACCCCCGGCTGGTCGTCACCCGGACGATGAGCAAGGCGTTCGCGCTGGCCGGCGCCAGGGTCGGCTACCTCGCGGCGCATCCGGCGGTTGTCGACGCGCTGCAGCTCGTCCGCCTGCCCTACCACCTGTCGTCGTTCACCCAGGCGGTCGCGCGCACCGCGCTCGCCCACGCCGACGAGCTGCTCGGCACGGTGGACGCGGTGAAGGCACAGCGCGACCTGCTCGTCCGGTCCCTGCCGGAGTTCGGCTGCGTGACCGCTCCGAGCGACGCCAACTTCGTGCTGTTCGGCCACTTCACCGACCAGCGCGCCGTGTGGCAGGGCCTGCTCGACGCCGGCGTGCTCGTCCGCGACGTCGGCCTCGACGGCTGGCTGCGGGTGACGGCCGGCCTGCCGAACGAGACGGAGTCCTTCCTCGACGCGCTGCGCCGGGTGCTGACCGCCCGCCCGGCCCTCCTGCGCGCCGCCGTGGAGATCAGCTCCTGACCGACCGGGCCGGACCGACCCGACCCGACCATCCGGACCGACCCGAACATCCGGACCGGTACGACCGCCCGGACCGACCAAACAGCCGGCCGGCCGGCCGGTCCAGCGCCGCACCAGTGGAGAACCCGAGGGAAACGATGGCACGCACCGCTCGCGTCGAGCGCAAGACCAAGGAGTCGCACGTCCTGATCGAGCTCGACCTCGACGGGACGGGCCTGGCGTCGGCGGAGACCGGCGTCCCGTTCTTCGACCACATGATGGAGCAGCTCGGCAAGCACGGAGGCTTCGACCTCACCGTGCGCACCGAGGGCGACCTGCACATCGACGCGCACCACACCGTCGAGGACACGGCCATCGCGTTCGGCACCGCGCTGCGCGAGGCGCTCGGCGACAAGGCGGGCATCCGCCGTTTCGGCGACGCGACCGTGCCGCTCGACGAGGCGCTGGTGCAGTCGGCCGTTGACCTCTCCGGCCGGCCCTACTGTGTGCACGTCGAGCCGGAGCTGGTCGGCCTGATCGGCACCTACGACACCACGCTCACCCGGCACATCTTCGAGTCGATCACCGCCTCGGCGCGGATCGCGCTGCACGTGCGGGTGCTGTCCGGGCGCAACGCCCACCACGTCGTCGAGGCGCAGTTCAAGTCGGTGGCCCGGGCCATGCGCGACGCGGTGGCGCTCGACGCGCGGGTCGCCGGCGTGCCGTCCACCAAGGGCGTGCTTTGAGCGGCCCGCGGCCGGACGTCGTCGTCCTCGACTACGGCTCGGGGAACCTGCGCTCGGCCGAGCGGGCGCTCGCCCGGGTCGGTGCCGAGGTGACGGTGACGGCGGATCTCGACGCCGCCCGGGCCGCCGACGGGCTCGTCGTCCCCGGGGTCGGCGCCTTCGCGGCGTGCATGGCGGGTGTGGATGCGGTCGGCGGCGGCGAGGTCGTGCGTGAGCGGCTGGCTGCCGGCCGACCGGTCCTCGGGATCTGCGTGGGCATGCAGATCCTCTACCAGCTCGGCGACGAGCACGGTGTGCGGACGGAGGGCCTCGGCGTGCTCGAGGGGAGCGTGCGCCGGCTGACGGCGCCGGTCCTGCCGCACATGGGCTGGAACGTCGTCACGCCCCCACCGGAGTCGGTCCTGTTCGAGGGCATCGACGCGGAGACGCGTTTCTACTTCGTGCACTCTTACGCGGCGGCGGCGCGGGCGGGTGACACCGTCGCCGAGCACGGCGAGGCGTTCGCCGCCGCGGTCGAGCGCGGACCGCTCGCGGCCACCCAGTTCCATCCGGAGAAGTCCGGCGACGCCGGTGCCCACGTCCTGCGGAACTGGCTGCGCACCCTGAGCTGACCACCTGCAGCGGCCAGCCGCCGCCGCCACAGGCGCAGGCGTCGGCTCCGGCCCTGTTGATCAGGGGGCGTCGGGGGCGAGTCGGTCGGTGGTGTAGAGGCGGGCGATGACGTCCTCGATCGCCGGCTCGCCGACCGAGAGGTCGACCAGCGGGTAGCGGGCCGCGATCTCGCTGACCAGCGGTGCCGCGCTGCCACCCGCCGGGAGCTCGAGCCACTGCCGGGCGCCGTGCACCCGCACGACGCGCGCCCCCTCGACGGTCATCGCCGGCAGCGGCTCGGCGAGGTCGACCCGCAGCGTCCGCGTGCCGCCGAGGCGCTCGCGCAGCGTCTCGAGCTCGCCGTCGAAGGCCAGCCGGCCATGGTCGATGACCATCACCCGCCGGCACAGCTGCTCGACGTCGGTCATGTCGTGGGTGGTGAGCACGATCGTCGTCCCCGCCTCGCGGTTGGTGCGTGCGAGGAACGCGCGGACCGCCGTCTTCGAGACGACGTCCAGGCCGATCGTCGGCTCGTCCAGGTAGACGATCTCCGGGTCGGGCAGGAAGGCGGCCGTGATGTTGCCGCGCATCCGCTGGCCGAGCGAGAGCTGCCGCACCGGGGTGTCGAGGATTGGCGCCAGCGCCAGCATCTCGACGAAATGCTCGAGATTGTTCCGGTATCGCGGCGCCGGGATCCGGTAGATGCGGCGGATCAGTTCGAAGCTGTCGCGTAGTGGCAGGTCCCACCACAGCTGCGAGCGCTGGCCGAAGACCACCCCGATGCGCCGGCTGAGCCGCAGGCGCTGCCGGGACGGGTCCAGCCCGGCCACCCGCAGCCGCCCACCGGACGGCGTCAGGATGCCGACCAGCATCTTGATGGTGGTGCTCTTGCCCGCGCCGTTCGGGCCGAGGTACCCGACGATCTCCCCGGCCCGGACCGTGAACGACAGGTCCGCGACGGCGTGGACGTCCACCCGTTCCCGGCGCATCCAGCCGGCCCGCCGCCGCAGGACGAACGTCTTGCTGACCCCCTCGACGTCGATGACGCCGGTCATGACACTCAGCTCCCGGTGCTGCGGTAGTGGCGGAGGCCGAGGCGCCAGGCCGTCCCGGCGAGCATGGCGGTGACCAGGGCAACGGCGGGGGACAGGAACCGGGTGAGCCCCGGCAGGCCGAACGGGTCGGGCCGGTCGAGCACGAACAGGGCCGGCTGCCAGTTCACGAAGGCGATCGGCAGCACCACGGTCATCAGCAGCGCCGTCCGGCGGCCGTAGACCGTCAGCGGGTACTGCGTCGCGAGCGCCGCGCCCTGCCGGACGGCGCCCACGGCGACGGACGCGTCCGGAGCGACGAACAGCACCGCCGCGGTGCCCACCGAGAGGCTCACACTGATCACGATCCCACTGATGATCATTAGTGGGAGGACGGCGATCCGGGCGGGGGTCCAGGGGACGTCCAGCGCGGTGAGGCTGATCACGAGGACGGCGGCGGGCTGCACCACCCGGCCCAGCCGCTGCGGGGAGAAGTCCGCGGTCGCGGCCTGCACGAGCACGCTGACGGGGCGGGTGAGCATCGGGTCCAGCTTGCCGTCCTTGATCGGCCAGCCGAGGCGGTCCAGCGGGCCGACCGCGGCCTCGGCGGCGGCGAAGGCGAGGGCCGACGTCCCGTAGAGGAAGGCGACCTCGGCGAGCGAGAAGCCGTCGAGGTCGGGCAGGTGGGCGAACACGATGCCGATCGCGGCGAGGTCCAGCACCGTCGCCGCCATCTCGACGAGGGTGTACAGGACGAGTGAGAGCCGGTACTGGGCCGTCGAGCGGAAGGCGGCGCCGACCAGCAGTAGGTAGTGGCCCGCCTCCGCCCGCACCAGCCCGAGCCGCCCGCCCACGCCGCTGTCGGCAACCGTCACGTGGGTGCCATTCACGTGGGTGCCGGTCGCCGTGGTGCCGGCAGTGCTGATGCCTGCGCCTGCGCCGGCGGTGGCCGCGGCCTCGTCCGTGGTCACCCGTCAGCCTCCCTGTACGACGAGGCGGCGCAGCGCGGCGGTCGTCAGGACGCGGCCGGCCAGGCACAGCAGCAGCGCCCAGACCGCCTGGTAGGCGAGGATCCGTTCCGGGCCGGCGGCCGCGCTCCCGAGGTATGCCGTGCCGCCGGCCGGCGACCCGAGGTAGAGGTCCATCGGCGCCTGGACGACGGCCCCGAACGGCAGGAACCCGGCGATCGTCCCGAGCACGCCGGGGAACAGCCCGAGGGGCAGCACGGCGCCGGAGAAGAACATCATCACGAGCGCGGCGACGGCCTGCACCCCCCGGTCGTCGGTCAGCCAGAACGCGCTGAGCGCGACCAGGTAGCGCAGGCCGAAGCTGACCAGGAGGGCCAGCACGAGACTCGCGGCGAACAGCGCTCCGGTGCCCGAGGACCGGGGGAGCCGCAGGTCGAACAGGAACGCTCCGACCACACCCGCGGGTATCGCGCGGGTGGTCAGGTACACCCCGGCCCGCCCGACCTCCAGGCCGAGCCACCACCGCTGGAACCCGACGGGCCGGACGACGTCGGTCTCGACGCCGCCGTCGCGCACCCGCCAGGCCAGGTCGACCATGCCGCCGAAGACGGCGAAGGTGCTGACGAGGGCCTGCCCGACCACGGTGAAGGTGACCGCCGCGGTGGCGTCGTAGCCGGCGAGCCCGGGCCGCTGTTCCCACACGGCCAGTGCCAGGTGGCCGCGCAGGACGGTCAGCACGATGTTGGAGATGACCGAGGCCGCGACCGTCGCCCGGTCGGTGACGTACCGGCGCGCGGCGGCGGACGCGATCGCGGCCCACATCCGCGCGCTGGCCACGGCCCGATCGGCTGCTCCCGGCATCGACGCCTGGTCCGCCGCGTCGAAGGTCATCGCCGACCACGCTAAAACGATCCGTGATCGGAGGATCCCCGGTTCCGTCAACTCGTGTGGTCCCTGTGGTGCGCATCCTCGATGGCCGGGGTGACCCGTAGGGTGGGGATGTGACGTTGACGCTGCTACCCGCGGTGGATGTGGCCGACGGCCTTGCCGTCCGCCTGGTCCAGGGCGAGGCCGGAACCGAGACCTCCTACGGCGACCCGCGCGAGGCGGCGCTGGCCTGGCAGCGCGACGGCGCCGAGTGGATCCATCTGGTCGACCTCGACGCGGCCTTCGGCCGCGGGTCCAACCGTGACCTGATCGCCGAGGTCGTCCGCTCCGTCGACGTGGCCGTGGAGCTCTCCGGCGGCATTCGGGACGACGACTCCCTCGACGCCGCGCTGGCCACCGGCGCGGCCCGGGTCAACATCGGCACGGCGGCGCTCGAGGACCCGGAGTGGGTGCGCAAGGCGATCGACCGGGTCGGCGACCGGATCGCCGTGGGCCTGGACGTCCGTGGCACCACCCTCGCCGCGCGGGGCTGGACGCGCGAGGGCGGCGAGCTCTACGAGGTGCTCGCACGGCTGGACGCCGACGGCTGCGCCCGCTACGTGCTCACCGACGTCCGCCGGGACGGGACCCTCACCGGCCCGAACGTCGAGCTGCTGCGGGCCGTGACGGCCGCGACGACCCGGCCGGTGGTCGCCAGCGGCGGCGTCTCCTCCCTGGAGGACCTGCGCGCGATCGCGACGGTGCCCGGTGTCGAGGGCGCCATTGTGGGCAAGGCGCTCTACGCCGGCGCGTTCACCCTGCCCGAGGCGCTCGCGGTCGCGGCGGAGGTGCCCGCGGCGGGCGCACCGTGACCGTCGCCGTCCGGGTGATCCCCTGCCTCGACGTCGACGGCGGGCGGGTCGTCAAGGGTGTGAACTTCACCGACCTGCGGGATGCGGGCGACCCGGTCGAGATGGCCCGGCTCTACGACGCCGAGGGCGCCGACGAGCTGACCTTCCTCGACATCACCGCGTCCAGCGGAAACCGGGAGACCACGTACGACATCGTCCGGCGCACGGCGGAGCAGGTCTTCATCCCGCTCACCGTCGGCGGCGGGGTGCGCTCGGTCGACGACGTCGACCGGCTGCTGCGCGCCGGCGCCGACAAGGTGGGGATCAACACCGCGGCCGTCGCCCGCCCGGAGCTGGTCCGCGAGTGCGCGCTGCGGTTCGGCAGCCAGTGCATCGTGCTCTCGGTGGACGCCCGTCGCTCCCGCGAGCCGGGCGGCCCCGCCTTCGAGGTGACCACCCACGGCGGGCGCCAGGGCACCGGCATCGACGCGGTCGCCTGGGCCGCGCGGGCCGTCGAGCTGGGCGCCGGCGAGATCCTGCTGAACTCGATGGACGCCGACGGCACCCAGGACGGCTACGACCTGGAAATGATCACATCGGTCCGCGCGGCGGTGAACGTCCCGGTGATCGCCAGCGGTGGCGCCGGCAGCCTCGACCACTTCGCCCCCGCGGTCGGCGCCGGCGCCGACGCCGTGCTGGCCGCCAGCGTCTTCCACTTCGGGCGGATGCGGATCTCCGAGGTGAAGAAGGTGCTGCGCGACGCCGCCATCGCGGTGCGCTGACGGCTGCGGGCAACGAGCGGCCGGCTTGCGGCGCTGACGGCTGCGGGGCCGGGCTGACGGCTGCGGCCGGGGTACGGATCGGCTGGTGGCGTCGGTCGTGGGCATTTCCTCGAACGCGGGTCGAACGTCGGTTGTCCATCAGCGGTCGGTTGGGTCATTGCCGGGCCGGCGGCCTTCGCGCGGGCCAGGATGTCGGGCGCGCCTTGGTCGTCCGGGTGGTGAGCCGGCGGGCACCGTGTCCGGGTCGCGCTGGTGAGCAGGCGTCTGACCGGGACTGTTACCGCCGGGTTGCGCGTTGAGTGACGAACGGCCGCGTCACCCGGGGGACGGCGTGCGGCGGCCGCCGATGCCGCGGGGGGTGTTCCGCGGCCGCCCGTGAAACGGAGGAGTGCCAGTGCCCGGTGACCCCGCGTCCGGCGAGGTGACCCGCAGGAAAGCAGCCCCCGGCGGTGCCGGTTCGCCTGGGCCCCCCGCCGCGGCATCCCGGCCTGCCGCGGCATCCCGGCCTGCCGCGGAGCCCCGGCCCGTCGCGGCGGGCTCGCCCACGGTGATCAGGCGCGGGCTGGGCGTGCTCGCGATCGCCGTCCGGGAGGAGCCCAGGGTCTTCCTGATCGCGCTGGCCGGCAGCTCCCTCTACGCGCTGGCGACGGTCGCGAGCTCGCTCGCCCTTGGCGAGATCACCGAGCGCGTCCTCGTCCCGAGCATCGACGACGGCGCCGCCGACTGGAGCGCCGTCATCGGCGCGGCGCTGATCATGGTCGGCATCGGGTTCGCCCGGGCGGCCGGGATGTTCTTCCGCCGCCTGGTCTCCGGAATGATGCAGTACCGGCTGCAGGCCACCTACCGGCGTCGGGTCACCCGCCAGTACCTGCGGCTGCCGCTGGCCTGGCACCAGCGGCACTCGACCGGTTCGCTGCTGTCCAACGCGAACGCGGACGTGGAGGCCACGTGGGCGCCGATCGCGCCGCTGCCGTTCGCCGCCGGCGTGCTGGTCATGCTCGCCGCGGCGCTGGCCCTGCTGATCGCGACCGACCCGCTGCTGGCCCTGGTGGGCTGTGTCGTGTTCCCCGCGTTCGGTGTCGTCAACGTGGTCTACGGCCGGTGGGTGTCGCCGCTCTACGGCCGCGCCCAGCGCCTGCGAGCCGAGGTCAGCGGGGTCGCCCACGAGTCCTTCGACGGTGCGCTCGTCGTGAAGACCCTGGGTCGGGAGGCCGACGAGACGGCCCGCTTCGCCGTCAAGGCCGGCGAGCTGCGCGACGCGATGGTCCGTGCGGGCCAGGTCCGGGGCATGTTCGACCCGGTCATGGAGGCGCTGCCCAACCTCGGCGTGCTGGCCGTGATCGTCGTCGGAGCGGTCCGCATCGACGGCGGCTCGCTCACCGTCGGTGAGCTGGTTCGGGTCGCCTACCTGTTCACCCTGCTGGCCTTCCCGATCAGAGCGATCGGATGGGTCTTCGGTGAGCTGCCCAGGTCCGTCGTCGGGCACGAGCGGGTGGACGCGGTGCTCACGGCCCGCGGCGGTCTCGGCTTCGGCTCCGCCGCCCTCGTCGGCTCCGGCCCGGCGGCGCTGCGCGTCACCGGCGTCGGATACGGCTACCCGGTGCAGACCGCCGGCGACCACGACGACGTCACGGACACCTCCGCGAACATCCCCGCCGCCAGGCCGCCATCCACCGAGGCGGTGTGGCCCGCGCTGCACGGGGTGACCTTCGACGTGGCCCCCGGCCGGGTGGTCGCGCTGACGGGGCGCACCGGTGCCGGCAAGTCGACCCTGGTGAACCTCCTCGCCCGCCTGGTCGACCCCAACTCGGGCACCGTCCGGATCGACGGCGTGGACCTGCGTGACCTGGCGATGGGCGAGGTGACCCGCGCGGTCGCGCTCGTCCCCCAGCAGACGTTCCTGTTCGACGACACCGTGCGGGTGAACGTCGCCCTCGGCCTGGACGTCGACGACGAGACCGTGTGGGAGGCCCTGCGCCGGGCCCAGGCGGAGCGCTTCGTCCGTGCCCTGCCAGCCGGCCTCGACACCAGGGTGGGGGAGCGGGGGACCACGCTCTCCGGCGGTCAGCGCCAGCGGATCGGCCTCGCCCGCGCGCTCGTGCGCGACCCGCGGCTGCTGATCCTCGACGACGCGACGTCCAGCGTCGACCCGCGGATCGAGTCGTCCATCCTCGCCGGGCTGCGGGAGCGGGCGGGGGCGTCGACGGTGGTGATCGTCGCGCACCGGCGGTCCACCGTCGAGCTCGCCGACGAGGTCGTGCACCTGGAGGACGGCCGTGTCACCGCGCAGGGCACCCACCGGGAGCTTCTGGCCAGCTCGCCCGGCTACGCGGAGCTGCTGACGGCCTACGACGAGGACACGGACGCCGGGACCGGCGACGGGCCGACCCCGGGAACGCGGGGGGAGCCCGGGCCTCACCGGGTGCCGGCGCCGGGCTCCTCCGGGCTGAACGCCGCCGCATCGGGTACCGCCGCGCCTGTCGACGCGGCCTCGGTCGGAATGCTGACGGTTCCGGACCAGGAGGGCGCACGATGAGCTCCGACGGCCTGTGGGCGACCGGGGGCCGGCTGCGCCGGCTCGTGCCGGAGCTGACCGCCGGCATCGCCGGAACCCTGGCCCTCGCCGTGACCGCCACCGTGGGCAAGGTGGTGATCCCCGTCGTGGTCCAGCAGACGCTCGACCGCGGTGTCTGGGAGGGCGGAGCGGACCTCGGCCTCGTCGGAGTCTCGGTGGCCCTCGCCGCGGTCGCCATCCTGATCACCGCGCTCGCGGCGTTCCGGATGAACGTGCGGCTCTACCGCGTCTCCGAGAGCGCGCTGGCCACCCTGCGCGTCCGGGCCTTCCGCCACGTCCACGACCTGTCGATGCTGAGCCAGTCCGCGCAGCGGCGCGGCTCGCTGACCTCCCGGGTCACCAGTGACATCGACACGATGTCGCAGTTCCTCCAGTTCGGCGGCGTCATGCTGATCGTCGCCACCGGGCAGATGCTGATCGCCACGATCCTCATGTTCGTCTACTCCTGGCAGCTGGCCCTGCTGGTGTACGCGTTCTTCGTCCCGCTGGTCATCGCCACCCGGCGTTTCCAGAAGCGGCTGGCGGTGCGGTACGGGAAGGTGCGGGAGCGGGTCGGGGACATGCTCGGCGCGATCTCGGAGTCGGTGGTCGGCGCCCAGGTCGTGCGGGCCTACGGCGCGCAGGACCGCACCTCCCGGCGCATCGACGGCACGGTGGAGGACTACCGCGCCGCACAGACCCACGCCCAGACCCTGGTGGCGGGGGTGTTCGCCGGAGTCGAGACGGTCGCCGCGCTCACCACCGCGGGGGTGGTGATCGTCGGGGTCGCGATCGGCGTCGACGGATCGCTGACCACCGGGCAGCTGGTGGCCTTCCTGTTCCTCCTCACGCTGTTCGTGATGCCCATCCAGTCACTGACCGAGGTACTGAACGACGGCGCGAACGCCTTCGCCGGGCTGCGGCGGGTCCTCGACGTCCTCGACACCCCGTCGGACGTCCGCGACCCGGCCGAGGACACCGGTGGCGTGGCGCTGCCCGACGGGCCGCTCGGCGTGCGGTTCGACCATGTCGGATTCGCCTACCCGGGCGGCCCGCCGGTGCTCCACGACGTGACGCTCGACCTCGCGTCGCACCGGCGGGTGGCCATCGTCGGGGAGACCGGCTCCGGCAAGACGACGATGGCGAAGCTGCTCACCCGGCTCATGGACCCCACCGACGGCACCGTGCTGATCGGCGGCGTCCCGCTGAACCAGGTGCGGTTCGACTCGCTGCGGGGCCGGGTGGTCATGGTGCCGCAGGACGGGTTCCTGTTCGACCTCACCGTCGCCGGCAACGTCCGGTACGGGCGGCCGGACGCCTCCGACGCCGAGATCGTGAACGCCTTCGCGCAGCTCGGCCTGGGCGACTGGCTCGCCGGCCTGCCCGCCGGCATCGCCACCCCGGTGGGGGAACGCGGTGAGCTGCTCTCCGCCGGCGAACGCCAGCTCCTGGCGCTTGCCCGTGCCCAGCTCGCCGACCCCGACCTGCTCGTCCTCGACGAGGCGACCTCCGCCGTCGACCCGGCGACCGAAGTGAAGATCGCCACGGCCCTGCTCGAGCTCACCAGGGGACGCACCTCCGTCACCATCGCGCACCGGCTCTCCACCGCGGAGGCCGCCGACGAGGTCGTCGTGGTCGACGCCGGGCGGGTCGTCCAGCGCGGGACGCACACGGAGCTGGTCGCCGTGCCCGGGGTCTACCGGCGGCTGCACGAATCCTGGGCGGCCGGGGTCTCGTCGCACTGACCGCCGCCCGGAGGGGTGACCCCGGTCGGCGGGTCCCGGCCCGCCTGCCGTGGTGGCCTGGAGGCCTGCTGGCCGCGGCGGGCAGAATGGGCGGGTGACCGCACGTGCCTCCGATCTCGACCCCGCCATCGCCCGGCAGCTCAAGCGGGACGGCTCCGGACTGTTCCCGGCCGTCGCCCAGCAGTACGACTCGGGTGAGGTGCTCATGGTCGGATGGATGGACGACGAGGCGTTGCACCGGACCCTCACCACCGGCCGGGCCACCTACTGGAGCCGCAGCCGGGCCGAGTACTGGGTCAAGGGCGACACCAGCGGGCACGTGCAGTGGGTGCGGTCGGTCGCCCTCGACTGCGACGGCGACACCGTGCTGGTCCAGGTGGACCAGGTGGGCCCGGCCTGCCACACCGGCACGCGTACCTGCTTCACCGGCCGCGAGCTGCAGGTCGGCGGCGCCCGGCCCCTGCAGCCCCCGGCCGTGAACCCCACGCCGACGCCGACCTCCACGCCCATGTCCATGCCGGCAGTGGCGCCGGCGCCGACGACGGGAGCACCACGATGACCACCGGCGAGATCACACCGAGCCGGGCGGAGTTCCACGAGCTCGCCGCGCGCCAGCCGGTCGTCGCGGTGTCCCGCCGCCTGCTCGCCGACGGCGAGACACCGGTCGGGGTCTACCGCAAGCTGGCCGGCGGGCCGGGGACGTTCCTGCTCGAGTCCGCCGAGCACGGGGGCGTGTGGTCGCGCTACTCCTTCGTCGGCGTCCGTGCCGCGGCCACACTCACCGAACGGGACGGGCAGGCCGCCTGGACGGACGGAACCCCGCCGCCCGGTGTCCCGCTCGACGGCGACCCGCTCGACGTCCTGCGTGCCGTGGAACGCCAGCTCTGCTCGGCCCGGCCGAGTGGCACTCCGCCGCTGCTGGGAGGCCTGGTCGGGTACCTCTCGTACGACATCGTCCGGCGCATCGAGCGGCTGCCCGCCCGGGCAACCGACGATCTCGGGATGCCCGAGCTGCGGATGCTCCTGACGACCGACCTCGCCGTCCTCGACCACACCGACGGATCGTGCCAGCTCGTCGCGAACATCTTCACCGGCTCCGGGGACCCGGCCGAAGCAGCGGACCTGGCTGGCCCAGGAGCGGCGGGCGGACCGTCCGCGCGGCGGGCGGAGCTGGACGCCGCCTACGACGATGCGGTGCACCGCATCGAGGTGATGACGGCAGATCTCGGCAAGTGGAGCGAGCCGACCGTGGCGACCACGACCGGGGCGTCCACGGGCGTGCGCGACTTCGCCTCCGCAACCCCGCCCGGCGGCTTCCACGCCGCCGTCGAGCGGTCGATCGAGGAGATCCGGGCGGGGGAGTGCTTCCAGATCGTGGTCTCCCAGCGGTTCGAGCGCCCCACCACCGCCGACGCCCTCGACGTCTACCGGGTCCTGCGGGCGTCGAACCCCAGCCCCTACATGTACCTGCTGCGGTTCGCCGATCATGATGTGGTCGGCTCGTCGCCGGAGGCGCACGTCAAGGTCACCGGCCGCCGGGCGTTGCTGCACCCGATCGCGGGCAGCCGGCCGCGGGGCGAGACCCCCGAGCGCGATGCCGAACTGGCCGCCCAGCTCCTGGCCGATCCGAAGGAACGGTCCGAGCACGTGATGCTGGTCGACCTGGTCCGCAATGATCTCGGGCGGGTCTGCGTGCCCGGATCGGTGCGGGTGGTCGAGTTCGCGTCCGTCGAGCGGTTCTCGCACATCATGCACATCGTCTCCACCGTGATCGGTGAGGTGGCGCCCGAGCGCAGCGCGGTCGACGTCCTCGCCGCGACCTTTCCCGCCGGGACGTTGTCGGGAGCGCCCAAGGTGCGGGCCATGGAGATCATCGACGAGCTCGAGCCGACGAGGCGCGGCCTGTACGGCGGGGTCGTGGGATATCTCGATTTCGGCGGTGACCTCGACACCGCGATCGCCATCCGCACAGCGGTCCTCCGTTCAGGAATGGCCTACGTGCAGGCCGGCGCCGGGATCGTGGCGGACTCCGTTCCCGACACCGAGGATCTCGAGAGCCGGACGAAGGCCGCGGCGGTTCTCCGCGCGATCGAGGTGGCGGAGTCGCTCCGCCCGCCGGTATGACAGCGCCCGCCGACCTGCCCGCGCCCGCAGGAAGCCCCGCTCCCGGCGCCCGCCGGGAGCGGGCGCTCGCCATGGTCGCGTGCCTGGTCGGATCCGCCGTCGTCCTGTTCAGCGCCAGCGCGACCTGGGTCTCGGCCCAAGTTCAGGCCGGCACGGGCGGGCAGGCCTCGGCCGTGGCGGCGCCCCTGCCGGTGAAGTGGTCGGGAGAATCGCTCGCCCCGGCCGCCACCGCGCTGGCGCTGCTCGGGCTCGCCGCCACCGTGGCGATCATCGCGACCAGGCGCGTGGGGCGGACCCTGGTGGGTGTGCTCCTGGCGGGTGCAGGGGTCGCGATCTTCCTGATCGCCGGCGGGATCGCCCTCGACCCGATGGCCGCGGTGCGGGGGACCGACGAGGTCAGGGCGCTCGTCCCCATCGGGGATCCGACCATCCTCGATCTTTCCCGCACCGTGGCTCCATGGCTCGCCTCCTTCGGTGGTCTCGTGCTCGCGATCACGGGTGCCGTCGTCGTCGCACGCGCCGGGACCTGGCCGGCCATGTCCGGCCGCTACCAGGCCCGCGCAGCCGCACCCGCTGACGCCTGGGACGCCATCGAGCGGGGCCAGGACCCCACCTGACCATCAGGACTGCTCCTCTCGTTCAGGGACCGCGTCCCGCGCGGGGGCGGGAGCGCCGTCGACCTTCTGCTCGGGATCTGCCGTCGTGAGCCGGAGCCGCTGGCCGGCCAGGGCGGCGAAGGTCAGGTCATTGCGCTCGATGTCCGCCTCGAGCAGGGAGATGAGCTCGTCCATCCGCGCGATGCGACGGTCGAGATCCTGAACCTGCGCGATCAGCAGGTCATGCTCCGTCACCGGACCGCTCACGGGAACGCGGGACGCCGTGCCCGGGCCTGGCCGCGGAGGGCGGCCGGGCGTGTCTGGCGCGCCGCTGAGCCCCGCCCGACCCGTGCCGCCGGCACGCTCCTCAGGCGCTCTGCGGCCCTCGGTACCGCCTCCGCCGGTCTCGGTCTGGGCACCTGGCGGGGCGGTGAGCCGCGGCGGCGCCGCGCCCACTGATCCGCAGGCCACGGGACTCGCCGGGGAGGGGTCCGCGGCACCCGCTGTGCCGGTGGCCGCCGGGCCCGTGGGCCGGGGAGCCGCGGAGCCACCCGGGCTCGTGGCGGGGCGGCCGGGCGCTGGGCGCTCCGGCGCCGCGCCGCGTACTCGGGACGATGATCGCGAATTCTGGCCGATCCTCTCGTCGGCGCCACCTTCCGGCGCACTCGGAACGGGCGGCCCGGCGGGGGTGGGAATGCCGCCGGAGACCCGGCGAGCGGACCACACGGCGGCGGCGGACCAGGCCGCGACGAGCCGTTCCGAGCCGTCCCGGCGGGCCCGCGGGTAGGCCGTATCTGACCTCCGTGCCGCGTCCGCGGCGTCTCGAGGCCTCGGCTCGTCACTCCACATCGCGCCTCCCGAATCCACTCGTGTTCGAACGTGTGTTCGATGATACGGGTCGGTGGCGGACCGTCAAAGTGCCGGGTGCGCGGGCGTGTCGCGAGGCGTCTGCCCAGGTGTCGTGCCGTGGTCGCGCGAGTGCGTCCGGTGTCAGGGCCAACAGGAGCACCACTACCGTCGGTCGGGGCTCCGTCGCTCGTCCCGCGATCCCTCGGGTTGGTCTGGCCTCGACGTCGACGTCAGGGGCGCGGCCACTCGGATGGCCAATGCGTGGACAACCACGAATCGTGACGGCTCGGCGCCGCGGGTGGGGGCGACGGGCCTCGGGCTCGAGACTGCCCTACCATCGGCGGCATGGCAGCCGCGACTGGCGCGAGCGCGGGGCGATGAACGCTCTCGAGGAGATCCTCGACGGGGTCAGAGCAGATCTGGCCGTCCGTGAGCGGGAAACGTCCCTGGCAGCTCTGAAACAACGTGTTGAGCGTGTACCCGATCCCCGGGACGCGCTGGCGGTGCTGCGCGCACCGCGGGTTTCGGTGATCGCGGAGATCAAGCGCCGCTCGCCGTCCAGGGGTGCGCTCGCGACGATCGCCGATCCGGCGGCGCTCGCCTCGCTCTACGAGCAGGCGGGCGCCGCGGCGGTCAGCGTCCTCACCGAGCAGCGGCGGTTCGGCGGCTCGCTGGCCGATCTGGACGCCGTCCGGGTGGCCGTCGACATCCCCGTCCTGCGCAAGGACTTCGTGATCTCGCCGTACCAGGTCCTCGAGGCGCGGGCGCATGGCGCCGACATGGTCCTGCTGATCGTGGCCGCGCTCGATCAGCCGAGGCTGATCGGGCTGCTCGAGCGGGTCGAGTCGCTGGGCATGACCGCGCTGGTCGAGGTGCACGACGAGACCGAGATGCTGCGGGCTCTCGACGCGGGCGCCCGGCTGGTCGGGGTCAACGCCCGCAACCTGCGCACCCTCGAGGTGGACAGGGAGACCTTCGCCCGGCTCGCGCCGATGGTCCCGCAGGGGGTCCTGAAGGTCGCCGAGTCCGGCGTGCGCGGCCCGCGCGACCTGCTCCAGTACGCGGGTGCCGGGGCCGACGCGGTGCTGGTCGGGGAGGCCGCCGTGACCGGCGGCGACCCGCGCCAGTTCGTCGCCGATCTCGTGACCGCCGGAACGCATCCCGCCACCCGTATCGCGCACTGACCCGCCGACCGCTCGGGCGCCGTGTAAGGCGGTCGGCCGAGCGGTCGCCGGCCAGGCCCGCACGGGTGCTCTGTGTTCGGAGCGTCTCCGGGCGGGGCCCGGCCCCGCACGTCACCTCGGTGGGGGTGGGCGCCGGTACAGTCGGGGCCGTGACAGCTCGATCCGTCGACACCACCGCCGACCCGACCTCCGCCATCGATCCGAGCCGTGCCACCGACCCGAGCCGCGCGACCGGCCCGGTCGAGGTCGGCACGTGGTCGGCCGCCCAGGCGGCGGGGAACTGGCAGGCCGTACCGGACGCCGCCGGCCACTACGGCCGTTTCGGCGGGCGGTTTGTCCCGGAGGCGCTGTTCGCGGCGCTCGACGAGCTCACCGCGGCCTACGAGGCCGCCCGGGTCGACCCCGCCTTCGTCGATGAGCTCGACCGCCTGTTGGCGAGCTACGCCGGGCGCCCGACGCCGCTGACCTCGGCCGACCGGCTCACGGAGCGGATCGGTGGCGCGCGCATCCTGCTCAAGCGCGAGGATCTCGCGCACACCGGCTCGCACAAGATCAACAATGTTCTCGGGCAGTGCCTTCTCACCCGGCGGATGGGCAAGACCCGGGTGATCGCCGAGACCGGAGCCGGTCAGCACGGCGTCGCCACCGCCACCGCCTGCGCCCTGCTGGGGCTGGAGTGCGTCGTCTACATGGGCGAGGAGGACACTCGCCGGCAGGCGCTCAACGTCGCCCGGATGCGCCTGCTCGGTGCCGAGGTGGTCCCCGTCGCGTCGGGCAGCCGCACCCTGAAGGACGCCATCAACGAGGCCATGCGCGACTGGGTGGCCACCGTCGACTCGACCCACTACTGCATCGGGTCCGTGATGGGCCCGCACCCGTTCCCGATGATGGTCCGTGACTTCCAGCGGATCATCGGCGTGGAGGCACGTCAGCAGACGCTCGACCTGCTCGGCCGCCTGCCCGACGCCGTCGTCGCCTGTGTCGGGGGCGGGTCGAACGCGATGGGCGTCTTCCACCGCTTCATCCCGGACACCGAGGTCGCCCTGATCGGCTGCGAGGCCGGCGGCGACGGAGTGGTGACGGGCCGCCACGCCGCGGCGATCGCCGGGGGCGCGCCCGGGGTCCTGCACGGCATGCGGACCTTCCTCCTCCAGGACGCGGACGGTCAGACCCAGGTCTCCCATTCCATCTCGGCCGGGCTCGACTACCCGGGCATCGGCCCTGAGCACGCCCTCCTGCACGAGACCGGCCGGGCCAGCTACCGGGTGGTCGACGACAGCGCCGCGATGGAGGCACTGGCGCTGGTCGCGCGGACGGAGGGCATCCTCGTCGCGATCGAGAGCGCACACGCCTTCGCCGGCGCGTTCGAGGTGGCCCGTGAGCTCGGCCCGGACGCCGTCGTCCTGGTCAACTGCTCCGGCCGAGGAGACAAGGACGTCGACACGGCCGCCCGCTGGTTCGATCTGCTGGACACGGACGACACGGACGCCGAGTCCCGGGGCGAGGGCGCAACCCCGGCCACCGAACCGTCCGCCTGACGACAACGACGAGGAACGGACGCACGGTGCGGAGTCAAGTGGCGCACGACCAGTCGGCCCAGCAGGCACGGGCCCAGGAGCAGCCGGCAAACGACCAGCCGGCGCCGAGCCGGCTCGAGCCGTCCGGGCAGCGGCCCGCCCGACCCGGCGGGCCGAGCCCGCTCGACGAGGCCTTCGCGGCCGCGCGCAAGGACGGGCGGGCGGTGCTCGTCGGCTATCTCCCCGCCGGGTTCCCGACGGTGGACCGCGGCATCGCGGCGATGCGGGCGATGGTCGCGGCGGGCGTGGACGTCGTCGAGGTCGGCCTGCCCTACTCGGATCCGACGATGGACGGCCCGGTCATCCAGGACGCCGCGGACACCGCGCTGCGCGGCGGCGTGACCACCAGGGACGTGCTGCGCACGGTCGAGGCGGTCGCCGAGACCGGGGCCCCCACCCTGGTGATGACCTACTGGAACCCGGTGGAGCGGTACGGCATGGAGGCGTTCGCCGCCGACCTGGCCGCCGCCGGCGGGGCCGGGGCGATCACCCCCGACCTGCCGCCGGAGGAGGCCGGCCCGTGGCTCGCGGCCAGCGCCACCCACGGCCTCGACCCGGTCTTCCTGGTCGCGCCGAGCTCGACCACCGAACGGCTGCGCCTGGTGACGGCGCACAGCGGCGGCTTCGTCTACGCGGCGTCGACCATGGGCGTCACCGGTGCGCGCGCCGCCGTCGGTGTGAAGGCGGCCGGCCTGGTCGCCCGGGTCCGGGAGGTGACCGACCTGCCTGTGGCGGTTGGCCTCGGCGTCAGCACCGGTGCCCAGGCGTCCGAGGTGGCCGGCTTCGCCGACGGCGTCATCGTGGGCTCGGCGCTGGTCCGGGCCCTGGCGGCCGACGCGCGGGACGGTGCCTACGGCGTCGGTGCGATCGAGCGGCTGGCGGTCGAGCTCGCCGCCGGCGTGCGTTCGGCCACCGCCTGACCAGGCGGCCTCCGGCCGTCCCGCGCTCGCCGCGGTCCGCGCTCGCCGTGGTCCGCGGGCGCCGCCATCCGCAGGCGTTCGCCGCTGTCCGCCGCCATCCGGCGGTGTGGACGGGCGTGGGTCCGTCGGCGGTCGGCGGGCTGGCCTCGCTGCCGGCTGAGTACGGGGAGATAGCCTGACGCTCGTGGTGCTCGCTGCGATACCCAGTCCTTCCCGAGGGGTCGTGCATCTGGGACCAGTCCCGTTGCGCGCCTATGCGTTGATGATCGTCCTGGGGATCATCGTCGCTGTCGCCGTCACAGCCCGGCGGTTGCGGGCCCGGGGCGCGGATCCGGTGATCGCCAGCGAGGTGGCGTACTGGGCGGTCCCGTTCGGGATCGTCGGTGCGAGGATCTACCACGTCGTCAGCAGCCCCGAGGCCTACTTCGGTACGAACGGCGATCTGCTGGCCGTGTTCGAGGTGTGGAACGGCGGCCTGGCGATCTGGGGCGCCGTCTCCGGCGGCGCGCTCGGCGCCTGGATCGCCTGCCGTCGGATGCGCGTCTCGTTCGGCCTGTTCGCCGACGCGCTCGCGCCGGGCCTCGCCCTCGCGCAGGCGATCGGGCGCTGGGGTAACTGGTTCAACCAGGAGTTGTACGGCCGCGCGACGGACGTGCCCTGGGCGGTCCGCATCGACCCGGCCCACCAGATGATCCCGGGCGTGGCGACGTATCACCCGACGTTCCTCTACGAGTCGCTGTGGAACCTCGCGGTCGCCGGGGTGCTTCTGCTGGTCGACAGGCGTTGGCGGCTGGGCCGCGGCCGGCTGTTCTTCCTCTACGTGGCGCTTTACACCATCGGAAGGCTGTGGATCGAGGCCCTGCGGATCGACACCGCGGAGAAGGTCCTCGGGCTGCGGATCAACATCTGGGTCTCGATCGCGGTCTTCCTGCTGGCCCTGCTGGCGCTGGCGTTGGTCCGTCGCCCGATCGACCCGGATGTCGGCTGGACCAGCCCCGCCCCCGCCACCGCCGCCACCGCCGCCGCCACCGCCGCCACCGCCACCGCCACCACCACCGGTGACGGTGACGGTGACGGTGACGGCGAGACGGCAGCCACGGGTGCCGTCGCCCCGGTCGGTGCCTCCGTCGGCTCCGCCGCGGATTCCGGCGGTGTGGCCGCCGGCGGTAACACCGCGGCGGCTCCCGGCACGGGGCCAGCCGACGGCCAGGCCGCGCCCGGCGGACCCGCCGGGCCGAGTGGTGGTGCCAGCGGTGCCAGCAGTGCGGTCGGCGGTACCGGGACCGCCGGTGACCCGGTCACCGAGCCAGCCGCGCCCGGCCTGCCGGCGCCGTCCGGCCACGACCAGCGGTCGGGGTAGGCCGCCTCGCCCAGCGGCGGGGATCACCGGCGCGGTCGCCGGGCCCGCGACCGGGTTGACGTTTCGGGCGAACCCCCGCCCGACCAGGAGACCCCGTGTCCCCGGGACGTCGGCGTCCCCGGGGACGTTCGCGGTCGCCGGACCCTGGAATCGGTCCGTTCCTCGGCCGGGCGGACCGGCGGCTGGACGAGATCCGTACACTGCGGACCGGGAGTGTGTCGTCACCCGGGCCGGCTGTCCGTCCGGGCCGGGTCGCCGGGCGACGCGTTCGGTGACAACGATGTTGCCTCGCTGTGACATTTTCTGTCATCGACGCCTTTTACCTGAACTTCGTTGATCGTCCAGGAAATCTGCCGTCATCTTGCTGTGACCTGGCGGACATTAGCGATCACGGCGGATCCGGCGCGCTCATGGCACACTCGGTAGAGGCGTGGAGCTGGCGACCAGCCCGTCATCTCGTCGCGCCGCCCTCCGGACAGCGTCGTCCGCTCCCATCGGCCCTTGAAGATGGACAGGACACCGCCGGATGCCGACTGCGCAAGGTCTCTACGACCCCACCTTCGAACACGACGCCTGCGGCGTCGGCTTCGTCGTCGATGTGCACGGCCGGCGCAGTCATGAGCTGGTCGATCAGGGTCTGACCGTGCTGCGCAATCTCGATCACCGGGGTGCGTCGGGCAGCGATCCTGACACCGGTGACGGCGCGGGCATCCTCGTCCAGGTCCCGGACGTCTTCTTCCGTGACGTCGTCGAGTTCGCGCTGCCCGCGCCCGGTCGGTACGCGGTGGGCACCGTGTTCCTGCCGCAGGTCGCCGGCGAGCGCGACGACGCCGTCCGGACCATCAGCCGGATCGTCCGCCAGGAGGGCCTGCGTGTCCTGGGGTGGCGGGAGGTGCCGACCGTCAGCCACATCGTCGGCCACGCCGCCCGTGAGGTCGAGCCGTGGATGCGGCAGGTCTTCCTCGCGCTGCCCGGCACGCCGACGCGGCCGCGCGTCGCGCCCGTCACGGCCGACGGCGCCGAGATCGCCGGCGCTGCCGGGGCCGCTGACGGCGTAGGCACGGCGGTCCTCACCACCGATCCGTCCGCGCCCTCGACCGCGACCGGGCCCGACGGCTTCGACGCCATGGAGCTTGAGCGCCGCGCGTTCTGCGTGCGCAAGCGGGTGCGCCGGGAGACCGGCGTGTACATGCCCTCGCTGTCGTCGCGGACCATCGTCTACAAGGGCATGCTGACCACCCATCAGCTTTCCGCCTACTTCCCGGACCTCGACGACCCGCGGTTCGCCAGCGCCATCGCGCTGGTCCACAGCCGGTTCTCGACGAACACGTTCCCGAGCTGGCCGCTGGCCCACCCGTACCGGCTGATCGCCCACAACGGCGAGATCAACACGGTGCGCGGCAACCGCAACTGGATGCGGGCGCGGGAGGCGCTGCTCGCCAGCGACCTCATCCCCGGCGACCTGTCCCGGCTGTTCCCGATCTGCGCGGACGGCGCCAGCGACTCGGCCAGCTTCGACGAGGTGCTGGAGCTGCTGCACCTGGGCGGCCGGTCGCTGCCGCACGCGGTGCTGATGATGATCCCCGAGGCGTGGGAGAACCACGAGGAGATGGACGCGGCCCGCCGGGCCTTCTACCGCTTCCACTCCGCGCTCATGGAGCCCTGGGACGGGCCGGCGTCCATCGCGTTCACCGACGGCACGGTCATCGGCGCGGTGCTCGACCGCAACGGCCTGCGTCCGTCCCGGTACTGGGTGACCGACGACGGCCTGGTCGTGATGGCCTCCGAGGTCGGCGTGCTCGACATCCCGCCGCACCGGGTGGTGCGCAAGGGGCGCCTGCAGCCGGGCCGGATGTTCCTCGTCGACACCGCGCAGGGCCGGATCGTCAGCGACGACGAGATCAAGTCCGAGCTGGCCTCCGCCGCCCCGTACGAGGAGTGGCTGCACGCCGGGCTGATCTCCCTCGACGACCTGCCCGAGCGCGAGCACGTCCTGTACGGGCACTCGTCCGTCATGCGCCGCCAGCAGGTGTTCGGCTACTCCCAGGAGGAGCTGCGGATCATCATCGGCCCGATGGCCCGTACCGGGGCCGAGCCGATCGGGTCGATGGGCACCGACACCCCGGTCGCGGTGCTCTCCAGCCGGCCGCGGCTGCTGTTCGACTACTTCACCCAGCTGTTCGCGCAGGTCACGAACCCGCCGCTGGACGCCATCCGGGAGGAGCTGGTCACCAGCCTCGGGCGCACGCTGGGCCCGGAGGGGAACCTGCTCGCGCCGTCCCCTGCGTCGGCGCGCATGGTGCATCTGCCGTTCCCGGTGATCAGCAACACCCAGCTGGCGCGGATCATCGGCATCAACGACGACGGTGACATGCCCGGGTTCGCCTCGGTGACCGTGCGTGGTCTCTACGACGTCGCCGGCGGCGGGGCGGCGCTGGCCGCGCGGCTGGCGGAGATCTGTTCCGGCGTCAGCGAGGCGATCGCCGACGGTGCCCGCATTGTGGTCCTCTCGGACCGCGACTCCGATGAGCGCAAGGCGCCGATCCCGTCGCTGCTGCTGACGGCCGCCGTCCACCACCACCTGATCCGGGAGAAGACCCGGACGAAGGTCGGCCTGATCGTCGAGTGCGGCGACGCCCGGGAGGTCCACCACATCGCCCTGCTCACCGGGTACGGCGCGGCGGCGGTCAACCCGTACCTGGCGTTCGAGTCGATCGACGACCTCCTCGCCCGCGGCGAGCTCACCGGCATCGAGCGCGAGCAGGCCGAGAAGAACCTGATCAAGGGCCTCGGCAAGGGTCTGCTCAAGGTGATGTCCAAGATGGGCATCTCGACGGTGGCGAGCTACACCGGCGCCCAGGTCTTCGAGGCGATCGGGCTCGCCCAGGAGCTCGTCGACCAGTACTTCGTCGGCACCCCGAGCCGGCTGGACGGCGTCGGCATCGACGTCATCGCAGAGGAGGTCGCGGCCCGCCACCGGCGCGCCTACCCGACCGTCCCGTCCGAGCTGGCGCACCGCACCCTCGAGGTCGGCGGCGAGTACCAGTGGCGGCGCGAGGGCGAGCTGCACCTGTTCAACCCGGAGACGGTCTTCCTGCTCCAGCACTCCACCCGCAGCCGTCAGTACGACCTGTTCCGTCAGTACACCGCGAAGGTCGACGGCCTCTCCCGGGAGAACGCGACGCTGCGCGGGCTGTTCGAGCTGCGTACCCGCGGGCGGGCGCCGATCCCGATCGACCAGGTCGAGCCGGTGTCGGAGATCGTGAAGCGGTTCGCGACCGGCGCCATGTCGTACGGCTCGATCAGCGCCGAGGCGCACGAGACGCTGGCGATCGCGATGAACCGCCTGGGTGGGAAGTCGAACACCGGTGAGGGCGGCGAGGACGCGCGCCGGTTCCTTCCCGACGAGAACGGCGACCTGCGTCGCTCGGCGGTCAAGCAGGTCGCGAGCGGCCGGTTCGGCGTGACCAGCGAGTACCTGGCGAACGCGGACGACATCCAGATCAAGATGGCGCAGGGCGCGAAGCCGGGGGAGGGCGGCCAGCTGCCCGGGCACAAGGTGTACCCGTGGATCGCGAAGACCCGGCACTCCACGCCGGGCGTGGGTCTGATCTCGCCGCCGCCGCACCACGACATCTACTCGATCGAGGATCTCGCCCAGCTCATCCACGACCTGAAGAACGCCAACCCGAAGGCCCGGGTGCACGTCAAGCTCGTCGCCGAGGTCGGCGTCGGGACGGTGGCCGCGGGAGTCTCCAAGGCGCACGCCGACGTCGTGCTCATCTCCGGCCACGACGGCGGCACCGGCGCCTCCCCGCTGACCTCGCTCAAGCATGCCGGCGCCCCCTGGGAGCTCGGGCTCGCAGAGACCCAGCAGACGCTGCTGCTCAACGGCCTGCGGGACCGGATCGTCGTCCAGGTCGACGGCCAGATGAAGACCGGGCGGGACGTCGTCGTCGGCGCGCTCCTCGGCGCCGAGGAGTTCGGTTTCGCCACGGCGCCGCTCGTCGTCGCGGGTTGCGTGATGATGCGCGTCTGCCACCTCGACACCTGCCCCGTCGGCGTGGCGACCCAGAACCCGGAGCTGCGCGCGCGTTTCACCGGCCGGCCGGAGTTCGTCGAGGCGTTCTTCACCTTCATCGCCGAGGAGGTCCGGGAGCACCTGGCCGCCCTCGGGCTGCGCAGCATCGCCGAGGCGGTGGGGCGGGTCGACCTGCTCGACGCCCGCGCCGCCATCGACCACTGGAAGGCCTCCGGGCTCGACATCACCCCGCTGCTGCACACCCCGGAGCGGCCGTTCGGCGGCTCGCTGCACTGCACCGCCAGCCAGGACCACGGGCTCGACAAGGCCCTGGACAACTCCCTGATCCAGCTCTGCGAGGGCGCGATCGAGGATGGCCGTCCGGTCTGGCTGGAGATGCCGATCCGCAACGTCAACCGGACGGTCGGGACCATGCTCGGCTACGAGGTGACGAAGCGGTACGGGGCCGCCGGCCTGCCCGACGACACGATCTCGCTGCGGTTCACCGGCTCCGCGGGGCAGAGCTTCGGGGCGTTCGTGCCGCGCGGGATGACCCTCACCCTCGAGGGCGACGTCAACGACTACACCGGCAAGGGGCTGTCCGGCGGGCGGATCATCGTCTTCCCGCCGAAGGAGTCGCCGCTGCGCGCCGAGGAGAACACCGTCGCGGGCAACGTGCTGCTCTACGGCGCGACCGCCGGCGAGGCGTTCTTCCGCGGCATCGTCGGCGAGCGGTTCTGCGTGCGCAACTCCGGAGCCACCGCGGTCGTCGAGGGGGTCGGCGACCACGGCTGCGAGTACATGACCGGCGGTACGGTGGTGGTTCTCGGGCCGATCGGGCGCAACTTCGCGGCCGGCATGAGCGGCGGCGTGGCCTACCTGTACAAGCCGGTCATCCAGCGCATCAACACCGAGATGGTGGACGTCGATCCGCTCGACGACGACGACCGGTCCGCGCTGCGTGGCATCGTCGAGAAGCACTACCGGGAAACCGGTTCGGCCATCGCGTCCCGGTTGATCGCCAACTGGGCCGGCGCCCAGGAGGACTTCGTCAAGGTCATGCCGAAGGACTACAAGCGGGTACTGGCGGCGATGCGGAGCGCCGAGGAGCAGGGCCTGTCGGTGGAGGATGCGATCATGGCCGCCGCGCGCGTCTGACCGGCGCGGCAGCCCACCTCGCGGCGATCCTTCGCGCGAGCGCGGTTTTCGGAGGACGATTCTCCGCACCGCTGCAGATCGACCGCCAGACCGTACGACGCGCCAGACCGAATGACGCGCCAGCCCGACCGGACGTCGACCGAGCGGGCGTCGACTGACCCAACGACCGACCGAACGAACGTCGACCGACATCACGGCCGGGAACGCGATGCCGGCGTCCCCGAACCATCAGCGGGGCACGCGGGGCGGACACGTCACAGCGGCCTCATGGAACCGACAGGAGCGGCATGGCTGACCCGACCGGCTTTCTCAAGCACCGCCGGGAGCTGCCCACGCGCCGACCGGTGGACGTGCGCATCACCGACTGGCGCGAGGTGTACGAGTCGTTCCCGGAGCCGGCGCTGCGTGACCAGGCGGGCCGGTGCATGGACTGCGGCATCCCGTTCTGCCACGAGGGCTGCCCGCTCGGGAACATCATTCCCGAGTGGAACGACCTCGCCCGCCGCTCGGACTGGTCCGAGGCGATCGAACGGCTGCACGCGACGAACAACTTCCCGGAGTTCACCGGGCGGCTGTGCCCCGCGCCGTGTGAGGCGGCCTGCGTGCTGGGCATCGGGGACGACCCGGTGACCATCAAGCAGATCGAGGTCACCATCATCGACCGTGCCATCTCGGACGGGTCGGTCGTGCCGGTGCCGCCGTCGGTGCGCACGGGCCGCCGCGTCGCGGTCGTCGGCTCGGGCCCGGCCGGCCTCGCCGCCGCCCAGCAGCTCACCCGGGCCGGCCACGAGGTGGTCGTCTACGAGCGGGCCGACCGCGCCGGCGGCCTGCTCCGCTACGGCATCCCCGAGTTCAAGATGGAGAAGCGGGTCCTCGACAACCGTCTGGCCCAGATGGAGGCCGAGGGGACGTCGTTCGTCACCTCGTGCAACGTGGGCGTCGACATCACCGCCGACGAGCTGCGCTCGTCCTACGACGCGGTCGTCCTGGCCGGCGGGTCGACGGTGGGGCGTGACCTTCCCGTCCCCGGGCGGGAGCTGCGGGGCATCCACCTGGCCATGGAGTTCCTGGTCCCGGCGAACCGGGTGCAGCAGGGGGACCTGGCCGAGACGACGATCTCCGCTGCCGGCAAGCGGGTCGTGATCATCGGCGGTGGCGACACCGGGGCGGACTGCCTGGGCACCTCGCACCGGCAGGGCGCCCTGTCCGTCCACCAGCTCGAGATCATGCCGCGGCCGCCCGCCTCCCGGCCGCCGGCGAACCCGTGGCCGTCCTTCCCGATCGTCTACCGGGTGTCCAGTGCGCACGAGGAGGGCGGCGAGCGGGTCTTCGCCGTCTCCACCGAGCGCTTCGTCGGCGATGACGAGGGCAACGTGCGGGCCCTGCTCATGCACGAGGTCCAGATGGTCGACGGGCGCTTCCAGAAGATCGAGGGCAGCGAGACCGAGCTGCCGTGCGACCTGGTGCTGCTGGCGATGGGCTTCGTCGGCCCGGAGCGCCCCGGCCTGCTCGAGCAGCTCGGCGTCGAGCTGGACGCCCGCGGCAACGTCGCCCGCGATCTTGGTTGGTCGACGTCGGTGCCCGGCGTGTTCGTGGCCGGTGACATGGGCCGTGGCCAGTCCCTGATCGTCTGGGCCATCGCGGAGGGGCGCTCGGCGGCCGCCGCCGTCGACCGGCACCTGATGGGGACGACCGACCTGCCGGCTCCGATCCTGCCGACCCGCCGGCCCTGACCCCGAGCCCCGGCCGAGCGAACGCCCGGCCGGGGCTCGATCGTCGTCGGCCCGGTCCGGGTGGGGCCATTGGACCCGTCCACCCGGATCCACCCGTCCGTGGGTCCCTGGTTGCGGATCGGGACGGATTTCACCTGTTGGGGAGGTCGACCGTTGGGTGAAATCGCTCGCGTCGCGTCCGGTCTGCCCCGGTTCACCGTCGCGGCGGCTCTACTGGAAGCCAACCAGCCGGTACCGTGCAGGCCATGAGGCTCGTGCTGCTCGGCCCGCCCGGCGCCGGCAAGGGGACCCAGGCCGCGCGGATCAGCGCGCGCCACGGCGTGCCGGCGATCTCGACCGGTCAGCTCTTCGACCAGCAGATCTCCGCCGGGTCGCCGCTGGGCCGGCGGGCCGAGCACTATGTCCGGGCCGGTGAGCTCGTCCCGGACGAGATCGTCCTGGACATGGTCGCCGAGCGCCTCGCCACCGGCATCGACTGCGGGGTGGGGTTCCTGCTCGACGGCTTCCCCCGGACGCTGCCGCAGGCCGAGGCGCTCGACCGCATGCTGACCGCCACCTGCGGGCCACTCCACCTGGTCCTCGACCTCGACGTCGACGAGACCGAGGTACTCGCCCGGATCGGCCGGCGCTCGCTGTCCGAGGGCCGCCTCGACGACAACCAGGAGACGGCGCGGCGGCGGCTGAAGGTGTTCGCCGAGGAGACGGCCCCGCTGCGCAGCCACTATGCCGAGCAGGGTCTCCTGCGCACCGTGGACGGCACCGGCACGCCGGACGAGGTCGCCGCCCGTATCGAGGAGATCCTCGCGGCGGCGGCCCATCCCGAGTTGCGGGCGGCCCGTCCCTGACGTGACCTTCGGGTGTCCGGGCGGGTCGAGAGATCCCGTGGCGGGATAAATTGGACCTGTCAGTGACGGCATGCGGTGACAGGTCGGGGATGGCCGGATGGGTTCTGGGATGCCGGCGCGTTCTGGGATCCGGGCGCGCGCTCGCCGGTGGGTGGCCATGTCCGGCTCGGGATTTGAGGGTCCTGCGGGTCCTGCGGGTTCCGCCCCGGATGTAAGGCACGGCCTGCCCGCCCCCAGGGACGGCGGTCCCTCCTCCACGGCTGGCCCGACCGGCGCGACCGGAGCGGAGTCCGCGGCCGCGCCGGATTCGGCGAGCCCCGGCGGCTTCGCTGGTGCTGGTGGCTCCGGTCGCTCCAGGCGCGGGTGGCGTTCCGGCCGCCTCCCGGATGCCGGGCGGTCCCGGGCCTCGGGCGGGCGGGTCGTGCGGGACAGCCCCCGGCGTCGGGCGGGCCAGTGGGGGCTGGCCGTGTTGCTGGCGCTCCTCTGGCTGCCCTTCGTCGTGCTCGCCACCTCGCGCACGACCGTTCTGAGTGCGGACTTCTACTCCCAGGCGCTCACCGAGGCGAACGCCTACGACCGCCTATACACCGAGGTGCTGCCCGACCCCGCCGTCGAATCCCTGCTCTCCGGCCTGCCCGTCGACCCCACCCTGGTCACCGCGAACCTGCGCACGGTGCTGCCTCCGTCGACGGTGGAGGCGATGACCGACGAGCAGATCGGGCGCATCGTCGACTACCTGCGCGCGCGCCAGGACGACATCGAGTTCAGCGTCGACCTGACCCCGATCTTCGGCAACATCTCCGGCCTGGCCAACCGCTACATCGCGGGCGAGATCGGCACCGGCACGAGCTACCAGGTCGAGTCGGTCACCCAGTTCACCCGCTCCGTCCTCGACGCGCTCGACGACATCGTCGCCGGTCGACCGCCCACCGCGCTGCCCACCATGGAGCTCTCGGCGCAGGACACCGACCGGGTGGTGGAGGCGGTGCTCGGCCGGCTGAAGCCGGCGGACCGCGACGCGGTGGCCGCCCCCCTGCGCGCGGACCTGCGCTCCGGTGACGTGGCCGGAGCGCTGGCCCGGGTCGGTCCGCTGCTGTTCGAGGGCGACGAGCGGGCGGTCGGCGAGATGCGCGCCCACCTCACCGACGGCGCCGTGCTCAACCTGGGCGTCCGCCTCTCCGACCTGCGCGACGAGCCCGCGATCAGCGCCGTGTCCAAGCTGCACGACGTCTCGGCGGCGCTCGACGGGCTCAGCCTGGCGCTGCTGGGCCTCGCCGGGCTGATCTGCGTGGCGATCGTCGCACTGGCAGCCGCCCGCGGCCGGTCCCGGATGCGGGCGCTGGCGGGGGCGGTCGTCGTCGCCGGGGTCGCGGCGGGCGTCCTGGGCGTGGTGCTGCGGATGCTGCTGCCGAACCCGCTGCTCGCCCTGGAGAAGCCCGGTGGGCCGCTGCCGCCCGGCGCCGGCGCGGTGCTCGCCGACTTCTCCCGGCACGCGTACGGCGACATCGAGTCCGACTACCTGCGCATCGTCGCCTGGACGCTCGCGGTGGGGCTGGCGATCCTCGGCGGCGCGCTGCTCGTGGCACTCTCCGCGCGCTGGGGCCGGGCCGGCCGGCGCCGCCGCCTCTCCGCCGGCTTCACCGTGGCCGCCCCGATGATGATCGCGCTGACCTGGGTCGCCTTCCCCGGTGCCGCGGCGAACGCGCGGGAGCTGTGTAACAGCCAGATCCGCCTGTGTGACAGCCGGTACGACGAGGTGACCTACCTGGCCACCCACAACGCGATGGCGACCAGCGAGGACCGCTTCCTCGGCCCGACCCAGGACCCGTCGCTGGTGCACCAGCTCGACCTCGGGGTGCGCGCCCTGCTGCTCGACGTCCACCACTGGACGACGCCCGAGCAGGTGGACGCCGTCCTCGAGACGTTGCCGCCCTCGACCCGCACGGCCATCGAGCCGCTGACCCGCAACGCCCGGTCGGCCCGGCCGGGGCTGTGGCTGTGCCACAACCTGTGCCAGCTCGGGGCGCTCGACCTGACCGCGGAACTCGGCCAGGTCCGGGACTGGATGGACCGAAACCCCACCGAGGTGGTGACGTTGATCATTCAGGATCAGGTGCCCGCGCCGGAGATCGCCGGCGCCGTCGCGCAGGCCGGCCTGTCCCGCATCGTCGCCACCCCGCCGGCCGATGAGGACGGCGAGTGGCCCACGTTGCGGGAGATGGTCGAGTCCGGCCGGCGCCTCGTCGTCTTCGCCGAGAGCCAGGACATGCCCGGGACATTCCTGCGTAGTTTCTACCGCTACGCGTCGGACACGCCGTTCTCGGTGGACTCCCCGGAGAAACTGACCGGCTGCGCCCGCCTGCGGGGAGCCGCGGGATCGCCGCTGCTCCTGCTCAACAACTGGGTGACGGACGCGGCACCCAGCCGGCAGGCCGCCGTGGTCGCGAACCGTGCCGACCGGATCCTCGCGCGGTCCAGGCAGTGCGAGACCGAACAGGGCCGGCGCCCCACCTTTGTCGCGGTCGATTTCGTCAACATCGGTGACGCCGCCGCCGCGGTCGACCGGTTGAACGCCGTCAACTGACCGCTTTGCGGCTAATGTCGGAGGCTATCTGGCTGATTCATAATTCTGAATGACAGGTTGCGCATTGTCGGTGCGGGAGATGAGACGTCCCCGCCGGGGGATGTTTACTGCGCGCAAGGCAATATACGGCTATGGGTGGTATGGATCCTCGGTGCAGATCTCGCCGTTTCGAACACGCCAGATCAGCGACCGGCACACTGGTGATGTCCGCCGTGCTGGTGGGAGTACCCGCCGGTCCCGGCCTCGGTGGCCACGGCCTGGCGGCGGCCTGGGCGACGACCGGCGCGGCCGCACCGGCACCCCCGTCAACCGGCCCACCCGCCCTGCCCGGCCCACCCGCCCTGCCCGGTTCACCTGTCCTGCCCGCACCGCCGGCTCCGCCGGAGCCGGTTCTCGCGGCCGGGACGGACCTTCCGGGCCTGCTCGGCCCGGGTGACCAGGGGGCGCCCGTGCTCGCTCTCCAGCGGCGGCTGGTCGAGCTGGGCTACTGGCTCGGCGAGCCCAACGGGATCTACGGAGTCCTGACGGTGCAGGCCGTCCTCGCCGCCCAGAAGGTCGCCGGACTGGAGCGGGACGGCCTGGTGGGCCCGGCCACCTGGGCGTCGCTCCGGCAGGGCCCCCGACCGCTGGCCGTCACCGGTTCGGGCCTGGCGCTGGAGGTCGATGTCACGCGCCAGCTGCTGCTCGTCGTCCAGGACGGATCGGTCCGCCAGATCCTCAACACCTCGACCGGGACGGAGCGCTGGTACGAGGTGCGCGGCCAGCGCCTCCTCGCCGACACCCCGCGGGGTACCTGGCATGTGTACCGGCAGGTCGACGGCGTGGACCCGGGCCCGCTCGGCGGCCTGTACCGGCCGAAGTACTTCCACACCGACGGGATCGCGGTGCACGGCTACGTGTCCGTGCCGGGCCGCGCGGCGTCCCACGGCTGCGTTCGGGTCACCAACGAGGCGATGGACTGGCTGTGGGCGGCGGGTATCGGTGCGATCGGGACGACGGTGCTGGTCCGCTGACGGCCCCGGCCGGGTGCCCCCGCCGGGGCCGAACGCGGCCGAATCGTGCGGACGGGTCGGGTGGGGAGCGTCGTCCGCGGTCCGCGCGTTCACTCGTGGGAGTCTTGTCTGGTTCAGGCCCGGTCCCGGGCCTGGACCGACCCGGCACGCCCGACTCCGGTCGGGTGCGTACGGCCCCGCGACCTTCGTGAGCGAAAGACGCCGGGATCCTTGTGACACCGGACACGCCACCGGCAAAGGAGCACAGGTGCCGATCTGGAACCAGCTACGACAGTCCGCGCAGAGCATGCAGGGACAGCTCAACGCGAAGAAGAACGATCTCAAGAGCGGCGCGTTCCGCGACGCGAGCATGGCGATGTGCGCGCTCGTGGCCGCGTCGGACGGCAGCGTCGACCCCGCCGAGCGGCAGCGGGTCGCGTCGCTGATCGTCGGCAACGACGTGCTGTCGAACTTCGCGGCCGACGACCTCCAGCGGAGGTTCAACGACTACCTGGGCAAGCTGCAGGCCGACTTCGACTTCGGCAAGGTCTCGATCCTCCAGGAGATCGGGAAGGTCAAGAAGAAGCCGACCGAGGCCCGCGCCGTGATCCAGATCGGCATCGTCATCGGCGGCGCCGACGGCAACTTCGACAAGACCGAGCAGGCGATCGTCCGCGAGGCGTGCTTCGCGGTGGGGATCAACCCGGAGGAGTTCGACCTCTGACCGTCGCGGGCCCGCGGTCGCTGGTCGGGGGAGCCAGGAGTCGATAGCCGGTCGCCGGGAACGCGGTGATCGGTGACTGCCCGGGCCGGCTCCCTCGGCCATGTTCGGCCACCGTGACCTGGGCCGCAATTCCTGGCAGCGGCCACCCGTCCGGACGAACGTGATTTTGTCGTTTCCAGCCCGGCGCGCCCGGTGGCGTTCCGGCGGACCAGCGGCTCGTCACGACCAGACGGAGGACAGGTGGGACCAGCCGACGCTGTTCTCGTCGCCGGGGCCGGCCTGCTCGCGGGGGCCGTGAACGCCGTGGCGGGCGGCGGCACCCTGATCGCGTTCCCGGCGCTGCTCGCCACCGGCCTGCCCGCCCTCACCGCCAACATCACCTCCTCGGTCGGGCTCGTCACCGGGTACGCGGGCGGGGCCCTGGGCTACCGGCGAGAACTGGCCGGACAGACGTCCAGGTTGAAGGCGCTCGGCCCACCGGCGATGCTCGGCGGCCTGGTCGGCGCGGTCGTCCTGCTGCTGACCCCGTCGGACGGCTTCCGGTCCGCCGTGCCGTTCCTGGTGATCGTGGCCTGCATCCTCCTGGCCGCGCAGTCGAGGCTGGCCGCGCTCGTCGCCCGCCGCCGGGCAGCCGCGCTGGGGACCACCCGGCCCGCGGCGGGCGAAACCTCGCCGGTGGGCGTGGCGGGCAGCTCCCTGGCGGGTGGCGCGGAACCTGCGCGGCCGAGAGCCCGGCGCGAGCTGGCCACCTCCGGCCCGCCACTCGGCCCGCCACTCGGCGTGCCGGAGGACCGGCGGGCGCTCGGTGGGCTGGTCGGCGTCGAACCCTCCGTCGGAGCCGTCACCTGGCCGACCCGGATCGGGGTGTTCATCGCGGGGGCGTACGGCTCCTACTTCGGGGCCGGGCTCGGTGTGGTTCTGCTCGGTGTTCTCGGAATCCTGCTGGTCGACGAGCTCCAGCGGACGAACGCCCTCAAGACCCTGCTCTCGTTCGGTGTGAACGCGATCGGCGTCGTGGTCTTCCTCGTCACCGCTCAGGTGTCCTGGGCCTACGCCGGAATCCTTGTCGTGACGTCGGCGGCCGGTGGGGTCCTCGGCGCGCGGGTCGCCCGACGGCTTCCCGCGTCAGCCCTGCGCGCTGCTGTGATCGTGCTCGGTCTGGTGGTGGCTGTGGTCCTGTTGATCCGCGGCTGACGGGGTCGTGCCCGGTGGCTGGTGACGCTGATCGAAATCGCGTCCGGTGGCGGGTAATCGCCGATCGAGGTCGCGCCGGGTGGCCGGTAGCCCGTGAACCAGGCGTGTTCTGAGTATCGCTCGGAGGCGTGTGGTAGCCGCCACGACTGCTCGCCATTTATCGGCTTTCTTGCCCTTTCGGGGCGAAATCGGCCGGGATTCAGCCCCGAAGGGGCGAGGTGGTTACCGAAGGGCGAAGAAGTTCCCCTCCGGAAAACCCGGAAGGCTCACGAATTAGAATTTTCTACCCGCTGGACGGCATCGGTACTTCGGGCGAAAGTGCCCGTGTGTCGAAAGGTGCGTCAGGTGCGTCAGGTGCATGGAGCCCATGAGGGCCTGGGAAGCGCTGTGCGCCTCGCTCGCCGCCAGCACGGGTTGATCACCACCCGACAGGCCCTCGGCGTGGGCCTCACGCCAGATCTCCTGAGACACCTGGTGCGCTCGGGGATCTGGCTGCGCGCCCGGCAGGGCATCTACGTCCTCCCCGGCGCCACGCTGAGCGCGGATGGCGAGGTCGGCGGTCGCCTGTCTGATCACGGGCCGCCGCCTGACTCCGTACCGAGCCGGTGGGCCACCTCCGGAGCGGCCACCTCCGGAGCGGCTACCCCCGGGGCGGCTACCGCCGGAGCGACATCCTGGCCGGCCGCCGATTTCACCGACCCGACCGCGAAGGCCCGGTTGCCGTTTCGGCTGCGTGTTCGCGCCGCGCTGCTGGCGCGTCCCGGCGCGGTGGCGTGCGGCGTGACGGCTGGGCGGCTGCTGGGCTTCGAAGGGCTTCCGCGGCCCGCCGAAGACGAGCCGGTGCACCTCCGGCTGCCGGTGCACGGTTCCCGGAGGCAGATGGAGGGGACGGTCAGCCACTTCGGGCCGGTCGCGGTCGGCGATCTGGTCGAGCTCGACGGAATCCCCCTCACCGGTCCGGACCGGACCCTCGCGGACCTCGTCCTGGCCGGTTCACGAGAGGACGCGGTCGCGATGATCGACGCCGCGTTGCGCCGCCGGCTGGTGACAGGGCTGGACAGGGTGATCGCGGCCTGCGTGAAGCGCCCCGGTGCCCGCCGGGTGGCCTCCTACTGGGCGCTCGCGGACGGGCGGGCGGAGTCCGTGCTCGAGACACACCTGCGGCTCCTGCTCCACGACGCCGGTGTGCCTCCGCCGTGCATCCAGTGGCCCGTCACGGACGGTACCGGGCGGGTCCTGGCCCGGCTCGACCTCGCCTGGCCCGGCGCGATGCTCGATGTCGAGGCGGACGGCGGTGCCGTCCACGAGCTTCCGTCGGCTCTTCACCGGGACCGCGAGCGGCAGAACCAGCTGCTGGACCTGGGATGGCGGGTCCGGCGGGTCACCTGGGCCGACGTGCTTCGTACACCGACGAAGGTCGTCGCCGCGGTCACCGGATGGCTGGCGGCAGGCCCGTGACCGGCCCGGGAAGCTGTGACGGGAGGAACAATCCGGGCTCGTGGGGCCGTGGGCCCCTACGATCCGTCCCATGACCGTTCCACCGGTGGAGCTGGCGCTCGCCGCCGATTTTCCGGACTCGACGAGGGACGACTGGCGGCGGCTGGTCCTCGGGGTGCTGCGAAAGTCGGGGGTTGCGGGCGAGGACACCGCTCCGGGTGAGGCCGAGGAGCTGATCGCGACCTCGACCTACGAGGGCATCCGCATCCGTCCGCTCTACGACGCGGCGGACGCCGCCGGCGCGACCGGTGCGGGCCTGCCGGGGCTGGCGCCGTTCGTCCGCGGCGGCCGGCCACAGGGCGCCAACACCGACGGCTGGGACGTCCGTGCGCTGCACGCACACCCCGACCCGAAGGCCGGCGGTCAGGTGGTGCTCGCCGACCTGGAGAACGGCGTCACCTCGCTGTGGCTGCGGCTCGGTCCGGCGGGCCTGCCTCTCGACGGGCTCGCCGAGGTCCTGCGGGATGTCTACCTCGACCTCGCTCCGGTCGTCCTGGACGCGGGCGCGCTCACCGGGGAGGCGGCCGCCGCGTTCCTGGCGCTGGCCGACGAGCGGGGTGTTCCGGCGTCCCAGCTCACCGGCGTGCTCGGCGCGGACCCGCTGGGGCTCGCGGCGCGCACCGGGGCGGCGCCGGACTTCAGCGTGGCCCGCGTGCTCGCCCCGCGCGTCGCCGCCGAGTACCCACGCCTGCGGACGCTGGTCGTCGACGCCCGGCCGTACCACGACGCCGGCGGGAGCGACGCCGAGGAGCTCGGCGCCTCGTTGGCGACAGGTGTGGCCTACCTGCGCGAGCTGACCGACGCCGGGCTGGGCGTGGCCGAGGCCCTCGGCCAGCTCGAGTTCCGCTACGCGGTGAGCGCCGACCAGTTCCTGTCGATCGCCAAGCTGCGGGCGGCGCGGCGGCTGTGGGCCCGGGTGGCGGAGGTGTGCGGTGCCGCGCCCGCGGAGCGGGTGCAGCGCCAGCACGCGGTCACCTCGTCCGCGATGATGTCCCGCCGTGACCCCTGGGTGAACATGCTCCGCACCACCGTGGCCTGCTTCGCGGCGGGGGTCGGCGGCGCGGACGCGGTCACCGTGCTGCCCTTCGACATCAGGCTCGGGCTCGCCGACGACTTCGCCCGTCGGATCGCGCGGAACACGCAGACGCTGCTGCAGGAGGAGGCGAGCCTGATCCGGGTGATCGACCCGGCCGGGGGCTCCTGGTACGTCGAGTCGCTCACCGACTCCCTTGCTGAGGCGGCGTGGGCGGTCTTCACTGAGATCGAGCGTGCCGGAGGGATCTCGGCCACGCTGGCGGACGGCTCGCTGCGGACCCGCCTCGCCGTGACCTGGGCGGCCCGTGCGGACGCGATCGCGCACCGGCGTGATCCGCTGACCGGTGTCAGCGAGTTCCCCAACCTGGGTGAGAAGCTCCCCGATCGGCCGCCCGCCCCGGCGGAGGCCGGCCCGTCCGGCGCCACGGCCGCGACCGGCACGACCGAGGCCGGTGGCGGCCACGGGCTGCCGACCGTCACCTACGACCAGGATTACGAGGCGCTGCGCGCCCGGTCGGACGCGCACGCCGCCGCCACCGGCGCCCGGCCCGCGGTCTTCCTGGCCACGATCGGCGGGGCCTCGGCGTTCACCGCCCGCGCGACCTTCGCCGCGAACCTGTTCCAGGCCGGCGGCCTGGCCACGCCCGACTCGGGCCCGGGCACGGATCCGGCCGCGATCGCGGCCGCGTTCACCGCGTCCGGCGCGAAGGTCGCCTGCCTGTGCTCGGGGGACAAGGTGTACGCCGAGTGGGCGGCCCCGGTGGCCGAGGCGCTGCACGCGGCGGGGGCCACGCGGATCTGGCTGGCCGGCAAGGCCGGCTCGCGTGCGGAGACCGACGCCGCGGCGGGCGTGAGCGGGTACGTCTTCACCGGCTGCAACGCCGTCGAGGTGCTGCGGACGACCCTCGCAGAGGCGGGAGTGGCCTGATGTCATCGATCCCCGACTTCGCCGAGATCGCGCTCGGAGCACCCAGCGGCGCGGACGCCGACGAGGCCCAGTGGCGGGTCGCGCTCGAGCAGGCCACCGGCAAGGACGCCGACGCGCTGACCTGGGACACCCCCGAGGGCATCGCGGTGAAGCCGCTGTACACCGCGGCCGACACGGCCGGCCTGGACTTCCTCGGCACCTACCCGGGCATCGCCCCCTACCTGCGCGGCCCGTACCCGGCGATGTACGTGACCCAGCCGTGGACGATCCGCCAGTACGCGGGGTTCTCCACCGCGGCCGAGTCGAACGCCTTCTACCGGCGCAACCTGGCCGCCGGCCAGAAGGGCCTCTCGGTGGCCTTCGACCTGCCGACCCACCGCGGGTACGACAGCGACCACCCGCGGGTCACCGGCGACGTGGGCATGGCCGGCGTGGCCATCGACTCGATCTACGACATGCGCCAGCTCTTCGACGGCATCCCGCTGGACCGGATGAGCGTGTCGATGACCATGAACGGCGCGGTGCTGCCGGTCCTGGCGCTGTACATCGTCGCCGCCGAGGAACAGGGGGTGGCACCGGAGCAGCTCGCCGGCACCATCCAGAACGACATCCTCAAAGAGTTCATGGTCCGCAACACCTACATCTACCCGCCGCAGCCGTCGATGCAGATCATCTCGGACATCTTCGCGTACACCTCGAAGCGGATGCCGCGATTCAACTCGATCTCCATCTCCGGCTACCACATGCAGGAGGCGGGCGCGACCGCCGACCTGGAGCTTGCCTACACGCTGGCGGACGGCGTCGAGTACATCCGGGCGGGTCTGGGCGCCGGCCTGGAGATCGACGCCTTCGCCCCCCGGCTGTCGTTCTTCTGGGCGATCGGCATGAACTTCTTCATGGAAGTCGCCAAGATGCGCGCGGCGCGCCTGCTGTGGGCGCGGCTGGTGAACCAGTTCGGCCCGACCAGCGCCCGTTCGACGTCGCTGCGGACGCACTCGCAGACCTCCGGATGGTCGCTGACCGCCCAGGACGTCTTCAACAACGTCGTGCGCACCTGCGTCGAGGCGATGGCCGCCACCCAGGGGCACACCCAGTCGCTGCACACCAACGCCCTCGACGAGGCGCTGGCGCTGCCCACCGACTTCTCCGCCCGCATCGCGCGCAACACCCAGCTGCTGCTCCAGCAGGAGTCCGGTACCACCCGGGTCGTCGACCCGTGGGGCGGCAGCCACTATGTCGAGCGGCTCACCTACGACCTGGCCCGCAAGGCCTGGGCGCACATCACCGAGGTCGAGTCGACCGGCGGGATGGCGCAGGCGATCGACGCCGGCATCCCGAAGATGCGCATCGAGGAGGCGGCGGCACGCACCCAGGCCCGCATCGACGCCGGACGCCAGCCGCTCGTCGGGGTCAACAAGTACCGGGTGGACGCGGACGAGGCCATCGACGTCCTGAAGGTCGACAACTCGGCGGTCCGGGTCGGTCAGATCGAGAAGCTGCGCCGGCTGCGCGAGGAGCGTGACACCGCCGCCGTCGAGTCGGCGCTGCACGCGCTGACCGCCGCGGCCGACGCGGCCCGCGACGGCAGCCGGCCGTCCGACCTGGGGCACAACCTGCTCGCGCTGGCAGTCGACGCCGCCCGCGCCAAGGCGACCGTGGGTGAGATCTCCGACGCCCTGGAGAAGGTGTACGGGAGGCACTCCGGTCAGATCCGTACGATCTCGGGTGTGTACCGGGATGAGGCCGGGCCGGCCGGCAACATCGTCGCCGCCCGCGAGGCCGCGGCGGCCTTCGAGCGGGCCGAGGGCCGGCGCCCACGGATCCTCGTCGCGAAGATGGGCCAGGACGGGCACGACCGTGGCCAGAAGGTGATCGCCACGGCCTTCGCCGACATCGGCTTCGACGTGGACGTCGGCCCGCTGTTCCAGACGCCCGCCGAGGTGGCCCGCCAGGCCGTCGAGGCGGACGTCCAGATCATCGGCGTGTCCTCGCTCGCCGCCGGGCACCTCACGCTGGTCCCGGCGCTGAAGGAGGAGCTGGCGGCGCTCGAGCGCGACGACATCCTCGTCGTCGTCGGTGGGGTCATCCCGCCGCAGGACTTCGACGCCCTGCGCGCCGCCGGTGCCGCCGCGATCTTCCCGCCTGGCACGGTCATCGCGGACGCGGCGATCGAGCTGCTGGCCACGCTGTCCGACCAGCTCGGCCACACCACGGCGCCTTGACCGCACTGGCCCGCCGGCCCGTCGACGTCGCCGCGTACGTCGACGGTGTCCTCGCGTCGTCGCGGATGTGGGTCGCGCGCGCCATCACACTGGTCGAGTCGACCCGGGCCGACCACCGGGAGGCGGCCCAGCAGCTGCTGGTGACCCTGCTCCCGCACGCGGGGAAGGCCCGCAGGGTCGGGATCACCGGCGTCCCCGGGGTCGGCAAGTCGACGTTCATCGACGCGCTCGGCACGACGCTCACCGCGGCCGGGCACCAGGTGGCGGTGCTCGCGGTCGACCCGTCGTCCACCCGCACGGGCGGGAGCATCCTCGGCGACAAGACCCGGATGGAGGCCCTGTCCGCCGACCCGGCCGCGTTCATCCGGCCCTCACCGACCGCGGGGACCCTCGGCGGCGTCGCCAAGGCCACCCGCGAGGCCATGGTCATCATGGAGGCCGCCGGGTACGACGTGGTGCTTGTCGAGACGGTCGGGGTCGGCCAGTCCGAGACCACGGTCGCCGACATGGTCGACACCTTCCTGTTCCTGACCCTGGCCCGGACGGGCGACCAGCTTCAGGGCATCAAGAAGGGCGTCCTGGAGCTGGCGGACGTCATCGCGGTCAACAAGGCGGACGGGCCGCACGAGCTCGACGCGCGCCGCGCCGCGCGTGAGCTGGCCGGGGCGATCCGGCTGTTACAGGGCGGCGCGCGGGAGTGGCAGACCCCGGTGCTGACCTGCAGCGCCGCGGAACGCACCGGCCTGGACACGGTCTGGGGGCAGGTCCTCAAACACCAGGACACCCTCGACGCCTCCGGCGAGCTCGCCGCCCGCCGCCGCCGCCAGCAGGTCGACTGGATGTGGGCGATGGTGCACGATCGCCTGCTGTCCCGCCTGCACGACGACCCGCGGGTCGCGAACCTGACCGGCGGCCTGGAACGCCAGGTCGAGGACGGCGAGCTGACGCCGACGCTCGCCGCCGACGCGATCCTCAGGGCATTCGAGTCCGGTTAGCCCGAGCGGCCGCCGAGGCAGCGCCCGACCGGTCGACACGAGCGGTTCTGAGCTGCGGTGGAAGGCGTTTCCGGCATCGGCGCGGGGCTCCGCGCCGATGTCCGGTACCGGATAGGGAAAAGTCGGTCTGTACGCCTACGATGTGCCGGTCGGCCTGTTTCGTTGACAGTTAAACGACCCGTTTTGAGCTCTGACGGTGTCGGGTGGCATCGGGGCGGGTCGGGGGACCGCACGGCGTGCATCGCCTGCCGTGGCGGGCGGCGAACGAGCACACCCGGAGGACCAGTGGGTTACCAGCTTGGCATCGACGTCGGATCGGCTACCACAGTCGTCGCCGCCACGGACGGGGGCTGGCCCGCCGTGCTGACCCTGGGCGGCGCCCGAGCCGTGCCGTCCGTCCTGTACATGCCCCAGACGGGCGGTGTGCTGTTCGGGCGCTCGGCTGAGAGGCGGGCCCGCACCGATCCCGACCGGGCTGCCCGGGGGTTCCTGCGCCGGCTCGGCGAGCCCGGCCACCTGCTGGTCGGCGGCGCTGCGTACAGCCCGGACGGGCTGCTCGCCCGGCTGGTCGGCCACCTGGTCGGGCAGATCGTCGCGGCCCGGGGGGAGGAGCCCGAGCAGATCGTCGTCGCGCATCCCGCCTTCTGGCCCGCGCACCGCCGCGAGGTGTTCGCCTCCGCCGTCAGCCAGCTCTCGGACGTCTCTGCACCCGTCGCGACCTGCGCGGCCGCCGACGCGATCGGCACCCTGCTCGCCCGCCGCTCGGGGACCCGCACGGTCGACCTCGTCGGCGTCTACGACTTCGGCGCCGGGCACTTCGACGCGGCGGTGCTGTCGTTCAGCCCGTTCGGGTTCCAGCAGCTGGGCACATCGGTCGGGGTGAACCACGCCGGCGGGGCCGACTTCGACGAGCTGCTGGTCGAGCGGGTGCTGGCCGAGGCCGGCGCCGGCCGGGAGCGGCTCGACCGCTCCGATCCCGTGGTCACCGCGGCACTCGCCCGGCTGCGTGAGGAGTGCGCCCAGGCGAAGGAGTACCTCGCGGAGGAGGACGAGATCGAGGTCGCCCTCGCGCTTCCCGGCCTGCCCTCGACATCGGTGGTGCTGCGCCGCGCGGATCTTGAGACCCTCGTCGCGCCGGTCGTCGACGACACGGTCCGGGCGTTCCGGCGGACCCTCCGAACGGGTGAGGCGACCCCCGAGGATCTCTCCTCCGTGCTCCTCTACGGCGGTGCGGCGCGGATGCCGATCGTCGCCGCCCAGATGCGGGCGGCGTTCCCGAGCGTCGGCCGGTGGGAGTACGGCTCGGACGACGACATCGCGACGGGCGCGGCGCTGATCGCCGCGCGGCTGGCTGCCCAGTCCTCCCGCGAGGAGGTCACCTCGGTCATCCGGCCGCCGGACAGCAGCCCGCCGATCCTCTCCACGCCGCCGCTGAGCTCTGTCCCGCCCCTGCGCCCGGTCCCGCCGGTCGGGTCAGTGCCGCCGGTCGGGTCAGTGCCGCCCGGCGCCGTGGCGTCGACCGGCGGGCCGGCCGCCGGTGACGGCGACACGTCCAGCGGGCCGGTTCCCCCCGGCGGGGCGGTGTTCGGGGGAGCGGCCGCCGGCGTCAGCGCCTCCAGCCTGGGCTACACCTCATGGCCCGACCGGACGGGACAGCCGCCCGCCGCCGACCCCGACGCCACGGCGATCGGCCACCATGGCGACTCGGCGGACGACACCCTGATCTCCCGCGGCGGCCACGGAACACCGCCACCCACCACGGCCCCGCCACCCACCACGGCCCCGCCACCCACCGGGCCGACGTCCACAGGCGCGACGTCCACCGGGGAGCCGGCCGGCGCGGGGTACCAGGGCGGTTGGGGGAGCAGCTCGTACCCTTACGGCGACGCCGCGCACACCGTGGCGGCCGGCTCGTCGGCCGGTGGCGACCGCACCCAGGCGGTCGCCACGCCCGGCGGCCCCGGGACGACAGGAGCGCCCGCGGCCACCGGAGTCACCGGGATCGCTGGGACCGCCGGCGGCGGTGATCCTCAGTCGGCCGCGCCGACACCGTCCCAGGCCGGAACATTCGGCGGGAGCTCCGCCGGCACCCGGGCCGTCCCGCGCGGCGGGCTGTTCGGCGGCTGGTCCCGCGCGACGATCGCCGCGGCCGTGGCCGCGATCGTCTTCGTCGCCGGCGGCACCACCCTGGGCATCGTGCTGACCGGAGGCGGCGACGACACGCCGTCCAACGGCATCGTGCCGATCGCCGCGCCCACCGCCACGCTGCCGCCGCCCGCGGCGACGACCGCGCCGCCCGCAGCCCCGACACCCGGACCCAACACGGTGCTTGTCGCGGGCTCCAGCGAGGTCGCGCCGATCACCGAGACCGCCTACGCCGGGTTCCGCAAGGTTCAGCAGAACGTGACCGTGAACGTTGAGGCGTCGACGACGGAGGACGGCTTCGCCAAGCTCTGCGCGGGTGGCGTTGACATCGTCGGCGCGTCCTTCGAGTTCGACCCGTCCTTCTCGAAGGACCCCGGCTGCGCCGACCAGATCGTCGGGTTCGAGGTCGCGCACCACACGCTGCCGATCGTGGTGAACCCGCAGAACACCTGGGCGCGCTGCATGACCCTCGACCAGGTGCGCAAGGTCTGGGACGCCGGCTCGACGATCAACCGGTGGAACCAGATCGACCCGTCCTTCCCGGACGAGCCGATCGCGTTCGTGGGGCCGGCCCGGAACACCGTCCAGGCGCAGGTGTTCAACTCGACGGTGAACGACTCCAGCTCCCGGTCCCGGCAGTACCAGGAGACCGACCTGAGCGGGGTCGCGAACGACGTCGCCGGTGATCGGTTGGCCATGGGCTTCCTGGACTTCCCGACGTTCGAGACCTTCGGGCCCCGACTGAGGGGCCTGGAGATCGACAACGGCGAGGGATGTGTCGAGCCGAACGCGGTGACGGCCGGAACGGGCTTCTACCTCCCGCTGTGTAAGCCGGTGTTCGTCTACGCCCGTAAGGACTCGCTGCAGAAGCCCGCGACCGCCGCGTTCATGCGCTACTACATGGAGAACGGCGAGGAGATCGCCTTCGACGCGCACTACGTCCCGCGGACCAAGAGCACGATCGACGAGAACGTGGCCCGCGTCGACGAGCTGACAAAGGGAGTACCACCCGTCACGGCCTGACCCGTGCGTCCACGGCGCCGCGGTTTCGCAGAACCGCGGCGCCGTCAGCCACACAGTTCCGCCGGCTCGCCGCGAAGAGCGTCCGCCGCAGGCACGCGATGCCCGCGGCGGACGCCCTTCGTGGTTTCCGTCGGGCTGCGGTGCCTGCCGGGCTGTCGTTCCTACCGGGCTGTCGTTCCCGCTGGGTCAGCCCGCGGCGGACATCGGGCGGCGGCGATCAGCCCGAGGTGGAGATCAGATGGTGGCGGGATCAGGCGGTGCACGGGTCCCGGAACGGGAGCTCGCTGATCCGCTGCTCCCACTCGGCCCGGCTGATGCGGGCGTCCGGGTCGGCGCAGGCGATCGTCGTGAGCTTCGCGGCGTCCGTGGACCACACCGCGACCTTCCCGGACTCGGTGCTCAGCGCGAGCCGGTCGTCTGCGGCGTCCGTCGCCAGGGCGAGGATCGAGCTCTTCAGATCACCGACCCGGACCATGGGCACGGCACTCGAGGTGTCCCAGTAGGCGACGACGCCCGCCTGGTCACCGCTGACGGGCTGGCCGCCAGCACCGAACACGACGGCGTTGACCGGGGCTGTGTGGCCGTGCAGCTCACTGGTGAGACGGGCGGCCATCGGGTCGCGCACATCCCAGACACGGACGGTGCGGTCGTCGCCACCGGTGATCATCTGGTGGCCATCTGTGCTGAAGGTGACGGCATTCACCGCACCGACCGCGCCGGACGCCACCCCTGCCCGGACCGGTTTACGAGGGTCCGCGATGTTCCACAGCTGGACGTCACCACCGATGCCCGCGGTGGCCAGCAGTTTCCCGTCCGGGGTCAGGGCCATGTCCGTGATCACGGCGGTGGTGAGCTGGAGGCGCAGCATCGCGGGCGCGGCCGGGTTCGAGACGTTCCACAGACCGAACGTGCCGTCCTGGGCGGCCGCGGCCAGCAGCGATCCGTCCGCGGACAGCGCCACGTGAACGGGACGGGACAGGCCGTCCAGCTGGGCGACCTGCTGGGGGTTCGCCGGATCGGTGACCTGCCACAGGCGGGCCGCGCTCTGCGTTCCGCCGGTCGCGAGCCGCGTGCCGTCGCCGGTGAACGCGATGCCGTCGGACGGGTCGTCCGAGCGGCGTTCGCTGATCAGCGCCGGTTCGCCGCCGTCGGTCAGCCGAAACAGCCGGAGTACGCCGTCCGCGCTGGTGGCGGCGAGGACGGTGCCGGCGGGGTTGATGGCGATATCCCCGTAGGGGGCGTCCGAGGCCGGGGTGCGCACCGCGGACGCACCTGCGAACGAGGCGACCATGGCGTCCTCGGCGGCCTGGACGGGCGCGATCCGGTAGGCGGCGAGGCTCAGCCGAGCGGCGAGCGCCGGGTCCTGCGCGCGGCTGGCCGCGGCGGTCGCGGCGAGGTGCGCCGCGATGGCCTCGCGGTCCGCGCTCGACCCGTCGTCACCACCGCCGCCACCGAGGGTAACGATCGGTACGACGACGGCGGCGACGAGTAGAGCCGCGAACCCGGCGAGGACCATGGTGCGGCGCCTGGACCCGTGACCGGACTCCGCGCCCTGCGACGGATCGGCACCCGCTCCTTCGCCGGAGCCGGCCGGGGCCGGGGCACCCGGCACCGGTGACACCGGCCCGGACGACTCGGCTGGTCGCGCGAGCGGCCCCGCGGGCACCGGCCCCGACCATCCCGGCCCGCCGGTGCCCTGTCCGCCGGCCGGTTGGCCGCCCTGGCCTTGGGGCGCGGGTGACAGCGGGTATGGAGGCGGCTGGGAGATCGGTCCCGACGGTGTGCGGGGCTGGGCGGAGCCCGGTGAGGAGACACCGGGAAACGACGACGCCGGCGGCGGGGTGCCCAGCGCGGGCCCGGCACCGGCCCGCGGCGCGTGTGTCAGCGGCCCGTGCGCCGCCGCCGCGGTTCCGCTCCCGCCACGGCCTCCGACAGCGCCCCCGCTCCTGCTTCCGACGGCGCTCCCGCCTCCGCCAGCACCTGCTCCGCCAGCACCTGCTCCGGGTGTTCCGCCTGCTCCGGACACGTCGCCTGGTCCGACCGGCCCGCTCGCGGCCGCTCCGGCGGCTGCGCCGGCGGCGGTTCCCGAGGCTGTCCCCGCGCGGTCGCGGCGCCCGCCTCGGGACCAGCGGCGGCCGCGGGGCGCCCCGGCCGTGCCCGCCGTGCCTTCGGTGCCGCCCGGCGGCCCGGGTGCCGCGCTCCGGTCGGGGATAGCCACCCCGCCCATCAGCGACGCGCGCAGCTCCTCGGCGCTCGGCCGGGTGGCCGGGTCCTTACGCATGGCGAGCTCGACGAGCTCGCGCAGCTCGCCCGTCACGCCGTCGAGCTGCGGCTGCTCGTTGATGATGCGGTAGAGGACGGCCTCCATCCGGCCGTGCCCGAACGGCGGGTGCCCGGTCGCCGCGAAGATCATGATTGATCCCCAGGCGAAGATGTCGACCGCGGCGGTGATCGGCAGGTCGAGGATCTGCTCCGGCGACATGTAGCCGGGCGTGCCGATCGCCTGCTTCACGTTGCGGGACAGGTCGCTGACCGTGTCGTACTCACGCGCCAGCCCGAAGTCGATCACCTTCGGGCCGACCGGGGAGAGCAGCACGTTCGCCGGGGTGAGGTCGCGGTGCACGATGCCGGCGGCGTGGATGGCCGACAGCGCGGTGGCGACGCTGACCGCGAGCTGTTCGAGATCGGCCGGCCGCATCGGGCCGCGCGCGGCCACGTGGCGGGAGAGTGTCGGGCCCTCGACGAACTCCGTGACCAGGTACGGCTGCGGCCCGTTCGGGTCGGCGTCGAGCACGGCCGCGGTGGTGAAGCGGCGGACCCGGCGGGCGCTCTCGGTCTCGCGGGCGAAGCGGGCGCGGAACTCCGGCCGGGAGGCCAGCTCGGGGCGGATCACCTTGATCGCGACGGCGGTGCCGTCCGGCGCCTGGCCGAGGAAGACGGCGCCCATCCCGCCCTGGCCGAGCCGGCCCACCACCCGGTAGGCGCCGAGCTGTACCGGGTCCTCGGTCCGCAACGGGCGCGCGGTGTTCCCGGACACCGGTGGTGGCGTAGCTCCGGTCACGCGGCCCCACTCCTGCGGTTGTCACGGCAGCCGCGGGCTGCCGAGGTCGACGACCCGGCGCGGGCAGGCCCGGCGCCACTGCCCGGCGCGCCGTGCGACGGACTCGAGCGCCGCCCCCACCCGGTCGGCCAGTGCGCCGCCCGCCGATCTTCCGACCTACGAGCCACACTGATGATCGTTCCGTGCTGCCAGCCGCCTGAACGACATCCGCACACGATCACTCGGCAGCGGTCAGCCAGCAGCGGTCACTCGGTAACGATCATCCGTGCACACCGCGCCAATCTGATCCTACGGCACGCCGGTTAGCGAGATCCCAGGTCTGGCAGGCCTGTTCGTTGCTCGTGGTGAACCCGGCGGAGCCGCCGGGTCCGGCGGCTCTCGTCGCTCGGACCCGGCCGAACCGGTCGGATCGGTGCCCGACGGCGGATACCGTGCATCCCGGCCGTCCACCGGCGCGTTCTTTCGTGCGACCGTTGGCCGGTTCGCCCCGATGGTGTCGATCTGGGAGGTCACGTGCTCCGCCGCGCAGCGAAGTTCGAGGTCACACTCACCCCGACGTCGGAGACGCTGCTGGCGCCGGTGGCCGACGAGCCGCGGCGGTGGCTGCTCGGCCGGGCGCTGGACGACTTCGTCGCCGACGTCGGCGCGCTCGACGAGGTCGCGCCGCGCATGGTCCCGGGTGTGACCCGTCCGAAGATCGACACTGCTGTCGACGAGGCCACGCCGACCGTCGCCGACGGCACCCTGCTCGTTTCCGGCCAGGAGGTGATGCAGACCTGGGAACGCCCGCTGATGCTGGCGCTCGCGCGCGCGGCCACCCGTCCCGGCGGCTCGGTGTGCGAGGTCGGCTTCGGCCTCGGTATCTCGGCGGGCTTCGTCCAGGAGCTCCGGCCGGCGACCCACACGATCATCGAGGCGAACGCGGACGTCGCCACCACGGCGCGCGCCTGGGCCGGAGCCGACGGGCGGCAGGGGGTCGAGATCGTGCCGGGGCGCTGGCAGGACGCCCTGCCGGGGCTGGGCCGGTTCGACGGCATCCTGTTCGACACCTATCCGCTGGACGAGCGCGAGGTGGACGACTATGTGGTGCGTGACGCGACGTTCGCCGAGCACTTCTTCCCGCACGCCGCCGCGCACCTGACGGACGACGGGTCGTTCACCTACTACTCGAACGAGATCGACTCCCTCTCCCGCCGCCACCAGCGCGCGCTGCTGAAGCACTTCGAGACGTTCTCGGTCCGGGTCGTCGACGGCCTGCGTCCGCCGGCGGACTGCAGCTACTGGTGGGCCCCGTCGATGGCGGTGATCGTCGCCTCCGGTCCGCGCCGCTGACCGGGCGCCGCTGAGCCGCACGCCGTGGGGGGCCGGGATGCTCGCCGACGCCGCGGTGCGTCTCGCGATGGCGCTCGCGCTGCCGTGGGTCTCGCTGGCGGGCTCGCACCCGGTCGGGCCCGCCGGCTGAGGAGCCTGCGCGGGCCGGGGGTGCATCCGGGAGCCGCTGTCCGTCCGACAACAGTCCGTGTACGCGCCATTCGGTGGGCGGGCGGGTCGATCTGGCTGCGGTTACTGGGCCTGGCTGCCGTGATGTTGTACGGTTTGCCGAGTCGGTTTGCCCCTAGCCGTACCTAGTGTCCTGATCTATCCCTTTTCCAGGTGCGCCGGCTTCACGGTGTGCCGGAGTCGTCTTCGGGCCGGGACCGGCCCAGGAGGTTCCGCCCGCCCGCCCGCGCCTTGCCCGCACCTGTCGCGGCACCCGGACATCAGGAGAGACCGATGACGACCCGACCGACTCCCGCCGCGCACGAGCGAGAGGCCGGTCGGGTCGGCCAGATCGGCCCGCCGCGGCGGGTCCAGCGGGCGCGCCGGCTCCGTCCGTTGCGGCGGATCGCCGCCGTCGTCGCCGGGCTGGGCATGGCCGGGCCGATCCTGCTCACCGGGTGCTCCGCCGGCGGCACCGACAGGACGGCCGGGGCCCGCGCCTCGTGCACGCCAACGCCGGGCGTCACCCCCGACGAGGTCCGCTTCGGAGCCCTCTACCCGGACACCGGCTCGGGTTCGCCGCTGTCCCGCGCGTTCCGGGCCGGCATCGACGCCAGGCTCGGGGTCGTCAACGGTACCGACGGCATCCAGGGGCGGCAGGTGCGGTACGACTGGCGCGACGACGAGTCGACGTCCGACGGCGCACTGCGCGGCGCCCGCCTGCTCGTCGACCGTGACCAGGTCTTCGCGATCGTCGGCACCAGCGGCATCGCGACCGAGGCGGTGAGCTACCTCGCCGAGCGCGGCGTGCCGACCATCGGCCAGGATCTGACCGCCAGCGGCGACAACGCCTTCGGCTACTCCAACGTTCTCGGCGGCCAGCTCGGGAACTCGGTCTTCGGAGTGTTCGCCCGTGCGCACGGCGCCACCCGGGCCGTCCTGCTGCGGACCGAGCAGATCCCCGCCTCGGGGCAGATCGACGAGCGGATCGCCCACAGCCTGCGCGCAGGCTCGGTCGAGGTCGTCGACACCATCGACTGGACGCCGACCGGCTTCGACCTGAACGCCGTCGCGGCCCGGGTCCGCGCGGCCAACGCCGACATGATCACCGGAGTGGTGCCCCCGCAGGCGCTCGCGGACGTCGCGACCGCCGCCCGGCAGGCCGGGGCGACCATCAAGGTCGTGATGGTGCCGATCGGGTACGACCCCGGCCTGCTCGATCGCCGTCCACAGGGCCTGGCCGGCAGCTTCTTCCTCGTCGACTTCGTGCCCTTCGAGGCGGGGACCCCGGCGCACGAGCGCTACCTCGACGCGATGTCCCGCTACGCCCCCCAGATCGAGCGCCGGGAGCAGACCACCGGTCTGGTCGGCTGGATGACCGCCGACCTCTTCCTCCGGGGCCTCGTCGAGGCCGGTCCGTGCCCCACCCGCGCGGGCTACATCGCCGCGCTGCGCAAGGTGGCGGACTACGACGCGGACGGGCTGCTGCCCAGGCCGGTGGACCTCGCGGTGAAGTCCGCGCCCACCGCCTGCGTGAGCGTGGTCCGAGTGTCCCCGGCCGCGGACGCTTTCCAGGTCCAGATGCCCATGGCCCTCTGCGGCGAGGCGCTGAGCTGACGGCCGCGCTGACGGCCGCGCTGACGGCCGCGCGCCCGCCCGCGTCCGTCCGTCAGCTCAGCTGCCCGGCACCCGGCACCCGGCACCCGGCGACGGGCGCCGGGCGACGGGCGACGGGCGGGCACTGAGCCGGCCCAGCGCCCGCCCGGCACCGCCCCCCGCCGGTTTCAGGCGCGCTGACGGGTCGCCTCGTCGCGGATCTCGCCCACCAGCTCCTCGAGGATGTCCTCCAGCGCCACCAGGCCGAGGATCCGGCCCTCGCCGTCGGAGAGCCGGGCCAGGTGCGATCCCGAGTGCTGCATGGTGGCCAGCGCAGTGCGCAGGCTGTCGTCCGCCCCGACACGGACCAGCGGCCGGATCCACTTGGCCGCCACCGGGGCCGAACGTCGGTCCTCGCGGTTCTCCAGGACGTCCTTGAGGTGCAGGTAGCCGACGAGGTCACCGTCGTCCCCGCGGACCGGGAACCGGGTGAAGCCCGTGTCGGCCGCGAGCCGCTCGACCTCGCGGGGCGTGATGGACGGCGGCACGGTGACCAGGCTGTCCGGGCGGAGCAGGACGCTGCGCGCGGTGCGCTCGTCGAACGACAGCGCGCCGGTCAGCAGGTCGTGCTCGTCCTCCGCCAGCAGGCCCTCGCGGTGTGATTCCTCGATGAGCCCGGCCACCTCGTCGCGCGTGTAGACGTTGGTCACCTCATCCTTGGGCTCGACCCGCGCCGCCCGCAGGGAGAGGTTCGCGATCCGGTTGAGGATCGAGATCACCGGCTTCACCACCCGGACGACCGCGACCAGCGGCGGGGCCATCAGCAGGACCGCCCGGTCCGGCATGGCCAGCGCGATGTTCTTCGGGACCATCTCACCGATCACCACGTGCAGGTAGGTGACGGCGGTGAGCGCGATCGCGAACGCCACCGGATGGCGCAGCGACAGCGGCAGGCCCACGGCCTCGAACGGCCCCTCCAACAGGTGCGCGATGGCCGGCTCGCTCAGCGCGCCCAGACCGAGCGTGCAGACCGTGATGCCGAGCTGGGCTCCGGCCAGCATCAGCGACACGTTCTCCATCGCCTTCAGGGTCACCTTCGCCGCCCGGGAACCGGCGAGCGCCATCGGCTCGATGGTGTCCCGGCGGGCGGAGATGATCGCGAACTCGGCCCCGACGAAGAAGGCGTTGCCGGCGAGCAGCAGCACGGTTACGGCCAGGGCGAGGACGTCGTTCATCGCTCGGACTCCCTGACCCCGGCTGAGACCGACCGCGTGCGCCCGCGCCGGCCCGCGTCGTCAGCGCGGTCCCGGCCGCGGGCCCGTCCAGGCCCGGTGCCCGGCGGCTTCGTGCCCGCCGGCGGTGCTGTGTCCACCGGCGGGGCTGTGTCTGCCTGCGCCGCGCCCGCCGCCGTCGCGTCCGCCGCCGTTGTGCTCGCCGACGCCGCGCCTGCCGGCGCTGTGTCCGCTGGCACTGCGGTCGGTGGATTCTCGTCGGTGGCCTTCGTGTCCGCCGGGGTCGCAGGTGGCGGAGTCGTGGCTGGCGGAGTCGTGGCTGGCGCCTCGCCCGAGGGCTGCTCCGCGATGTCGGCCCGCGCCGGGTTCGCCGCGGCGTCGCCCCGCGGGTCGAGCCGGATGCGGTCGACGCGGCGGCCGTCCATCCGCTCGACCTCGTAGCGGATGCCGTCCAGGACGATCGTGTCGCCGGTGCCGGGGATGCGCCCGAGGGTGCGCGACATCAGGCCGCCCAGCGTCTGGTAGGCGTCGTCAGCCGGGATCGGCAGGCCGGTGACCTCACTGGCCTCCTCCGGCCGCAGCAGGCCCGAGACGAGCCAGCTGCCGTCCCGGCGGCGCAGCGCCCGGGGGCTGACCCGGTCGTGCTCGTCGACGACGTCACCGACGATCTCCTCGATGAGGTCCTCCGCCGTCACCAGGCCGTCGACCCCGCCGAACTCGTCGACGACGATCGCCATCTGCAGGCCGCCCGAGCGCAGCGTCTCCAACAGCGGCTCGAGGGGCATCGAGGACGGCACCGTCGCCGCGGGGATCATCACGGCGCGTACCTGTACCATGTCGCGCCGCTCCTCCGGCACGCTCACCGCGTGCTTGACGTGGATCAGGCCGACGACGTCGTCGCTGCCGTCGCCGATGACGGGGAACCGGGCGTGCCCGGTCCGCCGGACGGCGCTGATCACCTCGGCTACGGGGGCGTCCGCGTCGATCGACTGCATGCGCATCCGGGGAGTCATCACGTCCTCGGCGACCCGGTCGCCGAAGGTCAGCGAGCGCTGCATGAGCGTCGCCGTCTCCCGCGGCAGCGTTCCGTGCTCGGCCGACCGGCCGAGCAGCGAGAACAGCTCCTGCGGGGAACGTGCCGACGCCAGTTCCTCCTGGGGTTCGACGTTGACCCGCCGCAGCAGCGCGTTCGCGGTGTTGTTCAGCGAGTGGATCACCGGGCTGGTCACCCGGGTGAAGAGCCGTTGCGGACGCTGGACGGCGCGCGCCGTCCCCAGCGGCCTGGCGATGGCCAGGTTCTTGGGCACGAGCTCGCCATACAACATCGTGAACGCGGTCGCGAGCACGAGTGCTAGGGCCACGGAGAGACCACGTGCCAGGCCCTCGGAGGCACCCAGACTCGTGACGGGACCTTCAAGTAGGTCCGCGATGGCGGGCTCGGCGAGGAAGCCGATCGCCAGGTTGGTGATGGTGATGCCCAGCTGTGCGCCGGAGAGCTGGGTGGAGAGGCTTCGCAGTGCGGTGAGGACGCCCGCCGAGCGGCTGTCGCCGTCCGCCGCGGAGCGCTCGACCGTGGGCCGGTCCACCGTCACGAACGCGAACTCGGCCGCGACGAAGATGCCACATGCGATGACTAGCGCAAAGCTGAGGAGCAGGAGGAGCGCCTCTGTCACCGATCGACCCCCGCGGGCGCTTCCCTACGCGTGGGTCGGCCGGAACTACATCCGGCGTCGTCGGAGCTTTTCATGATCCCTTCCGTCGGGTAAGGCGGCCGCCGGTCTTCGGTGGCCGCCCTGCGGACCTGCCTACCCCCGTCGAGCTGGTTCAACGCGCGCCGGAAGCGGACCGTTTCACCATGGCCTGTGGGATGTGTGTCGGTCCAGGGGCTACGCCGTGGTACGGCGTCGGGCGGGCGGGTGGGCAGTCCGGCGACGGCCGCCCGTCGGCCGCGACCGGGCCCACCTTCGGGGGCAGCGAAGCCCGGTTCGGACGGTTCCGCCCCGGCGCGGCGCGGCCGGGACCCCACCGGACGGGTGTGGCGCGGCCTCCGGCGGGGAACATGATCGGCACGCGGCGGCATGCCGGTGCGGAGCCCACAGATCGGGGGATCCGGGAGGGCGTCATGCGTCTTTCTTCATCCACCCACGGCCGTTTGGTGATGTGCCGGGCGGGGATCACCCCTCGACGGCTCCGGGCGGTTCTCCCGGCCCGGCCCACCGGATTTCCCGAGGCGACGGAATTCGCTGCGACCGGAGGATTCTCCGAGACCGGGGGATTCGCTGAGAAGGCCGGATTCGCCGCGGTGTCGGAATACGGACCGGAAAAGGAATGCTCCGTGTCGGATCGGCCTGTCCGTGCCGCGATGTCGTCGAGACTGGTCGAATGTCGTCGGGTCACTTCCGGGTGCGCGGTCACCGGTGTGCTCGTCACCGGGCTCGCGGTCGGCCTCGCCGTCGGGCTCGGCGCTCCTGCCGCGGCGCTGGCCGTGGCTGCGGCCCGCCCGGTCGAAGCCGTGCCGGCCGACACCGGGCCCGCCGATGCCGGGCCGATCGAGGCCTGCTCACCGGGGGATCTGCTCGCGGAGCTGACCGGCGCGCAGGGCGGCGCGGGCCAGGTGCACGCGGACCTCGTGCTGGCCAACCAGGGCAACAGGGCATGCGCCCTCGCCGGGTATCCGGCGGTCTTCCAGGTGGATGCGACCGGCGCCGCCGTGGGGGCGCCGGCGGTGGCCGACGGGCCGCGTGGCCCGTCAGTGATCCTTTGGCCAGGGCAGCGGGCCGCCGCGGGCCTCAGCGGGACCAGCGCGGGTCTCGTGGCGGGCCGGTCGGCCGGGGCGGAGGCCACCGGCATGTCGGTCATCCCGCCTGGCGGGGACGGTGTGCTCAAGGTCGCCGGGTTCACCGAGGCCGGCGGGTTCTCCGCGGGGGAGTGGGCCGCACTGCGCGTCACAGCGCTCCGGCCGTTCCCCGGCGACCCGATCCCTGACAACCCGATCCCCGACCACACGCTCACCGGGGCTCACCCGTCCACCTGACGTCGTGCCCGGCCACCGGTCCGGCCTGCGATCGGGTGCGCGCGGGTGCGGCGACGGCGACGTCCGCGGGGTCACCACTCTGCTCGTGGTGACCCCGCGGACCTCCCACGGCCCTGGGTCGAACGTCCGCGGAGCCGCGGGCGGCCTCGTGCCGCCCGGACTCCCGGAATCACCGCGGGGTCAGGCCGAAGGTGTAGAAGATGGACAGCGGCCAGGCGAGCGTCGCCACCGCCGCGGTGAAGAAATGACGCAGCGTCGCGCCGTCCCAGTCGGTCACGTCCCAGTAGTCCTGGCTGATGGTGATGATGAGGCCGATGGCCAGGTAGACGAGAAATCCGAGACTCACGCTGCTGTAGGCACGGGTGCGGACCCGGGTTGCCATCGGGGGCTCCTTCTTCGGTGGGGCTGGTTGTCCGTTGCGCTGGCGAATACCCGGTCGCGTCCGCTCTAATCCTCATGTCCCGGTTGACGTCACCTGGGGCAGTTCCGTCGCGCATTCGCGTGATGGGCGGTTCCGGGTGAACCGGGTCGCACGTCCGGCCTGTGCGTTCAGGTGTAGGCGTCGAGTGCCAGGGAGACGGCGAGTCCGGTCGCGGCCGCGGCGACGATCCAGCGCATCAGCGGCGCCGGCAGGACCCGGACGATCCGGGGCCCGATCGCTCCGCCGACCAGCAGCCCGGCGGCCAGCGGCACGGCGGCTCCCCACACGACCGATCCGAGCGCGGCGAAGAGGACGGCGGCCACCGCGTTCGAGAAGCCTGACGCGACGTTCTTCACAGCGTTGACCCGGGCGAGCGACTCCGGGATCGCGATCGCCATGATCGCCAGCAGCGCGACGCCCGCGCCCGCGCCGAAGTAACCGGTGTAGACCGCGACACCGAACACGGCGAGCAGCATTGCCGGGCGCTCGCCCCGGGCCGGGCCGCCGGCACCGCCATCCACGCCGGCACCCACGGCCGTGCCGGCACCGCCGCCGGCCGCGCTCATGATGCGCGGCGAGAGCAGGAGGAGCACGGCCGCGCCGAGGATCAGCCAGGGCACGACGAGCTCGAAGGCCCGCGCGGGGGTGGTCAGCAGCAGGATCGCCCCGGCAGCCCCGCCCGCCAGCGTCGCCGCGCCGTAGCGGGCGACCCGCCGCGCCTGCCCGGCGAGCTCGGGACGTGAACCCGCGGCAGCGCCCAGCGCGACGCAGATGAGCGCGGCAGAGTTCGTCATGTTCGCGGCCTGCGGCTCGAGTCCCACCGCGAGCAGCGCCGGATAGGAGACGAGCGACGCCAGGCCCGCCACCGTGCTGGTGATCCCGGCGAGGACACCGGCCCCGAGCAACAGCGCGACGTCGGCCCCGGTCAGCGCGGCACCGCACCCACGGTCTGCAGCGCGATGCCGACATAGCGGGTGGCGATCTGCGTGGGGGACAGCTCGCCGGCCGGGTTGTACCAGCCGGCGATGGCCTGGCACATCCCCAGCAGCGCGCGGGCGGTGTCCCGGGGGCTGTCGACCGTCATCTGACCGGTCGCCTTCCCGTCCGCGAGGATCTCGACGAGCAGGCTCTCGAGCTTCTTGCGCAGCGTCGCGTACCGGCGGCGGTTCACCGGCTCCAGGTAGCGCAGCTCGGTGTCCAGGTAGGCGAGGGCGAACCGGTTCGACATGAACAGGACGACGGCCTCGATGAGCCGCGCGAACCTGGGCACCGGCCCGTCGTCGGCCTCGGCGACGGCCGCGCCGGCCCGCTCGTTGACCTCGGTGACGGTGATCTCGAGGAGCGCGACGAGGATGCCCTGCTTGTTCGCGTAGTGGTAGTACAGCGCGGGGACGGTCACCCCGGCCCGGCGGGCGATGTCGCGCACGGTGGTCCCGTGGTAGCCGTGCTCGTAGAAGGCGGCCAGCGCGCCGGCGAGGATGGGGTGCAGGTCCGGCGGGTCGTAACTGCGCCAGTCCACCGGCGATCCGCCGGCATGCTCCCGCCCCGGCGGGACCAGCTTGCGGGTACTTCCGCGGGCCGGCGCGGCCTCGGCGAGCTCGGGACGCGCCCCCGCGCCCCGCCCCCCGGCTGCGTCCGGCCCGGCCCGGTTCAGCCCGCTGACGGTGGCTTCGCCCATTCGTCCAGGATCGCTGCCGGGTCGCCGACGACCGCGCGGCCCGGTAGCGCGGTGGCGCTGCGCGAGAAGCGCGGCGCGGGTGCCGCCTGGGCCATCCCGTCGGTGTGCACGACGGCGCCGCGGTCGGCCATGTGCGGGTGGTCCTGCACCTCGGCGAAGCTCAGCACCGGCGTGACGCAGGCGTCGGTGTCCGTGAAGATCTCCGTCCACTCGTCGCGGGTGCGGGCGGCGAAGGCCTTGGTGAAGGCGTCCCGCAGCACCGGCCACCCGGTCGGGTCGAACTGGTCGGGCAGGCCCGCGTCGGCGAGACCGAGCACCTCCAGCAGCCGGGCGTAGAACTGCGGCTCCAGCGGCCCGACGGCCACGAAACGGCCGTCGGCGCAGGTGTAGGTGTCGTAGAACGGCCGGCTGCCGTCGAGCAGGTTCACCCCGCGCTCATCGGACCAGTCCCCGAACCCGTGCCAGTCGCCCATGCCACGCCAGGCCCACATCATCTGCACCAGGACGTTGGTGCCGTCCACGATCGCCGCGTCGATCACCTGGCCCTCGCCGGACCGCTCGCGTTCCAGCAGCGCGGAGAGGATCCCCACCAGCAGGAACATCGAGCCGCCGCCGTAGTCCCCGACGAGGTTCAGCGGCACCGGCGGGCGCTGCCCGGCCTCGCCCATGGCATGCAGCGCACCGGTCAGCGAGATGTAGTTGATGTCGTGACCGGCGCGGTTGGCCAGCGGGCCGGTCTGCCCCCACCCGGTCATCCGCGCGTAGACCAGGCGGGGGTTGCGGGCCTGGCAGTCCGCCGGGCCGAGGCCGAGCCGCTCGGTCACGCCCGGCCGATAGCCCTCGATGAGCACGTCGGCCCGCTCGACCAGGCCCAGCACCTGCTCCCGTCCGTCGGCGGAGCGCAGGTCCACCCGGACGATGCGCCGGCCGCGCAGCTGGAGGTCGTCGGGCCCGTCGTCCAGCTCGGGACGTTGGATCCGCACGACGTCCGCGCCGAGGTCGGCGAGGATCATCGCGCCGTGCGGGCCGGGGCCGATGCCGGCGAGCTCGACGACCCGCAATCCGCTCAGCGGACCGGTCACGCTTCCTCCAGAGATGCCTGCGGAGATGCCTGCTGCGGGACGGCCGACGCCGACACCGACGCCAGTGTCAGCGTTGTCAGAGGCGTTCGATGATGGTGGCGTTGGCCATGCCGCCACCCTCACACATGGTCTGCAGGCCGTAGCGCCCGCCGGTGGCCTCCAGGTAGTTGACCATCGTCGCCATCAGGCGGACGCCCGAGCCGCCCAGCGGGTGGCCCAGCGCGATCGCACCACCGCGCGGGTTGAGCCTGGCCGGGTCGGCGTCGAACTCCTTCGCCCAGAACAGCGGGACGGACGCGAACGCCTCGTTGACCTCGTAGGCGTCGATGTCGTCGATCCGCAGGCCGGACCGGGCGAGGATCTTGCGGGTGGCCGGGGCCGGGCCGGTCAGCATGATCAGCGGCTCGCTACCGGCGAGGGCGAAGGCGTGGAAGCGGGCCCGCGGGCGCAGCCCGAGCTCGACGGCCTTCGACTCGCTCATGATCAGAGCGGCGGACGCGCCGTCGGTCAGCGGGGAGGAGTTGCCCGGGGTGATGTGCCAGCCGATCTCCGGGAACCGCTGCGCGAACTGCTCGGTGTAGAAGGACGGCTTGAGGGCCGCGAGACCCTCGGCCGTGGTGGTCGGCCGGACGGTCTGGTCGACGGTGTGCGTGAACGTGCTGCCGTCCGGCGCGAGCGCATCGACGGGGACGATCTCGTTGTCGAAGCCGCCGGCCTCGGCCGTCGCCGCGGCCCGCTGGTGCGACAGCGCGGAGAACTCGTCGAGCTCCTCGCGGGTCAGCTTCCAGCGGGCGGCGATCAGCTCGGCGCCGATGCCCTGGTTGGCCAGGCCCTCGGGGTAGCGGGCGATCATGCCCGGCCCGCGCGGGTCCTTCCCCGCCGCCGCGAAGCGCATCGGGATCCGGCTCATCGACTCGACGCCGCAGGCCACCACGACGTCGTAGGCGCCGGCCATCACGCCCTGCGCGGCGAAGTGCAGCGCCTGCTGGCTGGAGCCGCACTGCCGGTCGACGGTGGTCGCCGGCACCGACTCGGGGTAGCCGGCGGAGAGCACCGCACTGCGGCCGATGTTCGCCGACTGCTCACCGGCCTGGCCGACGCACCCGGCGATGACGTCGTCGATGAGCGCCGGGTCGAAGTCGTTCCGGCTGGTCAGCGCCTTCAGCGTCGTGGCGAGAAGCTCCACGGGGTGGGTCTCGGACAGCGCGCCGCCCGGCTTGCCCCGCCCTGAGGGGGTGCGCACGACGTCGACGATGACTGCGTTCTCCATGGGACTCCCTCACCGGTCGCCGGCACGATGCTTCTCTAGCGCTCGCTCAGTGGGACTTCTCGGACGTTACGAGCGCCCCGTCTCCAGGGTCAAGGAGTACGCCAGCGGGCCGCCGACCACGTGGGGTGCGCGGCGTCGTCACCGCTCACGGGCCGGACTGCTCGCGGACCGGAGTGTCGTTGCCCCGGCGCAGCACCCGCAGGCCGCGGCCGTCGGGCCGCCAGGTCTCGATGACCATCTCCTGGTCGTCCATCCAGATACGGACGATCTCGGTGATCCGTACGCGGAACAGGTCGAACGGGGTCGGCGGATCAACCTCCTCGACGAAGCGCCGACGCGTGTCCGGATCGTCCACCCACTCGGCCCGGCCGGCGATCCGGACGTCCCCGCCGTGCATGTCGGTTCCGGGGCCGGGGTTCGCGTGCAGCGCGAACCGCTGGTCGCGGAGCAGGTCGTCCGACTTGCGCGCGCCCGGCATCCCGCCCAGCCACAGCTCGCCCAGGCGGAACTCGGCCTCGAGCCCGCTGACCCGGGGCGAGCCGTCGGCCCGCAGTGTCGCCAGCACATGATGACGGAAGGTTCCGAACCGCTCGCGTACCGTCCGGGTGAACTCGGGCTCGGTGGCCTCCACCTCGCCCCAGCTCACGCCCGCCGCGTCCGTTCCCGGGCCGGCCGGCCGCTCCGTCGTCGTGCTCGTGCTCGGCTTCGTGGTTGTGCTCGTGTCCGTCGTCATGGGCCCATCGTCGCCGCGGACCCTGACATCTTCTGTCCGGGTCCGCGGTTACCTTCGGTCAATGCGCTCCAGCCGGCTGATGGCTCTGCTGCTCCATCTGCAGGCGCACGGCCGGGCCACGGCGGGGGAGCTCGCCGCCCAGTTCGAGGTGTCCGTCCGTACCGTGCGCCGGGACGTGGCCGCGCTCGCCGAAGCGGGTGTCCCACTGTGGTCTGAGCCCGGCCCGCACGGCGGGATCCGTCTCGTCGAGGGCTGGCGGACGAACCTGGACGGGCTGACCGGCGACGAGGCGTCCGCGCTGCTCCTCGCCGGGGCGGGCGGGGACGTGCTCGGCGGCCTCGGCCTCGAGACGGTCGCCGCGGCCGCGCAGACCAAGATCCTCGCGACGCTGCCGCCGGAGTTGCGGGCACGGGCGGGCCGGGTCCGGGAACGCTTCCACCTCGACGCGCCGGGCTGGTTCGGCTCCGAGGAGCCCGTGCCGCACCTCGCGGTCGTCGCGGGCGCGGTCTGGTCCGGGCAGCGGATCACCGTCCGTTACGGGCGGCCCGACCGGACGGTGGAGCGTTCTCTCGAGCCGCTGGGCCTCGTTCTCAAGGCCGGTGTCTGGTATCTCGTGGCCCGCGGCGGGTCCGCCGTCCGCAGCTACCGGATCGGCCGGATCATCGAGGCTGCGGTCCGAAGCGGGCCGGAGGGCCGCTTCACCCGGCCCGCCGACTTCCACCTGGCGCGGTGGTGGGCGTCGTCGAACGAGGACTTCGCGCGCTCGCTGCTGCGCTGGCCGGCGCGGCTGTCGCTGTCCCCGCGAGGCCTGCGGAGCCTGCCCGGAGTGCTCGGCCCGCTGGCCGGCCAGCGGGCGCTGGCCACGGCCGGCGAGCCCGACGCGGATGGCTGGCGGGAGGTGGAGGTCTGGTTCGAGGGCCCCGATGTCGCCGAGAGCCAGCTCTGGGCATTCGGCCCGCACGTGCGGGTACTCGCCCCCGACTCCCTGCGCGAGGCCCTCGCGCGGACGGCACAGCAGGCGGCGGCGAACAACGGCGCTCCGAAGTCCGGCTGAGCCGCCCGCCGCACCGGCCCCGCTCCGCGCCCGCGCTGGCCGGCCGCGCCGCGCTGCTCGCCCGCGCTGCACCTGCGGCCCGGGGCGCGGGAGTGGTACCTCGGCTGGCTCGGGGAGCATCACCCCGACCTCCTCCCGCTGTACCGATCCCTCTACGGCGGGGGCTCCCACGCGCCGCGGGCCTACAGCGAGCGGATCTCCGCCCTGGTCCGGGACCTGGCCCGCCGGTACGGCATCGCCGGTGCCGCCGCGCCGGCCGCCTCACCGGCCTCCTCTCGGTGGGCGCCGGCGGAGGCACGTGGGGTGCGTGGGACGAATGGGGTGCGGGGTGGGCGTGCGGCGGTCATCCGCCGTGGTCCGACACGTGCCGTTACGGCGGTGTCCGCGGCGGTGGCCGGCCGGGCGCCGCTGGAGGAGCAGCTCCTCCTGCCCGGCTTCGGTTCCTGACCGGGCCGCTCGTTCCCCACTGCGCGGGCTCGGGCCGCCCGCGTTCCACGCTGCGTGATTCTTCTGTCGAACTGCGGGTGCGGCACGTAATGCGGTGTCGGGCCTTACCCGCGCCGAATCCTGGCTTATGACTGATCGTCCTGCGCAACCGGTGGGGAATCACCTCTTGTGGGCAGGGATCGGCAGGAAACCCGGCCGGTGAGTGCCGAGAACCGACGTCCGAAGGTTCGGCGCTGGGGGTCGGCGGCGGCTGCCGGGCGGCTGGCACCAGCGTCGCCAGCACCTGCGAGGGTCACGCGGGACGGGCGACCGTGTCGGTCGTGACCTGGCGCGGGATCGTGACAAGTCGGCCCGGGGATCGCTCGTCCTCCCTGCGCCAGTAGCCGCCGTCGGAGCGCAAGCCGGCCTCGCCGGGGGCCAGGCATCGTCCGCTGTCGCGGTGCGCGTCGAAGCCGGCGTACCCGACGAAGGTCTCGTGGCAGGTCGGGCAGTGCGCCGCGGTCAGCGCCGTCCAACGCACATCGCAGCGACCGCATCCGATGAGCGTCGGACGGTCGTAGTCGATGTCGCGGCCGGCCAAGAGCCACCCCCCCTCGTGTTTGCGGACGAATCCGCACTTCGCGCGGCCCGTCGCCGTCGAGCCGATTCTTTACGCTTGCCCAGTACTCCGGGCCGCATATGCGGGATCGACCGTAACGATTTCGTCGGCCGGGCAACCATGCGGGGGGCTACCAACGGGCGAGTCTGCCAAGAATATTACTCTTCGTATCCGTATGAATCCAAATAGTGTGTGGTGTCGAGAGGGTCGCCGCGGGCCCGCCGCCGTGCCCGCGGCGCGCGTCGTGGGGGTCAGCGGGCGCGCAGCGCGTCGAGGGGCGAGAGCCCCCCGGGCGTCGGCGGTCGGACAGGATGCCACCCGGGTTCGGAGTACCGTTCGCCGCGCCGCCAGTGGACGAGCGCGGTGCGGTCGAGCGGGTCCAGGTCGATCTGGAGCTCGCCCAGCGGCCGCCAGCAGGTCTGGATCGCCTCCGGCGCGCCCTCGCCGGACTCGCCCGCCTGCGCGGCCCCGGCCGCGCCCGGGCCGACGGCATCGTCCCAGCAGTGCGCGGTGAAGTACAGGGACACCCGCTCCTCGCCGGCGAGCCGGTGGTGCGCGGCATGGGCGAGGGTCAGCTCCGCCTCGTCGGCCCGGAGGCCGGCGATCTCCGCGGCCAGGCGCACGGCCGTCTCCCGTGCGGGTTCGCCCAGTCGTAGCGGCGCGCCGGGCAGGTACCACACCAGCGCCGGTGGCTCCGGCCGGCGTGCGCCCGCCGACGACCGCGGCTGCCGGGGCGTGGTGTCACGGGCCGTCGTGGCGTCACGCGCGGTCCTGGCATCGCGGGTGGTCCTGGTGTCACGGGCGGTTCTGGTGCCACGGGTGGTGAGGAGCACCGCGTCGTCCATGACGATGATCAGGTGTAGGTCGACCGGGAGACAGAGAGAACGCGACGGATACAAGGCCAACTACCGGCGCGTACCGTGCCGGCCCCGCGAGTGGCGTACATGTCGGGCCCTCGCCGCCGGTCGTCCTTCAGCCGTGGCGGCTGCCCCGTGAACGGCGGCCTGATCAAGGGTCAACACTGCCTCCACGGACGATCTCGCTCGGTTTCCAGCACTTCAGGCTGAGAACAGATCATCGAGGTCTGAACGTGCAGTTGCAAGACCGCGGATGCAGAAACCGATGCAAGGGGCCACTGCACGTGCGTCCGGGCACCTTCGTCCGGGCTGATCAGGCCGTCTCGGGAGCCGGTCAACTCCGGCCGCGGTACATCCGCATCGTCAGGGGGCCGAACACGGTGAGCAGAAGCGCGCACGACAGCGCGACCCATCCGAGCTGCTCAGCCGTGGCGACGCCGTGCATCAGCCCGCGGGAGGCGTTCGTCGTATGGGTGATCGGGTTGACGTCGACGAAGGCCTGGAGCCACCCGGGCAGCGTCTCCTGCCGCACGAAGATGTTGCTGACGAAGGTCAGTGGAAAAAGAATCATCATGCTCACGCCCATCACCGAGTTCGGGGTGCGCAGCACCATCGCCAGCACCGTCCACACCCAGGTGAGGCTGAACGAGAAGGCGATGACGACGGCCACCGCGGCCAGGACGCCGAGCGCGCCCCCCTCCGGCCGGAAACCGATCGCCAGCCCCAGTGCGAGGATGAGGACGGCGGCGATCGAATAGCGGAACACGTCGCCCAGCAGCGCTCCGACGAGTGCGGACGGCTGCCAGATCGGCAGTGACCGCAACCGGTCGAAGACGCCCTTGGTGATGTCGGTGTTGACGGTCACCCCGGTGTAGACCGTGATCATCACGATCGCCTGGACGAGGATTCCGGGCAGCAGGAACTGCACGTACTCCTGCGTCGACCCGGCGAGCGCGCCGCCGAACAGATAGGTGAACATCAGGGTCAACATGATCGGGAAGACGGTCACGTCGAAGAGCTGCTCGGGCACATGTCTGATCTTCAGCAGGGCCCGCCAGCCGAAGGTGAGCGAGGCCGCCAGCGGGGTGGGCCGCGCCGGGCGGGCACCGGTCGCGAGCACCGCGCGCAGATCCGGCGGCACGGCCGCCCCGGCCGCCGGCGGCCTTGTGCCCGCACCGGAGCCCGTGCCCGTGGCGCCTGTTCCGGCGGTGGTCGTCTCGGCGGCGGTCATGCGACCCTCGCTCCGTTCATGTCGGTGGTGGTCTCGGTGGGGGTGGGCGCGCCGTCATCGGCCGGATGGCCGGTGAGGGCGAGGAAGACCTCGTCCAGGCTCGGCTGGCCGAGCGCGAACTCGGTCAGCTCGATGCCCGCGCGGTTCAGCCCCGCCAGCGCCTCCGCCACGGGCTCGCCGTCCGAGACCCGGGCGGAGAGCGCCACCTGGTCCGACTCGTACCGGACGGGGACGCCCAGTGCGCCGGTGAGCAGGCGCTCGGCGTCCGCCCGCTGCTCGGGCAGGCGGACGCGCACGTGGAGGGTGCCCGAGCCGACCGAGGACTTCAGCTCGCCCGGAGTGCCCTCGGCGATCACTCTTCCGTGGTCGATCACCGCGATCCGGTCGGCGAGCTGGTCGGCCTCGTCCAGGTACTGGGTGGTGAGGATGACGGTCGTGCCACCGGCGACCAGCGCCCGGACGATGTCCCACACCTGGGCACGGCTGCGCGGGTCGAGGCCGGTGGTCGGCTCGTCGAGGAACATCAGGTCGGGGGTGACGACGAGGCTCGCGGCGATGTCCAGCCGGCGGCGCATCCCGCCCGAGTAGGTCTTGGCCATGCGCCCCGCTGCCTCGGTCAGACCGAAGGCCTCGACGAGTGCCGCGGCGCGCGCCCGCGCGGCGGACCGGTCGTGGCCGAGCAGGCGGGCCAGCAGGATGAGGTTCTCGGTGCCGGTGAGATCCTCGTCCACGGACGCGTACTGGCCGGTCAGGCAGACCCGGCTGCGCACCGCCGCCGCGTCGGTGACAACGTCGTGGCCCAGGACCCGCGCGTAGCCGGCATCCGGGCGCAGCAGGGTGGCGAGCATGCGGATCGTCGTCGTCTTGCCGGCACCGTTCGGCCCGAGCACCCCGTAGACGCTGCCGGCCGCGACGTGCAGGTCGAGCCCGTCGACGGCGCGGGTGCCGCCGAAGGTCTTCACCAGGCCCACGGCCTCGACGGCGGGCGGGGAATGTGTGTTCATCACGCCTCCGGAACGTGTTGTCTGGCTGCAGCTGCAGCTGCAGCTGCAGCCGCCGAGCGACGGGCGGGTGCCAGGCGGCCACCGGCCAACTTGCTGAGCACGGTAGGCGCGACCTCCGACAGTTCGGCTCGGCCGCCGCCGGGGGTGCCGAAAGGCCCCACGCGGTGAGCCTGTGCGGTATCCGTCTCCGTGCTGGTCGTGGCCCGGTCGGCAGCGCGCCCACCTGGGACGGGACGCCCGGGCCCGGTCCGTCCGGCCGTCCCGGAGGCGAGCGATCGGGGCTGGCGGCGCGCTGATATTCGATAGCGTCTGTAGACCATGGACCCGTGGCCCGAGGGCGTCGGCGGCGATCACCGTCTCGGCGGCGATTCCGGTGCCGCCGGTGCCGCTGGTGCAGCCGGCGGTGCCGGCACCGGCGCCGGAATCGACGAGATCCGGGAGATCCACAAAATTCAGCAGATCCGGGAAATACGCGAGATCCAGGAGATCCTGACGGCTCGGGACGTCGAGGAGACCACCGAGAGCCTCAAGATCATGGACGTCCCGGACGCGTTCGACGAGTTCGGCGCGGAGCGCCCCGGCCGGCTCGAGCTGGACGAGCTGATGGCGCAGCTCGTCGAGCGCGCGCATGAGGTGATGACCACCCAGGGCCGGCTGCGCGGCCTGCTGCGGGCGCACCGCGCGGTCGCCGCCGACCTGAGCCTGGAGGTCGTCCTCCGGCGGATCGCGGAGGCCGCCTGCGAGCTGGTCGACGCCCGCTACGGCGCGCTCGGCGTGATCGCCCGCGACGGCCGGCTCGAACAGTTCATCCACGTCGGGATGGACGCCGATCTGGTCGGCCGGATCGGCCACCTGCCTCGCGGCGAGGGGGTGCTCGGGCTGCTGACCGCCGAGCCCCGGGCCGTCCGCCTCGACGACATCGCCGCGCACGAGCACGCGGTCGGCTTCCCGCCCGGCCACCCGCCGATGCGCACGTTCCTCGGCGTCCCGATCAAGGTCCGCAGCGAGGTCTTCGGGAACCTCTACCTGACCGAGAAGCGCGGCGGGCGCCGTTTCACCGCGCAGGACGAGGAGCTCGTCCTGGCCCTCGCCGCGAGCGCCGGCGTGGCGATCGAGAACGCCCGGCTGTTCGGTGCGGCGCAGCGCCGCCAGCAGTGGCTGCAGGCATCCGCGGACATCATGCGCCACCTGCTGGCGGACGGGCCGGAGCCGCTCACGCTGATCGTCGCGCGAGCCCGCGAGGTCGCCGACGCCGATCTGGCGTGCGTCCTGCTCGCCGCCGGGGCGACCGAGGAACTGCTCGTCGACGCGGCCGACGGCCCGCAGGCCGACCGCCTCCTGGGCGAGTCCGTGCCGACGGCCGGAACCCTCGCCGGCCGGGCGGTCGCGGCCGGGCGGCCCCTGCTGGTCGACGACGCCGCGGCCGAGCCGGGCGTCACCGGCTTCGGCGGCCTCGACATCGGCCCGCTGATGGTCATCCCCCTGGTCGGGGCGCAGGTCGGGACGGGCGCGGTCGTGCTGGCCCGGGGGCCCGCGGGCCGGCCGTTCGCCGACGGCGATCTGGACATGGCGGCGACGTTCGCCGGGCATGTGCAGGTCGCCCTCGGCCTGGCCGCGTCCCGGGCCACCCGTGACCGGCTGCTCGTCCTGGAGGACCGCGACCGGATCGCCCGTGACCTGCACGACCACGTCATGCAGCGGCTCTACGCCGTCGCGCTGGGCCTGCAGGGGATGGCGGCCGCGGAGGACCGCCCGCAGTCCGCCGGCCGGCTCGCCACCTACGTCGACGACCTCGACGCGACCATCCGGGAGATCCGCTCGACGGTCTTCGAGCTGCGCGGGCGGCGCAGCACCGGCGGGCCGGGCGTGCGGGCCCGCCTCGGCGAGATCGTCGAGGAGGTCGCCGAGGCGCTCGGCTTCAGCCCGCGCCTGCGGGTGGACGGCCCGCTCGACACCGCGCTGGAGGGGAACATCGCCGACCATCTCCTCGCCGTCGCGCGGGAGAGCCTGTCGAACGTGGCGCGCCACGCCCGCGCCAGCCGGGTGGAGCTGTCGGTCACCGTCGGCCAGGGCTGGCTGCGCGCCGAGGTCACCGATGACGGGGTCGGGCTGGGCGACACCGGCCGGCGCAGCGGCCTGCACAACCTGCGCAGCCGCGCCGAGGAGCTCGGTGGGACCTTCGACATCGCCCCCGGCCCGTCCGGCGGCACCCAGCTGCGCTGGGCGGTCCCGCTGCCGTAGCCCGCCGGCCGCTCGAACCGGGTCCCGCGGTGGACGTCCGGCGCCGGACGTCCGGGCTGTCGTCGACGGGTCCGAGGACCATCGCGGGGGGTGCAAAGGACCTCCCGGTCCGTGCCCTCGGAGGGACCAACAGGGGGGTCGCGCGCGGCACGATGGTTCCGGGTGAGACGGACCATCGACAGGACAGCGGCGATCGGATCCCGGCGGCGGTGTCCGGTGCGCAGGAGGTGCCATGCCGGCTGACCAGAAGACCGCGGCGTCAGTCCCGGCCGATCTGTGGTCTCGCCCGACCGGCGAGACGCGGGTCGTCGAGACGGGGAGCGCGGTCCTCTGCCTGCACGGTGATCGTGTCTACAAACGGAAGAAACCCGTTGAGCCGGGGCTCCTCGACCTGCGGAGCCGGGCGGCCCGGCTGGCGGCCTGCCGCGCCGAGGTGGAGTTGAACCGGCGGCTCGCTTCCGACGTGTACCTGGGGGTCGCCGACGTCCTCGGCGACGGCGGCGAGGTGTGCGACCATGCCGTCGTCCTGCGGCGAATGCCCGCCGGCCGCCGGCTCTCCGCGCTGGTGCGCCACGCGGACCGCGTCGACGACCAGCTCCGCGCCGTCGCGCGGGCGGTCGCCGCGTTCCACGAGCGGTGCGGGACGTCCGAGGTGATCGGCCGTTCCGGCGACGCCGAGGCTGTCGCGGGGCAGTGGAAGGAGGCGCTCGGCGGCCTCGAGCCCTTCCAGGGGAAGGTCATCGACGCCGACGTCGTCGACGAGATCGGGCGGCTGGCGCTGCGGTACCTGGCCGGCCGCGGCCCGCTGCTGGCCGAGCGCCGGCGCGCCGGGCGGATCCGCGACGGCCACGGCGACCTGCGGGCCGAGAACATCCACTGCCTCGACGACGGCCCGCGCATCCTGAACCGGGTCGAGTCCGACCCGCGGCTGCGGGCCGGGGACGTCCTCGGCGACGTCGCCGTTCTGGTGATGGACCTGGAGCGGCTCGGCTCGCCCGAGGACGCCGAGCGCCTGATGCGCTGGTACCGCGACTTCTCCGCGCAGGCCCATCCGCCTTCGCTCGAGCACTTCTACATCGCCTACCGGGCCTTCACCGAGGCCCGGGTGACCTGCCTGCGGTACCGGCGGATCCTGGCCGAGGCGGGGGCGGGCCCGGGCGCCGAGGCCGGCGAACGGGCCCGGCGGCTCGCCGACATCGCCTACCGGCACCTGCGCCGGGCCCGGGTACGGCTGGTCCTGGTCGGCGGCCTGCCCGGCACCGGGAAATCGACCCTCGCCCGTCGGCTCGCAGACGCGGACGACGGCCGCCTGCTGCTGCGCTCCGACGCCGTGCGGGCGGAGCTCGCCGCCGACGGCCACGTCGATCCGGACACCCCCGGTAGCGGGCCTGCCATCCCGGAGCGGCCCGCCGTGCCCGCGGACCTCGGCGCGTCCTTCATCTGGCCGTTGTCCTCGGAGATCACCGCGCGGACCTACACGGTGCTGCTGTCCCGTGCCCGCCGGGCACTGGAACGCGGCGAGACGGTGATCATCGACGCCTCCTGGTCGGACGGCCGCCACCGCGCGGCGGCCGCGCGGCTGGCGCGCGAGACGGCCGCGGAGTTCCTCGAGCTGCGCTGCGTGACCTCACCGGAGGTCGCGGCCACGCGGCTGACCCGCCGGGACTCCGCCAGCGACCCAGCTGGCGCCACGTCCGCGGTACACCGCGCGATGAGCTCGTGGGCGGAGCCGTGGCCGACCGCCAGGGTGATCCAGACGACCGTGCCGGTCGCCGAGGTGTTCCACGCCGCCGAGCACTGCATTGCCTGACGGGCGTCCGGCGGGCCTGACGGCCGCTTTCAGGCGCTGCCGTCAGGCGTGGCGACGCGCGGCGTACACGGCGGCCTGCGTGCGGCTGCTCAGGTCCAGCTTGTCGAGGATCGACGAGACGTAGTTCTTCACGGTCTTCTCGGAGAGGTGCAGCCGGCCGGCGATCTGGCGGTTGGTCAGGCCCTCTGCGATCAGGACCAGGATCTCCCGCTCCCGGGTGCCCAACACCGCCGAGGCCCGGCCCACGTCGCTTCCCTCCCGGAGCCGGGCGAGGACCCTGGCGGTCACGGCCGGGTCGAGCAGGGAGCCGCCGGCCGCGATGGTCCGGATCGCGCCCACGAGGTCGGTGCCGCGGATCTGCTTGAGCAGGTAGCCCGCCGCCCCTGCCATGATCGCGGCGAAGAGCGCGTCATCGTCGTCGTAGGACGTGAGGATCAGACAGCCGACCTCGGGGCAGGCCGCGCGGATGTCCCGGCAGACGTCGATGCCGCTGCCGTCCTCCAGCCGGGCGTCGAGCAGCGCGACGTCCGGCCGCAGGCGGGGGACGAGGGCGGCCGCCTCGGCCCCGGTCGACGCCTCGCCCACGACCTCGATGCCGCCGGCGTCACTGAGCACCTCGCGGACCCCACGGCGGACGATCTCGTGGTCGTCAAGGAGGAAGACCCGTACCGTGGGTAACTCTCGTACTGAGTCCATCTCTCGTGCCGTGTGAATCCCCCGTACCGTGTGCGTCCCCGCAGCGTCCATTCGGGCAACAATAGCCGCGGTGCGGCGCTTTCCGGTCACCGAGCGACGGCGGACCGCAACGAGACACGCGTCCGCCCCGGGGCCGGGGGAGCCGGCGCCCGGGCGGGCATAAGGATGCTCGGAGCAGACAGACGGGAGAGGTCATGGTCGACACCGCGGTACGCCTGACGGAGGACGACGCCCGCGCGATCGTGGCGCAGGCCACGCTCGCGCCGTCGATCCACAACACCCAGCCCTGGCGGTGGCGCTTCGACGCCGACGGTCTGCACCTGTTCGCCGATCCCGAGCGGTTGCTGCACGTCGCCGACCCGGAGGGACGCCAGCTCCTGGTCAGCTGCGGGGCCGCCCTGACCTTCGCCCGGCTCGCCGCGCGCTCGCGCGGCCTGCTCCCCGTCGTGGCCCTCGGCCCGCTCGACGACGGCGCCCCGCCGTCCGCGGACGTCCCGCTGGCCACGATCGCCGTAGCGGACCGCCGCCCGCCCGCGCCGGCCGAGGCGGAGCTGGCGGCTGCGATGTCCAACCGGCACACCGACCGCCGTCCGTTCCTGACAGGGGAGCGGGGGCGGCTCGGGGCCGACGACCTCGCCGCGCTGCGCCGCGCCGCCGAGGCGGAGTCGGCCTGGGTGCGGTTCGTGGAGAGCGCGGACGCCCGGGTCGAGACGTCGGTCCTGCTCTCCCGCGCGGACTGGCAGGAGGCCCACGATCCCGCCTACACCGAGGAACTGAGGCACTGGAGCCGCACCTCGCCGCAGGCACGCGACGGCATCCCCCGCGAGGCCGTCGTCGGTGGCGCGGCGACGCGCCAGTCCGAGTTCGTCCTGCGGGACTTCGACGTGGTCGGCGGCCTCGAACCGGCCGGCGCGGCCGGTTCGTCCGAGCCGGCGGTGGAGCAGCCGGCGGTGGAGCGGCTGGAGGTGGAGCGGCCGACGGTCGTCGCCATCGGCACCGACTCGGATCGGCCCACCGACCGGCTGCTCGCCGGCGGCGCGACGGGCCGGGTGCTGCTCACGGCGACGGCGCGCGGGCTCGCCGCCTCACCGCTGGGGCAGGTGCTGGACGTCTCCGCCATCCGCGAGCTGATGCGTTCGGCGACCGGGGGCATCGGTCACGTGCAGATGCTGCTGCGGCTGGGCCGCCCCGACCCCGAGCAGCCGCCGCTGGCGGCCACCCCCCGGCGGCCGGTCGAGGAGATCCTCGACATCGCCTGATCCGCGCGGACCGGCAAGGATGGGCGCCATGGACGTGACAGTCGTCGACAACCCCCCGGCCGGCCGGTTCGAGGCCAGAACTCCGACCGGGGAGGTCGCGGGGTTCGCCGAGTACACGCGGTCGAGCTCGCGAATCATCTTCACCCACACCGAGGTCGATCCGGCCTACAAGGGCACCGGCATGGGCTCCGCGTTGGCTGCTGGGGCGCTCGATTCGGCGCGCGCCCAGGGCTTGGCCGTCATCCCCCGGTGCCCGTTCATCAAGGCCTACATAGATCGGCATCCCGCGTACGCGGACCTGGTACGACGGCCCTCCACCTCCTCACCGGCCCACGAGCCGGCACCAGGAGCCGGGCCGACAGTGGGGCCCTGACCAGCGCTGAGGGGCTGACCAGCGCTGAGGGGCTGACCAGCATCGGGCGGCAGGCCAGCGCTGGGGCCCCGGCGGACACCGGGGCCCCAGCCGCCTTCTCGAGGAGGGGACGTCCACCGCGCGTCGGGGATACAGCGCGCGGGAGGTCGCGTCAGGCCGAGGTGACCCCGACCGGGGCGTGGGTCAGCCCGGGGAAGACCGTCCCGAGCTGCTCCTGGGACATCCCGAGCCAGCGGATCACGTCGCCCAGGACGTTGCGGTAGTCGTTCAGGACGGGCACCGCGCCGTCGTCCAGCTGGTCGGGCGCGAGGCCCGTCCACTTGCCGTGCACCCCGCCGACCGCGCCGCCGCCGATCACGAACATGACGCCGCCGCCGCCGTGGTCGGTCCCGCCGTTTCCGTTGGTGTCCGCGCGCCGGCCGAACTCCTGGATGGTGACCAGGGTGACGTCGGCGGCCTGCGGGCCGAGGTCGGCGAAGAACGCCGCGATCGAGTCGCCCTGCCGCTTCTGCAGCGTCGCCAGGCTGCCGGCCACCCCGCCCTGGCCGACATGGGTGTCGTAGCCCCCGGTCTCCATCGCCGCGACCCGGAGCCCGGTCCCGGATTTGATCAGGCGGGCGACGTCCCGTAGCGCTCGGCCCAGGCCCTCGTCGGGGTAGGTCACGCCGTCGGCCGGGGTGTAGGGCTTGGCCGCGATCTGCTTGCCCTCGGCTAGCGCGGCCAGGGTCGTCGCGACGCCGCGGGCGTAGGGGCGGCCGGCGTCGGGGCCGGCGAAGAGCGCGCCGAGCGCGGTGGCCGTCGCGGTCTCCTCGGCACCCTGGCCCCAGCCGTTCGCCTTGAAGTTGTCGATGCCGTTGAGGGTCAGGGCCTCGGCGGAGCCGAGGTAGGAGGTCGGCAGCGAGCCGCCCTCCTGGATCCCGCGGAACGCCGAACCCGGGCTCAGGACGCTCAGCAGGCGGGCAAGATAACCGCTGTTCTGGCCGGCACCGCCGATCTCGAGGTTGAACGTGTCCTGAAAGTGGCTGCGTGAGTTGTCGAGCAGCCCCGCGGCGGGAACCGCCGCCACCTTCCCGGCATCCAGCAGCGGCTTCAGCGACGCGTACGCGGGATGCAGGCCGAACGTCCGATCCATCGGGATGAGCTGGCCCGTCGGGATGGCGATGTCGGCGCGCAGGCCCGCGTAGTTCGGGTCCGCGCCCGGCACCAGTGCGTTCAGGCCGTCCATCCCGCCGCGCAGCGAGATCACGACCAGGGTTCGGCCGGGGGTGTCGGCGAAGGCCACGCGGATCGGCAGCACGGAGGCGACGCCGGCCGTGATGCCGACGGCGCCGGCCGCCGCGAGAACTCCGCGCCGGCTGAGCGTGCACTGGTCGGCCGCAGGCAGATTCTTTACCACCGGTCGGCCGCCTATCCGTAGACGTGGTAGGGGGAGTCGAGAATGAGCGAGCCGAGCTGGCCGACGAGATACTCGTTGTCCGCCGGCTTCCGCGACCCGCGGTCACCGAGGAATGTCGCCAGTGCCGCGCCGTGCTCGGGCGCGAGCGGCTGGAACACGAGCCGCCGGGCCAGCACGTCCACCACCTCGGCCATGGCGGCCGGTGGCGCGTCCCCGAGCAGGCTGTTCACCGCCGGGGTTCCCAGACCCTTCGGATACCACCCGTTGAGAAGGTTCCGGTGCATGTTCCACCGGCCGATCGTGGCTGACGCCGAAACCCATCGCTCCGCCCGCAGCGGATATCCGTCCGGAGCCGGCCACGCCAGCGGTGCCATTCCCATGTCGTTGGCCATCCAGTACAGCGCGACGACGGGTTCGGTGCCCGAGGCCGGCGGGCCGATCCCGAGAACGCGCAGCGTGGCGACGATGTCCTCCAGCGGCCGGCGGGTGCGCAGGCCCACTGCCTGGCCGAACTCGGCGGAGGTGAACAACGCCTTCAGTACCGGTGCGATCGCGGTGTCGTTCGCCAGGTAGGTCTGCGCCAGCATGTCGCAGAGGGACTGCGGCGGATCGTCCGCGACGAAATAGGTCGCCAGCTTGCGGGTGAGGTACGCGGCGGTCGCCGGGTGATGCGCCAGATGGTCCAGGTAGGCCTTCATCACGGCCTCCCCACCCTCGGCGGAGCCGTTCGGCGAGGAGAAGTCCAGCACCTGGACCGGGCCGACGTAGTGGTCTTTCGACTTGAACGCGTACTTCTTCGACTCGGCGTCGATGGAGATCCCGGTCAGGATGCGGGCGCTGTTCAGGACCCCGTCCTGGCCGTAACCGGCACCCACGCCGACGGTGTGCAGTTCGAGCAGTTCCCGTCCGAGATTCTCGTTGAGCGCCCGCACGGTGGACCGGTCGGCGTTCAGCCGACGGATCATCGCCGGGCTCGTCGTCTCCGCGAGCAGCAGATCCGCGAACCGGCCCAGTGCGTTCGGTCGGATGACCTCCCGGTCGTCCGGGAACGAGTCCCGCCACAGGTTGTCGTTCGGGTAGCCCTTGTTGAACACGTGTGACTGCCAGAAGTCGACCATCCGCTCCAGCAGTTGGCGGTTCGACCAGGTCATTCGCGCGATCGAGGCCACCGCGAGCCCGATCACGTCCTTGTAGTCGATGTCGCCCTCGATGGCGTGGAGCTCGCGGCCGGTCTTGGCCAGGAACGGGAAACGACCGAGGACCGCGTCGACCGTCCCGTCGCCAATCGAGGCCGGATCGAGCTGTCGGTCCAGCCATGCTCCGACACCCGCAGCCTTCACCTCTGCCACCAGCTCCGGTGTCGGCCCGAACGTGGCCCGGTTCAGCAGGTGCACCACCGGGTCGCGCCCGCGCAGGAAGGCCGGCGTCGCGGCACCGGCACCACCCCCGGCGGGCGGGGGAGGCGAGGCCGTCGGGGACGGACCGGGTGTGCCCGGTGCACCCGGCGTGCCCGGTGTCGTAGGCATGGTGGTCGGCGTGCCGGTGGCTGTCGGCGCCGTGGTGGGCCCGCCGGTCATCGGAGGTCGCGTGGTCGGTGCGACGGCCGTCGCCGTGGCCGTCGGTATCGCTCCGCCGCCACCGCCGGGGCCGCCGAACGAGCAGCCTGCGGCGGTCAGCCCGAAGGCCGCCAGCGAGCCGAACAGTCCGCGTCGGCTCGCTGTGCCGGCCGTCGTCCGAGATCCGTCGTGCGGGGCTGCGTCGTGCGGAGTGCGCGGGTCCACGTCGTGAGGGGCGGCGTCCTGCGGGTTGCGTTGCTCCGTGTCGTGCGGGGTGCGTGGGGTGTTCGGGTTGCGTGGGCCGTTCGGTTTGTGCGGCCGGGCGCGGTACCGGAGTCCCGTGAGTCCCGCGACGCCGCCCCGCGGCGGTGAGCCGACCGGCGTCCGGTCGGCTTCGTGCCTGCCTGCCATGCAGACCATCCCTGTTGGAGTCGAGCCCTGAGACCCCCCCAAGGGCCCGTTCGGTTACTCGACGGCGTCACAGTAATGCGGCGCCCGGACCCTGCCTGGGGAGGTCCGTCTCGTTTTTCAGGGTTTGACGTGGTGTAGCGCAACGATCCGGCGATGGGAGTTCGTCGGGAGCCGGTTACCGCGGGTGGTCTCCTCAAATGATCGCCAGGATGGTGGAGATGTGCTGTGCTACAGGCGATGTCGGGTGCTGGTCGGGAGCGCCCCAGGTGGGGGCCGCGCATTCGTCTCGCCGGTGGAACCCTTGGAATGCCATGGGAAGACCTATGGACGACCTTGTTGCGGCTGGGCCGATGGTCAGGAGTGCACGTTCGGTGCCCGGAACGACACGTGGCGAAGTGTCCTGTGGGTCACTCCGGCGCTCGGTCGGCGACGCCCATGGAGCGCCCGTAGTGCTGGTTGTGGACCGTCGCGGCGGCCGGCCTGCTTACGGCCGGCCGTACTCCCGGCTGTGCTGCCGGACGTCGTCGAGCGCGGGGAACTGATCCGGCCCGGTCGCGGCGGCGGGCACGAGCGCGAGATCGGATCGGCGGCTTCGCTCCTGAAACGACCGGCGCCTCAGCCCGCCGGCGAGGGGAGCGCCTGCCAGCCCGGCCACCGCGAGGCCGACTGCCAGCGTGTTCATCCCGGTGAGCAACGCCTGCTCCGCACCGGAGCGCGGCGCCGCCATGCGCGTACCTGGCCGTGGCCCTGCTCCACCGCCCGTGCTTCCGCCGGTGGCACTGTCACCGGTGGCACTGTCACCGGCAGTGCTGTCATCGGTGATGCTGCCTCCGGTGCCGGCACGGACGGAGCCGGGACCATCGCCGCCCGCCGGCCCGTTCGCCACGCCACCGCTCGTCGCGGAGCCGGCCGAGGTGCCGTCGGGGGGAGCGTCGCCGGTCGGTGCTCCGCCGGCCGCGGTGCCCTGTTGGACGGGGGCGTCGCCTCCCGGGCTGGCACCGTCCGTTCCGGTCCCGCTTCCCGTGCCGGCGCCGATGCTGCCTGCCGTGTCCGTCCCGCTTCCTGCGCCCGTGCCGGTTCCCGCCGGTGAACCGGGACCGGAGCTCGTTGTCCCGCCGCTGGACCCCGTCCCGGCGGCGGGCGCGGGCCGCTGCCGGGTTACCGGCGGACCAGGCGGAGCCTGCGTAGGTGCGGGTGCCGAGTTGCCGCGGGCCGCAGCCTGGCGGGAGAACTCGGCGATCGCCTCCGCCGCCTCCTGGAATCGGCGGATGCTCTCGGACTCCTCGTCGGGCCCCAGATCAACGTCGACGTCGATCTGCCCGAGCACGTCCTCGGCCTCGAACGCGATGAGGGCGGCCCGAGCCGGTGCGGTGACCTCCCGGCTCGGCGTGCCGGCCTGCGCTGCGGCGGTCGGCATGAGGAGAGCCACGGTGAGTACCGAGGGCAGCGCCGAGATCAGCAGCGTGCCCGGCAGCAGGCGACCGCGTGCCGTCGACGGTGTCGCACGGCTCCCGCCGGAAGCCGCTCGCGTCCGGTGGGAATCGGCTCCCGGACGCTGGGGATTCGAGCCCGGCCACCACGCCGACCGCCGCGTCGACGTCCCCCGCACCGTACGCATATTCAGTCCTTTCGCTTCCGCCAGTCCGATTCTGGAGGTTTACCGCGGGTCGACGGCGGTTTGCCGGGCGTCTCATTCGCGACAACGTGGCACTTTGTCGTTGTTTGCGGCCCTACGTCCGGTCCGGGTCGGGTAGCCGGCCGACCGCAGCGCGCTGCGGGCACCCCGATGAGCGCCATGAGAGTGCTATGAGCCATACGAGACCTACGAGCCCCACGAGACCGTCGGGCACGTGCGACGAGCCGCCGGTGTCCGGGGCGGCTCCAGGTGCGGTGCCCCGGGCGAGTACCGGCAGAAGACGTCCAGGTCCTGGCGCCTACCTGCTCGGTGGGCACGTGGCGGCGGTCCCCTGTGGGGTGACCGTCACGGCAGTCTCCGGCGCGGCGCTCCGGCGGGCAACGCCCCACGCCGGACGGGCGACGGCAGGGTTCGAGGGGCCGCCGCCGAACGCCCGTACGCCGCAGAACATGAAATGGCAGCTAAAAATTAGCTCGGTATCCGCGGGCGCGAAAACGTTTTCGCGGATGGTGCGGTGCAGCCGTTGCGGGAATCATCCCCGACGGACGTCGAAACCGCCGGAATCCTCGCCTGCTGGAATTTTCGGCCGGCGCTCGTCAGGCCGGCGGATCTACCTCGCGCCTATTCGTGCGCCGGCACGCGGCAGTGCCACGTGAAGTACATGTAGCCTGGGCTGATCCCGAGCCGGTGCTCGGCCGCTCGGTCGGCGATGACCTTCAGGTCCGCGGCGATCACCCCGTCGAGCATTCCGGGGACGTCGAACTCCCGGGACCAGTCGGGCCACAGGTTCTCCCCGGTCAGTGCGGCCTCGAGCATCGACGCGGTGCACAGCAGGTCCGCCTCGAACCCGGATTTGCGCAGCCGCTCGGTCAGATCGAACCCGAAGCGCCAGAAGACCGGGGTCCAGTCCATGTGGAACTCGGGTTCCGTCGGCGGCGCGGTCACCCCCTGGCCGACCGGGACCTGCAGGATGAGGTGCCCGCCCGGGGCGATCACCCGGCGAAGCTCCGCCAGCGCACTGTCCGTGTCCGGAACGTGCTCGAGCACGTGCGAGCACAGCATGACGTCCAGCGACGCGTCCGGCAGGTCAATCGCCTGCAGATCGAGCCGGATGCTGCCGCGGTGCGCGCGCATGTCCAGATCGGACGTCCGGTAGAAGAACCAACTGGACATCGCCGAACGGTAGTCCTCGCCGAGACGCGGACTGCACTCGATGACCCGGAGCGCGGGGTTGAGATCCACCGACTGGGCCAGGCACCAGTGCATGAACCGGTCACGCCCGTTGGCACCACAGGACGGGCACAGCGACATCTCGACATGGCCGGCAAGATCGAAGTCCTCGCCGTGCCACCGGCAGATGTTACAGATCACCGGGCCCTCGTCGCCGAGCGGAACCCACGGTGGGACCTCCGGGTCCGGCGCCGGGCGGCGCTCGCCGCCGAGGTCGTCCGAGCCGTCGAGACCGTCGGTTCCGGCTTCCGGCGCGGCCGTGTCCGTCAGCACCTCGCCGAGGTCCTGTGTCTCCGGCGGACGCAGCGCGGCTCGTCCGGCCCGGCCGGCCACCCGGTAGGCCGCGCCGGCCGCGCGTCGCATAACCGCCCGCGGGTCCTCTGCGAGCAGGCCGTTCACGCGCCTGGCCACGAAGTCCGCCGGTCCCCGGCCGCTGCCGGCCCGGTACATGCCGGCCACCCCATGTTCCATGTCCGTGTGCCCCCTGTCGGCGTTGCCGCTGCGTCTCCGTCCGGGCAGGCGACGGCCCCCTCACCCTCGAGGGGATGCCATGTCCCGCGCCGCCCGCCCCGGAATCCGCGTGCGCCCGGTCGAGACCCGGCGGCCCGATCGGCGCCCGTCCACACGCCGGCGCCTCCCTCGGCCTCCACCTGCTGTTTTCCCTGGTCGCTGTCAGTGGGGAACGTGAGGGAGGAGCGGGGGTCACGCGGACATGTGTTCCGGGCTGGCGGCAAGACACCCACATCATCGCTCTTTGGGTCGAGACCCCTCGAAACTGGTCGGCGTCCTGGCCCGAATGTGTCATCCGCGTAGTCGGGACGATCGCCGTCCGCGGGACGTCCGACGGGATGCCCGCAGGCTGTCTACGGGCTGTCTACGGGGTGTCCGGTGGCCATTCGCCGAGCCTTCGCCGGTTGTCTGCTGGCTGTTCGCTGGTCTGTTCGCCAGCTGTGGTCCAGCCCGTTGGTCGCTCCCGCTTCGCGGCACCGCCGCGGTATTCGCCCGTGGTCCGCTCGGACCGACACCCTGGCGTACCCACGCTTGCTGTGGCAAAGTGATCGCCGCTGTGCCTTTTGTCAGATTTTGCGGCAGTCCGTCGGGTGGCAGCGATCTGTCAGGTGGCAGCGATCCGTCGGATAGCGGCAGTCCATCGGCCAGCCACGACTGTCGGCCGGCCGGATCTCCGGCACGGCGCGGCCGGCGGAACAGCAGTTCATGGAAGGGCATTCAGGGGGGCGAGGCAAGGAGAGATCCATGCGCAGGGTCGGCGTGACCGATTACGACGCCGGGGAACGGCGACGCACCGCGAACAGCGCGGCAACCGCGTTCGCGTCCGGGGCGCGGACGCATCGGGCGGGTTCGAAGGCGATCATGCGTCGCACGCCGAGCATGCTAAGGCTGCTGTCGATGGCGTTGCTCGCGATGGTGGCGCTCGCGGGCTGCGTTACCCCCATCGGGGGTGGAGGCGGTCCCGCTCCGACGACCAGTGCGGCCCCCAGCCCCGCCGGCCCGACGGGCTCGCCGTCCGCCGGCCCCACCCAGGCTCCGGACCCGAGCTCGGGTCCGAACCCCGGCGTCACTCCGGTGCCGACCCTCACCTCGGAGCCGGTGACCACTGCCCCGGTGACCACTGCGCCGGGGGCCACGCCGAGCGCCGCGCCAGTGCCCACGACACCCGGGTCGACCGATCCGCCTGTCGGGACGGTTGCGAAGGGCGCGAGCACCTGGTACTTCGACAAGATCGCTCCGTCGATGACGGATGCGGGAGTCTCGTGGTTCTACACCTGGGGAGCCGCGCCGGAGCGGATCGCGGCGCCGGCGGGAGTCGAGTTCGTCCCGATGATCTGGGGGCCGGGCTCGGTCACTCCGCAGACCCTCGCGACGGTGAAGGCCAACGGCCGCACCCTGCTCGGCTTCAACGAGCCTGACCTCCGCGGCCAGGCGGACATGCCGGTTCAGACCGCTCTCGATCTGTGGCCGCAACTGGAAGCCACCGGAATGCGTCTGGGTAGCCCGGCGCCCGCCGCCGGCGCCGCGGACCCGAACAGCTGGTTCGGCCAGTTCATGGCCGGCGCGGCCCAGCGGGGCTACAAGGTCGACTTCATCGCGCTGCACTGGTACGGCAGCGACTTCGACCCCACCCGGGCGACCAGTCAGCTCCGTGCCTACATCCAGGACGTGTACGACCGATACCACCTGCCGATCTGGCTGACCGAGTACAGCCTGATGAACTTCTCAACCTCACCCGCGACGGTCCCGAGCGCTGAGGGCCAGGCGGCGTTCGTGACCGCCTCCACCGCGATGCTCGAGAGCCTTCCGTTCGTTGAGCGCTACGCCTGGTTCGCGTTTCCCGCCAATCCCGACAGCCGGACCGGCCTGTATGACGAGTCAGGCCAGCCGACCCCGGCTGGTGTCGCCTACCGGGCGGCCGGCCGCTGATCTCCGGCCGGCCGGTGACACAAGGCGTCAGGCGGACAGGCTGGCGTGCATCTCCCACACCATGACCTCGGCCGGCTCGACGGCGGTGATCCGCTGACCGCCCACCGCGGTGAACCTGACGGCGTCGCCCTCGTGCAGTTGCCCCGCGCCTTCGAGCGTCACCTCGCCCCGTGCGACGAACAGGTGCAGGTAAGGCGCGTCGGGCAGCTCGACGCTCTGCCTCACACCGAGCCTGGCGACGTGCAGAGCCGCGTACCGGTTCCTGATACGGATGGCGGCAGCGCCGTCGTGCCGTTCCATCCCGGACGCGACCGTGACGAGGCCATCCCGGAGCAACTCGTTGTCGATCTCGAGCTGCTCGTAGCCGGGTGCGATCCCGTTCTCGTCCGGCGCAACCCACATCTGAACGAAGTGAACGGGTTCGTCGTGCGGCTCGCCGCCGTCGGGCAGCCGCCACGAGTCGTTCTTCTCGGAGTGCAGGATGCCTCGGCCGGCGCTCATCCGCTGGGCCAGCCCGGGGTAGATCACGCCCGAGTTGCCGGTCGAGTCCTGGTGGACGAGCGAACCCCGCAGTACCCAGGTGACGATCTCCATGTCGCGGTGCGGGTGGGTCTCGAAGCCCGCGCCTGCGCGCACGGTGTCGTCGTTGTTGACCAGTAGCAGTCCGTGATGGGTGTTTGACGGATCGTAGTGGTGGCCGAATGAGAAGGAGTGCTTGGAGTCGAGCCAGTTGATCTTTGTCTTGGGGCGGTCGTCTGCGCGGCGGATGTCGACCTTCGACCGCTGTGTCATGTCGGCCATGATGGCCCCTTCCCATCTCCATGACGCATCATTAAGGTGCATGACGTGTCAATCAGATCCCGGGGTGACGCATTCCCGACCCCGCCACCCGAGGTCCCGCCGCCTGCCGCACCCGCGGTCGCGGGCGCCGCGGTGTCCTGGCTGACTCGGCGGGAGCAGCGCGTATGGCGGCGCTACCTGCTCATGACCAGCCAGCTAACCGTGTGGATGAACCGCCAACTCGCCGCGGAGGCGGGGATCTCACTCGCCGACTACGACGTTCTCGTCCGCCTCACCGACACCCCCGAAGGGCGCCTGCGGGTGACCAAGCTGGCCAGGGAGCTCTCGTGGGAGCAGAGCAGGCTCTCCCATCACGTCGCCCGGATGCAGCGGCGTGGCCTCGTGGCGCGCGAGGAGTGCGCCGACGACGGCCGCGGCGCCCTTGTCGTGCTCACGGAGCGCGGCCGCGCCATGATCGAACAGGCCGCTCCCGCTCATGTCGCTTTCGTCCGTGAGCATGTGTTCGACATGCTCACGGAAGCCCAGGTCGACGCCCTTGACGCGATCGCCACGTCAGTACTGACCCGGCTCGCCGCGGACGACCACCCGTCATCCGCCTGATTCGCCACCCGTGCCCCGGGGCTTGTCGTCAAGATCATGAGGTCTCGGGCTCGAGATAGGGCGGCGGGGTGACCGTGATCCTTCTGCCCAGTGTCGTGGTCCACTCGAAGACACCCTCACGTGGCTGGCTGATCTGCCAGCCACTGCGGTGGCGCATGCGGTGATGTCGTCGACACAGAAGGCCCAGATTGTCCAGTGCTGTCCGGCCGCCCACGGCGTCGGGGACGGTGTGGTCGAGCTCGCAGTGGACCGCGCGCCGGGCGCACCCGGGCATGCGGCAGGTGCGGTCGCGCGCGCACGTGACGTACTTGCGCCGGGGTGGGGTGCCGGCGGTCGGAGACGTCGAGGAGGACGCCGCGCTGGTCGGTCAGGAGTCGCCGCCAGGTCGACCCTGGCCGAGCGGCCATCTCGCGGGCGACAGCTCCGGGGATGGTGCCGACACCTGGGATCTCACCGGGCTCCGACGATATGCCGAGCAGTGTGGTCACGGGCACGACCACCTGGACGTCGCAGGAGAACGGCCGGCCGTGCTCGGCTCGTCCGGTGAGCAGGTCGACGACGACGTCGGCCCGGATCTGGTCCGTCGTCCGTTCGTCGTGGGTATCCCGGGCGGCGACGATCTCGCGGGTCACCTGGTCGACTCGCCGGTAGCAGGCGTCTGCCTCCTCCGCCGGGAGCAACGCGGACAGCGTGCTGCTGCCCTCCTCGCCGGGACGAACCCAGACCCGTCGCGCGGCTCTTCGTGAACGGGCCCGCTCCGCCGAGCCGTCGGGGTCGATCCGCTGGACCGTGCGTCGGCACGCATCGGCGAAGGCTCCCTGAGTGGGACGTGGCCCGCCTTCCAGCACGCGCCTCTCCACGGCGGCCGCCAGTTCGTCATCCAACGGGCGAACGGCGCGTTCCAGGGATCTCAACCGAGATAGATCAATTGCCCCGTTTTTCAGTGTCGTCAACGCGCGGGGGAGCCGATCCGTGATCGTGCGCGCGTAGGTCATGTCTCGCGCCACCGAGGTGGCGGAGGCGCCGACCTCGATCGCCACGTCCTCCGGAGCAAGCTCGTCAAAAGTCCCGGTCGCCGCCTCGCGTGGTGGATTCATATGAGTGATGGCCGATAGATCCTCCATCATTCCTGCCTGAAGCCAGCCGAGCACCTTTAACTTGGTGCGATACCTGTCGACACGATGACAGAATCGCCGCAAGAAGGGCGTGGCCTGATCCAGGTCGCTCCTCGCGGTTCCGGCGCCGGTTGCCGCGATTGCCTCGGCCAGGACCGTGCGGAGCGCGTCCACCAGGTCGAACGAGACGTCTGATCGCTGCGGTTCGGAATCCATACCCGCTGCCGTCGACGCCCGGGTCATGGAGCTGTCGAACTGATCCATCAGGTTCACCGCCCACCGTCAGTGAAATTCTTCGAACATGCGTTCGATCCTAGGGTAGGGTCGGCTCTGCTGGCAAGGGTTCGGGCGAGTCGTCCCGAGGGTGACCTGATCTGTGGGTGGGTCGTTTCGTGGGTGAATGGAAATAAGTAGATGAATTATATGGATTACAAAGACAGGCAAATTCTTTTGCTTCTTCAGTGGCTAACGATCACTCTCGTTGGTGGCTGCACGGGAGACGTTCTCCGCCGCGGTGTGTGGTGCGGCCTGTCCGACCGCCTCGGGTCGGAGCCCGACGCCGACCGCACGGGCGAGCACGCGCTGGGCGGCCGGTATCCGGGCGAGGAGCCGGACCGGCATGGGCGCCGTGACCGGCTTGTCGCCGGCCTCCAGCACCGGGCGCAGCAACCCTCGTTGGGCGACCCGCTGCGCAAGCTGGGTGAGGATGGTCGGTGGCGTGCGGCGACGCTGTACCGCGGCCAGCCGCCCGGGCGGTGGTGCGGTTCCGGTGCCCCGGCCGGCGAGCAGGGGCGCACGGAGGATACGTGCCGCGGCGACCGCGTCCTGGATCGCCAGATTGATCCCGACCCCGCCGATCGGCGACATCGCGTGAGCGGCGTCCCCTATGAGCAGTGCGCCGGGAGCGTGCCAGCGCCGCACCCGGTCGACCTGCACCCTCAGCAGGTGGACGTCCTCCCAGCTTCTGATCTCATCGACCCGGTCGGCGAGGTCCGGAGCGAGCGTCGCGACGTTGTCGCGGAGGCGGTCGAGTCCCGCCGCGTGCACGGCGTCGTATCCGCCCTTGCGGATCAGATAGGCGGTCTGCCAGTAGCTGCCCCGATCGATGCGGATGAGCATCCGTCCCGGGCCGACCAGGCCGCCGAGGCCATCCCCGTCACTCGCCCGGCGTGGGAGCCGGAACCACAACACATCCATCGGAGCGCCGAAACGTCGCAGTGGCAGGCCAAGCGACGCGCGGACGACAGATCCGCGGCCGTCGGCACCGACCGTGAGACGCGCCCGCACCACCCGGCGGCCCTGGGTGGTCCGAGCCTCGGCGCCCACCACCCGATCGCCATCCCGGACAAGGCCGGTCACCTCGTGCTCACGCAGCAGCGTGAAGGTCGGAATGTCGGCGCCGGCCTGCGCGAGCATCTCCAGCAGGTCCCACTGCGGGACGAAGTAAATGTAGGGATGACTCACCCGCAGCCGGGAGAAGTCGGCGACCTGGTAGGTCCCGTCCGCGAAGCTGAATCTCAGCCCGGTGACCTGGCGTCCGGGCAGGTCGCGCACGCGTTCGCCAAGGCCGATCGAATCCAGCAGATCGAGCGTGGACGGGTGCACGGTGTCCCCGCGGAAGTCGCGCAGGAAGTCGGCGTGCTTCTCCAACACGCAGGTCTCGAGGCCGTCGCGGGCGAGCAACAGGCCGAGCATCATCCCGGCCGGGCCTGCGCCCACCACACACACGTCGAACGCGGGGCCTGCGGCGTCAGGCATCATGCAGATGCAGTACCCACTGCCTCGGGATCCGAGCGCGGTCCAGGGGGATCAGGTCTGCAGGGAGATCTGCGGTGGGATGCCGCCGTCCGGACCTTCCCCCGAGCCGTCTCCGTTCGGGCTGCGCGTGAAGCTCGCCATCGACGCGGCGGCGAGCTCCTCTACCACTGTGCCGTCGATGGTCTCCCGTTCCAGCAGGCGCGCAGTCAGGGCGTCGAGTGCGTTCCGATGCATGCGCAGCAGGTCGATGGCTCGCGCCTGAGCCTCCCGCAGCAGCCGTGCCACCTCGGCGTCGATCACTCGTTGCGTCTGCTCCGAGTAGGGGCGGGCCATGAGGTCGTCCCCGCCGAGGAAGTTGGGCCCGTCGGACGAGTAGCCCACCGGTCCGATCTCCTCCGACAGCCCGAACTCACGCACCATCCGGGTGGCGAGTTGGGTCGCGCCGGCCAGGTCGTTCGAGGCACCGGTGGAGCCGTGGCCGAACACCACCAGCTCGGCCGCCCGACCGCCGAGCCGCACGGCCAGGCTGTCCAGCAGATAGGCCTCGGAGTAGAGGTGCCGCTCGGCCTCGGGGAGCTGCTGGGTGACGCCGAGCGCCATGCCTGCGGGAAGGATGGTCACCTTCGAGACCGGGTCGGCGTCGTCGCAGAGCGCCGCCACCAGGGCATGGCCCGACTCGTGCACGGCGACGGACCGCTTCTCGTCCGGGAGCAGGGCGTTCGAGGCATCGCGCCGTCCGAGGAGAATGCGGTCACGTGCGGCGTCGAGATCGGCGGCGCTGACCACCGAACGTCCGTCGCGGACGGCGTTGATCGCCGCCTCGTTGACGAGGCTGGCCAGGTCCGCGCCGGAGAATCCGGGCATGCCCCGGGCGATCCGGGTGAGGTCGGCGTCATCGGTGAGTGCCTTGCCACGGGTGTGCACGGCGAGGATCTCGGCCCGTTCGGACTGGGTCGGCAGCGGCACCGTGACCTGGCGGTCGAACCGACCCGGGCGCAGCAGCGCGTGGTCAAGGGTCTCGGGGCGGTTCGTGGCGGCGAGGACGACCACGCCCGACGTGGACTCGAACCCGTCCATCTCGGCGAGGAGCTGGTTCAGCGTCTGCTCGCGCTCGTCGTTGGACCCGCCGAACGCGCTGGAGCCGCGCCGGCCGCCGATGGCGTCGATCTCGTCGATGAAGATGATGGACGGCGCCCGCTTGCGAGCCTCGGTGAAGAGGTCCCGCACCCGGGATGCGCCGACACCGACGAACATCTCGACGAAGCCCGAGCCGGTGATCGAGAGGAACGGCACCTCGGCCTCGCCGGCGACGGCGCGCGCGAGCAGGGTCTTGCCGGTGCCGGGCGGGCCGACCATCAGCACGCCGCGCGGGCCGTGTGCGCCGACCTCAAGATACTGGTCGGGATTGCGCAGGAAGTCGACGACCTCGCTGATCTCCTGCTTCGCACCCTCGTAGCCGGCAACGTCACTGAAGCGGGTCTCCGGCCGGTCCGCCTCGGTGATCTTCGCTCGGGAGCGGCTGAACATTCCGAGCGCGCCGCCGCCGGAGAGCTGGCGCCGGGCCATGCGGCCGGACCACACGAAGAAACCGATCAGGAGCAGCAGCGGGAGGAAGCTCAGCACCACCGACCAGAACGACGTGCCCGTCCTGGTGGCCGTGATCTGCACCTTCTTGGCGGCGAGCTGACGTTCGAGCGCGGTTGTGTCGAGTGCGGTGGGGATCTGGGTGGTGAAGTCAGTGCCGTCGGTCAGCGTGCCGTCGACACCACCGCGGTCGTCGATGGTGACCGAGCGCACCACGCCGCTGTCGACTCGACCCACGAAATCGGAGTAGGTCAGCGAATCCGGCTGGGTGGCGAACAGGCTCGGAGCGATCAGCAGCATCACCGTGACGAGCAGCCCGACCGGGATGAGGAACCTGCGCCAGCCCGGCATCGGCGGCGGCGCGGGTTTCGGGGGAGTGTCCTTCGGCGGCCCGGATTTCGCCGGCGCGGAGGCATGAATATGGCCGATGCTCACACGGGAGATCACGATCTTCTCCTGGCGTCCACAGATCGGTCCGGATACCGGCTGCTGGCAGCCGGTGAATTGACGCCCATTCGCCCTTTCTATCAGCGATTTCTGCTGCGATGTATCGGGTCGGGCGGACGTCCCGTCGCGGGGACGCGCCGTGCCGACTCAGGCCGGGACGGTGTCGCACGCCGCCATCGAGGCGCCCCGGTATCCGTTCAGGAAGGCCTCACTTCGCTGCTCCGCCGAGCCGTGGGTCCACGACTCCGGGTCGACGCGGCCGCCGGCCGAGGCCTGGATCCGGTCATCGCCCACGGCCTCGGCCGCCCGGAGCGCCTCGTCGAGCTCAGCTTCGTTGATCGTGACGTTGCCGGCGGAGTTCGCCAGCGTGCTCCACACCCCGGCGTAGCAGTCGGCCTGCAGTTCGAGCTGCACCGACAGCGCGTTGCGGCGGGACGGGTCGGCGTTCTGCGCCTCGCGCAGCCGCTGCTCGGTTCCGGTGATCGTCTGGATGTGGTGCCCGACCTCGTGAGCGACGATGTAGGCCTGCGCGTACCGGCCCTGCGCCCCGAAGTCCCGCTGGAGCTGCTCGAGGAACCCGAGATCGATGAAGACCCGTCGGTCGGGTGGGCAGTAGAAGGGCCCAATCTGCGCGGACGCCGTTCCGCATCCGGTCGAGACCGCGTCGGAGAAGTAGACCAGCCGCGGGTCGGAGTACTGCTGGCCGGCCCGGGCGAACTGGGCCGTCCAGACCTCGTTCACCTCGTTGAAGACCTTGAGGACGAAGCAGTCGTCGTAATGGTCCAGGGCGCCGGCAGTGTTGCAACGGGTGGCGATCTCGCTGCCCGTCGTGCCCTGTTCGGTGCCCGGCTGCGCACCCCCCGACCCGTCGCTGCCCGTTCCGTTCGCGCCCGTCCCGTCGCCGCCGCCGAGCACGGCCACCACCAGGTAGATGAGCAGGCCGACCAGGCCGGCACCACCGCCGCCGATGGCGGCACCGCGGCCCAGGCCGCCGCCGCGTCTGTCCTCGAGCTGGGACGTGTCGACCGACGAATCGTCGAACCGCATGGCCTGCCTCTCGACGCGCCTCGTGGATACCGTCCGGGAGCAGACGTCATGCGGGATATGTCCATGATGTGGCAAGGGCGAACATCGGGCGGGCCTGGGGGTTCAGTGCTCGAGGCGGGCCCGTACCTCTGGTCGGCGCAGCGGCGGCACTGTCCCGGGCGGCTGGCGGCGCGCGGGCAGCTCCCTGAGCAGGCGGTGGACGCTCGCGGACACCTCGGCCACCGCCGCCTCGAAGGCCCCGGCCGCGGCGGGCGGTGGCTGGCGCAGGCCGCTCACCTTCCGGACAAACTGCCGGGCAGCCGCCTCGATCTCCTCGTCGGTCGCGGGAGGCTCGAGTCCGCGCAGCTCAGTGATGTTGCGACACATGACTCCACGGTAGGCCGGCTCCCGTGCCGTCTCGGCGGCGTGCCCGTGGCTCGCGGGTCCGTAACTTGCGTCGCCGTGGCTCGGGTGGCTGTGGCTCGCGAGCAGGTGCCTCCCGGTCAGGCCGGGGGTCGGCGCCTGTCAGAGGTCCACGGTCCCCGAGATACAGGTGACAGTGTCGCCACCGACCCACACCGACCCGTCCGGATCACGGGAGAGACGGACCCTGCCCTCCCGCCCGAGCAGCGTCCCCTGGCTGACGACATACGCCCCGTCCGCCTTGCCGATGTCGAACAGCCAGGTCGCGAGGGAGGCGTTGAGGCTGCCGGTCACCGGGTCCTCGACAGTGGTGATCTGGGGCGTGAAGGCGCGGACTTCGAAGGCGCCCGGCCCGCCGGGCGGGTGTGGCCCGACAACCCCCACGGCCAGGTCGACGGCGCCCGGGCGGATCGCGAGCACGGCCGCGGCGGAGTCGAGCAGCACGCCGACCCAGCCCGGGCCGTTGTCCACCCACTGCGCGGCGAGGATGTCCGCCGGGTCGAGGCGGAGCATCTCGGCGAGGTGCCGCACGAGTTCGGCGTCGGCGGGCTCGTAACGCAGCAGCGGCGGTCCCGAGAAGGCCAGTCCCGAGGCGTCGTCGCGACGGACGGTGATCAGACCCGCCTCACATTCCTGCACGATCCGGTCGGGATCGCGCGGCGTGTGGCCGGATGTCAGCCAGGCGTGGCATGTCCCCAGAGTGGGATGACCCGCGAACGGAAGCTCGGCCGTCGGCGTGAAGATGCGCACCCGGTAGTCGGCCCCGGGTGCCGTCGGGGCCTGGACGAACGTTGTCTCGGAAAGGTTCGTCCAGGCGGCGAAGCGGCGCATCGCCGCACTGGGCAGCCCCTCGGCGTCGAGGACGACCGCGACGGGATTGCCCAGGCAACTGCCGGACGTGAAGACGTCCACCTGCTGGAACGCTCGCCGCATGACCGGTTACGAGCTCAGTCGCAGGGGGTCGAACCGCTCGCGGTATCGGCTGGCGCGGTAGACACCGAGGATGCGGTAGTCGGCGAAGAAGCCGAGTTCGGCGAAGGCGCGTTCCACCGCGGGATCCTCCGGGCTGCCCTCGACGTCGGCGAGGAACTGCGTCGCCACGAACTCGCCGCTGATCATGCAGCTTTCGAGCTTCGTCATGTTGATGCCGTTGGTGGCGAAACCGCCGAGAGCCTTGTACAGCGCGGCCGGCATGTTGCGCACCTTGAACACGAAGGTGGTCACGATCGGTCCGACGCCGGCCGCGGCCCGCAGGCGCTCGTTCGACAGGATGAGGAAGCGGGTCGTGTTGTGATCCTCGTCCTCGAGGTCGGGCCGGAGCACCTGCAGGCCGTATTCCTCGGCTGCCAGCCGCGAGGCGACGGCAGCCTTCGTCACGTCACCCCACTCGGCGACCTCGCGGGCGCTGCCCGCGGTGTCCGCGGCGGGCACGGCGGTGAGCCCGAGCCCGCGGATCGCGTTGCGGCACTGGGCCAGGGCCTGCGGATGGCTGTGCACGGTCTTCAGATCGTCCATGGTCGCCCGCGGCAGCCCGAGGAGCTGATGGCGTATGGGCAGGAAGAACTCACCGATGATGTGCACGGAGGAGTTCGGCAGCAGATGGTGGATGTCGGCGACCCGGCCCGCGGTCGAGTTCTCCACCGGGATCATCGCCAGACCGACCGTGCCGTCCTCCAGCGCGGTGAAGCACTCCTCAAAGGTCTGGAACGGTACCGCCTCGAAGTCGGGGTAGACGTCGCGGCAGGCGATGTGGGAGTTGGCTCCCGGCTCGCCCTGATATGCGATCTTCTGACTCCCGGTCATCGCGGGTTCCTGCCTCCGGTCTGTGGTTCTGCTGCAAAGCCGTCGCACGGGCGGTCCCGCCGGGCCCGCCGTGGCTGGCTGGTCGGCGCACGGCCTGGACGTCCGGCCGCCGTATCCGACGGTACCGGGCCGCCACCCCGGCACCCCCGGCCGCCGGGTCTGCTGGTGCCGGTCCGGGCGTCCGGGCGGGGATCAGACGGAGTGCGCGTCGGCGAACGCGTCGAGGATCTCCCGGGGAATGCGGCCGCGGTCGCCGACCTCGAATCCGTTCTGGCGGGCCCAGGCGCGGATCCTCCCGGCGTCCCGGCCGGCGGCCGCGCTTCCGTTCCCACCCCCGCTCGCTGCCGTCACGGCGAGAGCCGGGGCTCCGCCGGACTCACCGGCGCCGGGGTCGGGCGGGACGACGTGCGTGGCCAGCGTCCGGATCTGCTCCGCATCTCTGGTGGGCGTGAGCACGTTCGCCCCCGGCAGATAGCTGATCGTGACCAGCTCGGCGTCGCCAGGTGGGGTCAAGGCGCCGTCCGTCTGTCCTGGTCCGTCGGCGCGCAGCTGCGCACCCACCGCTCGTGCCAGGTCGGTGAGATGCTCGTGGTGCGTCAGCAGAATGATCTGCCAGCGCCCGGAGATCTCGGCCAGCACGCGAAGTGCCGCCTCGGCGCGCGTGTCGTCGAACGTCATCAGGACGTCGTCGAGCACGACCGGCAGCGTGGGTTCGCCGCGGCTGGTCCGCTCCCGCTGGAGCTGGTCGATCGCCGCCAGGCGCAGGGCCAGGAACACCTGGTCGGCCGTGCCCTCGGAAAGCTCGCCCGGGCCGAGCTCGTCCTCGTCGGCGCGGACGACCCGCAGCGTCCGGGCGCCGTCGCCGCGATCGATGGCCCGCAGGGCGACGTAGCGGCCCTCGGTGAGCCGTTCGAGCAGGCGTCCCGCGTCCGCGAGCAGGGGGGACGCGTGACGGCGCTCGTAGGACTCCAGCTCACGGCCAAGCGTCTCGTACTGGATGCGCGCGATGACGTAGCGCTCCGCCGTCTCGGCTACGAGCGCCAGGGACTCCTGCGCACGGGCGTGCAGCTCGCCGGTGGCCGCGCCGCTCTCGAGATCCCGCAGATGCCGTTCGACCGTCCCGACGGCCGTCCACGCCTCTGTCTGCGCGGCCGTGCGGCGCTCGTGCTCGTCGCGCGCGGCGGTGAGGTCGGCGGCGAGGTCCTCGTCGGTGCTCGCGGCCAGCGCGCCGACGACGGCTTCGAGCTCGTCGCCGGGTGCCGCGGCGCGCAGCAGGCCTTCGGTGGCGGTCATCGCCGCCGTGATCCCGGCGAGGTCCCGGCCGCGGTCCGCCGCGTCGGCCAGTTGCTGACCGGGCGCGAGGACGACCTGCGCGCGCAACTCGTCGAGGCGGCCGACGGCGCTGTCCCGCAGCAGCGTCGCGGCGGCGACCCGGGTGCTCAGGGTGGCGACCGCCTGGTCGATCTCCGCGCGGCGGGTACGGCTCTCGATGCTCGCCTGGTGCCGTGCGCTGAGCTGATCGAGCAGATCGGCCAGCTCGTCGGCCTCATCGCCCGGCCTGTCGGGCGCGACTGGGCCCGCCGCGAGACGTTCGCCGCCAGTTCCGGTTCCACTCCCAGCCCCACTCCCGGCCCCGGCGCTGGTGTCGGTGTCGGGGCGCTGGCCGCGCGAGCGGTGCAGGAGGCCATGACGGGCCGAGAGCTCGCGGACGTCCGCGGCGAACGCCCGATGGCGGCCGGCGGCACGCTCGGCGTCCCGCGCGGCGCGGTCGGCCTGCTCGTGCAGAGCCACCGCCTGCGCGAGCACGCCCCGCCGTTCGGTCCAGCCCCGCGGGTCGGTGACCGAAGCCAGCCCGGCCGCCCGGACGAGGTTGTCCCAGTCGCCCTCGGCGCCGAGCAGCTCCTCGCGCCGCTTGTCCCGTTCGCGTTCGGCCTCCTCGACGGCCCGCCCGAAGTGGGCGGCGTCAGCCCGGCGGACCTGTGCGAGGTCGTCGTCCGCGAGTACGGTCTGCGCGCAGGTGAGAAGACTGTCGAGGTCGGCGTCCACCCGGGCGAGGCCGACCTCGGCGAGGGCCTGGGCGAGCGCGGTCCGCTGGGCGTCGGCCTGGGCACCCAGCCGGGCGATGCGGGTCTCCGCGGCGAGCAGCTCCGCGTGCGCCCGGTGCGCCTCGTCAACAGCCCGCTGGACGTCGTCCGCGTCCGCCCGAGAGGGCACGGCCAGGCCTGGCTCGTGCCAGTGGCCCTCCCACGCCGCGCGGGCTTGATCGGCTGCCTCGGCGGCGGCCGTGGTGGCGGCGAGCGCCGCGGTGGCCCGTTCGTGCGCGAGGTCGGCGTCCCGGTGGAGCTGGGCCCGCCGGGCGGCCAGATCGGCGTGGCGGATGAGCTGATCCGCGACCTCGTCGGCGCGGGCGATTCCGGCGGCGATGACCGGGAGCAGCTCGCGAGCCCGCTCCGGCGTCAGCCGGCCGCCGACTGGTGGCACCCCGCCAACGGCCGGGGCGGGGGTCCGGCCGTCGGTCGCGGGCGGCAGGCCGCCGGCCGCGTCGACCAGCAGGTTCCAGAGCTCCTCGCGGGTCGCGCGGGCCCGGTCGAGCGTGGCCTGGTCCGGGAGGTCGCGGCCGTCGGCGTCGGCGACCCGGCTCTGCGTGAGCTCGAGGTCCCGGGTGGCGCCGACGAGCTCCTCCTCGCGGCGGGCGAGGGCCATTTCTGCGGCGTCGAGCCGGTCGCGCGCCAGCCGGATCTCGTCGCGCCCGGGCATCCCGGGCGGCGGGCCGTCCGGGTCGCGGGCGCCGGCGCGGCGCAGCGCCTCCCGGCGGTCGCGGACAGCGCGGGCCGCCTCGTCGACAGCCGCCCTGGTCAGCGCGGTCGCCGAGCCCTCGCCGGCTATCGCGCCGAGTACCGCCTTCAGCTGGCTGATCGACGCCGGGTCGTGGCCCGGGGACTGATCGGTGCCGTCGCGGCGCAGGCGGGCGGCGGCGAGCGCGTCCTCGGCGCGGCGCAGCTCGTCGGTCAGCTCGCCGACCGTCACGGCGAGCGCGTCGAGCTGGGCCGCGAGGTCACGCGGCACGTGCAGGTCGGCCAGGAGCTCGGCGGCGGTGCGCGGGTCGCCCGGACCGGCCAGGTCGAGCAGGAGCGCACGGGCGGAGTCCGCGTGGCGCGCGGCCTCGTTCTCGAGCGCGCGGGCGTCGGCGCCGTCGCCGAGCCGCGCCACGCGGGACTGCTCCAGCCGGGTGATCATCTCGCCGTCGGCGAGCATGGACTCGTCGGTCGTCAGCGCCTCCCGCGCGGCCCGGCGGTCGAGCAGATCGGCGGTCAGCCGGTCGAGGTCGGCCTCGGCCGTCGCGGCCTCCCGCACGCTGGCGTCGAACAGCGCCGTCTCCTCGGCGGTGAGGGCCACACCCGCGGCGAGCAGCGCGGCGTGGCGTTCCCGGAGCACGACCAGCTCCCGGGCATGTGGGGCTGCGCGCACCCACCGTTCCAGGCGGGAGCGGCGGTCGGCGGCGGCTCGGGTCGCCACCGCGGCCGCCTGCGCGTCGCGGCGGCGCAGCGCCTGCTCCCGGCGGGCATCGTCGACATGGGCCGCGCGGGTCATGGCGGACGCCGCCTGCTCGGCCAGCCGCTCGTAGTCCGCCAGCGCGGTGCGGACCCGGACGCTCTTGTTGTTGCGGTGGGCCTTGTACAGGGAGTCCATCTCCGCGGCGAGCGTGTCGAGCAGGCCGCGGACCGCCCGCCCGCTGCGCGCGGTGAAGACGAGCTCGGCCAGGTCGCCGGTGCCCTCGAAGACACTTGCGCCACCTGCCCGCAGCTCGGCGTGGGACAGCCCGAACGCCTGCCGCCAGCGCCGACGCGCGTCGGCGCCACCGGAACCCCACGGGGGGAGGAAGACCGCGCCGTCGTCAACGGTCTGCAGACCGCTGTTGCGCCGCCTGACCTCGACCCTGGCCGGCGGCGCCTGCCGGGCCGGCCCCGTCTCCTGGGACGACGGCGGGAGCTCGGCCGGATGCGTCGTGGGCAGTTCGAGGTCGGCCGTCAGACTCAGCGCGCCCTGGCCGAACTGGAAGCTCCGCCGGGTGCCGCGGAAGGTCCACAGCAGGTCCGACAGGGCGTCGAGCGTCGTCGACTTGCCGGCCTCGTTCGCGCCGACGACCACCGTCAGCCCACGGCCGAACTCGATCCGCCGGTCCTCGAAAGCACCGTAGCGATCCAGGCCGAGCGCGCGGACCCGCATCAGGCGTCGTCTCCGGAGAGGCGCGCGAGCAGGCCGTCCCCGGCGCGCCGGGCGAGGTCGGCGAGTGTGCGGGGATCGCCCAGGTCGAGCAGGTCGGCTCCGCGCAGCAGCCGTCCGACCTCGCGGTCCAGGGGGCCGATCCACTGCGCGAGGTCCTCGGGGCGGGTGCCCAGATCGTCGCAGGCCGCGCGTACGGCGGCGACCAGCTCGGGGTCGACGGCGCCGGCCGGCCGCGGGTCGGTCACCCGGTTGACGATCTTCTCCAGACAGACCTGCAGGCCGTCGGCGACCGTGCGGAGCTCCTCGCGCAGCCGTTCGGCGTCGGCAAGACCCGCGGCGGCCCGCGACGCGCCGGTGAGCACGGTGCGCGCGACGACCGGACGGTCTCCCGCGGAGTCCCGCGCCGCCCGCAGTTCGGCCGTGACCCGGCCCAGGACGTCGTCGAGGGTGTCGGCGCCGGCGGTGTCGACGGTGAGGACAGCCCAGCGGGCCACGTCGCAGGGGACGTGCTCGATGCGGGCGGGGCCGTCCTGGGGGATCTCGACGACGAGGGCGCCCTTTGGCCCGCTCTCCCGCGGGGTGCGGCCCTGGAGATTGCCGCTGAACGCGGCGACCTGGCGGCCCCCGGGCCCGTCCCCGCGGGTCGCCGTGCCGCCGGGAAGTGGGCCGCCGTGAACGACGCGATGGGAGTGGACATGGCCGAGGGCGAAGTAGTCGTAGCCCGTGCGGGCCAGGTCGTCCTCCGAGCACGGGGCGTAGTTGGCATGGCCTTCGGCGCCGTCGGCGGCAGTGTGCAGCAGGCCGACGTTCACCAGCCCGGCCAGGGCGTCCGGGTAGCGCTGGACGAGGTTGTCGTGGACGGCGGCGGTCGCGTAGCTCTGCCCGTGCACGGCCAGCCCGAGGTCGTCCGCCACATGCGTGCCCGGCCGGTCCGAGGCGAACACCCGGACGTTCGGGGGCAGGGTCAGCGACCGGGTGATCTCGCTCTCGGCGTCGTGGTTGCCGGAGATCATGTAGACGGGGATGTCGGCGTCGCGCAGGCGGCCCATCTGCTCGACGAAGAACCGGCCGGTCGCGTAGTCCCGCCAGGTTCCGTCGTAGACGTCCCCGGCGAGCAGGAGCGCGTCCGCCGCCCGGTCGACGCTGAGGTCGACGAGGTTCGCCAGGGCCCGCCGGGTTGCCTGCCGCAGCAGGTGGGCCAGGTCGCCGTCACCCAGCCGGGTCAGTCCCCGAAGGGGGCTGTCGAGATGGATGTCCGCGGCGTGGACGAGGCGCATCTTCCCCCTGGCGTCGGGCCGCCACAGGCCAGGGAGGGCATGTGGTTCCGGGCGGTCGGCGCGTCCCGCGGGCGGTTGCCGTGAGACGCGGACGGCCCGTCGGAAGGAGGGAGCAGGCCGAACGACCAGAACCTAGTACCGCAATCGGACATCTCGAACTGTCCACGCCGGAGGATCCAGTGATCTCGTCAAATTTTTGGTGCTTTGTCCCTGTTTTTTGGGAGTGTTGTCGTCGTAGGGGCGGAGCTTCGGGCGGTTCAGCGCCCGGACTTGGAACGGGAGCCGGAGCGCGATCCGCCGCCGGAGCGACGGGCCCGCGAGCGCGTGCCGACGTCCACCTGCCGGGCGGGGCCGGCGCCGGCGGCGACGTTCGCCAGGTCGGCGGTGATGCTGCTGTTGATGAGCCCGACGGTCCGATCACGGTCGCCGTCGTCGAGGCCTTCGAGCAGGCTGTGTATCAGGCTCACGATGTTCCTCCACGCTGCGGGGCGATCTCGGGGTTCGTACGTCTGCTGCCCGGACCGAGCGTGTTAAAGCGTGCAATCGCCGCTTTTTCCTGGCGACAAGGATCCCGGCGACAAGGATCCCGGTGGCCAGGACCCTGGCGACGAGGATCAGGGCGCCGGCGAGAGGCCCCCGTCGAGGTTGATGCCGACGCCGGTCAGATAACCGGCGCGGGGGGAGAGCAGGAAGGCCGCGAGGTCCGCGAAGTCCTGGGCGCGGCCGACCCGTCCGAGGGGGATGTCGGAGCCCCGGCTCAGCTCGGCGTACAGCTCGTCCACGCCGATGCCTCGCTCGGCTGCGCGGCGGTCCCACTGGCCGCTCTCCAGCAGCCCGATCAGCACCGCGTTCACCCGGATTCCGTCCGGGCCGAGTTCCTTGGACAGCGCCTTGGTGAGGGCGAGCCCGGCCGCCCGGGAGACCGAGGTGGGGGTCGATCCGGCGCCGGGGGTCTTCGCGGCAATGGCCAGCGTGTTGATCACGGAGCCGCCGCCGGCCGCGCGCAGGTGCGGCAGCGCCAACCGGGTCAGCCGGACGGTGCTGTGCACCTTGAGCTGCAGGTCGGCGTCCCAGACCTCGTCGGTGTGCGACGCGAACGGCCCGGCGGCGCTGCGCCCGGCGTTGTTCACCAGGCCGTCGATCCGCCCCCAGCGGCCGACGGCCTGCTCGACGAACCGCTCGAGGTCGGCCAGGCGGGTGACGTCCGCGGGGACGGGCAGGAACTCCGCGCCGGCCGCGGCGGTCGGTGCCACCTCGGCAGCGAGGCGGTTGAGGCGGTCCGCGTCGCGGGCGCAGAACGCGACACGCGCCCCCTCCGCGGCGAGGGTGCGCACCAACGCGGCGCCGAGCCCGTCCGAGCCGCCGGTGATCAGGACGACCTTGCCCGCCAGCTCGAGATCCACACCGTCTCCTCTGCCGCCCGCGCTCCGCCCAGTCCAGCCCAGCGCGCCCGCTCCGCCACTGCCCGCAACCCTATTCGGACCCGCGACCTCCGCGGACCCGAAGCCCTGTGCGGTGGGCCGGACAAGCACGCCGGGATAAGCGCCGTCGACGTCCGTGCCGTCGCAGGAGATCGCCATGCCGTTGACCCAGACTCCGACGATGCCGTGGGTCCCGGCGATCAGCCGGTCGCCGCGGGCGGGGAGGTCCCAGACCCGGACGGGATCGTCGTCGCCGACGGTGCCGGGGCAAACGCGACCAGGTCGGCCGCGTAGCGGGGCCTGATCAGGCCGCGGTCGGTGAGGCCGAAGACCTCGGCGGGCTGGCCGGTGAGGCGCCAGACCGCCTCGGCGAGACCGAGCGCGCCCTTCTCCCGGACCCAGCACGAACATCCGCAGCGGGGTGTGGGTGATGAACGTGCCGACGTTGAGCCGCTTGCGCCGCCGGTCGATGGCGGCGACTTACTCGGGGAACGTCTCGAACGACCACTCGATCCCGGCGTCGGGCATTTCGCGGGACATGCCCTCGACATTCTCCAGGGTGGAGCCCATCGTGCCGCGCTGGTCCGGGCGCAGCGGGGCGACGCCGAGCCCGCAGTTGCCGTAGATGACCGTCGTGATGCCGTGCCAGGAGGTCGGGGTGAGCTCGCCGTCCCAGAGGATCTGCGCGTTGTAGTGCGTGTGCGGGTCGATGAAGCCGGGCGCCAGTACGAGGCCGGTGAGGTCCACGACCTCGGCGCCGTCTCCTTGCTCCTCATGTTCGCCCGGGTCGTCCCAGTGCTCGATACAAATTAAGTCGGATAATAAGTCTTCCACTCTATTTTGCCGTCCAAGATGCTATTACATAACAGATAAGGGTCGAAATCTGGTCACGACATATAAGTCAGACATTAGTGGTCTGCGAGTTCGGCCGGGGTCGTCCGGGCTGAGTGGAGTCGGGGCGAGGAGCGGTGCGATGGAGCGGGAGTAGCTGAACCCGGCGGGCGCGTGGAGCACGGTGGGGCGCAGCTACAGCCACGTCGTCAAGATCATTAGTCCGAACAGGCTGATCTTTCTGGCCGGCCAGGCGCCGGCGGACGAGAACTTCAAGGTCATCGGCGGCGTGCTCGACGCCCTCGACAGCCTCGACGCCGCGGAGGCGGCGGAGGCCACTGAGGCCGGTGACGCTCTTGACCGGCCGAAAGATCGTGGGCGCCTCGTTCGGGGCTGGCGCGGTCGCCTGGTGCACGGTGCACCATCCGGAGCGGGTCGCCGCGCTCGTGCTTGTGGGCTCCCTGGGTCTCGTCCCCACCCCGGGCAACCGGCGGGCGGGGGCCGCACAGCGGCTGCGCGACCAGAGCCTGCCGGCCGTCCGCAACGACACCCCGGCCGGCCGGGACGTCTTCGAGCGGCTCGGCCGGTACATGGAGACCGGGGGCGACGACGACCTGGTGCTGGCCGGGCTGGCGGAGCTCGCCCCCGGGCTGCCCGTCCAGATCGTCTGGGGCGCAAAGAACGGGCCCTTCCCCATCTCGATGGCGCACGCCGCCCATGCGGCCCTGCCGGGCTCGGAGCTGGTGGTCGTGGACCGGGCCCGCCCACGTTCCCTACCTGGAACGTCCCGAGGTCTTCAACGAGGCGTTTCTCGACTTCGTGACCCGCCGTGTCCTGACGACCGGCCGCGCCGCGACCTGAACCCGATCAGACGGTGGCCGAGCCCGCGGCAGCCGGCGATTCGGTGGCCGCGGCGATCGTACTCGCGGCCTCAACTGATCCGGTGCCGACGGTACGCCGTCGCGCGGCCTCCACCCCGCCGGGAACGAGAACGCGCAACTCGTCTATGTGGGCGCGCATCAGAACTCCGGCCTGTTCGGCGTCGCCGCGTTCGATGGCCTCGTAGATCTCGTGGTGCTGCCGGGCGGAGCGTTCCCAGAATGTGGCGTCGACGCTCGAACGCTGGAAGCGGGTCCGCAGAACGCTGAAGACCGGTGTCGCCACCAGATTCAGCAGGGGATTGCCGCAGGCGGCCAGGATCGAGGCGTGGAATCCGTTGCTGCCCTCGTACCGTTCGACCGGATCCTCGATCCGTTCGGCGGCCGTGGTCGCTTTCCGGATCATCTCGAGCTGGGCGGGCGTCCGCCGGACGGCGGCCAGCCGGGCGGCCGGGACCTCGAGCAGGTCACAGGCCTCGATCAGCTGATCCACACTGACCAGGTCGGCGCCCGAGAGCAGGCCGAGGCCGGTCTCGAGGAAATCGCCCATCAGGCCGGTGTCCGGCGCCGCGACGAAGGTGCCGCCGTGGACTCCCCGCCGCGTCTCGACCAGGTGCTGGGACGACAGTAGCCGTAGCGCCTCGCGGACCGTGGACCGGCTGACGCCGAACATCGTCGACAGCTCGGCCTCGACGGGCAGGCGCTGACCGGCGGTCAGATCGCCGCGCACGATCAGCTCCTGTAGCTGAGCCGCAACCTGGACGTAGGCGGGGCGCACCCGCTCCACGCTGAGCATCCCAGTCCACCCGTCTCGCGGCCGCCACAGCGGATGTCGAAGCAACGACCGTCTCGAAGAACAGCCGCCAGAAGTTGTCAGTCAGCGAGGTCACTATACATCAGACGATTTAGGTGGGGTGGCTGGACCGTGAGTCTGTCGAGGCTCGTCCGGGCAGAGGTTGTCTTGTGTGACATCTGCCGGGGGAGCGCGCCGAGAAAGCGGCGCCTTATCTCTCGCGGGATCCGTCGCTTCTCCCGTGAGGCGCCCGGCACCCGGCGCATTCTCCACGGAAAGTGACGGTGGACGTCCTGCCCGCCGCGGTGGGGGCGCCCACGGGCCGGGCCGCCGCCGTCCGAACAAGCGCCCGGACGCGCGTCCAGCCGGGCGGCCGAATCGCGACTGGATCCGGGGGCGAGCGCGGCCGCTATCCCGGTCAGGCACAGCAGGCCCAGCGCCGCGAACGCGAGCCGGAAGCCGTCGAGGAGCAGTGAGAGCTCCGACGTGCTCAGCTCGGCGGGCCGGTCCGCGTACGCCGCCGCCTTCTGCGCTGGCGGCAGTTGGGCGGTGCCACTCCGGGTGACAGCCCGGTGCTCACGGCCAGCCCCGTGTTCTGCAGGGCGGAGCGCAGGCCGTTCGCGACCTCGATCCGCCCGGGCACCACGACCGAGGTGGTCTTCGGGGAGAGCGTCGAGCAGGCCCGGGAGAGCCGGATCGGTGTCGGCACCGCCTGGCTGACCATGGGCAGCCTCGACGGCAAGCAGGTCCCCCCTTGGCGTCCGGCTCGTCCGCGGTGACCCCGGCGCCCCGGCACCCTGGGCCGAGGCGGGGCTCGCACTTTGGCATCCGGCTCGCCCTGCGGGCGGGCACGTGAGGCGACTGGTCAGGAGCCGTTCCTGTCGGGCGGGGCGAGTCGGGAGCGGGCGGCGTCCAGGTCGGGGACGAACCAGTGGTGCACTCCCTGGTTGGACTCGCGCACCAGGTCCCGCAGGGCGCCGCTAGCCGCCGTGAACGCCGAGATGTCCCCCACCACGGCCAGCCCGACCTGGTAGTTGACGAACTTCTGCAGGATCTGACCGGCCAGGCCGCTGCGGAGCTCGAAGAACTCCGGTGTGAGCCGCGTGACCGGGACCGCCGCCCACGCGGCCCGCAGATACATCGCGGTGCCGATGATGTCCAGAGCGTTCTGCTCGACACGGACCAGAGGACCCTCCGGCGAGCAGACGAGGACGGATACGGCGCCCACCTGTTCGAGCTCGTCGGGTACCGCCCCGTTGGAAATCGTGAGGTCCTCCGCCACGGTTTCTTCCTCTTCTCGTGAGTGCGCGCTGGCGAGGAGCGCGTCGAAACTCACGGTGGCGACCTGGATACTGCCCGTTGTTCGCGGTAATCCTCGCCCACCGGACCCCTCGACCTGCGGCATCCCTATGGTTCTTTATTGATGCCGACTTCACGGCATGACTGATCCTTTTATGGAAGTTTAGGGAAGGATAGTGCGCGTCGCCGGTGCGCGTCGACCGGCTCGTCGGTGCTGGCGTCAGTCGAACTCTGCCCGTGAAGTTGATCGCGGCTCCGTGGCGGGCGGCTGGGTGGCGGGCGGCTGGGTGGTGCGCGGCCGGTCGGGGGTCAGCGCGCCGAGCGCGGCGTCTGTCACCCACTCGCGGTAGGCGTCGTGGGACCACCCGCGCTCGCGGACCAGTAGGCCGTAGACATCCGGGGAGAAGATCGTCCAGAGCGTGTCGCGGATGCGCTCGACGTCGTCCGCGGCGGCTGTGCCCAGGCGATCGGCGACGGTCGCCGCGACGATGCCCGCTCCGGTCAGGCGCTGGTGTTCGAGGTCGCGCGCGAGCTCGCCGGCCTGTGGATCGACGTCCGCGGCCCGGCGCAGTGCCGACAGCAGCGGGAAGGCGCGCTGCGCGATCTCCGTCGCGGCCACCGCGAACGCGCCGAGCACCTCGCCGGCCGTGGCGCCGTCGTGGACGGCCCGCATGGCCGGCCGCTCGTGCAGGGCGACCGGTTCGTCGTCGCCCGCGACCGCCTCGTCGACGGCCACCCTGAGAAGGTTGATCTTCGAGGAGAAGTAGGCGAAGACGGTCGGCGTGGAGACTCCGGCAGCCGCGGCTATCTGGGCCATCGAGGTCGCCGCGAAGCCCTGCCGGACGAACAGCTCGGTGGCCGCACCGATCGCCCGGGCGCGGTTCTCCCGGGCCTGGGCCTGGCGGCCGGTGGCGTCGTACCGGCGTCGCGGCTGTCGGCTGACCGTCATTCGCTTACTCTAGCCAGTATTGGATATAGCTTCGATAAAACCAAAGGAGGCGGCTGTGATCAGACTGGCCTACGAGATCTTCGGGGACGGCCCGACGATCCTGCTCGTGCACGGCGGGGCCGAAGACGCGGCGATGCTCGCCCCACAGGCCCTGGCGCTGGCGGCCACCGGGTGGCGTGCGGTCGTGTACGACCGCCGGGGAACTGGTGCCAGCACCCGGGACGGCTGGCCGGGCGGCGGCGTCGACCAGCACGCCGATGACGCCGCCGACCTGATCCGTGAGCTCGCCCGCGTTCCCAGCGCTTTCGGTGGTTCCGGTTCTGCCAGCGGTTCCGGTTCTCCCAGCGCTCCCGGCGCTCCCGGCGCTCCCGGCCGTTCCGGGCCGGTGACAGTTCTCGGGTTCAGCTCGGGCGGGGTCGTCGCGATGGCGCTCGCGGGCCGGCATCCGGACCTGGTTGCCGAGGCGATCGCCTGGGAGCCGGCGGCGATCGGTGTACTGCCGGACGGCGCCGCCGCCCACGCGGAGATCATGAAGCCGATCGAGGAGTACACGGCGCGCCGCCCGGGGGACTGGACGGGCGCCTACCACCGGGCGCTCGAGGTGCTCTCCGGGGGCACGGCCGATCTGACGGATCCGGCTGTGATCCGCTCGGCGGTCAACGCCGAGGCGTTTGTGCGTGACGACGCCCGGCTGATCACGTCGCACCCCTTCGCCGCGGCGGACCTCCCGCCCGACCGGATCACCGTGGCCGTCGGGGCGGGGACGAGTCCGCTCCACCGGCTGATCGCCGATCGGCTGGCCGAATGGGCCGATCTGCCCGTGACCACCGTGGCGGGCGCCGACGATCACGAGGTCCACCTGTCGCGCCCCGAGGTGCTCGCGACCCACCTTGCGGAGCGGGCGGCGCGCGCCGGCGGTCCGGTGTCGTGACGGTCATGAGGACCACCCGCGCGCCGTGGACCGGGGATGCCGCGAACAGCCTGGCCGCCGGGGACACCCGCACGACACGTCCCCACCCTGGTGGACCGGCCGGCCCGGGACGGGTGCTGTGGGTGCTGTGGCCGCTGGGGCTGGCGTTGACCGGGGCACATGCCGGGGCCGGCGCGCTCGCCACGCCGCTGTTCGTCCCGCTCGACGCAGCCTATCTCGTGCTCGCGGCGGTGCTGGTCGGACGGGCGCTGCGCGCGCGTGCCGGCGCCCACGGCGGGGGACCGGACGCCCCGGCGGTACTGCTGCTCGGGGCCGGTGTCTCGGTCTTCGCCCTGGCCGCCCTCACCGGCATACCGACCGCACACCATCCCGGCGCGATGCTGGCGAACACCGCCGTCCTCATGCTTGCCGCGGCCCTGATCGCGGTGGGTGTCGTGCTGGCGGCGGCCCGCCTGTGGGATGGGCCCGGGCGCGCGCCGGCCGCGATGGCCTGCGCCGTGCTCCTCCTCGGTGGCGCCGGCTACCTCGCCAACCTGGTCGCGCGGGTGGGGGTGGTGCTGGCCGGGGCGGCACCCGCTCAGGCCCGGGTCGAGACGAGCGCCTGGGAGGCCCGGTCCTACCTGCTGGGACTGCCGGCCGAGCCGTCCGCGGTCGTGCTGCTGCTGGTCTGGCTCGACCTGCTGCAGCTTGGCTACGTCGTGCTCACCCAGGTGGCGGTGGTGCTGCTCGCCGTCAGTCTGGGCCGGCACGGGTGGCTGGACGCGTCGATCGCGCGGGTCGCGGCCGTCGGGGGCTCGGCTCTGGCCGGGGTGACGGTCCTCGCCGTGGGGCTCGCGGTGTCAGGTGGCGCGTTCGACGTGCCGGGCCTGGAACGGGTGAGCGCGCCAGCGGCCTGGACGGCCTATCTCCTGACCGTTCCGTTCATGTCGACGCTACCGGCGTTCCTGGTCGGGGCCGGCCTGCTTGCTCCGAGCCGGGCACCGGAGGCGCGCTAGGTTCGGTGGCGCGGCGATGCTGTGCGCGGCGAGCTCCATGACCTCCCTGTCGAGGCTGGTCCAGGTGGTCAGCTCGTTCTAAGAGCGCCCGTCGACGAAACTGAAGCGGCCGTCGCCGACCGTCGCCGCACCCGGGTACAAAATGCCATGGCGGTACTAGCGGAAGTACTCGACGCCGGAGCCCGTCATCCGCCGGGGCAGTGACTCGGGATCGGTTCCCGGCGGGAGCAGGCGGACGCCGGCATGCAGTAGGACCACGCCGGGCCGGCCGACGAGCACCGGATCCAGGAGCACCTCGGCGACCGCCGGCACCTCCTCGGCGAGCCGGGCCAGCCGGTGCAGCACGTCCTCCAGGGCGGCCGTGTCCGCCGCCGGGGTGCCGGCGCCGCCGACCAGCAGCACCGCGCCGCGGATGCCCCGCACCATCTCGGCGGCGTCCCGGTCGGTGATCGGCAGCGCCCGGGCCAGCGGGTCGACCAACAGGTCCGCGACGGCCCCGCCGAGGCGCAGCGACAGCAGCGGCCCGATCGCCGGGTCCTGGGTCATCCGGATCACGGTCGACACCCCGGCCGGCGCCATCGGCTGGACGACCATGTCGCCCGGCCCGACCGCGGCGCGGATCGTGCGCCAGGCCTCCGCGAGCGCGCCGGGCCCTTCGACGCCCAGCCGGACGGCTCCGACGTCCAGCCGCCCGCGGAAGCGTTCGTCGGCGATCTTCAGGGCGACGGGCCAGCCGAGCCGTTCGGCCGTGTCCAGGGCCTGGGCGGCGGTCGTCACCGGCTCACTGGGCCAGACCGCCAGCCCCACCCCGCCCAGGATGTCACCGACCAGCTCCTGGGGCAGCCACGTCCCGTCCGTCGGGCCGGCGGCCGCCGCGCGGCGCGCGTGGTCCAGGTCGAGCCGGTCGAGAGTGGGGACGACGCCCTGCTCGCGGCTGCGCCACGCCGCGTGGCCCGCCGCCCGGGCGAGCGCGAGCGCGGCCGACTCCGGGGAGGCGAACGACGGCACGGAGCCGGGTGCGGGCGTCACGGTGCCGTCGCCCGGGGCGGCCAGCGCGGACGGCATCCCGTCGTACCCGAGGTAGGAGGCCACCACGGGCACCCGGCCGGAGCCCGCCACGGCCCGCACGGCCCGCGCGAGCTCCTCGACGGCCGGGTGCGGGGTGATCAGCGCCAGCACGGCGTCGACATCCGCGCTGGCGGCGACCGCGCGCAGCGCGCGCTCGAACCGTTCGGGTGCGGCCATCGCGCCCAGGTCCACCGGGTTGGCCGGCTCCGGGCGGCCGAGCGTGTCGCTCAACGCCTCCGCCGTGGCGGTGGAGAAGGGCGGTACCTCCAGGCCGGCCGTCCGGCAGGCGTCCGTGGCCAGGGCGGCGAGCGCGCTGGACGTCCCCACGACGCCGACGCGTCGCCCGGCGGGCAGCGGCTGGGACGCCAGCAGCGCGGCCAGGTCGAACAGTTGGCTCAACGTGTCCACCCGGATGACCCCGGCGCTGGTGAACAGGGCGTCCAGGGCCGGGTCGGCGGCGCTGCGCCCGCTCTTCAGCGCGATCACCGGCTTGCGTCGACCCACCCGCCGGGCGATCCGGGCGAACTTGCGCGGGTTGCCGAACCCCTGCAGGTGCAGCATGATCACATTGGTGCGCGGGTCCGACTGCCAGTACTGCAGCACGTCGTTGGCCGAGACGTCCGAGCGGTCACCGGTGGAGACGAACGTGGACAGGCCGATCGCGCGCCGCGACGCCTCGGTGAGGAACGTCCCGGCCAGCGCCCCCGACTGGGTGAACGCGCCGACCCGTCCCACCGGCGGGTCGCCGGCCGCGAAGGTGGCGTGCAGGCGGACGGCCGGGTCCGTGTTGATCAGGCCCATCGCGTTCGGGCCGATCAGCCGCATGCCGGACTCCCGGGCCAGCCGGGTGACCTCGGCGAGCCGGGCCCGCCCGTCGGGCCCGGCCTCCGCGAACCCGGCCGAGACGACGATCAGGCCACGGACGTCCTTCTCCGCGCAGGCCCGCACCGCGTCGGCCACGGCCGGCGCCGGGACGGCGATCACGGCGAGGTCGACCGCGTCCGGGATCTCGCGGACGTCCGGGTAGGCGTAGACCGAGGCGACCTGGCGCGCCGCCGGGTTGACCGGGTAGACCGGGCCATGGAAATCGCTGGCCAGCAGCCGGCGGAAGACCTCGTGGCCGGCGCTGCCGGGCTGCCGGCTCGCGCCGACGACCGCGACCGCGCGCGGTGTGAGCAGCCGCGCGATGCTCCGCGCCTCCGCCCGCTGTTCCAGCGCCCGGGAGATGCCCCGGGTGTGCGGAGTCTGCGCCGTCGGGAACACCACCCGCACGCCACCAGCACCGTCCTGACCGGCGCCGTCCTGCCGGGGGGTGTGCGGGCGGGTCTCGGCGCCGGCGAAGCCCGCGGCGTGGAAGACCCGCAGCGCCCGGTCGTCGCCCGCGCGCAGATCGGCGACGAGGTGGCTCACCCCGCGCTCGCGGGCGGCGGCGATCAGGTGCTCGAGCAGCAGCAGTCCGAGCCCACGGCCGCGGTGCGCAGCCTCGACGACCAGGGCGACCACCGCGTCGTCGGAGCCGGCGATCCGTTCGTAGTCCGCCGTGCCGACCAGACGTCCGCGCAGCACGGCCGCGACGGCGAGCCGCCCGCTGTCACCGGTGGTGGGGTGACCGGTGATGGTGGGGTGACCTGCGGCGGCCGGGTCGCCGGCCGCGGTCAGGTGCCCGGCGAGCTCTTCCGGGGAGCGCTGCGCCCACCGCGCGGGCAGGCGCGCGACGTCCGCCGTGGACAGGCCGGACCGCAGCTCGGCCAGGCCCGGCGCGTCGGTGCCCAGCACGGGGCGCAGCTGAACGGGCGCGCCGTCGGCGAGAACGCCGTCCGCCGCCCAGTGCGCCGGGTAGCGAGATTTGACATCCTCCCCGGCCTGACGGCTGGGGATTCCCGCACCTTGCGATACGGGTTCCTGCTTCATCAACGGACGCCTCCTCGCTCTAGGAGCGAGGTGGTCTCACTCCGTCTCCACAGGCAGACACCGCGAGCCCCGCGGCCAGAATGCTCTTCGCAGCGTTGACATCCCGGTCGTGGTGCGCACCGCAGCGGCACTCCCACTCCCGTACGTGCAACGGCAGCCTTTCGATGATCGACCCACAGGCCGAGCAGGTCCTGCTGCTCGGGTAGAAACGGTCGATCGCGATCACCGTGCGGCCATACCAGTCGGCCTTGTACTCCAACATCCGCCGTAGCTCCGACCAGGAAGCGTCGGAGATCGCCCGTGCCAGCGAATGGTTGCGGACCATGGTGCGGACCGTCAGGTCCTCGATGACCACCGTTTGGTTCTCGCGGATGATCCTCGTGGACAGCTTGTGTAGATGATCCCGGCGCCGGTCGGCGATCCGCCCGTGGACACGTGCCACGGTGAGCCGGGCCCTGGCCCGGTTCGCCGAACCCTTCCGTTTGCGGGACAGTTCCCGCTGCGCGCGGGCGAGCCGGGCACGGTCGGCCCGCTCGTGCCGCGGGTTGGTCACCTTCTCGCCCGTCGACAAGGTGACCAGGGACGTGACGCCCGCATCGACCCCCACCTGTTGCGGCGACGGAGGCAGGCTGGTGATGGTCTCCTCGACCAGGATCGAGATGTGGTACTGGCCGCGGGCGTTGCGCGACACCGTCACCTGGGACGGCGCCGCACCCTCGGGCAGCGGACGTGACCAGGCGATGTCCAGCGGCTGGTCCTGTTTCGCGAGCCTGACCTGCCCGTCGCGGAAACCGAAGCAGTTGCGGAAGTAGGTCGCCGAGTCGAGGGTCCGGCCCTTCTTCTTGAAGGACGGGTAGCCGGCCCGCTTCTCCCAGAAGTTCACGTAGGCGGTCTGCAGATGCCGCAGCGTCGCCTGCAACGGCCCCTTCGACGGCTCGGCCAGCCACGCTGTTTCCGGGTCGCGTTTCCATGCCGTCAGCATCGTGTCCGTCTCGGCATGTGTGACCCGGCGCTGTTCGGAAAACCACGCCCGGTGCCGCTCCGCCAACGCCCGGTTGTACACGTAGCGCGCACAGCCGAACGTTTTCGCCAACTGCTCGGCCTGCTCGACAGTCGGGTAGAAACGGTACCTGTAGGCCCGCTTCACAACCCGACTCCCCACGACCGGCAGAATACATCATTCGACTGTCACCCTGACGGCGGAGCTGACGCGCTAACCCCGCCCTGAAGGGCGGGGCCTGCGCGCTACGTTTCATGGGTCACCCTGTGGACGCTATTCCGCGCCGGACCGCGCCGCCTCGGTCGCCGGCGCCCGGTCCCCGCCACCGGCCCCGCGGCGCCCCCGCCGTGGTGCGACGACCCGCCGCGCCCGATGCGAGCCTGTCGCTCGCCCCGTATCGGTCGCCGTCCGGCATCGGACTGCACAATGGTGCAGACCTGGCGGCGGCCGGCGGATGCCGCGGGGGTGTCCGACGAGCAGGTTGTCGACACACGAGGTGGTCGCGGCGGGGTGCGTCCGGACGCGCCGTGCCCGGCATGGGTTGAACCGACGACGGGAGCGTCACATGGCTGGACGGCGGGCGGCGGCCCTGCGGGAACCGCGCAGGTCGGCCGACAGCTACCTCGACTTCGTCCAGGGTCTGGACGAGGCAGCCCTCACCGCCGTCCTGCGGGCCCGCCCGGACGTCCTCGAGGACCCGCCGCGCGGAGTCGGTGAGCTCGTGCGCCGGCTCGGGGACGCGGACTCGATGCTCGCCGCCGTCAACGACCTGGACCGCGACGGGCTCCTGCTGTGCGACGCGGTCATGATGCTGGGCCCGCCCGTCCCGCTGGACCGGCTGGTGATGCTGCTCGGCGGGTCCAGGGACGGGATCCGCGCGGCGCTGCGCCCGGTCACCCGGCGGGCGCTGCTCTGGGAGAGCGACGGCGTCGTCCACGCCTTCGAGCCGTTCCGGCGGCTGTGGGACGACGAGGTCGCGGTGTGGCATCCGGCTGCGGAGCTCATCCCGGCCATCGCCGTCACCGACCTGCGCCGTGCCGCCCGCGGGCTCGTTCCCGGGGCCCGGGTCACCTCGTCCACGACCTGGGAGCGGTCCGCCCGCGTCGTCGGGGAGCTGATGGCCGACCCGGACGGCGTCGCCGCCGCGGTGCAACGGCTGCCCCGGCCGGCCCGCGACCTGCTGGCCGAACTGGTCCGCGACCCGACGGGTCTGATGACCGGCGACGAGCCCGACGACGCCCTCGGTACAGGTGCCCTCGGTACAGGTGCCCTCGGTACGAACGGCTTCGATGGCGGGGCCCGTGGGCGGCTCCCGGCCGGGTCGAACCGGGAGGAAACGGCCGGGATACTTGTCGAGTCCGGGCTGCTCCTGCTCGTCGGCGGTGAGATCGAGGTGCCCCGGGAGGTCGTGACCGTCCTGTGGGCGGCAGACCCGGAGGTCCGGCTGACCGGGCCGCCGAGCCTCGGCCCGGCGGGCGCGGACCGCGCGGACGAGACGTTCGCCGCCGGGATCCAGGCCGCCGCCGGGCACGCCCTGCGGTCGGTGGCGGCGCTGCTCGCCGAGGCGGAGCGGGCGCCCCTCGCCGCGCTGAAGAAGGGCGGCATCGGCACCCGGGAACGCGCCCGGCTGGCCCGGACCCTCGCGCTCGCGGAGGACGAGCTCCCGCTCTGGATCGACGTCGCCCACGCCGCGGGGCTGCTGGCCCGCGAGGAGGGCGGCTACGCGCCGACCGGCGAGTACCCCGGCTGGCGCGGGTCGGACGTCGGACGTCGCTGGGCGGTGCTCGCCCTGGCCTGGTTCCTCCTCGACCAGTCCCCGACACACCGTGAGATCGACAGCGGCCGGGACCAGCCGCCGCCGCTCCCGCTCGCCTCCGGCGCGGGCCGGGTGCGCCGGACGCTGCTCACCACGGCCAGCCCCGGCCGGTCGCTGGCCGCCGCGGGCAGCCACCTCGAGTGGTTCCTGCCGCTGCACGGCTACGACCGGCCCCAGCTGGCGAACAAGCGCCAGGCCGCCGTCCGGGAGGCCGAGCTGCTCGGCGTCGCCGCCGAGGACACCGTCTCCGATCTCGGTGTCGCGGTCTGCGAGGTCCTCGCGGCGGCGCCGCTCGACCCGACCGGGCAGATGCGGGCCCACCAGTACGGTTTCCCGACGCCCACGCTGGCCGGGTTCGTCACCGAAACCCTCGGGCCGCTGGTGGACGAGCTGGCCCGCCGGTGCGGCCCCGCCCTGCCGGGCGACGCGTCCACCATGATCCTGCAGTCCGACCTGACCGCGACCGTGGCCGGCCAGCCCAACCACGCGATCGCCCGCCTGCTCGCCGACGCGGCCGTGTCGGAGTCGCGCGGCGCCGCCGGGATGTGGCGGTTCACCTCCGCTAGCATCCGCGGCGCGCTGGACGTCGGCTGGAGCGCGCAGGAGCTGCTCGACGAGCTGCGCGCCGGCGCGGCGCACGAGGTGCCCCAAGGGCTCGAGTACCTCGTGGCGGACGTCGCCCGCCGCCACGGCCACATCCGCGCGCGGGCGGTGCGGGCCGCGGTCGTCGCGGACGAGGCGACGATCAACGAGATCCTGGCGACCCGGGCGCTGCGGTCGCTGGACCTGCGGCGACTGGCACCGACCGTCGCGGCGTGCGGCGCGGACGCCGAGGACGTGGCCGAACGCCTGCGCGCCGCGGGCATGGCTCCGGTGGTCGAGGACGAGCACGGCACCGTCGTCATCCGCGGGCGGCCGGGCGGCCCGCCGGCCTCGGGCCGCGACGCCGCCGCGGGGGCGGCTTCGGAGCGTGGCAGCACGGGGAGCACGGGGAGCACGGGCGAGTCCGGAACGTGGGCGGCTCCGGCGGATGTGGCGCGGCGCATCCTCGCGAACCGGGCCGGCGCCGGCGACGCCGCCCGGGCCGACCCGCGCGTCGTACGCCAGCTCGGCCGGCTGAACCCGCGGCTCACCCTCGCCGAGCGCCAGCTCCTCGCCGCCGCGCTCGACCACGGCGAGATCGTGACGATCATCTACCGGGACCGGTTCGAACGGCGGACCAGCCGTCTGATCGCCCCGGTGGAGCTGCTCGGCGGGCGTCTCGACTCCTGGTGCCACCTCCGCGAGGCGCGGCGCGAGTTCGCCGTCGCCCGCATCGAGGGGGTCACACCCGGCTGAGCGGGTCAGGGGCGGTGGCGCAGGCTTCCCGCCGGGCGCCCGCCGGCCTCGTCCTCGGACTGGTAGTCGAGGGCGCCGTCCGCCGCGAGGCGCAGCCTCGTCGTGCCGCCGCTCGTGCACACCGGCAGACCCAGCAGGGTGGGGTTGTCGCCCGAGCCCCCGATGTCACGCAGGACCACCTCGGGCCCGGAACCCGCCGCGGTGCTGATGCCCACGAGCTGCTGGTCACCGACGCACCGGATCGGCGCGTCACCTCCCAACGCCCCCAGCCCGACCAGGGTGACCTCGGAGTGGCCGACCGTCTGACCGCTCTCGCCGGGCCGCAGCGTGATCACGACGTCCTGCGCGACCCCCAGCCGCGAGATGATGCGTCCCTCCCAGATGCCGGCGTATCCGGCCGGCAGGGCCCCCGGCACCGTGGGACCCGACCCGCCCGAGGGCGCCGAACCCGAGCTCGCCGGCGGCCCGCCGACGGTCGGCCTCGAGGTCGGCTGGTCGAGGAGGTCGGTCAGGGAGCCGATCCCGGCGGTGGCCTTGGGGCTCGCGCGGGCGTCCGCGCCGCCGCCGTCCGAGCCGCCGTCCGAGCCGCGCAGGGCGACCAGCAGGACGGCCGTCACGATCACGGCGAGGCACACGACACCCAGGGCGGCCACGGTCACGAGGGCGCGCAGCCCACCGGCCGGCGGGGCGTCGGGCCCGACCGGGGTGCCCGATGGTGCGGCCGGTGCGCCCGGTGGTGCGGCCCGCGATACGCCCGATGGTGCGGCCGCTGTGGCTGGCGGTGCGGCCGGCTCCGGCGGCCATGGCAGTGCCCGGTTGTTATCTTCCGATGTGGCGTGGTCGTTCGTCACGGTGGTGGTGGCGGGAACGTCCAGGTCGAGGAGCGCGACGGCCTGCCGGCTCAGCCCGGTGACCAGGTCCTGCGGCAGCCATCCGGCGGTGATCAGTTCGGCGGCGCCGCCGCCCGGGACGAGCTCCGCGAGCACGTCAAGCGGCCCCGGGCGCTCACCCGCCGCCTTGCGCAGGCAGGCGTCCACGATGCCGCGCAGCTCGGCAGGGACGGCGTCGAGCCGTGGCTCGCCCGCCAGGATGCCGTACATCACCGCGGGCATCCTGCTGCCCGAGAACGGGCCTGATCCCGTCGCGGCGAAGGCGAGCACCGAGCCGAGGGCGAAGACGTCGCTGGCCGGCCCCACCTCCTGCCCGCCGATCTGCTCGGGTGACATGAAGGCCGGCGAGCCGATCGCGGACCCGGAATGGGTGAGCACGGTGGCGTCGAACGCGCGGGAGATCCCGAAGTCGATGACCCGTGGCCCGTCCAGGCCGAGCAGCACGTTCGAGGGCTTGAGATCGCGGTGCACCAGGCCGGCGGCGTGCACGGCGCTCAGCGCCTCGGCGAGGCCGGCACCCAGCGCCCGCACGGTCGGTACCGGAAGCGGGCCGCGCCGGCGCACCGCCTCCAGCAGGGACGGTCCCGGGACGTACCCGGTGACCAGGTAGGGCTGCTCGGCGTCCGGGTCGGCGTCGATCACCGGCGCGGTCCAGGCGCCGCCGACCCGGCGGGCGGCCTCGACCTCGCGGCGGAACCGGGCGCGGAACGTCGGATCGCCGGCGAACTCCGGCCGGATCACCTTGACGGCGACGGTGCGCCCGCCCGGGCCGCGGGCCAGGTACACCCGGCCCATCCCGCCGGCGCCGAGCAGGCCGAGCAGCCGGTATCCGCCGGTGGTCCGGGGATCATCCGCGCGGAGGGGTTCCATCCGGGACGACTCCTCCCGCCCGTCGCGGACTGCCGGTCGGGGCCGCCGGCCGTCCCGCGCGGCCGGCCCCGTCCCGCCGCCGCGCGACTCAGGCGACCTGGAACGATCGTTTGGGCAGTCCCATCATGTAACCCTCGGCCGGGACGATGAGCGGCGCCTCGGGCCGCGGCGGGTCCGGCTCCGGCCCGGGCCTGCGGTGGCCGATCCCCGGAGTGTCGCAGGTCATCCGGAAGCGGCGGCGGTCCGAACCCGCTGAAGTCGTAGACAAGGGGGCGGCGGACGTCCGCGACGCCGGCCGGCACGCAGGCCCGGCCCGCCGTCCACCGGTCGGTACATCAAGTCGGAAGGCACAGGCAGACAGCTTGAACGCGCACGCAGGTCACGGGTCGGATGGCGCGGGGGGCCGGGGAGCGGGCCACGACCCCGGCCAGGGTGCCGGTCGCGAGCACGACCACGGGAGCGGCCGAGCGGGGGAGACCGCCGCCGAGCCCCGCTGGCTCGACGCCGACGAACGGGCGGCCTGGCGCGGTCTGATCGGTGTGATGACCCGGCTGCCCGCCGCCCTCGACACCCAGCTCCGCCGGGACGCCGGACTGAGCCACTTCGAGTACTCGGTGCTGGTCGGGCTCTCGGAGGCACCGAACCGGACGCTCGCGATGGCTCGGCTCGCCCAGTTCACCTGCGGCTCGCTGTCCAGGCTCTCGCACGCGGTCAAGCGTCTCGAGGACAAGGGCTGGGTGCGCCGCGCCCCGTGCGCGGCCGACGGACGAGTCACGAACGCCACGCTGACCGACACCGGTTTCGCGAAGCTGGCCGACTCCGCTCCCGGCCATGTGGAGACCGTTCGCGACCTGGTCGTCGAGGCGCTCGCGCGCGACCAGCTCGACCAGCTCGCGGCCATCTGCGGCCAGATCCTCGACCGCCTCGACACCGCGCCGCCACCCCGGCCCCGCTGAACCGCCGGCCCGGGCCGGGTCAGACGCCTGTGGTCGACCCCGGACGGGCGATCATCAGCACCGTGACCACGGCCCACAGCAGGCTGAACATGCCGGTGGTCATCGCGAGCCGCTTCGTCCGTGCGGCGACGGCCGCCGGGTTCGCGTGCCCGGCGCCGGCCGGCCCGGTGGCCCCGCCTGGGGCGATCTCCTCCAGAAGCTGCCGCTGCCACGGGAGGACCACCGTCGCCAGCAGCACCGCGGCCAGCCCCGTCAGGATGATCGAGGTGACGAGCCACGGGTCGCCGAGGACGTCCATGCTCGCGGCGGTGGCGAAACCGAAGATCGGCACGGTGATGCCGATCGCCGCGTAGACGTTGCAGATGCGGTGCAGCGTGCCGACCACTCCCGCCGTCCTGACGTCGCCCGGGTCACGCAGCGCCGCCCGCACCGCCGGCGCGTACATGCTCGCCGCGACCGTCACCGGGCCGATGGCGATGATCGCTACGAGAACGTGGACGCTCAACAGGAATGTGGTCACGGGTCCGTCCTGGGAGTGCGGAGGCAGCCGGAGGATGCGGCAACCGCCACGGTAGGCGCCGAACCGCCGCTTTCGTGAGTGGCAGGAGTGCCATCTACCGACGGATTCCCGCCACGGGGACTCCTCCCCTTCGGCCCTTGACACCCACAGCTGTCGGCGGTGAACAGTTCCTGTTCATGGCGTAATACCCCCGTGAGCTGGGCTCAGGTCAGGGGTGGGACCGGCGGGATCGCCCGTTGGCGGGAAACAGTTGCCTGGTTATCGTCCTGCCATGCACACCGTGGCGGTTCTCGCCCTCGAGGGCGTGGTCCCCTTCGATCTCGCGGTGCCCGTCGACACCTTCGGCCGTGCCCGGCTCCCCGACGGCCGGGCGGCCTATCGGGTGAAGATCTGCGCTGGTAGGAGCATCAGCGGCACCGTCGAGGCCGACGGCGGGGCGTTCTCCCTGCGGGCCCCCTGGGGGCTGGACGCGCTCGCCGAGGCCGACACGATCGTCGTCCCCGGCGTCGGCGAGCAGGCCGGACCCCTGCCCCCGGAGTCCGTCACCGCGCTGCGGGCCGCCGCCGCGCGCGGCACCCGTATCGCCTCCGTCTGCGTCGGCGCGTTCCTGCTCGCGCAGACCGGCCTGCTTGACGGCCTGCGCGCGACCACGCACTGGATCGCCGCCGAGGAGCTCGCCCGCCGTCATCCCGCCGTGCAAGTGGACCCGAACGTGCTGTTCGTCGACAACGGGCAGATCCTGACCTCGGCCGGCGCCGCGGCCGGCCTCGACCTGTGCCTGCACATGATCCGCTCCGACCATGGGGTCGCCGTGGCCGCGGACGTCGCCCGGCTGTCGGTCGTCCCGCTGGCCAGGGAAGGAGGCCAGGCCCAGTTCATCGTCCGCGACCGCCCGCCGCCGGACGGCTCCGTCCTCGAACCACTGCTGCGGTGGATGGAGGCGAACTGCCACCGCCCGTTGACGGTGGACGACCTCGCCGCCCAGGCGATGACGAGCCCACGCACGCTCAACCGCCGCTTCCGCGAACAGACGGGCACGACCCCGTCCCAGTGGCTGCACCGGGTGCGCCTGCGGCAGGCGCAGTACCTGCTTGAGACCACCGGGCACTCGGTGGAGCGGATCGCCGCGCAGGTCGGCTTCGGATCGCCCACCGCCTTCCGGGACGGGTTCCGCCGGCTGGTCGGCACCAGCCCCCAGGCCTACCGCCGGGCCTTCCGTGACGCTGTCACGCCTCCCGGGTAGGGAGCGCGTCGAAGACGGCGGGCCGCTTCTCCGTGCGCGCGGTCAGCGCCTCCGCGAGCCCTGGGCCCTCGAAGGCGATGTCCATCCGGCGGAGCGTGTCGGTCAGCGCGTCGTCCTGAGAACGATCGAGGTCCAGGTAGACCTGTTCCTTGATCATTGCCAGCGAGAACGGCGAGCAGTTCTCGACCAGGTCCTTCGCGTAGGCGACCGCGGCCTCCAGAACGGTCCCGTCGGGGACGACCTGCTGGACGAGCCCGAGCTTCGCAGCCTCCTGGGCGCCGATGGTCCGCCCGGTGAGAAGCAGGTCCAGCGCCGGCTGGAGGCCGATGGCCCGTGGCAGCAGCCAGGAGACGCCGTACTCCGCCGCGAGACCGAGCCGGGAGAACGCGGTCGCGATCTTGGCTGACTCGGCGGCGATCCGGATGTCGCTGCCCATCATGTAGGCGAAACCGATGCCCACCGCGGCGCCGTTCACCGCGGCGATCACCGGCTTGCGCAGGCGCATCGTGAGGGCCGGCAGGTCCTCGCGAGCCGGTACGAACTTCTTGATCGCTTCGGCGCCGTCGCGCAGCACCGCGAGATCGGCTCCGGCGCAGAAGCCCGCGCCGGCACCAGTGACCACGATTGCCCGGACCTGCGGGTCGTCATCCGCCGCACGCAGGGCGGCCGCATAGGCGAGCGCCATCGTGCTGGTCACCGCGTTGCGTGCCTGCGGCCGGTTGAACGTGATGACGCAGACGCCGTCGCGGATCTCGGTCAGGATCTCCTTCTCATCGGTCTCCGCCGTCACCGTGCCCGCCTCCGTCACCGTGCCCGCCTCCGTCATCGTTTGTCGTCGTCCGTGAGCGTAGGCGACCGCGGGCAGGCGATGCGCCCGCTTGTGACATGCCTTGTTCGTGGCGGCCGGGAAACCCCGACCGCCACTTTCTGCTTCTGATCAATTACGTTCCACCCGGTTACCTTCCACCGCGAACCCGGGTGTCACCGCGTGCCTGCGACCGCGCGGACTCGGCGGTGGCGCGTCCGCTGAAGCCGCTCTCGGCCAGCGTGTCCACCCCCTGCTCGTCGGCCCGACCACTGGACCGGAACGCCGCGGCCACCTTCGTCAGACCGGTGACGAGCGCGGCCAGCGCGACCCACAGGACGACGAACGAGTAGGTCGGGTAGTGGTGCGCCGCCGCCCAGAAGGCGATGCCGATCGAGAAGGCACCGATCGCCAGCGGCGCCCACCACGGAGCCCCACCACGCAGGTTCCCGGCAGCCGTGCCGAAGGTCGGGCCACCGCGGTCGACGCGCCGATGCGCGAACGCCGTCGCGATGGCGTGGATTCCCGCGACCAGCAGATACCACGCCACCATGCGGGCCACCACGGTGAGCGTGGGTGCCGGCCATGCGAGCGCGACGATGCCGCCGATGACGAACAGCAGCGCCAGCAACGCATGCGTGGGGCGCCAGTCCGCCGCGGCCGTCATCGCGGCGGCGAGCTCACTGACCGCTGCGACCAGCAGCATGATCCCGAGCAGGATGGCGATCGACTTCCCGGTGGTGAGGCCGAACATCGGTATGGCCAGCGCGAACAGGATCCATCCGATCCCGAGCATCAGCAGCGCGGGACCAGCCTTGGCCGCCAGTCCCGGGCCACCGAGGGCGCCGCTGCCGCCAGCGCCCGTCCGGCCGCCGTGCGCGTGCTCACCACGCAGGTGGTCAGGCTGGTTCTGGTAGGTGCTGTCGGGCGTCCGGGAGCGATCGGCGAAGATCGTCTGGTCGTCCGTACCCGCGTTCGGATGCTCTGCGCTCCCCCTACCCGATGCGGAATCTCCACCTGATCGGGTGGATCGGGTGGAGAAGTCGTCGGGCAGTTCCGGATCGGCGCGCCCGCCGCGTCGTTCACGCCGCGGACCGCCGGCGCCAGTAGATGCACTCATGAAGTCATCCCCTCCAGTGGAGTGGTGGTTGTGCCGCCTGTCCTCCTTCGCGCGTGCTCCTCACGTGTCCTCCGGTCTCTCACGTGCCCTGGGTACGGGCATGTCATACCGTGCGTGACGAGATCGGTCCGATCGGTGCACATGACGGACGTGGTGGCAGGATCGGTTGCCTGCGTCGGTCCGCTGGCACCAACCTGATGACCGGCGGCGTGCCCGGGACTGCAACGAGGAGACGCGATGAAGATCGATTTCACTCTGTCTGACGACATCGCCTCTACCTCGACCACTGCCGCCCGCGTCGAGAAGGAGGGGTACGCCGGCGCCTGGGTCGGGGAGACCCGGCACGACCCGTTCATGCAGTGTCTTCAGGCCGCGACCGCGACCAGTTCCCTGACGGTCGGGACATCGATCGCGATCGCGTTTGGCCGCACGCCGATGACACTGGCGAATCTGGGATACGACCTGGCGCAGTACAGCGAGGGCCGGTTTGTCCTCGGCCTCGGATCGCAGATCAAGCCGCACATCGAGAAGCGCTTCTCGATGCCGTGGTCGCACCCCGCCGCCCGCATGCGTGAGCTCATCCTGGCGATCCGGGCAATCTGGGACTGCTGGCAGAACGGCACAAAGCTGGACTTCCGCGGCGATTTCTACACCCACACGCTCATGACCCCGTTCTTCACCCCCAAGCCGCACTCCTTCGGCCCGCCCCCGATCTACCTCGCCGGGGTGGGACCCGGCATGACCGAGGTCGCCGGCGAGGTCGCGGACGGGTTCCTCGTCCATCCCTTCAGCACCATGCGCTACGTCGAGGAGGTGACGATTCCCGCACTGCTGCGCGGCCGGGCCAAGGCCGGCAAGACCGACCTGGAGGACTTCACGATCTGCGGGCCTTCCTTCGTCACCATCGGCCGGACCGCACAGGAGATGGACCGCGCGGTGGCCGCCACCAAGAAGCAGATCGCCTTCTACGGCTCCACCCCCGCCTACCGCGCCGTCTTCGACATGCACGGCTGGGGCGAGGTGCAGCCCGAGCTGACGGCCCTCTCCAAGCAGGGCCGCTGGGATGACATGGCCGACCTGGTGACCGACGAGATGATGGCCGAGTTCTCCGTCGTAGGCACCCCCGAGGAGGTCGGCCGCGCACTCGGTGAGAAGATCGGCGGCGTCTACGCCCGGACAACGCTCTACGACTCGGGCGGCTCCGACCCGGCGCACTGGCCCGCGGTGCTCGACGCGGCCCGCTGACCCGCCCGGCACGCCCCATCGGGAATGGGTAGCCGTCGCCAGGTGTCCTCCTAGGCGAGCCCCGAGTGACAAAGGGGGATGAGGATGGCCTCGAACTGGGAGCTTGTGCCCCCACCGCCTGCGGAGCCGCCACTGCACCCGCGGCGCGGCATACACGAGCCGACCGCAGGCAGCCCCCCGCGCCGTCCCGGTTCGGTGCGGCGAACGATCACACTCGACTCGCTGCGCCCGGACGGCCCGACCGGAAACCTGATCCTGATCGGCCGCGGTCGGGACCTGGCCACCGGCCCCGAGGGCGCCGCCTCCGTGATCGCCGAGGCGATGTTCCGCTTCGAGATCGCCTTCCAGAGCCGTCGCGAAATCCTGCGCGTCGAGACTGCTCCAGAGGTCCCCGAACTGGCCGGCCTCATCGGCGTGAGCTCCACATCCGGCTTCCGTCGTCACCTGGCCGAGATCGTGCCGGAGCTCCGGGCCACCCATCCGCTGCTTGCCGCGTTGTTCGACGATGCCCCGGTGACCTCGCTCGTCTCCGGCTACGCGACAGCTCGCATGGGCCTCGTTCACGGCGATGGACGGATCATGCTGGCGCAGGCCGACCAATGCGCAGGCTGGGCGCGCGGCGCGACGATCATCAACTCGATCGAGGACGGGAACGGCCCACCCATGGTCACCGGCCCACGGGCGCCGTCCCTGCTGGTGCCCGATGATCCGATGGCATGGCATGCGCTGACCGGACTGCCTCCGCACGGCATGCGGCGGGCCCGCCGCCTTGACCTGCTGCCCGCCGGCGTCGACGCACTGCAGGTGGACGTGCTTTTCCGGGACAGCTACCAGTCCGACAGCGGACCTGAGGCCGTCATCCACGAGTACACGGTGAACGCGCTGCTCGACCCGGAGACAATGACGTTCACCGAGATCGAGTCGACTCCGCGCGCGCTGCCGTGGGTCGAGTGCCCGAGCGCGGCCGCGAGCGCCACCCGGCTGGCTGGCGCCGCAGCCGCAGACGTCCGGCAGGTCGTGGGCACAACCTTCCGCGGTACGTCCACCTGCACGCACCTGAACGACACACTGCGATCGCTCGGCGATGTCCCCGCCCTGGCGGCCATGCTGCCAGGGCGCTCGGCACCGTAGGCGTGATCTTGCGGCGAGTGTGTCGATGGGAGAAGGTGGACGGATTCGGACGGGACACAGTTTCTTCGGGAGTCTTTCGTGGGTAGCCGCAGTTTCGAGATAGACGTGGTCGACAAGGTCGCATGGCTCGTTCTCTCCAGGCCGGAAGAACTCAACACGCTTCAACCGGATTTCTGGCGAGATCTCCCCCTGGCCGTTTCGAAGATTGACCAGGACGGAGGCGTCCGGGTGCTCGTGATCTCGTCGACCGGTCGACACTTCACCGCGGGCCTGGACCTGAATATCTTCGGCGGCACGGAGCTTTTTTCGGACGGAGAGCCGGCTCGTGTCAACATGACCCGCCGCTCGCTTATTCTTCGCATGCAGGGCGCTCTCACTGCGCTGGAACGGGTGCGCTTCCCCGTTCTCGCGGCGGTGCAGGGCGGTTGTGTCGGGGGTGGCCTCGACCTTGTGACGGCCTGCGACATGCGTTATGCCACCGCGGACGCGTTTTTCGTTGTTCAGGAGACAAAGATCGGAATTACCGCCGATCTCGGCACACTGCAGCGACTCCCCAAGATAATTCCGGACGGAGTTGCGCGTGAGCTCGTCTACACCGGTCGTCGACTTCCCGCCGACCGTGCTCTCGCCGTCGGCCTGGTGAACGAGGTCTACCCGGATCAGGAAGCGATGCTGCGCGGTGTACGCGAGGTTGCGGAGGAAATTGCCGCCAACAGCCCAATGGCGGTCTGGGGGAGCAAGGAGATGCTGCTCTACTCGCGCGATCACCCCGTCGCCGACGCCCTGGCACACACGGCAACCTGGCAGGCGGGGGCACTCCAGCCAGTAGACGTTACCGAGTCGATTCAGGCCCGGATGGAGAAGCGCGTCCCGAGCTACCCGGATCTCCCGTCGACCTCGGATACCTGACGGCGCCGTCGTCCGAATCCGAGTGCCCTGTCGAAGTCGTCCTGTACGAGACCGAATCCCTCCTCGTGGTTCGCCTCAGGAGGGTGGGTTGTCCCTGTCGTCGGGTCGGTTGGTGTTGGGTGATGGGTTGGGGTGGTGGTAGGGGTCTGGGTTGATGGTGACGGTGTGGCCGAGGGCGGTGGTCCAGTGGAAGATACCGGGTTCTGGTTGGTGGATTTTCCATTTTCCTTGGTGTCGCATGCGGTGGTGACGGCGGCAGAGGAGCCCGAGGTTTCGGGTCACGGTGGGTCCGTGGTCGGTGTGGGGGATGGTGTGGTCGATATCGCAGTGGATCGCCTGTCGGGTGCAGCCTGGGTGTCGGCATGTCCGGTCGCGGGTTCGGATGTGGCGTGTCTGGGCGGGTGTCGGGTGGCGGCGGTTGGCGACTTCGAGGAGGTGTCCGCGGGGGTCGGTGAGGACCGAACCGAGTTCATACACTACGGCCCATGAGCGATCATGGCGTGGACAAGGAGCGCGCGCGGGAGGTCCGTGCTCGGTTGCGTGCGCGGCGGGCCGGTGGTGGCAACGGTGAGGATCGGCGGCGTCCGTGGGCGGGTGAGCCTGCCGCGATCTACTGCCGGATCTCGCACATCAGGGATGATGATCAGACGGGCGTTGATCGTCAGCGGGAGATCGCGCGCGAGGTAGCCGACCGGTTGGGGCTGGTTGTCAGTCCCGATCACGTGTTCATTGATCCGAACCGGTCGGCGTGGCAACGGAATCGGAAGCGTCCGGGGTGGGACCGCCTGTTGGACATTGCCCGGAAGCGGAAGATCAGGCATGTGATTGCCTACCATCCGGATCGGTTGATGCGTCAGCCGAGAGACCTCGAAGAGCTGCTGACCATTGCAGATGATCACAATATTACGTTGCATGGTCAGGCGAACCGTCGCGATCTTTCCGATCCGGATGACCGTTTTTTTCTGCGGATTGAGGTTGCGCACGCCTGCCGGTCGTCGGACGATGCTTCCCGGCGAATTAAGGACGCGCGGCTAGAAGAGGCGAGCGAAGGAAAGCCCCGATACGGCGGGAGACGTACGTACGGTTACGACGGTACCGGAATGCAGATCGTTCCGAAGGAAGCCTTGCTAATCAAGGTCATCTTCCGTCTCTTTCTCGCGGGAATGTCGCCGTACAAGATTGCCGACGTTTTGTGTCAGCACGGTCGGACCCGTAAAGGAACTCCGTGGATTCCAGCGTCGGTGCGTGACGTGTTGAAGAACCCTTATTTGGCCGGACTGCGCAAGTTCCACGGCGAGATTATCGGCGAGGGGCAGTGGCCTGCGATCATCAGTAGGGGCGTGTGGGAGGAAGCTCAGGAGCGGTTGTCTTACCGGGCCGCGCATTTCACCGTGAGGGCCGAGAATTTCTACCTGCTGCGTGGTCTGATCATGTGCGATCGGTGCACGGTGCGGATGGCGGGTACGGGTCGGGGTCGGTACTACGTGTGCACCCGTCAGCAGCTTGCCGCGTCGAACTCCCGTCACTGCGTGCGCCGTATCAGCGCGAAAGCTGTTGAGGAGTTTGCGTCTGATGCCGCTGTCGGGTGGCTGGAAAAGTTGAACGTTTCCGGCACCCCGGCCATCGCGTCCGGCCTTCCCGCCCCCAACCAGGAAAGGTTGGATGAACTCCGTAACGATCTTGAGGAGTTGCGGGAGGGTTGGAAAAAGGGTGAGTTTTCCGCGCGTGAGTACCGAGAGGATCGGAAGGTCATCACCGATCAGATTCGGGAGTTGGAGAAGCGGAGTTCTGCGCCGCGCCCGACAGTCGAGATTCTGGCGGGCCTGACCGGGCCGAACGCGCGCGCCGCGTGGGACCGGATGGCGGAAAACGGCGAGAAGGAGAGGATGAACGCGGTGCTGCGGTTCCTCTTCGACGCCGTGATTATCGGAGAGTCGACCACCCCGATTGGAACTTTCGACTACGGCAGAATCCGCGTCGTAGAAAATAAGCTCTGACGATACACACCCATCCGGCCGGGTGTGTGCCCGGTCGCAGGATTTGGTTCGCTTCCCGTTCTCGTGACGGGAAACCTCGCCCGTAGGGCGAGATGACAAGGCGACCCCGAAACGGCGTTGACGCGCCGTCCCGGGGTCTAGATCCCCTTCCCCTGCCGCTACAGGAGATGACGACCTATGCCCATCATGCCGTCTCGGCGTGACCGGGATGAGGGGCGCCCCCTCACCCACGTGTCCCGGACCATGACCGGTCTCTACGAACTGGTGATCGTGCCGGGTGCGACGCCCGATGATCTGATCACCGCGTCGGCTGATCTTCCCGTCGGTGCTGTGTTCATCCACTTCTACGGTGACCAGCACCGGTCGGTGCTGGTGTTCCGCCCCCGGCCCGCCCGTGACGCGGCGCCCGCCCCTGCGACGGCCCCGGCCGGGGGGTGGCTTCCCGCTCTGCCAGGTGTTCCCGGATCGGATGGCCCGTCCGCCGGTCGTATGCCGGTGGGACGGGGGGTTGCCGCGTGGTGGACGGTGCGCGCCGGTCGTGCGGTCGACGGCCCCCACCGTGACCAGCTCGACGCGCTGATCAGCGTCCGGACGCGCCCGGGGTCGTCTGCGGCGTACGGGTGGCTGTCACCGGATGGCAGCCTCGCCGCGCGGCCCGCGCCGGAGGATCTCGCGTGGGAGCGGCTGGTGTCGCGGATGCGCGCGCGGGTGGTGGAGGAAGATCGGACACCGCTTGTCCCGGAACGCGACCGGGTGAGCACGCTTGCGGCTCGCGTCGCGGATGCTCTTACCGCCGTGGGTTTGCCGCTGTACGACCCGCACAGCCCCGAACCGTGCGGCGGGGTGACGTTGACCCCCACCCGTACCGGTGAGCTTCCTGGCGTCGCTCTGGGATGGGTGACGCACCCGCATATGGCGCACGGGGTCATCTTCGGCGGGGGTGAGGCGGACCGGCCGGTGGTGACGATGATGGCGGAGCGGACGGCGGAAGTGCTGGCGAGTATGGGGTTCACCCTCAACCGGCCCGCCGACGAGCTTGGTCCGCCGCTGGTGATCGGTGGCCCGTAGGCCACCGGCTGACACGACAAGGTGCGGCCCCCGACCGGGAAAACCCCGGTCGGGGGCCGCACCGCGTTCGGGGGTCTACAGGGTGTCGGTGGGTGGGTTGGTATCGATGGTGAGGATGTCCGCGAGGCGGGCGGCACCTTCCGGGCTGATCGTCGCGCGGAACCGGGCGATGGTGCGCGCGAGGTGGTACGCCCGGTCGGTGCGTCGGCTCACCTCGTCATCGTCGCCGGTCGGGCCGGTGGTGGCGGTGGGTGGTTCGGCGGGTTCGGTGCTGGGATCGGTCGGGTCGCCAGCGGTCACGGCACTCCGGCAGTGGGAGGCGGGATGGTGGCACCGGCGTCCGCCCGTGGGCCCTTGTCCGCCCGCCCGCGCGGGGTAGCGGGTAGCGGCGGGTTGGGGGTCCAGGGAGCCGGTTTCGGCAGGTTGCGGGGGTACGGCGGGTGGGGCCGCTACCCGCTACCGGCCGGTATTTGGGCTGGTCACGGTGGGTGTGGGCGGTAGCGGGGGTGGTAGCGCGGGCGCTACCTTCCCGCCGGTGCCCGCTACCCCCCGGACGGGAGCGCGCGGCGGTCCCGAAGCTCGGCGAGCGCGACGCGGCGCGCTCCTTTGAGGACCTGGCCGTGTCGTTTGACGTCGACGCTCGGCGCGCCGAGCGCGCGGAGCTGGGCGCTGATCGCGTCGGGGGTGGCGTCGGTGTAGTGCTCCGGCATGTGCGCGGCGAGACGTTCGGTGATCTGCTGCCAGTGCAGTCCGGCATCCTCACCGAAGACCGTGAGTACGTCGGTGAGGATGTCGCGTGCCGGGGTGGGGGGTGCGTGTCCGGCCGCGTGGCCGGTGAGCATGCCCGCGCGTTCCCGCACGGCCCGCGCGACGGTGAGGATCTTCTCCGTGTCCTGGGCGTCCGCGAGGTAGGTCCGCACGGTCGGGGTGTGCTCCGACGCGCCACGGAGCATGCCGACGCCCTTGTGTTCGGGAAGCAGGGTGGAGGAATCGAGTCCTTCGGAGAACGCTCCGGACCCGAGGACAAGATCTGATACTTGCCATGATCCGGTGCGGAGCGCGAACCGGACAATGTGATTGTCGCGGAAGTCGGTGAATTTCCGGGCGGTGTCCCCGCTCCCGATCCCCGACGGCCGTTGCGTGGCGGTACCGATAATGACCCCAGCCGCGGGCGCAACGCGGATCAGGTAGACGAGTAGGTCGGCTATTTCCTTGTCTGCCTCGCTGTCTCCGGTGTTGAAGTATTCCTGAAATTCGTCGATCAGAAGGAGACGGACGGGCATTCCGTAGCGGGGGTCACGGGCGATGTCGCGGGTGAGTTTCCCTTCCGGGCAGATGTCGGCAGGGAGGTCGGACAGGCGTACGTACCGGTCTTGCACATCGGTTTTGATGTCGCGGAGCGTGTACCGCAGGATGTCGATCGGGTCACCGTCGCGGGTGGGTGCCAGTCCGAACGCGCACCGGTCAGCGACCAGCGCGAACCGCCGCCAGTCGGGCTTCCCGCCCCCGTCGAACACGGACAGTTTCACGTACGGGTCCAACGCGGCGAACAGGCCCAACCCGCGGAGCGTGAACGTTTTCCCTTGCCGGGGCTGGGCACCGACAAGAATACTGTTCCACAACAGATCGATGGTGACTTTACCGCCGCGTTCGTCCAGTCCGAACGGTGCCGGTGTCCAAATATCGGTGGGGCGGCATGCGAGAAGGGGGGTGCGTCCGGCGGGGAGCGCGAGGGGGTCACGGTCAGCTACCCACAGGACATGCCGCCGGTGGGAGGTTTTATCCCGGATCAGGAAAACCTGTGTGGTGGCGACGTCCAATCCGGACGCGATGGCGTCGCGTGCTTTGACTGCCTCGCCGAATCCTTTCCCGTAGGGGAGGTCTACGGCGACGCGGCTTCCGTTTCCTTCGCGTGCCATGGCGGAACCGAACGTGATTTCTTGTCCTGGTTTGTCGGGCGCGCCGAGACGTGCGGCGTAGTAGGCGCGCAACACGATGTCGGCGTTGAGTTTCCGGAACCGGGGGGTGACCACCGCCGGAGCGATCAACGGGCGTCCGGCCGGACGCCCGGCCTGCGCGAGCCCCACGACCACACCGGCGGTCGCGAGCCACACCAGCGGGCGCGGGGTGGCCGCGAGCACTCCCGGTAGGGCGGTGGCGCCCAGGACCACACCGGCCAGCTCCGCGACGAGCACCATGGCGCGGGTGCGGCGGGTGCCGCGTGCTTCCTTGTGCAGCTTGAGCCATGTGGCGGTGTCTCCCGCTTCCACCGCCGCGCGGCGTAGTGGTGCCTGTTCCGCCACGCTCACCCACCCCGCGTGCCGCGCGGCGAGGCGCACCGCGCCCACGGTCGCGGTGGCGAGGATGAGCGGGAGGTACCACGGGACGCGGACGAGGTGGTAGGCGGTGATGTGCGCCCACCGTCCGGCCGCGTGCCGGACGGTGGCGGGGAGCTGGGCGCGGGTGAATGACGGCGGGATGATCGGGCGTCGTTCGACGTCGACCGGGGGCGGGGTCGGGGGGTCGACCGGGACCGGCACCGACCGGCCGGAGTCGATCGGGTCCAACGCCACGTCGAACGAGCGGTCACGGGACGCGGGAAGCGGCGGGGGCGGGTAGGGCAGCACCGCCCCGTCGGTCCTTACGTCTGGGGGGTGCGGGGTGAGCGCGGTCCCGACGTCGGGTACCCAGCTCACCACCGCGCCGGTGGACTCCGGCGGGATGTCGGAAGACACGGCAGGCCGTACCTTTCTCGAAAATGCGGGGGTCCGGCGCGGCACGCCCCGAACCGAACCGGGGCGCGCCGCACCGTGCCAACGGGTGAGGGTGGCGGTTAGAGATCGATCGGGAGTTGCCGCAAGAATCCGCGGATGAGGTCGAACACGTCCCCGAGGGTGGGCAGGAATCCGCGCGCGGCGAGGAAGAACCCGAGCAGGATTCCGACGACCGGAACCAGCCTGCTCAAACGAATCTTCGGGCCGATCAGTGCCAGGATCAGGAGCGCGCCGAGAAGCATGACGATCGTCGGTTCCACTGATTCCCCTTCCACAGGGTGAACAGGATCAGGAAATGCGGACCGAGTGGGCTAGTAGACGGGGTGGTCGGGCGGGTCGTCCGCCGCGCCCGTGGGAATGTCGGTACCGTCGTTCACCATGTCGGCGGGGATTTCGAAACCGGCCGCGGTCGCCCACGCGATGTACGCCTCGTACCACTCCTTACGGGTCACATCCCGGTACGCGGTGACCATTTCCCGAGCGAGACCCAGCGTGTCCGACGCGGTGTCGTTCCATACCGCGTGGTCCATGTGGACGCGGTGAAGAACGGTCACCGCGGTGTAGGTCTCCATGTGCCGGGCGTACGCCTTGTCCGCCCGGTTCTCCAAGTCGTCCAAGGTCAGGGGCCCGGACAGGTCGTCCGGGGGCACAGCAGCCGAGCGCGAAACGTGCGACACGAAATGAATCCCTTCCGAGAAGAAACAGGAAACGGGAAGCCGGGAAAGGGGTTCGGTGGTGTTCAGCGGGTGAACGGCAGACCGGTCAGCACCGGCAAGAAACGAACCACGGTCATCAGCGCCCACAGCATCGCGAGCCACACCAGGACAGGAACGCGACGGTTCCGAACGACCGGAAACACGACACCGAAGATCAGAACGCTTTCGAACAGCCACCACGCCGCGTCGTACACGAGGAATCCCGTGGGCACGATGGGCGAGGAAGCCGGACACAGCGGGTCGACCGTGAAAGCAAGAGGGTTCACGGTCACCGGCCTAGCCGCGAAGCGACCCAGAACACCGCCGCGACCAGAACGGACACGATGAAGAACGCGCCCGCCGACTCGAAGAAGAACCGCGCGGTGTACTGGACACCGGTCAGCAGCAGGAACAGGCCACCGAAGAAAACACACCAGCGAACGAATATCCGCCACGGGGACCGGACGAGGTAGACACGACGCATGACAGACCTCCACGCAAGAATGAGAGCCTTCCACCTCGCACACCACCGGGATGTGCGGGTGGGGCGTGTTGACAGGGACCATTCTTTGCCGCCGAGTACCGTCCGCGTGAAACAGAACCGGTCCGATTACCGGAAATTATCCAGCGCCCAGACGTTCCCGACCGGGCGGGAACCGGGCGTCAATCAGGCAGTGGCGCCGATCAGGCAATTACCCCTACCCGATCCAGCGGCGCACCCAGCCGAACACCTAACGTGACCGGATGTGGCGCAGATCGGGCGTGGATCGGGCGTGGATCGGGCGCAGATCGGGCACCGGCGCGACAACATGCTCACAAGCAGCAGAAACCAGGCATCGTAGTCAGATCGTGACAAGCAGTGTGCTGATTGCTGGTTTCGACTCTGCGCGAACGGATGGTGACGTGACCACTGACCCTGTAAGCCCTGCCCCCGAACCCGAGGACCCCACGCCACGGCTGGTGGGGCACATCGTGAAAGGGCTCTACCCTCTCGGCATCCCGTACGCCACCGACCTACTCGCCACCCCCGACGGGTGCGCGCTCGTGGACTACCTCAGCCCACCCCGCCCTGGAGTCCACCCCACCGACCGGGCCACCCAAGCGCACCGCACCATCGTTGCGGCGGTCACCGCACTCGGCGGACCGACCGCCCACGCCTTGGAAGCACTCCTAGATCTGCACCCCGCCATCCGTGGACGGCGCGCCGTCGCACTCACCCGCGCCGAACGCCGCGAGAAAGCCGGTATCGCCTTCGGGGTCGGTGCCTCCACCGTCCAACGCCACACCGAAGATCGCCTTGCAAAACGCCTCGCCGTGGAGCTGTATCAGCGGGTGCGGGTCGGGATCGACACCACCCACGCCACCGAGCAGCACCGACAGCCCCCAGCACCGCCCCCCACCATCACGCCCCGCCCCACCAGCGCGGAGCACCGCCGCGCCGCGCCCGACCGGCCGCGCCGTGACCCGCCCCCACGCCCGACCCGATGACCCGCCCCACCTCGCCCGGAACCGCGCTCGACGATGCCGACCCCCGCCATGTCGGCCCGTACACGCTGATCCGCCGTCTCGGCGCGGGTGGCATGGGCACGGTGTACCTCGCCACCGACCCCGCCGGACGGCACGTCGCGGTGAAAGTCGTCCGTGCCGACATGGCAGACGATCCGGAGTTCCGCGCCCGGTTCGCGCGCGAGGCACGCCACGCCGCACGCGTCCCCCGGTTCTGCACCGCCGCTCTCCTCACCGCCGACCCCGACGGGCCCATCCCCTACCTGGCCACCGAGTACGTTCCCGGCCCCACCCTCGCCGCGCACATCGCCCAGCACGGCCCGTTACCCCCCGCCGACGCCGAACACGTCGCCATCAACGTCCTGACCGCACTCTCGGCGATCCACGGCGCCGGTGTCGTGCACCGGGATCTCAAGCCGGGAAACGTCATCCTCGGCCCGACCGGCGCGCGGGTCATCGACTTCGGGATCTCCCGCGCCACCCGCCACGACACCGCGACCCTCACCGGGCACCAGGTGACCGTGGGCACTCCGGCGTTCATGACACCCGAGCAGATCATCGGCCTGCCCGTCACCCCCGCTACCGACCTCTTCGCGTGGGGCGGGCTGGTCATCTACGCCGCGACCGGTCACTACCCATTCGGGACCGATCATGTGGCGCTCGTCGGACACCGCGTCCTGAGAGAACCCCCGGACACCACCGGACTTCCACCCGCACTCCACGCGGCGGTCACTGCTGCGATGCACAAGAACCCCACCCGCCGACCCGCCACCACCGATCTCTACCGGATGCTTCTCGGCACCGCCCAGCCCACACCCGACCCCCACCCGCCGGCGGGCGCACCCCCCACTCCGCCACCTCGCGCGCCACGCACCGCCATGCCACAGCCCCTACCGGCCGCGCCCCCGCCACGGCGAGCGCGGGGCGGGGGGAGACGAGCACCGCTCGTCGCGTTCACCGCCACGGCGATTCTGACCGCCGCTGTAGCGGTCCCGCTGGTGTTCCTTCGCGGGCACCCAACCGGAACCGCCGCCCAGGACCCGCCCAGCCGACCGGGCGACCTCACCGCCGCGTCCCATACCCTTGCGACCCGAGCGGCCCATGCCACCGACAGCGAAACCGCCGTCCGTCTCGCACTCGCCGCCTACCGCCTTGCCGACACCGCCGAAACACGAGCAGCGCTCATCAGCGCGTCCGCCGCTTTAGGCGTCGCCGAGAACGGCGAGATCCGCGTGACGGCCGGGGCTATCAACGAGGTCGACGTTAGTCCTGACGGTAAGACGCTGGTGACCGCCCCCAGCCACGTCAATCCCCAGCTCTGGGATATCAGCGGGAAGCAACCCCGCCTGCTCGCGGAACTACCCGCCGAGCAGATCAGCGCCCAAGGCGCGGTGTTCAGCCCGAACGGAACCACGGCCGTCACCGCGCACGCCGACGGCATCGCACGCATCTGGACCACCACCCACCCGAGCACTCCCACGGCCGAAATCACCGACCCTGCCGGACCCCTCTATGAAATCGCCCTATCCCCTGACGGAACCACCCTCGCCGTCGGCAGCAACGACGGAACCACCCACCTATGGAACATCGAAAACCCCAGCACCCCCGAACAACTAGGAGTAACCACCCTAGGGCAAGGGCCCGTCGCGTCCATCGCGTTCACCCCCGACGGGGACACCCTTGCAATATCGAACGGCAACGAAAATGTGGCCCGACTCTGGACCATCACCGACCCGAACCGGCCACGCCTCGCCGCAACACTCACCGGCCACACACAACCCATATGGAACCTTCAAACCAGCCGCAACATCGTCGCGACCGCAGGAACCGACGGAACCACCCGCATCTGGACCATCACCAACCCAGCACAGCCACACCTAGAATCAATACTCCCAGACGGAACATCCGTCACCGCACTCGACATCTCACCCGACGGAAACACCCTCGCCACAGCAAACACCAGCGGAACAGTCCAGCTCTGGAACATCACCAATCCCAACAAACCCAGCTCAGCCGGTAAACTCGCCGGGCATACCGCCACCGTCCGAGACCTCACCTACACACCCGACGGAAAAACACTCATCACCTCCTCGCACGACGGAACTACCCGCCTATGGAACACCGACCCTACCCGCCTCGCTGAAACATTGTGCAGTGCACTAGTGGACAATATCAATCTCACCGAACAGGAATGGCAGGGAACAGTGACAGGATTGCCCTATGAAGTAGCCTGTTAGATCTTCCAGCGACTCCTACCCGTATCGCGCGGAGCCGAGACGTATCGCGCCTATTCTCAGGCCGTTTGAGTGTCCGATCTTCGAGCGATATCGAATCCCGCTTCATCCAATGCATCGGTCGCATAGATAGCAACCCGGGACCATCGGCTTGATCCTGGACCGCGAGCATCTACGATTTGGGGCACTCTCTTGAGTGTCCCGCCTTTTTGCGTCTACAGGCGGACGACACCTAATCTCGACAGTGAGAGCGCGCGACCGGGAGTGATAGGGACGTCGATTCGATCGTCTGTCACGGTCTCGATCAGGTCGCCATCCCGGGTGAAACAGCGTCGCGTTTCCCAGATATCGTCCCAGACGTCGACCGCTTCCACGTCGCCATCATCAAGGATCTGACGGACGATCGCCTCAAGATCCATCCGGCAGGCCCGCCACTCTGGTAGGTACCAGGTCCACCGCGACCGGGCTTCCGGCTTCTCGTCCGTCTTGACGCCTCTCACGACCACGAACACCGTGTCGTCCCCGTCGTCTCGTCTGCGTCGGGCGCAATGAACGGGTCGCCTGTATCAACGACCGGCGCATCCTGACCGTGCCAGTCGGGGTAGATCCGCACCCTCAAGGCTGACGGCAGGGACCGTAGTAGCTGACCGGCAAGGGCAGGAAGGTCGGCATGCCGAAGTACTTCACGATCCACGATCACGGACGAGGGTTCCCGCTCGCCCACGTAATTTAGAATGATCAACATCCTGCGCCTACCAGACCGGTTGTGGCGCCGGGCGCGCCGCCTGTTCCGCCTGTTCCGCTTCGGTCTGGAGCTCGACGGCCAGCCCATCGGCAGACTTCTCCACCGCGATCACGAGCGTCCGGGCGTCGTCGAGGAACTCCGCCATTGACACCCCGGGCTCGCTCAGAGCTTCCCGGGCCACGTCTTCCGGGAGGCGATCCCGGACCGCCACCCAAGGTAGATACACGGTCGAACTGCACTCGCCGCGCTTCCTGGTGATCTTCACGTATGGCACCGGTGCCCCCGTCTCCATCGTTTGAGTGGGCGCCCCGGTCGTGTGTGGCCCGTGGTAGCTGCCCCGGAGCGCCCATCGCCAACCTGACAGATGGCGAGGGACGCGGTTACCCCTTGCAAGGGACACCTTGGGACGTTCTATGCTTGAAACGTCCCTGCGTCCCCGGGAGAGGTATGCCCAACGAACGACTCCGCACCGCGCTGACACGCAAGAGCTGGACTCCGCCCACACTTGCGGAGACGCTTGGCGTCGATGCCAAGACCGTCGAGCGGTGGGTCACGAAGGGGCGGACGCCCCACCGGACCACCGCGATGCGTGCTGCCCGACTCCTGGGAGAAGATCCGGATTACCTCTGGCCTGATATGGGTAAGCGCGTCGCCATGGATGAGCGACACGGCGAGGTGGTGACGGTTTACACGGAGCGCAGTGCCGTTCCTAATGCGCTCTGGCTTGCCCTGTTGCAGGGTGCAAGCGAGCGAGTAGACATCCTGGTTTTCGCTGGCCTACATCTCCCCGAGGCTAATCCGTCCTGGGTGAGGGAAATTCAAAGAAAATGCGAGAGTGGCGTTAAGGTTCGGATATCCTTTGGTGATCCCGATTCTGTGGAAGTGCAAACCCGGGGGGAAGAAGAAGGGGTGGGGGTGGGAATGGCGGCTCGCATCAGGTACGCCCTGTCCTGGCACCAGCCGATTCTAGGTACCGAGAATCTGGAAGTCGGGTTCCACTCGACGGTTCTATACAACTCAATTCTACGATTCGATGATCAGATGCTGATCAATCCACATATCTACAGTATGCCCGCGTTTCGCGCCCCGGTCATCCACCTTCGCAGGATTCAAGGTGGACCCCTATTTGAGACCTATGCGGAGTCCTTCGACCGGGTCTGGTCGCAGAGTCGCATCATAGACCGTGAGGAGAGCTGAATCGTGCCCCGCGTTGACTACCTCGACGACCCTAACGCACCGAAGGCTAATAGCATTGTTCCCGCGGTGAGTGCGATCGTCCCTGATGATCAGGGCCGTATCCTGTTGATCCGTAGGACGGATAATAAGTATTGGGCAATTCCCGGTGGTGGTGTTGAAGCGGGCGAATCCGTGAGTCAGGCCACGACTCGCGAGGTGGAAGAAGAGACCGGAATTATTTGTGAAGTCACCGGAGTAGTTGGGATTTATTCAAATCCGGGCCATGTTGCTGCATATGACGATGGCGAGGTTCGCCAGCAATTCTCTATTTGCTTCAGAACGCGAATGGTGGGCGGGGTAATCCGGACGAGTAGCGAGTCATCGGAAGTTCGGTTCGTGTCGGCCAAAGAGGTTCTCACCTACAACATGCACCCGTCAATACAACTCCGAGTGCGTCACTATCTGGAATCGCGACCTGAGCCGTACATCGGGTAGGTACTGCAAACGCCGGGCATCTGCCCCGACAGGCCGCTGCAATGGCGCCGCCGGCAGCAGCATGCCCAGGGGCTGCCCCACCGCGGTAGGGCTGTGTCATCGATGACGGCAGCGACCGTCTAGTGCTGGCCCGATCACACCAATCGCGATCATGCCTCTGAAGGGCCCGCGTTCGGCGAGACCCGCGCTATCGGGGCAGGTCAGCGCATGGTGTATGAGGAACATTTGACTAGGATGCGCCGCCAGGTTGATCCCGGCCGGTGGGCCATGTCGTGGGCGATGGCGGCGGGGATGCTCCCGATTCCGGGGATCTCGCCTGGGGCTGTGGAGGTGCCGAGCAGGGTGGTGATGGGGACGATGACCTGGATGTCGCAGCTGAGGGGCTGGGCGTGTTGTGTGCGGCCGGTGAGGAGGTCGACGAGTACGTCGGCGCGGATCTGGTCGGTGGTTCTGTTGTCGGCTGTGGTGTTCTGGGTGGAGATTCGGCGGGCGAGTTGGTCAATGCGCTGGTAGCAGGCATGGGCTTCGTCGGCGGGGAGGAAGGCGGTCAGCCTGCTGGCGTTGTCTTCGCTGGTGAGGATCCGAACCCGGCGTTCGGCTTTTCGTGCTTGGGTGCGTGCGGTGGAACCGTCGGGGTCGAGGGTGTGTACGGCGCGTCGGGTGGCGTCGGTGAAGGCTTCTCTGGTGCGGCGGGGGCCGCCGTGGAGTACGTGTTTTTCGACGGCTGCCACGAGGTCGTCGTCCAGGGGTCGTGTGGCGCGTGCGAGGGTGTGGAGTCGTGGGAGGTCGATGCGGCCTTTTCTCAGTTCGTGGAGTGCGTGGGGGAGGCGGTTGGTGATGGTGCGGGCGTGGGACATGTCGCGGGCGGCGGTGATGGGGGAGACGCTGATCTCGATGGCGACGTCCTCGGGTGCGAGCTCGCTGGGCGCTGCGGTGGTTGTGGTGTTGTCAGGTGAGCAGATCCGGGCGAGTGCGGCGAGGTCCTCGATCATTTCTGCCTGGATCCAGCCCAGGAGCATGGCCTTGCTCTGGTAGTTGTCGAGGTGATGGCGGAATTGTTCGGCAGCCGACCCGCTGCCGGAGATCTGGTTGGCCTCCTCGGTTTGTGTGATGGCGATTTCCTGCGCCGTTGTGAAGGTCGGTCTGGTGTCTCCGGTCAGTTCGGCGTGTGCGGCTGCGAGCACGTTGAGGAGGAGTTTCGGGTGCCGCTTTGGCTGCTCTGTATTCGTCTCCGACGTCTGGGGCGGGGTGTGGCTGGGTGTGTGCATGGGGATGACCGCCTGCCAACGCGAGACCGTTTCGAACGTGCGTTCGACTCTAGGTGAGGTTGGTGCGGTCAGGCAAGCGTGCTCGTTGACGAGACCACAAATGTGTCTCCTGCGCTCGCGGGGAGGTCCCCGGGCTGTGTGAGCGCGCCGGCGAGATGGTTCTCGCCCGTCTCATCGCACCCCGCTATTGGTGCCCCGACCAGGTATTTTTCCCGGCGGAGGGACCGGTCCGGACGCGGTGCGCGAAGGCTGTCGGTCGGCCCGGCAAGGCGGTTGACCGGATTGGGTGGTCCGCGTAGCGTCGTCGCGGACGGTGATTGTCGGCGGGTGTCACCGTCACATTGACGGCAGGGCTAAATGTCGTCGAATCTATAAATGAATTCGAGGGTTATCAAATAAACAGTGCCTGGATGGTTGGGTGGGTTCCGGTGTCGCGGGATTCTCTGCGCCACGTCGGGTTCGTGGGCCGGCCAGAGTTGAGGGCGGAGTGGTCGGTGCGACTTTTCGGGCCGAGTCACACCGCCGTCGCCTGCGATCACACCCGCACTTCGGCCATCCAGGAGATCATGCCCTGGGTGGCCGCGCGGTGATCGCGGCTGGGTCGGCCGATGGCGGCCCAGCCGCGATGCACCCCAGCTGCTGGGAACGGCGACTTACCCGGTCAGCACCGTCCGCCGTTACTGCAGGTCGGTCCGTCCGGCTGCGGCTCGAGGTCCTCGAGGGCGCGGGTCGGGGCGGGCAGATCGTGCCTCACCGTCACACGCGATCCGTCGAAGCTCAGCAGGCCGGAGATCGGGATACTTTCGGGGAGCGGATCCTCGTACGACCAGGCGACGTCCTCCACGACGACGTCCCCGACGATCGCCGACCAGTAGGACGCGGCTCCCTTGTAGGGGCAGTAGGTCGTCGTCGTGCTCGGGCGGAGAAGTCCCATGTCGACCTGCTGGCGGCGAACGTACAGCCGTGGTGCGAGCGCGGACTCGTACAGGGCAACGGTGTCCGAGGTGTCGACGAGGACCGCGTCGCCGACCTCGACGCGCAGGCGCCGAGTCGAGCGAAGGCAGTCGACCCGGTGGTAGGGGTTGCGCGGATGCCCGAGCATCCGTTCCTCTTCTTCCCACCATTCGTCGACAGCGTCCCATGGAACCCGTACGTGTCCTGCGACGGCGGGCTCGGGTTCGGATGCCACAGTCACCTGGACATCCTCGGAGGGGAACGCATAGGTCGGAGGTTGTCCCGGTGCATGAACCAGCAGCACTCGCTCGCTGTCGATCACGGTCCGACCGTCGGAACGGCCGCGTACCCGACGTTGGAAGGGCTCGACGTAGACAAGCGGTGTCGGGAGAGACGCGCTGAAGCGGCCGGCTGGCCGCGTGGACAGGGGGCCTCGTCCAGTCGTGAGACTCATAGCGCGGTCCTGTCGTCGACCGCGCGCCCGTCATTCCTGAAGCCCCGCATCATGGCGTCGACGGTGAACGACGAGATCAGTGCATCGGCCTCGTCGTAGACCCGGCATTCGGAATGGGTCATTCCGTCGCCGGCGAAGGTCGACAGATGGTGATAGCGCATCCAGTGGTCGGCCCGGACATTGGAGTGAAAGGAGATGCCAATCGCGTTGATCCCCATCGACAGCGTGCGATGGGCCTGGTTCTGGCCGACCCCCTCATGCGGGCGCAGGGCGGCGGCGATGGAGATGTGCCCGGTGAACTGGGCGAGCAGCCCGGCCTGTAGGCACGGGTCGTCCGGCACCGTGCGGAACCGGACCCATGTGTCGATGACCGGAGGACCCACGGGCGCGGCCGGGTCGTCGGTGTACGCCGCGTCGACCATGCGGATGTCGCGTCCGGTCACGGACATGTCGTAGGGCTTGCTGTCGTAGGGGCCTGCGGATGGCGGCGGGGCCGCGGAGTGGCGGACGACGTCCGGTGCGGTGACATCGAGCAGCAGGGTGCCGCTGGCGCGCCGCTTTCCGCGCTGGGAGACGTGTACTGCCAGCGTTGTGAAGCTCCGGCCGGAGCTGAGCTCGTCCACCTCGAACTCGAGAGGTTCGCGCGCGTCCGCTGCCCGGTAGAACACCATGTGCGCCGAGACAACCCGCCGCCCGGGCGCGTGGCGACCGCCGGCCACCACGGCCTGCCCGAGCATCTGGCTGCCTTCGACGACAGGCCGCCGGGGATCAGCAAGGGCCACGCTGACGTATCTGCGGTCGCCGGCCTGGCGGACATTCATGATGTCGATGAGATCTGAGGCGTCGCCCCAGGTGGGGAAGCGTTTGATCGTGCTGTCGCGGGGCTGCTCGCCGGGGAGCTCGTCGACGATCTCCACCCGGACCCGGTCGTGGTCGAAGGCGGCGAAGTCGGTCAGCCACTCCAGGCCGGAAGCCGGCTGGGTGAAGGCCCACAGCGCGTCCCGGCCGTCGACCGTCGTCGTGCTGGCGGGGTCGTGCCAGTCGACGGCGTCGGCGTCGACCTTCCCCTCGAGGGACCACAAGCGTGCCGTGCCCTTCACCGGGCACGACACCGTCCGGCCCTCGTCTCCGAAGGAGTCGAACCGGATGTCGGAGCGTGGAAAGTAAAGGACGGGGACCTGCCCCGGTTCCTGTACCCGGACGGCGGCTGTCGACTCCGCGACCAGGGTGTCACCCCACCACGCTCGGGCCGGGTAGGGGCATGGCTGCCGAGTTAAAGCCGGATCGCTTGCCGACGTCGCGTCGGCCGTTACAGGCTGCACGTCACAGGAAGCTAACACTGTGCCCAGGGTTGGGACGAGGAATCCGGAGTCGAGGGGCATCGGACCCGACTGTTTCGAGCCGTCGGTGGCCGCTCAGTGGGTGCCCGCCGTCGAGGACAGGCGGGTCAGCCACCCGAGGACCAGTGAGTTGAACACCTCGGGGTGCTCCTGATGCAGCCAGTGGCCGCCCGGCAGCACGTGAACCTCGTCGGACGGGCCCGCGGACAAGTCGCGTTCCCATTCGGCCTGGTCGGCGCGCCGTTCCCCGTACACGGACAGCACGGGGCAGGTCCGCTTGGCCAGGTAGTCGTCGCTCTGCTCCCGGCGGCCGAACTGGTCGACATCCAGCCACATGCCGGCGAAGGCCGCCTGGGCCACGTCGACAGGTACGCCCAGCGCGCGTCGTCGGTGCCAGGTCGTCAGGTGCTCGGGGGCGTCGGGGCCAGCCAGCGCCGCGAGATACCTCAGCAGGCGCTCGACCCCGCCCGGCTCGCCGAGGTTCGCCAGCGACCGTGCGGATCTCTCAACGTCAGCTTCGGGCAGGCCGTAGGCGGGCTCCACCGCGACGACGGCGCGGACGAGATCGGGATGTTCCACGGCCAGCGCACTGGCGACCATCGCGCCCAGCGAGTGTCCGACGGCGACCACCCCGCCGTTGCTCGCGGTCACCCCCAACTCGCGAAGCAGGGCCGCGATGTCGGCGGCCAGGATCCGCGGCCGCAGCCCCTTCGAACCGGTGGACCGACCGTGGCCACGCAGATCGACGGCGATCACGCGGTGGCGCCGGAGGAAGGCTGGGATCTGGAAGTTCCAGTCGTGCGAGTCGCAACACCAGCCGTGGACGAGCACCAGGGGCGGGGGTGCGCTGGGCGCTCTCGTCCCGTTCAGGCTCACCGGGCCTGGGCTCTCACCGAGGATCGCGGTCCCGTCCCGGGCCGGATCGTCGGTGAAGAACAGCCTGGTCTCGACCCCGAGGTCGAAGTACGGCATCGGTAGCCCCCGTTCGCTAGACGACGTTCGTTGACAATGGACTCGGGTGAGGACGCCGCGTCCGGCCCTGGAGGGCCTGCGCATGGCACGGACGAAGTCCTGCCAGACCGACGATCCGTGTCCGTCCGATGTTCCCGTGATTCCGCGGTTGTCTCGTCCGCGGGGCCTGCGGCGGCGGGCTGGCATCCTGGGGTGCGTGGACGCTGCCCCGAGGGATTCGACTGTCTCGCGTCGAGCCTCTGCCCGCAGGTACCTCATGTGTCCACCGGAGTACTTCGACGTCACCTATGCCATCAACCCGTGGATGCGCCCCGAGGTACCGACGGACCTCGCCCGGGTACACGCCCAGTGGGAGGCGCTGCGGGCCGTGTATCTGGGGCTGGGCCACCAGGTCGAGTTGGTCGAGCCGGTTCCCGGGCTACCGGACATGGTCTACGCGGCCAACGGCGGCCTGGTCGTCGACGGCATCGCGGTCGGGGCGCGTTTCCGGTACCCGCAGCGGCGGGCCGAGGCTGACCACTACCTCGACTGGTTCCGCGGGGCTGGAATGCGGCGGGTGCACGCCCCGTCGTACGTCAACGAGGGCGAAGGAGATTTCCTGCCGGTCGGCGGCGTTGTCCTGGCCGGGACGGGTTTCCGTACCGAGCCACGTGCGCACGCCGAGGTGGCGGGTGTTCTCGGCCGCAGGGTGCTGACCCTGGAGCTGGTCGATCCGCGTTTCTACCATCTCGACACCGCGCTCTGTGTCCTCACCGAGGACCTTGTCGCGTACTACCCGGCGGCATTCAGCGCGCGTAGCAACGCCCTGCTCCAGGAGACGTTTCCGGGGGCTCTCACGGTGTCCGAGCGGGAGGCAGTCGCGTTCGCGCTGAACGCGGTCAGTGATGGGCTGCACGTGGTGATCTCGGCCGATGCTGTCGGGTTCGCGAGCACTCTGCGTGACCATGGATTCATCCCGGTCGGCGTGGCCACGGATGAGATCCGGCGGGGTGGCGGCGGCGCGAAATGCTGCACGCTGGAACTGCGTCCGGCCGGCTGAGCCTGGCCGACCGAGCTCGGGAGTGCTCACCAAGCGAGACCGCCGCGCCGTTTCGGCGAAGATCGTGCACGTTCCGTGGGCGCGCCGGGCGTGGCAATCAGGACAACTTTCGCCTGATGCGCTGTGGAGGTACTTTCTATCGCGGCATGAAGTACTCTGGAGAGAATCATCGGGACGACGTCGGACAACCTATGACTAAAATTGTTACGATGGTCGCGGCCGTGGACGGCCTGCCGACCATAGAAGAAACAGATGCAATGCTGGTCGAGCTGAACCGGCTTCCACGGGATCCGGTGGTGACCGATCTGATCGACGAGCTGCTGGATTTCCGGTCGCTCCTCGCCGCCGCCGTCTGAGCGGCTGCTCCGAAGCGACCGGAACCCGGCTACGCCGGACGGTGTTTCCGCCCTACCGGGCAGGTGACGCCGTCCGGTGAGACCTCATCGGGTCACTGCTGCGCCCCGAACGGCTGGCCCTGCTGCTGGCTGCCCTGGCCGCCCTGGCCGAACTGGTTGTACTGGCTGGAACCGAGCCGGTCGCGCGAGGCGCCGCCCAGGGCCGAGCCGGCTCCGACAAGCTCCTGGATACGGTTCTCGACGTACCGCTCGCTGTGGTTCGTCTTGTCCGCGATCCGCGCAACGAGGTCGTTGACGCTGGTCGACGCGTCCAGGTCGGCGGTGCTCACCTGACCGAACTGGTCCAGGATGCGGTAGCGGATCTGGCGCCAGTTCTGCCGAAGCTGCTGCTCCACCTGCTGTGCCTGCTGCTGCTCCATGGTTCGGGAGACTCCTTTCAGTCGGGCTTTTTATTTCCCGCTAGGCGGCGCCCATGACGCTACCCCAGAAGCGCTTCCCGGCAAAGTCGAGGACTAATTATGTGGGCTGGTGGCAGGGTGGGTGTGGCGTCCATCTCCGTCGGGCGAATCCTGAATTTCGAGCTGTTCTAAATAGTTCGGATTCTGCGGTCTGGTCGGCGGGTCGCGGGATGTTCGACGGCTTTGTTGCGGCGCGGGCGCGTGCGTCGGCATTGCCGCTCGCCGCCGATCGCGGGAGCGCCGGTCGCGGATGGGGCGGCGGGCGGGCGAACCCGGCGCGATCCCGCACACCGACCGGCGCGGGCGAAACTGCCCGGGCGGAACGGTCCCGGCTGAACGATCCGGGCGGAACGCGGGCCGGCAGAGTGGTCAGGGGGCTGGACAGCGTGCGGCGACAGCCATATCTTCACTAATTGACTGAACAAAGTGGGGTTACTGACGGTGGTCGAAGGGCGGTGGCTTCCCATGCCCCCAGCAGGCTCAGTCCCGCTGTCGGTGCTCGACCTGGCCCCCCTCCCCTCGGGATCCTCGGCGGCCGACGCGCTGCGCAACACGCTCGATCTGGCCCGGCAGGCCGAGCGGTTCGGCTACACCCGCTACTGGCTCGCCGAGCATCACCTGACCCCGGGGGTCGCCTCCGCCGCACCCGCCGTTCTGATCGCCCTGGTCGCAGCGGCGACGGAGAGGATCAGGGTCGGCTCCGGGGCGGTCCAGACCGGGCATGACACGGCGGTGGTCGTCGCCGAGCAGTTCGGCACGATCGCGCACCTTCACCCCGGGCGGGTCGACCTGGGGCTTGGTCGATCCAACCTGGGCCGCTTGGTCGACCGGGCCGCCAAGCCCACGCCGAACGGCACAGCGCAGCCCCTGAACGGCACAGCGCAGCCCCTGAACGGCACAGCGCAGCCGCCGCCTCGACCCTCGGCGCGGGTGGTCGACGGCCTGCTCCTCCCTGAGTCGCCGGCGGTCACCTTCGACGTGGAGCGCCTCGGCCGGCAGTTGCGGCTGGTCGGTTTCCGGGACGGACCCGAGGAGGACTACACCGCGCTGGTCCGCGACATCCAGGCGTTCGTCGGTGGTACCTACCGTGCGCCTGACGGTACGGCGCTGTCCGCGCCGGCCGCGGAGGGCGCAGATCTGGAGATCTGGATCCTGGCGGCGACCGCGGGCGGGAGCGCGCTCACGGCCGCGGCCCTCGGCCTGCCGCTCGGCGCGAATTACCACATCGTCCCGTCCACGGTGCTCGAGACGATCGCGGCGTACCGGGCCGCGTTCCGGCCCGGCGTGCTGAACGAGCCGCGGGTGATGGTCTCCGCCGACGTCGTCGTCGCGTCGGACGACGAGACCGCCCGCCGGCTCGCCAGCGGCTACGGTCCGTGGGTGGCCAGCATCCGCGCGGGCGGTGGCGCCATCCCGTACCCGAGCCCCGGGGAGGTGGCGGCGCGCGGGCTGAGCGACGCCGAGCGGGCACTGGTCGCCGACCGGGTGGACACCCAGTTCGTCGGCTCGCCCGAGACGGTCGTGCGGGGGCTGCGGGTCCTGCGGGACGCCACCGGCGCCGACGAGCTGCTGATCACCACGATCACCCACGATCACGCCGATCGCGTGCGTTCCTACGAGCTGCTCGCCGAGGCCTGGTCCCGGTCGAGCGCGGTGGGCTGACATCGATGACCGGTCCCACCGCCCCGGGCGAGCTGCGGCTCGCCGTCGCGCTCGACGGCTGCGGCTGGCACCCCGCCGCCTGGCGGGAGCCCGACGCCCGTCCCCGCGAGCTGTTCTCCGGCCGTTACTGGACGGAGCTCGTCCAGGAAGCCGAGCGTGGCCGGCTCGACTTCGTGACGATCGAGGACACGCTGGCGCTGCAGTCGTCCCGGTATGACGGCCCGGACGGCCGGGTCGACCAGGTCCGCGGCCGGCTCGACGCTGTCCTGGTGGCGGCCCGCGCCGCGCCGCGCACGCGGGCCATCGGCCTCGTCCCGACGGTGGTCGTGACGCACACCGAGCCGTTCCACGTGGCCAAGGCCGTCGCCACTCTCGACCATGTCAGTTCCGGGCGGGCCGGGGTGCGGGTCAGGGTCCGCGCGGGGCGGGACGAGGCCGCCCATTTCGGCCGTCGTGACCTGCCGCCGGCGCGGCCCGCGGACCTGTTCGACGAGGCCGCGGACTACGCCGAGGTCATGCGCCGGCTGTGGGACAGCTGGGAGGACGACGCCGAGATCCGCAACGTGGCCACGGGGCGGTTCATCGACCGCGACAAGCTGCACCACATCGACTTCGCGGGCCGGTGGTTCAGCGTGCGGGGTCCGTCGATCGTGCCGCGCCCGCCGCAGGGGCAGCCGCTGGTCACCGCGCTCGCGCACGCGGCCGTCCCGTACCGTTTCGCCGCGGGTTCGGTGGACCTCGTCCACGTGACACCGCGCGACGCCGCCGACGCGGCGCGGATCCTGCGCGACCTGCGGGCCGAGCAGGCCGCGGCCGGGCGGCTCGCGGAGTCCCTGCGGGTGTTCGCCGACCTGGTGGTGTTCCTCGACGAGGCTGAGGGCCGGGCCGCCGCGCGCAGGGCCCGCCTGGACGAGCTCGCGGGCCGGGAGTTCCGGTCGGACGCCGCCGTCTTCGCCGGCACGCCGGCCGGCCTCGCCGACGTCCTCGAGGAGTGGGCGGGGGCGGGTATCGACGGATTTCAGCTGCGCCCGGCGGGGGTTCCCACCGATCTGACCGCGATCACCCGCGGGCTGGTGCCGGAGCTCCGGCGTCGTGGCCTGGTTCCGCCCGAGTACGGCGCGGACACGCTGCGCGGCCTGCTCGGGTTCCCCCGGGCGGCCAACCGCTACGCCGCCGCCCCACCCGAACCCGCCGCCACCTGACGCGTCCGTCCTGACCGGGAGGAACCGGATGAGCAGCCCGACCAGGCAGATCCACCTCGCCGCGCACTTCCCGGGCGTGAACAACACGACCGTGTGGAGCGACCCGCGTTCGGGCAGCCACATCGCGTTCGAGTCGTTCGTCCATTTCGCCCGGACGGCGGAACGGGCGAAGTTCGACTTCCTGTTCCTGGCGGAGGGGCTGCGGCTGCGGGAGCAGCGCGGGCGCATCCACGACCTGGACGTCGTCGGGCGTCCAGACACGTTCACCGTGCTCGCGGCGCTGGCGGCGGTGACCGACCGGTTGGGCCTGGCCGGGACCATCAACTCGACGTTCAACGAGCCGTACGAGGTGGCCCGCCAGTTCGCCAGTCTCGACCATCTCTCCGACGGGCGCGCCGCGTGGAACGTCGTCACCTCCTGGGACGCGTTCACCGGGGAGAACTTCCGCCGCGGTGGCTTCCTGGCCGAGGAGCAGCGCTACGAGCGCGCCGAGCTGTTCCTGCGGACGGCCAGCGAGCTGTTCGACTCCTGGCGGGGGGACGAGATCGTCGCGGACAAGGAGTCCGGCGTCTTCCTGGCCGATGCCAAGGCGGGGGCGTTCGAGCACCACGACGCCCACTTCGACATCAGCGGGCAGTTCACGGTGCCGCGCAGCCCGCAGGGCCGGCCGGTGATCTTCCAGGCCGGTGACTCCGACGCGGGCCGGGAGTTCGCCGCCCGGTCCGCCGACGCGATCTTCAGCCGGCACAGCACGTTCGACGCCGGGCAGGCGTTCCACGCGGACGTCAAGCGCCGCCTCGCCCGCTACGGCCGTGCGCCCGAGGATCTCCTCGTCCTGCCGGCGGCGACGTTCGTCCTCGGCGACACCGACGCGCAGGCGCGGGAGCGGGCCGAGGAGGTCCGCCGCCAGCAGGTCAGCGGCGCCACCGCGATCCAGTTCCTCGAGCAGGTGTGGAACCGCGACCTCGGTGACCACGATCCGGACGGGCCGCTGCCCGAGGTCGACCCCCAGCCCGGGGAGAACACCGTCGCCCAGGGCAGGGCGAGCGTGCGGATGTACGAGGACCGGCTGGCCACCGCCCGCCGCTGGCGCGAGATCGCCGAGGCGGGGAAGCTCACCACCCGCGAGCTGGTCATCGAGGTCAGCGGGCGGCAGGCGTTCGTCGGCAGCCCGGCGACCGTCGCGGACACGATCAACCGGTTCGTACAGGCCTGCGCGGCGGACGGGTTCATCCTCGTCCCGCACATCACCCCCGCCGGCCTGGACGAGTTCGCGGACACGGTCGTCCCGCTGCTCCAGGAACGCGGCGTGTTCCGGGCCGACTACACGGGGACGACGCTGCGCGACCATCTCGGTCTCGCCCCGGTACCAGGATGGCCGGTTCACGCGGTCTGAGGCTTTCCTGCGGCAGACCCGGGTAGTGGCCAACAGGGACGGTCGCTGCCCGAGATCGAGGCCGACCTCGGGATGGCGGTGGATCCGGTCACAGGCCGCGACCGGGCGAGAGGATCCCGGTCGGGTCGAACAGGCGCCGCAGCCGCTGCTGCAGGGAGTGGTTCGCCGTCCCGAGCTCCGCGCCGAGCCAGCGGCGCTTGAGCGCGCCGATCCCGTGCTCGCCGGTCACGGTGCCGCCCAGGTCGAGTGCGGTCTGGAAGATCAGGTCGGCGGCCTTCCACGCCTCGGCCGGGATCTCGTCCGTCTCCCCGGCGGGGCCGCCCGCGCCGCCCGTGCGGTCCACGACGATGATCGGGTGCAGGTTGCCGTCGGCCGCGTGGGCGATGGTGAAGATCTGGACACCGGTATCGGCGCCGATCTCGGCGATCCGGGCCGCCGCCCGCGCCAGCCGCGACCGGGGGACGGCGATGTCCTCGATCAGCACCCGGCCGATCCGTTCGAGGGCCGGCAGCGCCGCCCGGCGCGCCGCCAGCAGCTCCGCCGCCGCCGCGTCCGTGGTGTCCGCGGAGCGGCGCACCGCGCGGGCGCGGCCGCGCAGCACCGCCTCGACGGCGTCGGCCTCGTCGCCGGCTCCGGCGCCGTCGGTCTGGACGAGCAGGAAGGCCTGTCCCGAGGTGGCGAGGTCGCTGCCCGTCGCCGCGTCCACGGCCCGCATGGTCGGCCCGTCGAGCAGCTCCGCCATGGCCACCACGATCCCGGTGGCCATGATCTCGGTGACCGCGTCCACGGCGGCGCCGAAGGAGTCGAAGAACGCCGCCAGGGTGACCGTGCGTCGCGGCGCGGGCCGCAGCCGCAGGGTGGCTCCGACGACGACGCCGAGCGTGCCCTCCGAGCCGACGAACAGCCCGGTCAGGTCGTAGCCGGCGACGCCTTTGACGGTGCGCCGCCCGGTGCTGACCAGCTCGCCGTCGGCGAGGACCACGTCCAGGCCGAGCACGGACTCCCGGGTCACGCCGTACTTGGCGCACCGCAGGCCGCCCGCGTTGGTGGCGATGTTCCCGCCGACGGTGGAGATCGCCGAGCTGGCCGGGTCGGGGGAGTAGGTCAGGCCCACCGCCCGCGCGGCCCGGTCCAGGTCGTCGGTGATCACCCCGGGCTCGACGACGGCGACCGCGTCCGCCACCGACAGCTCGCGGATGCGGTTCATGCCGCCGAGGTCGAGGATCACGGCCCCGTCCGGGGCCGCGGCGCCGCCGGCCAGACCTGTTCCGGCGCCCCGTACCGTCACCGGGACCCCCCGGGCGACCGCCTCGCGCAGCACCGCCCGCACGTCGTCGACGGTGTGCGCGAACGCGACGCCGAGCGGCCGCCCCGGCGGATGCCATCCGGAGCGGTCGAGCCGGTGGGCGTCGACGACCGCGTCGTCCTGGCTCCACCGCCCGCCCGGCAGTACGGCCGTGAACGCCTCTCCTGCCGTGAGCCGCCGGTCCGTCATGGCCCGGTGGCGACGGGCCGCTGCGGGTCCGAGGACCAGGCGGACCACGAGCCCGGGTAGAGCGCGGCCTCGATGCCGGCGGCGGCCAGCGCCGCGATCTCGTGCGCCGCGGTCACCCCGGAGCCGCAGTAGACACCGACCGGTTCGCCCGCGCCGGTCGTCCCCAGTGCGGCGAAGCGCTCCCGCAGCCGTTCCGGGGAGAGGAACCGGCCGTGCTCGTCCAGGTTGTCGCCGGTGGACGCGCTGACCGCGCCGGGGATGTGGCCGGCGCGCGGGTCGACCGGTTCGATCTCGCCGCGGAAGCGCTCCGCGGCGCGGGCGTCCAGCAGCACGCCGTCGCGGGCGACCCGGGCCGCCTCGTCCGCGTCGAGGGTGGGCAGGTGACCGGCGTCGAGGACGACGCCACCCGGCTCGGGGACGACGTCGCCGGTCGCCAGCTCGAATCCGGCCTCCCGCCAGGCGCCGAGCGCGCCGTCGAGGATGCGGACGTCCGTCAGACCGGCCCAGCGCAGCAGCCACCAGGCCCGCGCGGCGGCCAGCCCGCCGTTGTCGTCGTACACGACGACTCCCCGGCCGGTCGCCACCCCCCAGCGTCGGGCCGCCCGCTGCAGGTCCTCGACGGCGGGCAGCGGATGGCGTCCCGCGGTCCCGCCCGGCGGGGCGGCCAGCTCGGTGTCCAGGTCGACGTACACCGCGCCCGGCAGGTGGCCGGCCAGGTAGTGGTCCCGCCCGTGCGGGTCGCCCAGCGCCCAGCGGACGTCGAGCAGCACCGGCGCGCGGGCCGTCGTGAGCTCGTCGTGCAGTCGCTTCGCGTCGACGAGGACGTCACCGGCGCGCGGCGCGGAGGCGAGCAGTTCGGCGATGTCGCTCTCGCCCAGGCCACCCGGCCCCAGCCCGCCCCGGGCGGCGAGGGCGATGTGTCGCTGCACGCCCGCGTTCAGCGGGGCGGACGTCCCGTGCAGGCGGGCGAGCAGCGCGATCTCGCCGTTGAGGAAGTCCGATTCCACCGAGGCACCGCGGGCCAGGCTCTGCCACGTCGAGCTGCCCTGGCGCGGATGGCCGGGGATGTCGTGCAGGACGAAGCCGGACAGGTCCAGCCCGGTGTCGCCGGAGAGCAGGTCGGTCACCTCGACCCCGGCGTTGGTCAGCACCTCGCGGGCCTCGGTGACGAGGGTCGCGCCCAGCGTCTCGCGGGCCTTGCCGGGCGGGTAGACCGCGTCGAGGTTGTAGGCGAGGTTCCCGAGCAGTTTCCCGGCCTTCCACCGTTCGACGTCCGGGACGACCTTCACGCCGAACTGCGCGCGGCGCAGGTCGGCGGCGATCCGCGTCGCCGCCGCACTCTCGCCCCGCGGTGCGCGCCCCAGGTAGAAGGCGCCGGCCAGGGGAGCGGCCGGCGAGACCACCTCGCCGGGCGTCGAGTAGGACGAGGGGATGATCACGACCGCGTCGATGACGGTGTCGAACCTGCGCAGCGCGGTGCGGGCGTTCTCCACCCCGTTCTGCAGGAGCAGGATGGGCAGCTGCTCGGCGGCGGTGCCACCCGGGCGTACCGGCTGCCACGCCCACTGGGCGACCAGGGCCTCGGTGTCCTGGGACTTGGTGGCCAGGACCAGCACGTCGCCGGGGAGCAGGTCGATCTCGTCCGGACCGCCGACGGCGGGGAGGGGGAGGCGCCGGTCGGAGTCGGGCCGGATGTAACGCAGGCCGCCGGCGCGCAGCGCCTCCAGGTTCGCCCCGCGGGCGACCAGGACGGCGTCGATGCCCGCGCCGTGCAGCTGGGCGGCGACGGTTGCCCCGACGGCACCCGCTCCGATGATGACGTATCTGCTGGTCATTCCGTCTCCTCAGGTCGAGGTGCCGCGAGCGCGGCGGCGAATCGCTGGCCGGGGATCGCGCCGAGCAGTTCCCGGGTGTGGTCCTGAGCCGGTGCGGCGAAGACGTCGGCGGCGGGGCCCTGCTCGACGACCCGTCCGGCGCGCAGCACCGCCACGTGGTGCGCGAGCCGGGCGACGACGGCCAGGTCGTGCGAGATGAAGAAGTAGCTCACGCCCAGGTCCTGCTGCAGCTGGCTGAGCAGCCGCAGGATCTGGTCCTGCACCGACACGTCGAGCGCCGAGACCGGCTCGTCGAGGAACACCAGTTCGGGTGCCAGCGCGAGCGCCCGGGCGATCGCCACCCGCTGGCGCTGGCCGCCGGAGAGCTCGGTCGGGCGGCGGTCGCGGAAGTCCCGCGGCAGCGCCACCTGGTCGAGCAGTTCGCTCACCCGCGCCTGGCGGCTCGCCCGGGTGCCCACCCGGAACGACACGAGCGGTTCGGCGATCGACTCGGCGACGGTGAAGCGCGGGTCGAGGGAGGAGAACGGGTTCTGGTGGACGAGCTGGAACCGCCGCCGCAGCGGGCGCAGCGCGGACCAGCCGGCCTCGGTGATGTCCGTGCCGTCGAGCAGGACCCGACCGGTCGTCGGGGCCTCCAGCCGCATCGCGATCCGCAGCGCGGTGGTCTTGCCGGATCCGGACTCGCCGACGAGGCCGAGGGTCTGCCCGCGGCGCACGGTCAGGCTCACGTCCTCCAGCGCCCGGAAGGTGCGCGCGCCCCCTCTCGTCCGGGGCAGGGTGAAGTCCTTGGTGACCCCGTCGAGGCGCAGGATCTCCGGCGCGGTCCGCACCTCGGTGAACCGCGGGACGACCTGCCCCGCGCCGGACGGCGCGGGAGCGGCGCCGATCAGCCGCCGGGTGTACGGGTCGCACGGCGCGAGCAGGACCGTCGCCGGCTCACCCCGCTCGACCACCCGGCCGTCCCGCAGGACGACGACGTGGTCGGCGCGGTCCGCGGCGACACCGAGGTCGTGGGTGATGATCAGCAGGGCGGTGCGGGTCTCGCTGACCAGCCGGGCGAGATGGTCGAGGATCCGGCGCTGGACGGTCACGTCGAGTGCACTGGTCGGCTCGTCGGCGACGATCAGCCGCGGACGGCCCGCCAGCGCGATGGCGATCAGCACCCGCTGGCGCATGCCGCCGGAGAGCTGGTGCGGGTACTGCCGCGCGCGCAGGACGGGTTCGTCGAGGCCGGCGCGTTCGAGTGCCTCGACCACCGCGGCGGACAGCAGCCGGCGGTCGACGCCGCGTCGGCGCGCCGCCTCGGCGACCTGTCCGCCGACGCGCATCGTCGGGTTCAGCCCCACCATCGGGTCCTGGGGGATGAGACCGACGACCGGGCCGCGCAGTGCCCGCAGAGTGCGCTCGCCGGCCCGGGTGACGTCGGCGCCGCCGATCCGGATCGTGCCCGCGGTGATCCGCCCGTTGGCGGGCAGCAGGCCGAGGACGGCGTTGGCCGTGGTGGTCTTGCCCGATCCCGACTCACCCACCATCGCGACGGTCTCACCGGGGGCGATGACGAGGTCGAGGTCGGTCACCGCGGGATGGGCGACACCGGAGCGGTCGAGGTAGGCGACGCCCAGCCCGGCCAGCTCCACGACGAACCCGCCGTCCGTGCCTGCCACCGGTACCGGCGTTGGGGTCGGGGTCGGGGTGGGCGGGTTCACTGCCACCGTCGCACCTCCTCCAGGGTCCGGGCGATGTGGTTCAGGCTGAACACGACCAGCCCGACGAACAGGCCCGGCAGCAGCGACAGCCAGGGGCTGGTGATGAGGTAGTTGCGCCCGCTGGATATCAGCGTGCCCCATTCGGCGGCGGGAGGCGCCGCCCCGAAACCGAGGAAGCTCAGCGCGGAGATCGCCAGCACCGCGGTGCCGAAGTCGAGGACGGCGAGTACGGCCACCGGACCCCACGAGTTCGGCAGCACGTGCCGCAGCAGCACCCGCCCCCAGGACGCCCCGCCGGTCCGGGCGGCCTCCACGTAGGCCTGACCGCGGACCCGGAAGACCTCTGCTCTGGTGGTGCGGGCGAAACCGGGTGCGATGCCGACACCGACCGCGATCGCGACGGGCAGGGTGCCGAACCCGATCGCGGTGACGATCGACAGCGCGAGCAGCAGCGCCGGGATCGCGAGCAGCACGTCGACGAGGCGCATGAGCACGCTGTCGACCCAGCCACCGGCGAACCCGGCGACGACCCCGATCGCCAGACCCGCCACGGCGGCGACGAGCACCGCGCCACCGGTGGCCCTGATCGTGAGCGTCGAGCCGTGCACGACCCTGGAGAACAGGTCGCGGCCGAGTTCGTCGGTGCCGAAGAGGTGGTCCAGCCCCGGGCCGCGCAGCTTCTCGGCCGGCGAGGTGGCCGTCGGGCTGTGCCAGGTGAACAGGCCCGGCAGCAGCCCCGAGACGACGACCAGCACGACGAACACCAGCGCCAGCAGGAATCCGGGCCGGCGCAGGTAGGGCCGTGCCGCCTGGAACAGCGCGGCGCGGCGCACGGCGGCGGACGACCCGGACCGGCTCCCACCGGCGACGAGAGTGTTGTCAGTCATCGGTACCGCCTAGACGACCCGCGGCGTGTGCGCCACCCGCGGGTCGAGCAACGAGTAGAGCAGGTCGACGAGCAGGTTCACGGCGACGAAGATCGCGGCCGCGACGATGACGACCGCCTGGACCACCGGCACGTCCTGGGCGAGGACCGACTGCTGCGCCAGCCGGCCCACCCCGTCCCGGGAGAACACCGTCTCGACCACCACGGAGGAGGTGACCGTGTAGCCGACGAGCAGGCCGAACAGGGTCAGGCCCGGCAGCAGCGCGTTGCGGAACGCGTGCCGGAGCTGGATGCCCGCGCGGCTGAGCCCCTTCGCCCGGGCCGTCACGATGTAGGGCTCCTGCCAGATGTCGCCGAGGCTCTTGATGAGCACCTGGGCGAGGATCGACGCCCCGGGCAGCGCCATCGTGATCCCGGGCAGGACCAGGGTGCGCCAGCCGTCGGTGCCGGTCGCCGGGAACCAGCCGAGGGAGAAGGCGAACACCTGGATGGCGAGCAGCCCGACGAAGAACGTCGGCAGCGACACCCCGACGGCCGGCAGCCGGGTCAGCAGCGACCGCGCCGGGCGCCACTGGACGTAGGTCGCCAGGTAGGCCAGGCCCACCCCACCGACCAGCACGATCGCGATCGAGAACGCGGTGAGCGCCAGGGTCGAGGGGAGCTGGTCGGCCAGCAGGCTGCTCACCGTGACGTTCTGGGTGAGCGAGTCCCCGAAGTCCAGGCGCAGGGCCCCCCACATCCCCTGGAAGTACTGGGTGATCACGGGATCGTCCAGCCCGTACCGGGCCTTGAGCGCCGCGAGCTGCTCGGGTGGGACCTGGTCGGCCTCCACGCCGCCGGCGGACAGCTGCAGGGCGATCGGATCGCTGGGCAGGACGTGCAGGATGACGAAGGTGACCGTGTAGGCCGCCCAGAGCACCACCAGTGCCTGGGCGACCCGTCCGGCGAGATATCTCGGCATCGTCGTGGCCGACGCTAGCTGGTCAGCCAGAGGTCGTTGGCCCGCAGGAAGCCCTCCGACGTCCAGGCGAAACCGTGCACGGTGTCGGACAGCCCGACCACCTGCAGCCGGTCGTAGAGCGGGAACACGACTCCCTCGTCGATCAGCAGCGTCTGCAGCTCCTCGTAGGCGGCGCCGCGCTCCTCCGGGTCGGCGGTGGTCAGCCCGCGGGCGAACAGTTCGCTGATCTTCGTCGCGGTCTGCGGCTCCTCGCCGTACCTGGAGGCGTAGTGCGGTGCCGCCGCGCTGTCGAGCATGGCGCCCAGGACGCTGGGGTCGCCCCGGGTCAGGTAGCCGGGCGTCAGGTCGTAGTCACCGGCGGTCGCCTGTGGGATGGCCTGTGCCTGCGTGACGACCTTGATCTGCAGGTCGATGCCGACCTTCTTGAGCTGGTCCTGCAGCAGCTGGTCACCGGCGCTCGCCGCGGGGGTGAGGTAGGTGAGGGTCAGCTTGCGGTCGCCGGAGTGGCGGTAGCCGTCCGAGCCGGGCTTCCAGCCGGCCTCGTCCAGCAGCTTCGCCGCGCCGTCCGGGTCGTGGCCGAGCTTCGCCGAGAGGTTCGCCGCGTACGGGGTCGTCGCGTCGTAGGGGCCCTGGACGACCGGGTAGCCCTCCCAGAAGACGGTGGAGGCGTAGCTCCCGCGGTCGATCGCCTTGTTCAGCGCCTGGCGCACCAACGGGTCGGACAGCGGGCGGTCACCGGTGATGTTGGGGAACAGCAGGCCGGAGATCCCGGGCAGGGAGCGGGTCTCGATGGTGCCGCCCGCGGCCTTGACGACCTCCTGGTCGGCGGAGCTGATCGGCAGCCGCGGCCAGGCGATGTCGATGGCCTTGCTGGTCAGGCTGCCGACCCGGACGCTGTCCTCGGCGATGTAGCTGACCTCGATGCCGTCGACGTGGGCCGCGCCGGTGTTCTCGACCAGCTCGCTGGGCCAGGCGTAGCCGTCCCGCCGGTGCAGCTTGATCTCCTTGCCGGCGGTGTAGCTGTCGAGCTCGAACAGGCCCGAGCCCACCACCTTCCCGGTGCAGCGGTCCTCGGGGGTCTCCTTGTATGTCTGCGGCGAGAGGATCGCCAGGGTCGTGGTGGACGTCGCCTGCAGGAAGGCGGCGTTCGGCGTCGAGAGCTTCACGGTGACGGTGCGCGGGTCGACCACCGTCGTCGACTCGTAGCCGGCCAGGAGGGAGAGCCCGAGCGGCGACTTGGCGCCCAGCTCGTGCACCCCGTCGTAGGCGGTCTTGACCGCGTTCGCGTCGAGCGGGGTGCCGTCGCTGAACGTCACGCCGTCGCGCAGGACGAAGGTGTACTCGGTGGCGTCCGGGTTCACCTTCCAGCTCTTCGCCAGCCAGGGCACGATCTTCCCGGTCTCGGGGTCCTGGTCGGTGAGCGAGTCGGCGAAGTTCCGGTTGATGCTGCGGGTCTCGATCACGTAGACCTGGTTCGGGTCGAAGCAGCTCTGCAGGCTGCTCCAGAACGCGATCTTCAGGGTGCCGCCCGGTACCGGGGTCCCGGTGTCCGTGCCGCCGTCTCCACCGGACCCGCCGCCCCCGCACGCCGCCAGGGTGGCGGAGGCGAGGACGGCTGCCGCGGTGAGTCGCCGCGTGGATCGGCGGCGGCGCGAGGTGCTCATGGTCAGGGTGCTCCTCTAGCGATGAGCTCAGGTAGTGGTGATCTCAGGACGTTGGGGATCCTCGGAACCTGTGCAGGGCGGGAGGAACCGGTCGGCGTGACCGGACGGTCGTTCAGCGCGCGAGCGCGTGGCGGCCGGCGACCAGCAGCGCGGTGTCCTCCTGCGGCGGGTGGACCCGGGCGCACAGCACGTCCCGAAGGTGGCGCTCGAGTGGGTTGTGCCTGGTCAGCGCGGGATTGCCGATCGCGGCGACGGCTGTCTGCACCGCCGTGACGGCGGCCCGGACGATGAGCGGCTTCGCGAGCACCAGACGCTGCGGGGGGATCGACTCACCGGCGTCGATGCGGCGGCCCAGCCCGAAGGCGAGCTCCTCGGCCAGGACGAGCTGGGCCTCGATCTCCCCGGCCACGGCCTGGATGCGTTCGGTGGTGGCGATCGGACGTCCCAGCCCGGTCGGGACGCGCTCCTGGGCGAACCGGGCGAAGAAGTCCCGCGCGGCCCGGGCGACCCCGACGTACAGGGCGGACGCTCCCAGCGCCACGCCGGCGAACGCCGCGTCGCCCCGGTGCTCCGACGCCGGCGCCCCCTGGAAGTTCTCGGCCGGGATCTCCACGTCGGTGTAGATCGCGTCGTGGGTGCTGCTGGCCCGCAGGCCGAGATGGTCCCAGGTGCGCTCGATCCTGATCCCGGGGGAGTCCCCGGGGACGATCGCGTGGCCCTGCAGCGGATCGGCGTCGTCGGTCGCCGCCCACACCAGGTGGTAGCTCAGCCCCTCCGAACCCGTCGCATAGCCCTTGTGCCCGTTGAGGACCCAGCCGGACGCCGTCCGCCGGATCGTCGTGGCCGGCAGCCCGCCGCGGACCGGCGCGCCCAGCTCGTGCTCGGCGCGGATCGCGTTGATCAGCACCGGCTGCTCGAGGGAGTCGCGGACGACCTTGCGGTAGAGCTCGTCGGGCCACCACGGGTCCTTGCTCTGCAGGGCGTGCTGGAACACGGTCATCGCGGTGATCAGGGCGACGGACGGGTCGCCCTGCCCCAACGCCCCGAACACCCGGATGCTGTCGACGGAGCTCAGGTCGGCGCCGCCGTAGCGCGGGGCGATGCCGAGGCGCAGCAGGCCCGCGTCGTGGACCACCCGAAGGCCCCGCCAGGGGAACTCGGCCGAGCGGTCGTGTTCCTCCGCGGTGGCGGCGAGCTGGGCGGTCACCGCGGCGAGGGCGTCGTCGGTGACGTCCACCGGCGGGAGTGCCGACCGCGCGTCGACGGTCGGCGTCGTCGTACCGAGCTCGATGGTCATGGCGTTCCTCCGCGGCGCGGGACGGGCATCGTCGGCGTGGACGTGGGAGTCGTCATGCCCAGCTCGTCCACTCGGCGATCCGGGGGAGCGCGGCGGCCGGGGCGGCGAGCCCGGCCGGGCCACTCTCCGTCTGGGGAAGGGCCCGAAGCCGCTCGAGGAACAGGACGATGACGGCCGCGGCGGTGCGGTGCGTGGCGTCGTTGAGCGCGTCGTGTCGGCCGCCGGCGATGGTCACGAACTCCGCGGACGGCGCCTTCGCGACGCTCGCCCTGGCCGCCCGCACCGGGCTGACCAGGTCGGCGTCACCATGGACGGCGAGCACCGGCACCCGTACCAGGCCCAGGTCGGCGGCGGCGAGCCAGCCGGCGGGCACCGGGTCCAGCAGCGCGCCGCGCCGAACCCGCGGGTCGTTGCTCAGCCGCGACTGGTGGGTGGGGCAGGCGGTGCGCTCGGCCAGCTCGTTCTCCCAGGAGTCCGCCCGGGCCGGCCCGTTGTCCCCGGCGCCGCTGTCCGCCGGCTCGCCGGCGGTGGGCAGGCCGGCCAGGATGACGCCGTCGACCTCGTTGCGCGCGCCGGTTCCGGTCGCCGCGAGGGCCGCGACGAACGCGGCACCGGCGTCGGAGCCGGCGAGTACCCGCGGGCCGGGCAGGTCCGGGTCGTCGAGCAGCTCGCGGACGCGGGCCCGGGCCCCGTCCTCGTCGCTGGTCGCGTCGGCGACCACCCTGACCTTGTACCCGTCGGCCGCGATCCGGGTGCCGAACCGCTCGTAGACACCAGGGTGCTCGCCGCGGCCGGCGACCAGGATCACCGTGCCGCGCGGGGCCACGGGCTGCGGGTTGTCCCACCCGGCCACCGCGTTGGCCGGGGCGTCCTGGACGACTTGGAAGGAGGTCATCGCTGAAGTCCTGTCGTGTGCGGTCGGGTGGCCGCCGCGGACGTCGATCCGCGGGCGGCGCGTGGCGTGGTGAGTTGGGGCATGCCCCGCCCACGCAGCCGGATCTGACGGCGCGGGGTGGATACCGGGGCGCCGGCCTGTGCCCCGAGGGGTACGTCAGGCGACCGCGGCCGCGGGGCCTCGGTGCCGGGCCGAGAGGCAGGAACCGGCCCGCCGGGACCGGCCCGGTCTGCCGCCGTCCCGACCGCGCGGCGCGGACGCGCGGGCGGTCAGTGAGCGCGACAGCAGGCCGAGGCGAGGGTTCCGTAGTCGACGAAACGTCGGCGGGTGAGGACCCGCGGCGCTGCCGCGACGCCCGCCGGGTGCCGGCCGGTGGCACTCGCTCGTCCCGGCGCGCTCCCGCCCACATTCCCCAGCATGTGCATCAGGATGGTTGGAAAATCGGGCAGTGTAAAGCCGCCCCGAGTGATCAAACTGATCGCAAAACGTGATAGATCACATAGAATGGCTGCCGTGTCCAACACGCTGGATCTGACGGCGCTGCGCAGTCTCGTGGCCATCGCCGACTGCGGTGGATTCCGCCGCGCGGCCGAGGCGTTGTGCATCTCCCAGTCGGCGGTGAGCCAGCACGTGCGCCGGCTGGAGAAGGTGGTGGGCCGGCCCCTGGTCGAGCTGGTCGGCCGCGGCTCCCGGTTCACCCCCGACGGCGAGCTGCTGCTCTCCGCCGGGCGGCGCATCCTCGCCACCCACGACGACGCGCTGGAGCTGCTCGGAGTGGGCGCGTCCGTCCTACAGCGCCTGATCACCGTCGGCTCGACCGAGCACGCCGCCGACCACCTGATCCCCCGGGTGATGGCCGTGCTCACCGAGCAGTTCCCGGACGTCGAGGTCAGGTTCCGCCTCGACCGCGGCGTCCGGCTCGCCCACGCCCTCGACCGCGGCACGCTGGACGTCGCCGTCCTGGTCGGGACGGGCGGCAGCCCCGCGGGGCGCCCGGCCGGGCTGCTCCCGCTGGCGTGGTACTCGGCCCCCGGCTGGCTCGTCCCGCCGCCGGACCGCCCGCTGCCCCTGGTCGCGGTCGACGACCCGTGCACGATCCGAACCCAGGCCCTGACGACCCTCGCCCGCGCCGGCCGGGTCGCGTCGGTCGTCGGCGAGTCCGGCTACCTGGCCGGGGTTCTGCACGCGGCGCGGGCCGGCGTCGGAGTCGCCCTGCTGGCGGACGTCGGCCCGCCGCCGCAGGGCCTCGAGCGGCGGGCCGACCTTCCCGCGGTCGACCCCGAGCCCATGCAGGTCCGGCTGCGCCGCGGAGCCTCCCCACGGCTGGCCAGCCTCATCGCCGACGCGGTCGCATGCACCCTCGCCGCCGGCCGCGCCCCCGCCTGACCACCCCCGCGGGCCGCTCACGGTCGCAGCGGGATGGCGAATCTGCCAGGTCGAGGTGGCCGGGGTGGTGGAAGTGACTGCTAGAGCGCCGGTCAGGTAG
>NZ_SJXI01000036.1:0-322771 GCF_004337455.1 Parafrankia sp. BMG5.11 | reverse complement strand
CTGGCACGGCGGGAGGGGGTGGCGATGAACCATCAGGCAACACCGCCTCGGGGTGGAAAATATCCCACGACACACAGCCACCATTCCGACCCCCACCACACCCAGTTCCGGAACCGGAACCGGACTACGAGGTTCCGCCGTCGAGCGCGGCGCGCTCTTAAGCGGGTGTCTCATGTGGGGAGTCTCTTCCAGCAAGTGAGCACGGCGGCGACCGCATCGCGGGCTACCTGATCGCCGACGCGCTCCTCGCGCGCTCGTCCTGCCAGAGGAGAGCGTTGCGCAGGGTTCCGAGATCTTGGCCGTTCCAGCGATCATCAGCCGTTCCAGCGATCCTGTCAACTTCACGACACCGGACGGCTATTCGGGCTGTCGGGCGGGGACGTCACCGCCTTCGTCCGGTGGCGTGCCCGGGTGCGAGCAGGACGGCCCACCATCTCCACCTGCGGGAACATACGAGACGAGGGTTTTCGGCGATGCGAAAAAGATTCCAGCACCACCCCCGAGCAGCGGGGAGACCGCGCCGCGCTAGAGTTTCCGGACTAGTCCGATCATCTCGGATATTTGCTTTTCGACAAACAGTCAGGACCAGTGACGATGGCTCTCCGTGACAAACTCGCCGCGCGCGCCCAGCCCTATCTCGCCCCAGGTGAGACCGTGCAGCACGTCTTACAGGCGCAGACCGGGCCGACCCCGTACTTCTTCCTTCTCACCATGTTGATCATTTTCTGGATCGACTACCGCATCGTGGTCGTGACGGACCAGAGCATTCTGGTGCTCAGGGCCGGCAAGCTCGTGCCAACGAAGCCGAAGGGAGACGCGCCGCTCGCGCGCCTGCCCCGCGAGACCGTTCTGGGGCCGGTCAGCGGTCTGTGGGGGACGACGGAGGCGACCGGCGAGAAGCTGCGGATACACAAGCGCTTCCACAAGGACATCGCCGCCGCCGACGCCGCGATCGGGCGGTAGCGGAGCCGCCGCCCGCCCTTCACCGGTCCCGCGCCGGTACCGGGACCGCCCCGTCGGTAGCGGCACCACCAGCAGCTGCGGCGCCGGCGCCGGTGCGCAGCAGGGACAGGACGACGATCGCCAGGGCGGCCACGATCGCGGCGAACACCAGGCCGGCGGTGGTCAGGCTCGTCAGCTCGACGAGCAGGCCGACCCCGACGACCGGCAGTGAGAGCGCCACGTAGGCGACGACGAAGAAGGCGGAGGCGGCCTCGGCGCGGCGGTCGGCCGGGGAGGCCGCGTTCACGGCGGCGAGGCCGGCCCGGAAGGCGATCCCCTGGGACGCTCCGGAGATCACGCCACCGATCACGAGGCCAGCGACCGACGACGTCGCCAGGCCCAGCGCGAGCACGCCCATGCCCAGCACCAGCCCGGCGCAGCCGACGGTGAGCCCGATGCGCTCGGGCGGACGTCCTGGTGCGGCGAGCCGGCGGGTGACGACGTCGAGCGAGGCCTGGCCGCAGGCGGAGGAGGCGAAGACCGCGAAGACGACCAGTCCGGTGATGGCCCGGTTCGGCGGATCCAGCACGGCGCCCAGGAAGGCGGGTGCCACGGCCGTGTAGAGGCCGAGGACGGCGAATCCGGCGAAGGCAGCCAGCGCGACGCCGACGAAGACCGACCGGGCGCTCGGTGGCACCCGGGGGCGCTGTGGGCGCAGCCGGGCCGGGCCTGTCACCTCGACGGTCTCGGGCATCAGCCAGATGCCGACCGCGGCCGGGACGAGCAGCGCCAGATCGACCACGAAGGTCAGCCGCAGCGGGTTGGGGGCGTACTGGGAGAGCAGGCCGGCCAGCAGCGGGCCGCAGCCCAGACCGCCCATGTTGGCGATGGTGGCGACCAGGGTGGCGCGTCCCCGCCGGTGCGGTGGCGCGAGGTCGAGGAGCGTCGCGGTGGCCGTCCCGGTGAACACGCCCGCGGACAGGCCGGAGAGCACCCGACCGACGAGCAGGACGCCGACGTTGTCCGCCAGCAGGAAGACCGCGGCGCTCGCGGCCGAGGCGAGCAGGCCGGGCAGCAGCGCACGGCGGCGGCCGACCTGGTCGGAGAGCCGTCCGAACAGCAGCAGGGCCGCGATCACGCCGACGGCGTAGGTCGCGAAGACCACGGTGACCATGAGCTGGGAGAAACCGAACCGCTCACGGTAGAGCGGGTAGATCGGCGTCGGCAGGGTGGTGCCGAGCATGGTGACGACGAAGGCGTACGTCGCGAGGACGAACCCCGCCCGGCGGCTGGTCGACGGGCGCCGCCGGGCCCGGCCGGCTGGGGGCTGAACCGGGGCCGCGCGGGTGGGCGGGGCGGCGGCGTCCGCCGTGGTCCCCGTGTCCGGGCCACCGGAGGCGGCTCCTCCCGGTAGGTCGGCAGAGCCAGCGGCGGACATGCCCCTACCTTGCCCCCCACCCAGAGGCCGGCGATAACGAGACCGAGGTGAGGAGCGTCGCATCCCACCGCGGTGGACGGCCGGCGCCGCACCGCTCGTGGCCGTCTGACCGGCCGGGGGCGGCCTGCCCGGCTGCGGCGACCCGGCCAGATACGGCGGTCTGACCGGCTACGGCAGGATGTCCGATGTGGTCATTCCGATTCACGACATCAATCCGCTGCGGCGCAGGCCGGTCGTGACCTGGCTGCTGATCGCCGCCAACGTCGTGATCTTCGTGTTCTTCACGCCGGTGGTCAGCTCGGTTGCCGGGGTACAGACCTCACGGACGCAGAACGCGTGCGAGCAGCAGCGCTTCTTCCAGGAATGGGGTGCGATCCCGAAGGAGCTGCTGTCGAACGAGCAGCTGTCGGTGGCGAACTCCGGCCGGCTCGCGGTGGACGCGCGGGGCCGGGTGGGCTGCCTGCAGGAGTCACCGCCGACGTTCGACAAGTCGCCGGCCCTGTCGGTGCTCAGCGCAATGTTCCTGCACGGCAGCTGGCTGCACCTGCTCGGCAACATGCTGTTCCTCGGGGTGTTCGGCAACAACATCGAGGATCGGATGGGCCGGCTGCTGTACCTGCTCTTCTATCTGACCTGCGGTTTCACGGCGGCGTACGGCTTCGCCGCGTTCGAGGGGAACACCACCGACACGCTGATCGGCGCGTCCGGGGCGGTGGCCGGGGTGCTCGGCGCGTACCTCGTCGTGTTCCCCCGCGCCCGGGTCATCGGGCTGGTCTCGGTGTTGTTCTTCCTGCCGTTCTGGCTGCCGGCGTGGATCGTGCTCGGGTTCTGGTTCGCGCTGCAGTACGTGTACTTCACCGGCTTCGGGGTGGCCGACGGTGGGAGCGTCGCCTACGGCGCGCACGTGGTCGGGTTCGTCGTGGGGGCCGTGCTGGTCGCGCCCTTCGTCCAGCGGCTGCGCGCGGCCGGGCCCGATCCGCGCCGGGCGGTCCAGCATCGCTGGGTGCGTGAGCCACCCGGATTCGGCCAGCAGCGGCGGCCCCGTCACCGCGGCTGAGCCCGGCGGGCGGGCCCCACAGGGGCGGGCCCGCCCGGGCCACCCTGCGGGTGTGGGGAAAAACCGCTGGTGACGAGCCTGGCGATACGGCACCGTTGGTGCGGCTATGACAACCGCATATCACCGCGCCCTGGCCACGCCGGGTGCCGCCCGCTTCGTCCCCGCCGCGTTCCTGGGCCGGCTCCCGATCGCCATGGTCTCCGTGGGGACGGTGCTGCTCGTCCAGGCCGAGACCGGTTCCTACGGGGTGGGTGGGGCGGTCGCGGCGGCCGGTGCCGTCGGTGAGGCGCTGCTCGCCCCGCGCCTCGGGCGGGCCCTCGACCGGTTCGGGCAGGCCCGGGTGCTGTCCGGCTGCCTGGCCGGTCATCTGGCGGCGATGACCACGCTGACCGTGGCGGTGACCGCCGGCGCGCCGCGTCCGGTGTGGTTCACCGCGTCGGCGGTCGCCGGCGGTCTGCTGCCCCCGGTGGGCGCCTGCGTCCGCGCGCGGTGGAGTGCCCGGCTCGGCGGCGGGGAGCTGCTCGGCACCGCGCTGGCGCTCGAGTCGGCGCTCGACGAGGTGGTGTTCGTCCTCGGCCCCACCCTGGTGACGCTGCTGGCGGTGCTGATCGCGCCGCCCGCCGGCCTGGTCGCGTCGATGGTTTTCCTGGCGACGGGCACCGGTGCGCTGATCGCGCTGCGGGAGAGCGATCCGGGGCCGCGCGGCGGCGGCGCGGCCGCCAGCGCCCGCATGCTGCGCGACGGGGGCACCCGCACCCTCCTGCTGATCTTCCTGTGCATCGGCATCGCGTTCGGCGGGGTGGACGTGTCGATGGTCGCCTTCGCCCGGGAGGAGGGACTCGCCGCGGTGGGCGGGATGCTGCTCGGGCTGTTCGCGGCCGGGTCGGCCGTCTCCGGACTCGTGTACGGCGCGCGGGCGCACACCCGGCCCCTGTCCGGCCGGTTCCTGCTCGCCGCGGCCGTGATGGCGGTCGGGATGGCCCTGCCGCTGGCCGGGGTGACCCTCGAGCTGATGATCCCGCTCGCGCTGCTGGCCGGGGCGACCATCTCCCCCACCCTGATCACCGGCAACGCGGTGGTCGAGCGCCTGGTCGGCGCCGGGGCGCGTACCGAGGGGTTCGCCTGGCTCACCATGGCGGTCGTCAGCGGGATAGCCGTCGGGGCGCCGGTCGCCGGCAGTCTGGTGGACGGCGGGGGCGCGCACCGCGGATTGCTGGTGACCGCGGGGGCCGGTGTTCTCATCGGTTCGGCCGCGCTGACCGGCCGCCGCCCGCTCTCCTCAGGTCGACTGGTGGATCATCGTCCACACAACGATTGAACCCGGCTAACCAGCCGTTCACCAGAGTTATAATCTGCATGCTGCACGTGACATACAGCGACGTTCTTCAACGACAGCGGGGTCGGGCGGAGTCAACGGTGTCAGAGGTATCAACGGGCAGTTCCGGGGCCGGCGTGACGCCCGCCCAGCAGTCGCGGGCGGGCTCCATCCGCGTCTTCCTTCTCGACGACCACGAGGTCGTCCGCCGCGGGCTGCGTGACCTGCTCTCCGAGGAATCCGACATCGTCGTGGTGGGCGAGGCCGGGCGCGCCGACGAGGCGATCGCGGACATCATCATGTTGCGCCCGGACGTCGCCGTCCTGGACGCGCGGCTACAGGAGGGCAGCGGGATCGAGGTGTGCCGGCACGTCCGGTCGCACGATCCGGAGATCGCCTGCCTCATCCTCACCTCGTTCGACGACGAGGACGCCCTGTTCACCGCGATCATGGCCGGGGCCGCGGGCTACGTCCTGAAACAGATCCGGGGCACCGCGCTGGTCGACGCGGTGCGCCAGGTGGCCGCCGGCCAGTCCCTGCTCGACCCGGCGGTCACCTCCCGGGTGCTGTTCCGGCTGCGCGAGGGGCCGGTGGAGGACGAGCGCCTCGCCGGCCTCACCGACCAGGAGCGGCGGATCCTCGCGCTGATCGCCGAGGGGCTCACGAACCGGCAGATCGCCGCCCGCATGTTCCTGGCGGAGAAGACGGTCAAGAACTACGTGTCGAGCATGCTGTCCAAGCTCGGGATGGAGAGCCGCACGCAGGCGGCCGTGTTCGCCACCAAGCTGTCGTCCTGACAGCCGGCGTGGGAGCCCCGGCCCTGACTGGCCACTGGGGCGCCTGACGGGGAGCACCGCGCCGCCGGACCGGTTCAGGGCCCACCAGGCCCCTCCGCGGGCCCGACGCCGAGTCGCGGGGCGGGGGTGTCCCCGGCCGGCAGCGCGCACGGTGGCGGGATGGGCTGAACCAGCGGCACGTGCCAGGTCACCGTCGTGCCGATGCCGTCCTCGCCTGGGCCGAACTCCATCCGGCCGCCGAGGTCGAGCGCCCGGCGGCGCAGGTTCGTCAGGCCGCTGCTGCGCGACGCGCCACCCGGGCCGCAGCCGTTGTCGCGCACCTGCACCGAGACGTCGGTGTTGGTGACCCGCACCAGCACCTCGATGCGGGTAGCCCGGGCATGCCGTGCGATGTTCGACAGCGCCTCACGGATGGCCGCCAGCAGGTGCGGATGGATCACCTCCGGGATACCGCGGTCGACCGGGCCGTCGATGCGGGCCGTGGGCCGGATGCCCAGCGCCTGCTCGGCCTGCGACACGATTCCGGCGATCTCGGCCCGCAGGTCGACGGAGCCGGCGGACGCCGTCAGCGAGAAAATCGTATGGCGGATGTCGGCGATCGTCTGATCCAGCTCGCGGACGGCGTCGTTGAGCCGCACCGCGGCGCCCTCGTCGATCACCCGGGCGAGGCCCTGCATCTGCAGACCGGTGGCGAACAGCCGCTGGATGACGACGTCGTGCAGGTCGCGGGCGATGCGGTCGCGTTCCTCGAACACCGCGAGGCGTTCCCTGTCCCACTGCACGCGGGCGAGTTCCAGGGCGAGCGCGGCCTGGCCGGCGAACGCCGCCGCCATCTCCAGGTCGAGCTGGTCGAACGGGACCGCGCCCGGGGCCGCGGTGAGCATGAGCACCCCCAGCGGCCGCCCGGCGGCCAGCAGCGGGATGACCATCACGGTGCCGATCACCAGGCCGTCGACGGCCTCGCCCAGCAGGCTGTGCGCGGCGGGATCGGCGCGCACAGCGGGGACGAGCACCGCCCGACCCTCCTTCATGATCTTGAACAGCCCGACCCGCTCGGGCAGCATCCGCCCCCGCAGCTGCTCGGCGAGCGGACCGTCGACGACGGCCACCTCCAGCGACCTCGGGGCCGCGCCGGCCCGCGCGGCGGGCCGGCGGGGCTGGACGCCGAAGCGGCCGGGCCGGGCCGCCTCCGCGCTGTTCACCGGGAGCACGATCGCGGCGAGCAGGGCCGAGGTGATCTGCCTGGCACGCCGGGCGACCAGCCGTAACGCGTCGACGGGCTCGGCCACCGACAGCAGCGCCGTGGTGATCTCGGCACTCGCGGTGAGCCAGGCCTGGCGCCGTCGGGTGGCCTCGTAAAGACGGGCGTTCTCGATGGCGAAGCCGACGGCCGCGGCGAGCGCCTCGACCAGGTCCTCGTCCTCCTGGGTGAACTCGGGTCCGTGCTTGCCCACCAGGTACAGGTTGCCGAACGCCTCCCCGCGGACGGCGATCGGGACGTTGAGGAACGTGGTGAAACGAGGCCGGCCGGGCGGGAAGCCGAGCGTCTCCGGCGCGACGACGGCGGTGCCCACCCGCGGCGCGTTCCCGCCCGGGTGGGGGCCGCCCCCGGGCTCGCCGATCAGGCCGCGGCCGGGCGGCATCCGGGCGATATCGCGGGGAACCTCCTCCCCCGGGCCGACCGCGATCAGCTCGGTGATGGCGCCGTCCTGGCCGAGGACCCCGAGCGCGCCGAGCTCGCAGTCCACCAGGGAGCGGGCCGCCTGCGCGATCCGGCGTAGCGTCACTGGCAGGCTCAGCTCGCGCGCGACATCGACCACGGCGTCGAGCAGGCCGCGCATCCGGCTCTGCACCGCGTAGACCTCCGACCTCGGAGCGGGCTTGAGGCAACGGCCGGCGCCGGTCTGGACCATCCCATGCCTCCCGTCCGATCGCCTCCCGTGACGATAACGAGCGCATGACCCCCCCCGGGGGACTCCCCCGCGTATCCGGCGAACTCCTCCCTGCCACGAACGGGGCACCGGGATGGCGTAGAGTCCCTCGTATGGCCGTACCGGGCTTCCTGCTGCACAGCGACCGCGTGACCGACCTGAGCAGGGTCGTCACCGCGGCCTGTACGACCCGGGTCTGACCGCCGGCGGGCTGTTGCCCGCCGCCCGCCAGGCCCGTCCCGCCCGCCCCGCAAGGCCTGACGCCGCGGGGCGCCCTGAAGAGGCACGCCGAAGCCACCAGCCCGCACCCCCGGGGGCTGATCCCAGCCACCGCACCCGATGCCCCGGGGCCGGTCACCGGCCGCGGCCCGCCCGCGCATGCGCGCCGGTCCGCGGGAAGCGCCGGTCAGCCGGAGACGTCGACGGCCGGTTGGGAGCCGCCCCGCCTGCGCCCGGCGCCGGCTGTCGGCACGAGGCCTCTTCACTCCGCTCACCGATGCGTTCGACCCACCGATGCGTTCGACGTGTCCGCGATGGCGTCACCTGCGTGACGTCCGCCCGCCAGCACTCGCGTCGCGCGTGGCACTCGTGCAAGGAGGCACCGATGCCGCTGATCCACCCTGCGCTGCTCCGTCCGGCTGTGGCGGCCACGCACGAGGCCACGTCGCCCGGCGCCGCACCGCCCGGCGCCACGTCACCCGGCGCCGCGCCGTCCGGCGCCACGTCACCCGGCGCCGCGCCGTCCGGCGTCGCGCCACTCGTGCCGGACCGGTTTCTCGTCGACGAGCCGATGACTCTCGGCCTCGCGGACCTGCGCGAACTGGTCGCCCGGCTGGCGGGCGCCGACCTCGCCTGGCGGCCGCTCGTCCGGCACGACCCGGACAGCCGCTGGTACACCCGCCTGCTGCTGTCCGGCGCCGTCGAGGTGTGGCTCATCGGCTGGCACCCGGGGCAGCGGACGGAGATCCACGATCACGGCGGCGCGCTGGGGGCGCTGGCCGTCGCCGAGGGCGCCGTGGACGAGGACGAGTGCGGGGCAGACTGGCAGATCACCCGGACGCACCGGCACGGGGCGGGGGCGCTCGCCGTCTTCCAGCCGGATCACGTCCACCGCATCGTCAACCGCGGGCACGGCCTGGCCACCACGATCCACGCCTACTCGCCGCCCGAGCTGCCGCTGCGGTACGCGCCGGACCTCGCCCGGCGGACGGAGCCGCCCATGCCCCGCGAGTCGCGGGAGTCGCGGGAGTCGCGGGGCATGGCCGCGGTGGTCCCGGCATGAGCGAGAGCCGGGTCGACGCGATGCTCGGCGCGGCCCGTGCCCGGCTGCGCCGCCTCACCCCCGAGCAGGCCGCGGCGGCGCTGACCGACGGCGCCGTCCTGATCGACATCCGGCCGGCGGCCCAGCGGGCCGCCGAGGGCTCGATCCCGGCCGCCGTGGTGATCGAACGCAACGTGCTCGAATGGCGGCTGGACCCGACCTGCGAAGCCCGGGCCCCCTTCGCGACCGGCGACGACATCGTGCCGATCGTGATCTGCTCCGAGGGCTACACCTCCAGCCTGGCCGCCGCCTCACTCCAGGACCTGGGCCTGCCCGCGGCGACCGACGTGATCGGCGGGTTCCACGCCTGGGCGGCGGCGGGCCTGCCGACCACCAGCTGATCTCCAGCCCAACCACCGGCGGACCGCCGACCGAGCTCGAGTCGATCGCCGGCCGATCCGATCCGAGCTGAGCGCCGGCCGCCCGGCCGCCGGCCGTTGATACGTTTCAAACCCACGGTACCCTCATGTGGTCCTGAGCACATTTCAAGGCCGATGAGCGACGACATCCGGAATCCGGCGGCATTTTGTACCTTTTTTACCTGCCGGCAACCCGCTCCGGAGGCGGCCTCCGGCCGCGCCCGACCGGCGCTCCCCGCACCGACATCTCACCGCCACGGTGCCGTCACACCGATCTTGCTGCCTCTACAGAATGCCTGTACAGCAGCCGCTTGTATGCCTGGGAGACCTAGCGCACAGCGCGCGCGGAAACGGTGACGTAACCGCCATGGACCTGGGAAGGTGAGGTCCGCCGCCCCGGAGCACCACCAATCGGGGGGCCCGGAGAGATCCGGACGTCGGCGTTCCGGAACCCTTGCTATCCGGTCGAGAGAAGTCTACGTTCCTCGGTTAACGAGACGAGACGGGATCGTTTCCGAGCGGGGCTCCGAGTACACGCCGGGCGCACTGTTGGGAAGCACCTGGGGGCTTCTCGACTCGTGCTGGTAGGCCCGCCTGTCCGGTGTATGGCGCTACGCCGGACGTGCGTTACCGCAGCGCACCTGTCCGCCTTTGCAACGTCAGCAGGAGACGGTATGCCCAGTCAGCCCGGCATGCTACCGGTCGGTAGCCCCGCCGCACCCATGTCCCTGTCGCCGTCCGATTCCGTCCGCGAGGGAGGCAACCGATGAGTGCCGGCGTACCCGTACTTCCCGGTCGTGACCTCCCGCCGCAGCCGTTCGGCGAGGGCTGGCCCGTCTACTGGCGCCAGGACGCCGCGTGCCGCGACGGCGACCCGGACGCCTTCTTCCCGCCGGACGGGCGCAACACCAAAGCACGTGCGGCCGCCGAGACCCGGGCCCGCAAGATCTGTTCCGACTGCCCGGTGCAGCGGGCCTGCCTGGCCACCGCGATCTTCCGCCAGGAAGAGCACGGGGTCTGGGGCGGGCTGACCTCGGACCAACGCTCCGCCCTCGTCCCGCGGGGCCGGCTCAGCGCGGACGACGCGCTCGCCGCCGCGGACCGCCTCCTGCTTTCCATCGCCGTCGCGAGCTGACCCGGCCACGGGCCGCACGTCCTCCGGCCCGGTCATCGTCCCCCCCGGCGATGACCGGGCCGTCCTCGTCGGACGCCTCACGCCACCACATCGAGACCACAGGCCGGTGAGCGGCGTAACGAAGGCATTGACGGAGACCTCCGGCGATGGGCAGTCTGCGAGTCGTCACGGCGCCTGTGCCGGCGCGTTCGACGGGCGTTCGACAGGCGACAGACGGGGAGGACCATGGTGTCCGGTGGCGACGGGTTCGCGCGTGCCGAGGCCGCGCGGTGAGGCCCACCTCGCGCCTACTGCTGCTGCGGCACGCCAAGTCCGACTGGACGTCCGACCCGGAGGTCCGTGACCAGGACCGCCCGCTCTCCCCGAAGGGGCGCCGCGGTATCGCGCTGGTCGCCGACTACCTGGCCGCGTCCGGTCTCGAGCCCGACCTCGTGCTCTGCTCGTCCGCCGTGCGCACCCGCGAGACGGTGGAGCACCTGGCCGACGCGCTGCCCGGCGACGTCCCGGTGCTGGTGGAGGACCGGCTCTACCTGGCCGAGGCGAACGACCTGCTGGCCCGGCTGCGGGAGATCGACGACGGTGTCCCGACCGTGCTGCTGGTCGGCCACAACCCGGGCATCCACACGCTCGCGGTGGGGCTGCTCGCCCCGTCCGAGCGGCACCGCGTGCCGACGTTCCCGACGGCGGCGCTGGCCGTGCACGGCCCCTCGGTGCCGCGCTGGGCCGAGCTCGGCCCGGCCACGACGAGGCTGCTCGACTTCGTCACCCCGCGCTCTCTGCGGATGTCCGCCGGCACCCCCGGGGACCCGGCGGACGACTGAGCCGCCAGGGAGCGACTGGCACCGGCAGGGGCCCGGCCGGGCCGTCAGGCGGGTTGGGCTCGGTCGGGGCCGGTGCTGCGGCGGTGCACCCGGCCGGCGGCCGAGCCCAGCCGACGGGCGGCGTCCCGGGCCACGCCATGGCCACGCGGGCGCGGCGAGAGGCGGTCGAGCGGGCGCATGACCATCGCCTCGTTGTAGGCGATGAGCGTCTGCGGGAGGTCCGGCGAGCCCACCTCCACCGGCTCCCCGAGCAGGAGCGCGAGCGCGAGCCAGGGCAGGTTCAGCCCGGCCGCCGCCGACTGGTAGGTCCCGGAGGCGGCCCGCGTGTTGACCTCGAGCAGCACCGGCGTGGCTCCGCGGTAGCGGACCTGGACGTTGTTCAGGTACGCCAACCCGAACTCCTCGACGACGCGGGTGGCGAGCTCCGTCACGGCCGCGTCCGCCCGCAGGTTGCGGGTCCAGGGCAGGCCGTCCTTGCCTCGCGGCACCGCCGCCAGGACACTGCCGGGCATCGCCACCGGGCCCGCCCCGGGCGCGGGGCTCGTGCCAGAAGCAGGGCGGGAGAGCACGTCGACGCTGAACTCCGGCCCGTCCAGGAACTCGCCCACGACGAGGGCGGGGAAGCTGCCGGCCCGGCCGAGGATGCGTTCCATGGTGGCGGGGCTGACCCGCACCGACGGCGGCTCGAACAGCGCCGTCAGGCGCTCGGCGTCCCCGTCGATGATCCGGAAGCCCTGGCCGCCGTGGTCGACGTCCGGTTTGACGCAGACCGTGCAGCCCGCGGCCGACAGCTCGTCGCAGGCGGCCTCGAACTCCGCGAAGGTTGTCACCGTCCGGGTGTGGGGCACCGGCAGGCCACGGGCCGCCATCGCCGCGTACTGCCCGGACTTGGTAGTGAAGATCCGCGCCGAGGCGGCTGGGGAGCACATGACCCGCACTCCGGCGGCCTCGAACTCGCCGACCCGGGCGGCGACGTCCAACATGTTGCGCCCGGGGACGAACACGTCGATCCCGTGCCGGCGGCACGCCGCCAGTGCCTGCTCGACGAACTCGTCGCCCTCGCCCGGTGGCTCGTCGATGACGGCGTCGCAGGCCTGCAGGAACGGGGTGCTCGGGATCTGGTGGGAACCGAGCACCGTCAGCCGGCCGGGGCCGGCTCCGTCCCGCAGCAGCCCGATGAGCTGGTAGGTGCCGCGCCAGGTCTGGTTGAACCAGAGGCGCGCCGCGCTCAGTACGCCTGCTCCATGATGTTGGAGGCCAGGCCGATGGCGGCACCCGCGACGATCGCCACACCGGCCGCGATCCACAGGGGCACCGAACCGAGGATCAACGCGAGAGTCCCGAAGATGAAGGCGGCGATAATGATGTACACCGCCGCCCAAGAGCCCACGTTGCCCCGCACATGACCGGTCTCCGACACGTCCACTCCTGTCTCGTCGTCCACGGTAACCATGCCCGACCTCCCGCCGAGCGTACCCGCCCGGGAACGTCTCAGGAGAATCCAGCCAGGTGACGCAGATCCGCCAGTTGGTCGTTGAGCCATCGCCGGACGTCGTGCGTGCGGACCTGCTCGGCGGCCGCGGCGAGCCGACGGTGCCGTTCCTCCATCGGCATCGTGAGCGCGGTGTAGAGGGCGTCGGCCATCTGCTGGACGTCGAACGGGTGCAGCGTGACGGCGAACTCACCCAGCTCCTCGTGCGACCCGGCCATCTCGGACAGCGCGAGCACGCCGCCGCGCCGGTTGACGACGGCGACCTCCTTGGCCACGAGGTTCATGCCGTCGGCGATGGCGTTGACCATCAGCACGTCACAGATCGAGTAGGCGGCGACCGCCAGCGCGAAGTCCTCCACCATGCGGAGATCGATGGGCTGGCGCCCCTCCTTGGTGTGCTTGGCGTTGATCTCAGCGACGACCGCGCCGATCAGCGCGATGTAGTCGGCGTACTCCGGGACGTCGGTCCGGCTCGGCTGCAGCAGCGCGAGGAAGCTGACCCGCCCGACGAGCTCGGGATGTTGGTCGAGCAGGGTGCCGAAGGCCAGGAAACCGCGCACCACGTTCTTGCTGGGGTCGGTGCGGTCCACCCGGAGCACGAGCTGGCGGTCCTCGTCGAGGAACACGTAGCGCAGCATTGCCATGTGGGCGGCGACGTCCTCGCTGGCCAGCGTGGCGTCGAGGGCCGCCGGGTCGACGGAGATCGGATAGTAGCGGGCGCTCACCACCCGGTCGTTCACCGTGACGGTCAGGTCGTCGAGGTTGATCGGCAGGCCGAGCAGCTCGCCGGCGCACAGCACGAAGTTCCGGGCGTAACGGCGGGTGTGAAAGCCGACGACGTCACTGCCGAGCAGGCCGCGCAGCAGACGTTCCCGGATGTTCCCGGGCAGCACGCGCCATTCGTCCGGGCCCGGCCACGGAATGTGCACGAAGTGGGTGAGAACCACATCGGGGCACTGTTCGCGGACGTGTTCGGCCACCAGGTAGAAGTGGTAGTCCTGCAGCAGCACCAGCGCCTTGCCGCCGCGGGACCGCACCTCGTCGGCGACGGCGTCGGCGTAGGCCCGGTTCACCGCGGCGTAGCCGTTCTCGAACGCGTCGTGCTCGGCCCGGGTGAGCACCGGAGCCAGCGACCGGCCGTACAGGCCGTGCTGGATGAACCACAGGATCGGGTTCGACCAGACGCTGTAGAAGTCGGCGTAGGCGTCCGGATCGGTCACCACCAACCGGACCCTGATCGACGGGCCGTCCGGCTGCCCCTCGACGACGTGCGGGGTCGGCTGGGTCTGCACCAGGATCGCGCCGCCGTCGTTCTCACCGGCGACGGCGGCGTCCTCGGGGGTCGCGGCGCCGCACACCCAGACCGCGTCGTCGAGGTGCTCGGCGAGGCCGGACAGCGCGGACACCAGCCCGCCGGCGCCACGGTTGACGGTCCGGCCGGACGCGTCACGATCGAAGCTGACAGGACCTCGGTTGGACAGCAGAACCAGCGGAAGATCGAGCAGGTCGATGTCCGACACGGCGGAAGAAGCCCTCCTGGTCGTCATGGTGCCCGGCACCGTCGGTCGGCGCACGGCCGGCAATGTGGGCACTGTCGGCCACGGCCCGCCGAAGGGTCGGGCGCACGGGACAATCCGGACTGTAGTGAGCCTGGCTATCGGATGCACCGCGTTGCCGCCCGGCCAGGACGTTGTTACCCGGACACCCGGCGGGTTACCACCACCGCACAGCGCGTGCGGGTCTCCGTGGCACGGACCCCGACCAGTTCGTCCACGTACGCACCACTGCGCGACCAGTGCACATGCCCGGCCGGTCCGGCCGCACCGCGCGCCGCGGTTCTCCCCCGCCGACACCGGTCCCACCGGCAGTGTGTCCGACACCACGCCGGATCCGGGCCGGTGGTACGCCCCCGGTCACAGACCGTCGCGGTAGACCTTGACCTCCTGGACGGCGTTGCCGAGCGCGGCGAGCGCGTTCTCCAGGCTGTCCCTGGTCTCGACCAGCGCACTGGTGAGCTGCTCGACGGCGAGGTGCTCACTGCCGTCGGTGGCCGCCACGACCATCGCCTGCGCTTCCTCGATCATGTTGAGCGCGCCCTCGAGCTGGCCCGTCACATCTTCCGTGCGCCGGAACGCCTCGTCGAGCTGTGCCTTGACGTCGGCGATCGTCCCTGCCACCGTGCACTCCGTTCGTTGACCGACTGGGTCCTCTCACCGGCTGGGTCCTCTCACCCACTGGTCCCCGCACCGGCTGGTCCCCGCACCGGCGCGGGCTGCCCGGCCCCGGCCTCAGCGCCGCCCGGATCCGCCCTGGCCGGTGGGTTTGGACGAGCCGGTGGCCGCGCCGAAGCCCAGCCCGAACCGCAGCGCGAGCGCGAGCACGGCCAGCGAGCCGACGGCCCCCGCCGGCTCGATGGGCACGAAACCGAACGTGGCGAAGACGGCGACCGCCGCCGCCGCCGCGGCGAGCAGGGCGCTGCGCACCGCGGCCGCCGCGGACGAGCCGGTGGCCGCGACCACCGCGATCGCGCCCACTCCCCCGGCCGCGGCGAGGCACGGCAGGGCCGGCGCCGCCACGAACACCCGGGCCGCCACCGTCAGCGCGCCGCCGAGCGCGCAGCACAGGGCGGTGACCAGCCCCGCGGACATCCCGGAGGCGCCCTTCGTCACCGCGCGCAGCTCGGCGGAGCGGGCCATCACCTCCAGGCACAGCCGGTAGGCCAGCTTCTTCGCCCGCTCCGGGTCGACCAGGCCGTCGGCGCCGACCAGGCCGCCGGACGCCGCGCCGAGCCGCTTCCCGCCGCGCTGACCCATGGAGGGCTGCTCGTCGACACCGCGGGCCCGCGAGCCGCGCGACGCGCGGCGTCCGCCCGCCGCGTCGATCGTCACAGCCGTGGGACGGCCGCCGCGGCCACGGTCGAGCCCGTCCAGATCGCCGGCGTACCGCTGGTAGACGGCCTCGAGGTCGGGCCCCTCGCCCCTGCGGGGGCGCACCTGGTCGAGCTCGCCCAGGCCGTGCGGGGCCAGCGACCCGCCGACGCTCCCCCAGACGACGCCGATGCGTGTGCGTATGTCGTCGGCCGCCGAGCGGTGCCGGCGGGCGATCACGTCATGCCCCTCCTGGCGGGCGGCGAGGCTCTCGGCCAGCCGGGCCCGCACCGCGTCGGAGGCCCCCATCAGCTCCCGGTACCGGTTGGCCGCTACCAGCGGATGGTCGAGCTCCCGCGGCACGAACGCGCCGGGCCGGGGCGGCACGGCCGCGGCGGAGCCGGACCGGGGGGTGGGAGCGGTGGCGCCTGAGGGCATGGTCGGCACGAGCGGCCCGTCCGGGATCTCGGCGAGGCCGGAGCCGATCGTCCCGCCCGCCCCCGGGGCGCTCCCGCCGCCGCTCACGCTCCCGTTCCCCCGCCCGTGGCCGAGGTTGGGATCGGGACCGGAGCCGGGGTCGGGAGGCCCCAGCCCGCCGCTGGCACCCGCCCCGGCAGCGTCGGGACCCGTCGGGAGTCCATATGGATCAGCCACCCTCCGCGCATTCCCCGCCTCGGGCGGATCACTCACCCCACGCCGGCCCGCGCCGCTCACACCGCCGCTCCGCTCTCGGCCGCCGACCCCGTGCCGAGCGGGGCGAACGGGACGACGGTGCGCGGCTCGGCCTGGGCGTGCCGGTCGAACAGCACCGCCCGGTTCGGCGTCGTGCCCGCCGTGACCGGACGGTGTCCCGCCAGGCCGAACAGGTCACCACCGGGCAGGCCCGTCGCCGCCCAGGCCGCGATGTCGTCCCGGTGCCCCGGGCCGAGGTCGTCGACGAGCCGGGACGGCGCCCGCCACCAGCAGAGCAGGTGCACGCCGGTGGCCGGGCCACGCCGGGTCAGCGTCCGCAGGTCGTCGAGACCGGACCGGCGCGACGCGTCGTCGCGCGCCTCGAGCCCGGCGCGGCCGGCGTCCATCGCGAACACGACGATCAGCCGCATGCCCGCGGCGGCCTCGCCCCGCCCGGCCAGCGCGGCCTCCTCCCGGGCCCGGATCTCCGCCGCGGCCGACCCCAGCACCCCGCGCAGACCGGTGACGTCCGTGACATGGGTGGGATGCCCGGAGCGCCGCAGGACGTCCGCCATGACCTCGGCCGCGGCCACCGTGGCCGGATCGGCGGCGACCACGTCGACGACCAGCCCGCCGCGCGGCGTCTGGGCACCGACGGACACGGCGGCCGCCTGGACCATGCCGACCGCCTCGCGGCGCAGCGGGCCGAGGATCGCCAGGTGCCGGCCCGGCAGCCGGGCGAGCCGCACCCCCACCGCCGGCGGGGCCAGGTCCAGCGGGACGCCGACGAAGGCCAGCGGGTCCCCCGCCGCCTCCCCGGGCAGCGGCGCCGGCCGCCCGGCCAGCGCCTGGAAGGCCGGGTTGTCGGCGAGGACGGCCGGCGCGTGGCCGACGAACACCCGCGGCGCCCGCATCGGCGGGACGGCCCGGGCCACGAGGGCCTCGATCCGCTCCCGCAGCCCGGCGATCACCTTCGGGTCGGGATAGGCCACCCGGACGTGCTCGTTACCGATCGGATGGCCGTTGCGCCGGTTCACGATGGCCTCGCCGACCCCGGACAGCGCGCCCGCCGCCTCGTTCGCGGTCGACAGCAGAACCCGGGACTCGGAGATCGACGTCCGCAGCGCGACGCGCAGCGCGAACTGGCCGAAGATCGATCCGCGCTTGCCCGCGGTCGCGTCCAGGGCGTCGATGCCAGACAGCGTCTGGCTGGCCAGCAGCAGGTGGATCCCGTAGGCGCGGCCCTGGCGGGCGATCACCTCGAGCAGCGCGACCGCCTCCCGGGCGACCGCGTCGAGTGGGGTGAGCATGACCTGGAACTCGTCGATCACGATCAGGGTGCGCGGCCAGGCGGAGCTGCGGTCGGCGGCACGCAGCCCGCGCAGGTCGCGCGCGCCGACGGCCCGCATCGTCACCGAGCGCCGCTGCATCTCGTCCCGGGCGGCGCGCAGCACCGCGACGCCGAACTCCCGGTCGCTCTCGATGCCGACGGTGTCGGCGTGCGGAAGGTAGAAGGGGTCGCCCGGACGCGCGGCGAACTGGGCGAACTCCAGGCCCTCCTTGAAGTCGAGGAGGTGGAAGCGGAGCTGGTCCGGGCCGTAGCGGGCGGCCAGCCCGTAGACCACGTCGAGCAGCAGGGTCGACTTCCCGGCCCCGGCCTGGCCGCCCACGAGGCCGTGCACGGTGTCGTCATCGAAGGCGAGGGTGACCTCGCCGTCCGGGCCGTGCGCCACCGGGACGGAGACCCCGGCCGAGCTCTCGTACTCCCAGAGCCCGGCGGGCAGCAGGCCACCCAGGTCCGGCGCACGGGCGGCGGCGCGCTCCACCCCGGCCGCGACCCGGGCGGTGACGTCCGAGACGACCACCGACGGCGGGGGGGCGTCCAGGACGCAGCCGAGCAGGCCGGACAGGGTGGTGCGCCAACCGCCGGGCATCCCGCCGTCGCTCTCGCCGCGCAGGGCCAGCAGCTCGACCGCGGTGATCGTCTCCGCGTTCGGCAGCCGCCCCGCGGCCCGCCCGCCGGGGACGTCGACCCCACCGCCCCCGGGTTCGACGACCGCGATGACGTGCACCCCGCACGAGGGGCCCTGGGAGGCCACCGCGTCCAGCGCACGGGCGGCCTCGTCGGGCAGGGACGGCCAGCCCAGCAGCACCAGCAGCCGCCACGGCTCCGACCGGGGCAGGCCGGCGTCCTCCCGTTCGCGTAGCGAGTCGAACCGGCCGGCGAGGCGTTCGACGGTGATCCGACCGACCTCGCCGGAGAGCTCTGCGAGGGCGAGCTCGAGGCGCGCGCGGCTGGTCAGCGTCGGGCCGACGACCCCGGCCACCCGCAGCGGGGCGAAAGCGGCGAGGCCGGCCCCGAGCTCGTGCGGGTCGTAGACAGTGATCCGGACGCCACCCGGGGGGACGCTCGCCAGGATCCGGGTGAGCAGGCCGCGGACCAGGCCGACCGCCTCGCCGCGGCGGGGGCGGGTGGTCTCGATCTGGAGGTTTCCCGCGTCGAGCAGCGGCACCGCCAGCGGCACCTCGACGGTGCGCTCGCCGCGGGCCAGCGGCGGCACGAGGATCCGGCCCAGCCGCCACAGCCCCGGCCGGACCGGTGGCCCGGGCGTGGGGTCGGCGCCGCCCGCGGGCAGTGTTCCCCGCCACTCCGGCGCGTCCCAGCCGGCGCCGGCGAACGCGGGCGCCTGCCGCCGGGCGAGCGCGCCGGCCTCGCTCAGCGCGAGCGCGACCTGGTCGAGATCGCCGGCGAGGTCGGCCGGCACCGCGCCGAGCGTCTCCGGGTCGAGCGCGGCGGCCGACGGGACGGGCAGCGCGCCGGAGGCCAGCTCGGTCGCCTGCTCGTCGAGCTGGTCGGCGAGCGCGAGCGCCGCCTCCAGGCTCTCCGTGATGCCGGAGACGAGCAGGCGTGCTCGCCGCGTGCCCGACACCGCGACCTCCTCGCGACAGACGACCGGAACGTCTCCTGACCGGGCCGCGTCCGCGACGCCACGACACCCGCCGCCACCTGACCTGGTGCCAGCTGGCGGATCACCACCAGCGATCAGTCACTGGCACACCACGCTAGCGACCGTTGCGTCACGTCGGGCCGTTTCACCGCATGCGGAACCGGCGACCACCCGGGTGTCTCCGGCCGGTGTCCCCGGCCAGTTCAGCCGATAACCGTGGGAAACACCCGATGATGAACTGGACCGTACCGGATGCCCGCCGGGACACCGACGGTTTATCCGCTGTGTCGCGCGTGTTCAATGGCCCGGCGGAGGAGCATCGACGTGGACGCCGTACGGGAGGCACACAAGTGGCGGATCCGGGGCGCATGTCCGGCCTGGACGCGGGGTCGGAGACCGAACCGGACGGGCTGGCGGGCCCCGGGGCCCCGGCCGGCGTTGGTGGCGGCGGCGGTGCGGGCGACGTGGATAGCGTGACCGGTATGGAAGGCGTGGCTGGTCTCGACAGCGTGGCTGAAGTTGACAGCGTGGCGGGTGGCCCGCTTCAGGCCGCCGCCGCGGCGGAGGCGCCGGCGGACCGACCGCTGGCCGTCATCGACGTCGACGGGGTGGTCGCCGACGTGCGGCACCGCCTGCGCTTCCTGCGGGCCCGCCCCGGTGACTGGGACGCGTTCTTCGCTGCCGCGGACGTCGATCCGCCCCTGGTCGAGGGGGTGGAGCTGGTGCGCTCGCTCGCCCGCGACCACGAGGTGCTCTGGTTGACCGGGCGCCCGGAGCGTTCCCGGGCCGCGACCGAGCGCTGGCTGCGGGAACAGGGGCTGCCCCTCAACGAGCTACGGATGCGCCCGGACGCGGACCGCCGCCCGGCGCGGATCTTCAAGCGCTCCGAGCTGCGCCGGCTCGGCGTGCACCGCCGGGTCGCCGTCGTGGTCGACGACGACCCGGCGGTCGTGGAGCTGCTGCGTGCCGACGGCTGGCCCGTGCTGCGCGCCGACTGGGTCGCCTACGAGCCCACCCTGGGCAACGCCCAGAACACCGAGGGACGCACCTGAGGCCGCGGCCCGCCACGATCGGGCCCTGCCGCGATCCGGGCGGCCTGATCTCGCGGCCTCGTCAGCCTGCGGCGTCCCTTCGGAAGGCCCGGACGGCCAGCGGCCCGAACAGCAGCAGGATCCCGCCGCACCAGGCGAGCGAGAGCAGCAGGTCGTCAGCCACCGGGCCGCCGAGGAACAGGGCGCGCACGGCATCCACCGTGACGGTGACCGGCTGGTGGTCGGCGAACGCCTGCAGCCAGCCCGGCATCGTGTCGACCCGGGCGAAGGCGGAGCTGGCGAAGACGAGCGGGAAGACCCAGATCATCCCGCCGGACTGTGCCGCCTCCGTGCTGCGGACCGACATGCCGATCACCGCCGACACCCAGGAGAAGGCGTAGGAGAAGATCAGCATCACGCCGAATCCCGCCAGGATGGCCGGAACCGTGGTGTCACCGAAGCGGAAGCCGACCGCCAGGCCGACCAACAGCATGATCAGGATGATGAAGGCGTTACGGACCAGGTCGGCGAGTGTCCGCCCGGTCAGCAGGGCCGAGCGGCTCATCGGCAGCGACCGGAAGCGGTCGATCAGCCCCTCCTCCTTGTCGTTGGCGAGGCCGATCCCGGTCATCATCGCGCCGAAGATCACTGTCTGCACGAAGACGCCGGGCATCAGGAAGTCGACGTAGTCGAGATCCGGGCCGACGTCGATCGCGCCCCCGAACACGTAGCTGAACAGCAGGACGAACATCACAGGCTGGATGGTCGCGAAGACCAGCAGCTCGGGCACCCGCCAGGTCTTCATCAGGTTGCGCCGGCACATCACCCAGGCGTCGAGGAGCTCCCAGGTCAGCCGGCTCCGCCGCGCGACGGGTGTCAGGTCGAGAGTGGTCATGCCTTCACCAGATCCCGCTCGTCGTCGCCGGTACGCGGGCCGGGAGGCCCGTCGTCACCGCCCGGCCCGCCGGGGCCGGTCGCACCCGTCGGGGCGGCGCCGTGACCGGTCAGGGTCATGAAGACGTCGTCGAGGGACGGGCGGTGCAGCGCGACGTCGACGATCGTGACCCCGATCTCGTCGAGGCCGCGCACGACCTCGGCGAGGATGCCCGCGCCGGAGACCGGGACGCTCACCCGGCGCTCGTCGGCGTCCACGGTGGCCGCGCCGGTACCGGACCGGGCCAGCACCTCGGCGGCACCGCCGAGGTCGCAGCCCTCGGCCACGGTGATGTCGAGCCGGTCGCCGCCGATCTGGCGCTTGAGGTCGTCGGTGGTTCCCTCGGCGATGACCCGCCCGGTGTCGACGACGGAGACCCGGTCGGCGAGCTGGTCGGCCTCCTCCAGGTACTGCGTGGTGAGCAGCACGGTGGTGCCGTCGCGCACGAGGTCGGCGATCACCCGCCACATCGCCTGGCGGCTGCGTGGGTCCAGCCCCGTCGTGGGCTCGTCCAGGAACAGCACGGCCGGCGCCATGATGAGGCTCGCCGCGAGGTCTAGGCGCCGACGCATGCCGCCCGAGTACGTCTTCGCCTGCCGCCCGGCGGCCTCGGCGAGGTCGAAGCGCTCGAGCAGCTCGGCCGCCCGCGCCCGCGCGGTGCGGGCTGACAGCCGGTACAGCCGGCCGAACATCTCCAGGTTCTCCAGGCCGGTCAGCCGCTCGTCGACGGCCGCGTACTGGCCGGTCAGGCCGATCCGGGGACGGACCAGCTGCGGCTGGCGCAGCACGTCGACCCCGAGGACCTCGGCCCGCCCACCGTCGGCGGCGAGCAGCGTGGCCAGGATGCGGACAGCGGTCGTCTTGCCGGCCCCGTTGGGGCCGAGAACGCCGTGGACCGTGCCCTCCGCGACGAGGAGGTCGAGCCCGGCGAGGGCCGTATGTCGGCCGTAGCTCTTGCGAAGGCCCTCGACGAGGACCGCGGGATGATCCGTCACACGGGGACCGTACGCCAGGCCACCGACAGTTCCCCAATGGTTTTTCCCCGCGGGGCGTGCCGATCAGGCCGAGCTGCGCCGCCGCCGGCGGTGGGCCAGCTCGTCGCCGGGGTGCGTCGCCGCCGGGTTGCCGGGGCGCTCGCAGGGCAGCTCCGCGAGCTGGCCGCGCATGTCCTCCAGCGCCCGCCCGACCGCGATCGCGAAGACGCCCTGACCACCCCGGACCAGGTCGATCACCTCGTCGTCCGAGGTGCACTCGTAGACGGTCGAGCCGTCGCTGATGAGGGTCAGGTGGGCGAGGTCCGCCACTCCCCTGGTCCGCAGATGGTCGACGGCGGCCCGGATGTTCTGCAGCGACACCCCGGCTTCCAGCAGCTTGCGGACGACCCGCAGGACCAGCACGTCGCGGAACGAGTAGAGGCGCTGGCTGCCGGACCCGCTCGCCCCGCGCACGCTGGGTACGACCAGGCCCGTGCGCGCCCAGTAGTCAAGCTGGCGGTAGGTGATGCCGGCCGCCGAGCAGGCCGTCGGCCCGCGGTATCCGACGTCGTCACCGGGCGGCTGCGGGATCTCGTCGCCGAAGAGCTGACCCTGCTCGATCATGGTCGTCCGCTCGGCATCCACCCAGGCGGGATCGGCTTCCTCCGGCGCCACCCGCGCGGCTGCTCCGATCGAGGTGCCACCATTCACCAGTCCCATCCTCCGGACAGTCCGGGAGCCTCACGGCCCGCCCGCTGACGACACCGCCCACACCGGCGCCGCGCCACACGCCCACCAGCCCGGGCCCGCGCCGCGTCGGCGGCGGGGCACCGTGGCCGCCCCCGGCGGCGAACGGCGACGCATCCCCGCGCCGGCCGGCGCACCGGATAGGCAGTCGGTTCGCCCGACCGTAAGGGCGGGGCATCGTCTCTTCAATGATCCAAGCCGGCGTGTCCGTAGTCCAGCGGACATGCTGGCCGCACCAGGACAAGTGTGCGCCCAACCGGACGAGCTACCCCGCTCGGGTCACATCCGGCGCGGCACCGGGCCTCGCGGCCCTCCGAGCCTGGTTCAGGAGCCCGGCGTGTTGAAATCCTCCGGCGAGATGGTGTCCAGGAACTCCCGGAACTTCTCCAGCTCGCTCTCCTGCTCCTGTTCCTGCTCCTCCGGGACGGTGATCCCGGCCTCGGCCAGGACCGCCTCGACCCCGTACACGGGCGCGCCCATCCGCATGGCCAGGGCGATCGCGTCCGAGGGGCGGGCGGAGACCTCCACGCCGTTACCGAACACCAACGTGGCGAAGAAGACTCCGTCCTGCAGGTCGGTGATGGTGACCTGGGTCAGCTCCGTCTGGAGTGCCCGCAGCACATCCCGCATCAGGTCGTGGGTCATCGGCCGGGCCGTGGTGATGCCCTCCTGGGCGAAGGCGATCGCCGTCGCCTCGACCGCGCCGATCCAGATCGGCAGGTACCGCTCCCCGCCCACCTCCTTGAGCAGGACGATCGGCTGCTTCGACGGAAGCTCGACACGCACGCCGACGATGTCCAGCCGATGCACCGATCTACCTCCTAGCGCAGGTGGGGTAGGGCGGGACGCTGTGACCGGAGCCAGAAAACCCCACGGGGAGACAGTATCCCCGCTACCGCCCCGCGTCAGCGCGCCCGCCAGTTCTCACTTTCCGTGGAAGATGGCGCCGTTTTGGGTGACCGTGCCCCGCTAGCCTGGCCGGCTGCCGGTCAACCGGGTCCGCAACAGCGCGGCATGCATGCGCACCAGCAGGGTGGCGAGCTCGTCGGCGGTCTCCGCGGCGCGACCATCCGACTCCGACAGACGACCGGACCGCAGCGGCGCGACCGCCGCCTCGATGAGACCTGCCTCACGATCCGCCGCCGCGCGGGCGGCACGCAGGTGCCGCGCCTGGACGCCGTGCGCCGCGAGCAGGGCCACGGTACGGGCCACCAGCAGGGCGTCGGAGTCGTAGTAGCCGCCGCCCGCGATCGGGCCGACGAGCCCGTTGCCCTCCAGTTCGGCCAGCGAGTCGTCGTCGAGGCCGCTGGCGGCGAGCAGCTCGCGGCGGGACAGACGGACCCGCTCCGCGCCCAGCAGGCCGTCCAGGCCGCGGACAGCCGGCCGGTCGGGCACGGCACGCGGGCCCGTCCGGGGCAGCGGGGTGTCGCCTCGGTCGAGCGCCGCGAGCTCCTCCTTGATCACGCGCAGCGGGAGGTACCGCTCACGCTGGGCGTGCAGCACGTGCCGCAGGCGCATGACGTCGTCGAGCGAGTACTTCCGGTAGTTCGCGCTGGTGCGCGCCGGCTCGACCAGCCCCTCGGACTCCAGGTAGCGGATCTTCGAGAGGGTGATGTCGGGGTACTCGGTGCGAAGTCTGTCCAACACCTCGCCGATGTTCAGGGTCTTCGCGGCATCCTCGGGCCGCTGTCCCGGGCCGCCCCGCCGCGACGATCCCGGCCGGGACTCCTCCGCACGACCGGACGAGCGCATGGGTTCCGCCGCGGCGCTGCTGCCGCCGCTCACCTCGTCGTGGACCTGTTCACCGAACCCCGACCCCCCCATAGGTCGCGCCCGTCAGGAAGACCAGGCGGAACTTGCCGATCTGGACCTCGTCGCCGCCGGTGAGCTCCGCGGAGTCGATCCGCTCCCGGTTCAGGTAGGTACCGTTCAGGCTGCCGACGTCACGCACGGAGAATCCCTTGGTGTAGGGCGACCGGTGGAACTCGGCATGCCGCCGGGAGACCGTGACGTCGTCGAGGAAGATGTCGCTCTCCGGATGGCGCCCGACGGTGGTGAGATCGGCGTCGAGAAGGAACCGGCTGCCCGCGTTCGGGCCTCGCTTGACGACCAACAGGGCCGAGCCGGGCGGAAGCGCGTCGACGGCGGCGACGGCGTCGCGCTCGGTCGACTCGTCGACGTGGTCACCCTCGATGCCGGAGAGCGCGGCGGCCAGGTTGAGCGTCGACGTCTGCTCCGCGGGTCGCTCCGGCGCCACGGGCTCGCCCGGACGCACCAGAGGCGACCCGCACCGCGCGCAGTACAGCGCGTCGGACGGGTTCTGCTGGCCGCACCTCGTGCAGAACACAGTCTCGTCCGCTTCCTGCCGGATGCCCGCAGGCGGGAGCCCGGCCGCTCGGTCCGCCGCCCTGACGGCGGCAGGAATGTTCCCCGACAGGGGCCTGACCCGATGTGATCGGGCACTCACCCCGCGCGAACGGCCGAACGCGGCGGTGTCCGCGGCCGATGCCGTCACGGCGCACTTCGAGGCTAGTGCATCAGGCGCACCGTCGTGAAAAGGGTGCGTCGGGTGTTTGTTCGGCGTGGCGCCACCGCACACGGGCGGTGGCCGCCCTTCACTTGACATCGGACGAGGTAGGACATAACCAGGCCAATGCGCATAGCACCGTCCAATGACCGCGCCCGCCCCGGGAACGCCCGTCCCGGAATGACAGTCCGGCCACGAACTTCACGCCGGCCGCGAACTTCACGCGCGGCTACTGCTCCTTGACGTGCTCGCGGTAGGCGGCGGCGTCGAGCAGGTCGTCGAGGACGGCCGCGTCCACCACCGTGACCTCGACCAGCCAGCCCTCCCCGTAGGGGTCGGAGTTCACCAGCTCGGGAGCGGCGACGAGCGCCTCGTTGCGGGCCGCGACCTCACCGGAGACGGGCGCGTAGATGTCGGAGACGCTCTTGGTCGACTCGACCTCGCCGCACGGCTCCCCGGCCGAGACGGCCTGCCCGACCTCGGGCAGCGACACGAAGACGATGTCGCCGAGTGCCTCCTGCGCGTACGCGGTGATGCCGACCCGCACCCTGTTCCCTTCGGCCCGGGCCCACTCGTGCTCACGGGTGTACTTCAGGTCGTCCGGGTACACCGGAATCGCCTCCTGCGGTCGTGGTGCCGAGCGCCGGCACGGGCGTCGACGGACGCATGGGACCGTCCGGACGGCCGGCGCCCACCGCGACGGCGTCGTCGCGGGGCACGCCCCTCAACCGGCTGGACGGGCAAAACGGGGGGTCGGAACGGCCCGCAGCGCCCTGATCTCGATCCGATCCGAGTTCGTGACCTCAGCATGCGCGCCATCCCGGGTAGCTACCGTATCGAGCACTCCGCCAGGAATCCGCATTGCCTGGGCAAGCGTGTGCGCGTCCCCGACCACGCGCAGGTCGTAGGGCGGCACGGCACTGCCGCCGTCCACGGTCATACCGCCGCCGGGAGCGTCGACGATGTAGGTGGAGGCCACAACACGGACACCGGAGAGCTCGATCGCCTCGGCACCGGCGTCCCGCAGCTCCTGCAGGGCGTCGACGAGGATCCACGCCTCGACGGTCCCCCGCGGGTCGTCGATGCGGAGGGTGACGCCCGGCCCGGTCGCCGGGCCGGTGCCGGCGAGTACCGCCAGGGCCTCGGCCTCGCGGCGGGCCCGGTCGAGGTCGGCGTCGCCGCGCGCGCCGTCGGCGACCGCGGCGCGGGTCTGCTCGAGACCGGTGGCCTCCACCTCCAGCCGCCGCCCGGCGACGGCGAGGTCCTCCAGCTCGGTGGCGAGCTCGTCGGGCCGGGCCGCCGCCAGCCGCTCGGGCGTGTCGGCGATCCGGATCATCACGGCGACACCGAATCCCAGCACCGCGAGCAACAGAACCGTCACGTATCGCAACAGCCGCACCCGGGAGCCGGTGCCGCCGCTCGTCGCCTTCCCGACAGTCGGGTGCACGACAGCGGGGCCGCCGCCGGCCGGCCCCGTGGTGTCCGGCGGCTCCCCGAGCGGCGGCTCACCGGGAGGCGACTCGCCGGGCGGCGGCACGTGGAGCCGAGGAGTGCGGGACGGCAGCTCGTCGGTCACAGTTTCAGCAGCGATCGGCGGACCGCGCTCGCGTTGGTGAAGATCCTGATGCCGAGGACGACGACCACCGCGGTCGACATCGCGCCGCCGACGCCGAGCGCGTCGCCCAGCGCGACGAGCGCCACGGCCAGCAGCACGTTCGACAGGAAGGACACGACGAAGACACGGTCGGAGAAGACCCGCTCCAGCGCCGCGCGCAGGCCCCCGACCGCTGCGTCCACCGCGGCGACCACCGCCACCGGCAGGTACGGGTCCAGCCAGGTCGGGGGCTTCGGCGCGACGAGGAGCCCGGCGACGACGCCGACAACGAGCGCGAGCAGGCCGGTGATCGCACCTTCACGGGTCAAGATCCGCTCCCTCGGGCATATCGGAGGCTCGGGCTGGGGGCCGGCGGCACGGTGACGTCGTCCAGGCGGGCGACGGTCACGGCGTTCGGGGGCGCGCCCATCCGGGTGCGCAGGCGCAGCGTGACCGCCGCGGCGGTCACCCCCGGAACGATCGTGTCAGGGTCCCCGACGACGTCGACCACGTAGGGTGCCGCGACCGGGCTCAGGCCGACCAGGATCGTGTCGCCCGCGGCGCGCACCGCGCTCAGCGCGGTCAGCCGGACCCCGTTCACGGCGATGGCCTCGGCGCCGGTGGCCCACAGCGCGTTCACCATGTCGGCCAGGTCGTGGTCGGCGAGCCGGCCGTCGGGGCCCTGTGCCGTCGGCCGCGGGTTGCCCGCGTCGGCGGGCGGCCCGGCCGACGGGTCGACGAGGGTCACCCTCGCGCCGGGGCCGCGTGCCGGCGCCAGGCCGGCCGGCGCCGCGAGCGCGTCGATCTCGGCGTTCGCGACCGCCCAGAGCCCGTCGGCCGTCCGGCGCCGGTTCACCAGGCCCTCAGTGGCGGAGCGGAGCACGGCCACCGAGGAGGCGAGGCCGTCCCGGTGGGTGGAGCGGGCCTCGTACTCGGCGCTCAGCCGCGCCCGCAGCCGCTCCCGGGACGGCGCGTCATCGACCGCCTGGCGCACGCTCACGGCGACAAGCAGGCCCGCGAGAAGCAGCGTCAGGGGCAGCAGCAGCCGCCTGGCCCACCCGCCACCGCGCCGACCGCCACCGCGCCGACCGGCTCCGCGCGCGGCGTTGGAGTCCCGCGCGTAGGCGGGCTCGAGCGCGTCGGCCACGATCCGCTCGAGCACCGTCGCCGCGGCGCCGCCCGCCAGCGGGCTCCCCCCGCTCGCGCGCGTGGTCAGCCGTGTCCGTCCGTGCACATCCGGCATTCTCGCCGATGGCCGGCTGGCCACTGTGGCATACCCGTCGCGTTCCGCCGCCGGGAAGCCATTACGATCATGGACGGTTGACGGGAGCCTGCTCCGGCGGCACCGTCTCCACGACGGCGCTCCACCGGCGCACCAGCTTCTGCGCGCCACCCAGATCCGCCGCCTCGGCCCACAGGTGGGTCACCGCCTCGGACGGGTCGGGCAGCACCAGCACCCAGGATCCGTCCGGGCCGACGACGCGCACCCCGTCGGTGGTGTCGACCTGGTCGCCCGAGTCGACGTCCACCGACTCGACGACGCGGCGCATGACGGTGCCCTTCTCCGCCCACGGTGTGGGCACCGACGCCCGCACCATCGCGACCGGAGGGATCCGCGCGTCTATCGCGCTGAGCGTCAGCCTGGTCCGGGCGACCAGCGCGACCAGCCGGACGAACGCCGCCAGGCCGTCGATCACGGGGGCGAACTCCGGCACGACGAACCCGCCCCGCCCGTCGGCGGCGAAGACGATCGGCTCGGCCTGCACGACCCGGGAGAGCTCGGAGCCGGACATCGACATCCGCCGCACGGTCAGGCCGTGGAAGCGCCCCACCTGGTCGGCGACCCGGGTGGTGGTGACGGGCACCGCCGCCTGGGCGCCGCGGTTCTCCGCCGCGACGAGGTCGAGCATGACCAGCAGGGCCCGCTCGTCGCTGATGAGGTCGCCGCGCTCGTCGACGATGGTGATCCGCTCGCCGATGTGGTCGAAGCGGACCCCGAACGCGGCGCGCGAGCTCGCCACGAGCGCGCCCAGCCGGTCCAGGGCCCTGCGCTCCTGCTCGGCGCCGGGCTCGGGGTAGGTCTCGTCCAGCCGGCCGTTGACGGTCAGCACGTCGACGCCGAGCCGGCCGAGCAGGGTGGGCAGCAGCAGCGACGCCGCTCCCCCGGACGGGTCGACGACCACCTTGAGATCCGCCTCGGCGAGCCCGCTGGTGTCCACCCGGTCGAGCAGGTCCTGGGTGTAGACGTCGGCCGTGCGCGCCGGGAAGCGCAGGTCGCCGATCTCGCCGGGGAACGCTCGGCGGAACTCCTGCCGGGTGAACACGCGGTCGAGCTTGCGCTGCGCGGCCGGGGAGAGATCGTCGCCGTCGGCGTCGAGGAAGACGATGTCGATGCGCTCGGCGTCGCCCGGCTTGGAGCGCAGCATGATTCCGCCGGCCGCGTCCGAGGTGCGGACGTCGAAGCGCGCGACCGGCAGCGGGGCCACCTCCAGGTCACGGACGTTGATCGCGCCGGCGGTGAGGGCGCTGATCACGGCCCGTTTAAGGGCCCGGGCCGCGCGCGAGCCGTCCCGCGCGGTGGTGACGGTGGAGCCCTTCTTCAGCGTCGTCGCGTACGCGCTGGCCAGGCGGACCACCAGCTCCGGTGTGATCTCCGCGTTGACCAGTCCGGAGACCCCACGCGGGCCGAACAGCGACCGCTGCCCGCGCGACTCCCAGATGACGCTGGTGTTGACGACCGCCCCGGCCTCGATGGTCTTGAACGGGTAGACCTTGACGTCATGGGAGACGAACGCCTCCTCCTGGATGACGCACTCGTCGCCGATGACCGCGCCCTCCTCTATGCGCGCGGCCCGCAGCACGTCCGTGCTCTTGCCGATCACGCAGCCGCGCAGGTTCGTCCGCGGGCCGATGAGCGCGTTGTCCTGGACGACCACCCGGTGCAGGAAGGCCCCCCGCTTCACCACCACGTTGCTGCCGAGCACGGTGAACTCGCGCAGCTCGGCGCCGGCCTCGACCTTGCTGTAGTCGCCGACGACCAGCGGTCCCTTGAGGATGGCGTCGGGATGGACGTCGGCGTCCTCGCCGATCCACACCCCCGGGGAGACCTCGAACCCGCCGATCGAGACGTCCACCTGCCGGTTCAGCACGTCCGCCTGGGCGCGCTGGAAGCTGGCGATGGTGCCGACGTCCTCCCAGTAGCCGCCGGCGACATAGCCGAACACCGGCGCCCCGGCGGCGACCAGCCGGGGGAAGACATCCCCGGACCAGTCGACCGCCTCGCCGGCCGGGACGTGGTCGAGGACCTCCGGCTCCATCACGTAGATGCCGGTGTTGACAGTGTCGGAGAACACCTGGCCCCAGGTCGGCTTCTCCAGGAACCGGGAGATCCGCCCGTCCTCGCCTGTGATCACGATGCCGAACTCGAGCGGGTCGGGCACCGACTTGAGCGCGACGGTGACCAGCGCGCCCTGCGCCCGGTGGTAGGCGACGAGGTCGGTCAGGTCGATGTCGGTCAGGGCGTCACCGCTGATGACCAGGAACTCCTCGTGGCGCAGCGCGTCCTCGGCGTTCTTCACGCTGCCCGCGGTGCCCAGCGGCGTGGTCTCCGTCGCGTAGGACAGGTGCATGCCCAGCTCGTCGCCGGAGCCGAAGTAGTTGCGGATCATCGCCGCGAGGAACTGGACCGTCACCACGGTCTCGTCGAAACCGTGCCGCTTGAGCAGCCGCAGGACGTGCTCCATGATCGGGCGGTTGACGACCGGCAGCAGGGGCTTCGGCAGGTTCGCGGTCAGCGGCCGCAGCCGGGTGCCCTCGCCGCCCGCCATCACGACGGCTCTCAAGGGTTACCTCCCTATTTTCGCGCCGCGGCCAGGCGGGCGCGTTCCCCGGCCAGCCGGCGGGCCTGTTCTGCGTAGAGGAGGCCGGACCACCAGTAAAGAGCGATACCCCAGATGGCGAACGCCCACCCGAGTGGGCGGGCCGCCGTCGCCAGCCACGAGTCGCCGGCGGACAGCAGCAGGAGCGGGAAGGCGTACAGCAGGTTGAAGGTGGCCGCCTTGCCGAGGTAGTGGACGGGCAGCGCGGCGCCCACCCCGAGCCGGCGCAGCACGGGCACCAGGCCCAGCAGCGCGACGTCCCGGGCGACGAGCGCCAACGCGAACCACAGCGGGACGATGTCGCGCAGGGTGAGCGCGGCGATGGTCGCGAAGATGTAGAGCCGGTCGGCCAGCGGGTCGAGAGTCACCCCGAGGCGGCTGGTCTGGTTCAGCACCCGGGCGAGCTTGCCGTCCAGGTAGTCGCTGATGCCGGCGAAGGCGAGCACACCCAGCGCGGCACCGTCCGCCTCCGGGCCCAGCGCGAGCCAGAGGAAGAGCGGCACGCCCAGCAGGCGCAGACCGGACAGCAGGTTCGGGATGGTCCAGATCCGGTCGGAGGCCTGCGTCTCCGCCGTCACGCCGCGTCCCTCCTCCCCGACCCGGCCGCACGAAGACGGGCGCCGACGGCTCGCGCGCCGACCGCTGGACGCGGGTCGTCGGCTCTGACGCTAGCGGATAGGCGCCGGCCGGGTCGCCGAGTGGTAGCCGCCGTCCGGGCCCGGCGTGGTGCGGGACGGCGCGCGGCCAGGTGCGGGAGCGCGGGGCGGCACTCGGCCCGAACCGGGCCGAGTGCCGCCCCGCGCGTCACATGATCCGGCCGACCTTGTAGGTGGAGCTGTAGATCGGGCGGAGCGACACCACACCGCCGGTCTGCGGCGCGGCCCACATGTAGCCGTTCCCGGCGTAGATGCCCACGTGGTAGATGTTGCCCTCGGTCCCGTAGAAGATCAGGTCGCCGGGGCGCTTACCGGACTGCGGCACGTGGGTAGACACGTTGTACTGGCCCTGCGCGGTGCGCGGCAGGGAACGTCCGAGCTGCTTGAAGACGTACTGGACCAGGCCGGAGCAGTCGAACGAGTAGGGGCCCTCCGCCCCCCACACGTACGGCTTGCCCTTCTGCAGCGAGGCCAGGTAGACGGCCTTCTCCCCGATCGAGCTGCCCGGGATCACCGACGGGATGGCCTGGCTGACGGCCGGGCGGGGCGCCGTCGGCGCCTTGATCGTGATCGTGGCCGCGCCGGCCAGCGAGGGCCGCAGCGCGCTCGTGCCGTCGAAGACGGCGGTGATCGTCGTGGTGGTCAGCAGCCGCGCGGTGATCTGGGCCTGACCGTTGGTGTCGGTCGTCAGCGCCGTCGAGGTCTGCCACTTCGGCCCGTTCACCACGACGATGCGGACCCGCTGGTTGGCCAGCGGAGCGCCGCCAGCCTCATTGGCCCGGACGGTCAGCACCACCGGGGCGTTCGGCGCGACCGTGGTGTTGTCCGCCGTCAGCGAGACCTTGGTGAACATCGGCTCGGAGGACGCGATCGCCCCCGCCAGCGGCGCGGCGGCGGCCGCGGCGTCCGGCGCGGCCGTCCCGCCCTGGCCCGGCAGAACGGAGGCCGTCTGGGTCGCGCCCGGGTCGATGGACGCGGTGCCGTCCGGGGTGGCCGGCACCGTGGCGGCGAAGGCCGCCGTCGAGGCCGCGAGCGTGCCCGTGGTGAACGCGGCGATCGTCGCCGCCCGACGAGGCGGCTGGGAGGTGCGCCGCCGGGCGCCCGTACCCGATCGGGCGTTCGAGGGGCGCTGTCGCCCCTTGACGAACTGCTCCCAGTCCTCGGGCAGCCAGGCAATTCCACGACGGGGCAACGCGTGTCCTTCTCTCTACCGGCGCCTGTGAGGCGCTCTGCCGCGCTCGGCATCGCACACCGACCCGCCGGCCAGCACGGCCGGCGGGACCGGATCGGCCGTCCGGCGGCCGGACGGATCGCCCGGTCACCGGGACCGCCGAGGTCCCTCGTCCTGCCCCGCCTGTCTCGGAGGGGTCGTCGGGCCGGGGGCAGGACACGGCGCTTCGGCTCGACGCTTTACATACATCGGACGGTGCTCGGCACTCTCAAATAGCTGTGCACGCAGGTGCCGATGCTGAAGATAGTGGACTTCGGCACTTGCCCGACAATCACCCCCCTCACAACAATCGCCCACCTTCCCGGAACGCGAGGGTTCGATCACGACATGGAAATAGCCGCTTACTTTCCGTCGGATCAACACCCGGCGGGCGTGGGGCGGGCGGGCCGTGACGGCACCCGGGGAGAGGCCGCTGATGCCTGCCTGATATGGGCATTCGGGCTTCCGGCGCCAGCCGGGCGGATCATCAGGGCGACGCGCGCCGGAACGCCCCCGCACGGGCCGCCAGACCGCCCCGGACGTGGCCTTTTGGGTCCGGGCGCCAGCGACGGCGGGTCTGCGCGGCCACACCGGGCAATACGCGTGAAACAGAATGGGCGGGGCGGGCTCGACCTTCGTGGGGGGCGCGCGACCGCCGCGGAGCGCCCGCAAAGCACATTGGGGCCACCGCGAAACATCCGGCGAAAGGTCGCCGGCCGGCTCAGCCGGTTGGGGCCGGCGGAGCGGGGGCGTTCGGCGCCGCGCCCGCGCCCGCGCCTGGCACGGGCGCGGCGGGCGCGGGCATGGCCGTAGCGGGCGTGACAGGCACGGGCGCGACAGACACCGGGGCTGCGGGTGCCACCCCGACCGGCACAGGGATGGCGGGCGCCGGCGCGACTGGAGCGGGCACAGCCGGCGCGGACACGGCCGGCGCGACTGGAGTGGACACGGCCGGCGCGGACACGGCCGGGGACGGGGACGGGGCCGGCGCGACTGGAGTGGGCACAGCCGGCGCTGGCACGGCCGGCGCCGGGGCGCCGGCGGGCGGCGCCCCGGCGCCGGGCGGCTGGGCGCCCGGCACGGACGGGCTGTTCGCGTGCGCGTAGACGATCAGATTGCTCAGGTAGTGGTTCGTGTCCTCGTCGAACGCCCCGCCGCAGGTGATCAGCCTCAGCTCCGGCCGGCCCACCGCGCCGTAGACGCGATCGGTCGGGAACGCCTTCTTGGTCGTGTCCTCCGTGCGGTCGACCGTGAATGTCGTGCGCAGCCCGGTCGGCGAGGTGACCTCGATCTGGTCCCCGGCGCGCAACGCCCGCAGGCGGTAGAAGACGGCCGGCCCGGAGGTCGAGTCGTAGTGGCCGACCAGCACCGACGGGCCGAGCGCGCCGGGCGCCGGGCCCCGGTCGTACCAGCCGACCTCCTGCCACTTCTTCGGCACGGCCAGCGAGCCGTCGGCGTTCAGCCCGAGCCGGACGATCGCCGCGTCCACTCCGATCGCCGGGATCCGCACCCGCGTCGGGTCGGTGACCACGACCGGCGGGAGCACCGGCACCGGCGCGGCGGCCGCCGGGCCGGTGGGCGCACCCGTCCCGTCCAGGGCGCCGGCCTGGTCGATCGCGGTGCCGAGGCCGGCGACGTCGACCCTCTCGGTGTCCGAGGGCGGGGCGGGATCGGACTCGGTCAGCCGGAACCCGCTCCCGACGACCAGTACCACGCCCGCGACGAGCAACAGGCGGGAGAACGTCATACGCACCGGCGACCGCTCCGTCGCTCCACGCTTCACGACTGTCTCCGTCCAGCGACCGTCCATCGACACCGACCCACCAAGAACTACGCAAGGTGATGGTATCGAGCCTCGGCGGTAGCCGAGCGTAGTTGCGCGTCGAGTCGCGTGACGCGAACGACCCACGCCAGGACCACATCCGGCAAGGAGGTGTGAGGCGGTCGCGCGCCGCAGCTCAACCCATGTCCCGCAATGGATGCCGGTCCCGCGCCGGTCGCACCCGCGGCCCGTTCGGACCCGTCGCACCACGCCGTCTCGCTGCGTCCCATCCCGACCACTCCTCGCTATGGTGTCACTCGCAGTGACCAAGCAATAACCATGCGTGAGAGAGGGGACCAGATGAGGAAGGGAATGGGACGGAGCGCCGCGCTTCTCGCCATGTCGAGCGCGGCAACCGTCATCCTCAGCTTCGGACCCGGACTGACGGCCGCGCACGCCGACATCTTTGACGACAAGGGTCGGTGCGACGACAAGAAGTCCGAGGAGTGGGACATCTTCGGCGACAAGGACAGGGACGACAAGGACCGCGAAGGCGACAAGGAGGCCCGTGCCTTCGTCGACGACAAGGACGCCGTCAAGGACGACAGGGACAAGGACGACAGGGACAAGGACGACGACTGGTTCGACGACAAGGACAAGGACAGGGACTGCCCGGTCGGCGTCGTCGCCGGTGCCGGTGTCGGTGTCGGTGCGGGCGCCGGAGGGGCCCCGGTCGGCGGCGTCGGCGCGGGCGGTGGCGGCACCGCGGACAGTGGCAACTCGCCGCTGCTGCCGATCGCCGGGGCCGGTCTCGGTGCCATCCTGATCGGCGCGGGCATGCGCCGCCGCGGCCACGGGTCGATCTGAACCGACCGCCCCCCAGGAGCCTAGGACGGATCGGCCGGTGTGGTCATGTCGCGCCGGCCGATCCCCCGGGACGGACCTGAGCCGGTGTGTGAGATCGACCCCCACCACAGCGCCGGATCTCCGGTAGGGTAGCGTTCGTCAGCACGGGACGTGGCGCAGCTTGGTAGCGCACCAGACTGGGGGTCTGGGGGTCGCAGGTTCAAATCCTGTCGTCCCGACACAAAACGGTTTACCGCCCGCTGGACAGGCAGAAGCCTGGTCAGCGGGCTTTTTCGTGCTGTCGGGACCACCTGGCCGATCCCGGTTGAAGGGCTCCGCCTCGTCCCCGTTGGGACCTCGGGACCTGATCCGTCAGGTGCCGCGCCGCCCAGCGGCTCCCCGCTTCCGGGCCACGACGAACCGACGGCACCGGATGCAGGAACGTCACGCTGTCGTCAGCGCGAGGTATGTCCACCCGACTCCCGTTGTTTGCGATCAGGCGCCCGACACCTCCTCCTGCATGACTGGACGCATGTCCGGGGTGATGCTCTCTGTCGGGAGCGAGCTCATTCCGCAGCCGTGTCTCGATGGCCAGGGACGCCAGCTCAGGCAGGAAGACGATGAACAGCACTGCGTCCGAAGCTCATCGGGATCCGGTGCTCACCCCGCAGGATCCCCGCCAGATCGGTCTCACGTTCGGGATCCCGGGCGGATTCGTGAAGGGACCGGATCGGCCTGCTCAAAGACTGCGCTGGTCACCCACCCAAGCCGGGCTCGGAGCCGGTGCGGCGGCCGGGCTCATGGCCGGCTTCATGGCTGACCTCGCGAAGGGACTTCCTCAAACCGCGGCAGGCTGGCACCGCCTACCAGTTCCGCCATGCCGAGCTACAACGGCACCAAGCCGAGCGGCCGCGCTCTGCTGTACCGGCACACCGCTCCGTCACCACCGAGAAGGAGCGCGGGTACGACAGCACGGCTCAGCCCCGGGGCTAGCGGTGGCGGTCGGGACGCTCGCGGACCCGGATCGAGATCTCGATGGGCGTGCCGGCGAAGCCGAAGTCCTCGCGCAGTTTGCGCTCCAGGAAACGCCGGTAGGCCGGCTCGAGGAATCCGGTGGTGAACACGACGAAGCGCGGCGGGCGCACCCCGGCCTGGGTCGCGAACAGCACCCGCGGCAGCTTCCCGCCCCGCGACGGCGGCGGCGTGGCCGCCACGACCTCGCCGATCCAGGCGTTGAGGCGGCCGGTCGGGATGCGCGTTCCCCACGAGTCGAGGGACGTCCGCAGCGCCGGGGCGAGCCGGTCGGTGGCGCGGCCGGTGCGGGCCGAGATGTTCACCCGCGGCGCCCAGGCCACCCGGCCCAGCTCGCGGACGATCTCCTGCTCCAGGTCGAGACGGCGCTCGGTGTCGAGCGTGTCCCACTTGTTGAAGGCGAGGACGAGGGCCCGGCCGGCGTCGGTGACCATGCTGATGATCCGCTGGTCCTGCTCGGTGACCGGCTCGTCCGCGGCGAGCAGGACGATCGCGACCTCGGCGGCCTCCAGCGCGGAGGCGGTGCGCAGCGACGAGTAGTACTCGGCGCCGGAGGCCTCCTTCACCCGCCGCCGCAGGCCGGCGGTGTCGATGAACATCCAGGTCTCGCCGCCGACGGTGACGAGCTCGTCCACCGGGTCGCGGGTCGTACCCGCGACGTCGTGCACCAGCGAGCGCTCGCTGCCGGCCAGTTTGTTGAGCAGGCTGGACTTGCCGACGTTCGGCCGCCCGATCAGCGCCACGCGCCGGGGGCCGTCCTCCTCGGTGAACCGCTCGCGGGGTGCCTCGGGCAGCACCGCGAGGACGGCGTCCAGCAGGTCGCCGCTGCCCCGGCCGTGCAGCGCGGACACCGGGTACGGCTCGCCCAGCCCGAGGCTCCACAGCGCGGCGGCGTCGGCCTCCGTGCGGGCGTCGTCGACCTTGTTCGCGGCGAGGATCACCGGCCGGCCCGACCGGTGCAGCACCCGGGCGACGGCCTCGTCGGCGTCGGTCGCGCCGACGGTGGCGTCGATCACGAACAGCACGCCGTCGGCGGTGTCGAGCGCGGCGCGGGCCTGGTCGGAGACCCGGGCGGCGAGGCCGCGGGCGTCGGGCTCCCAGCCGCCGGTGTCGACGAGGGTGAACCGGCGGCCGTTCCACACCGCGTCGTAGGCGACCCGGTCACGGGTGACGCCGGGGACGTCCTCGACGACGGCCGCGCGGCGGCCCAGGATGCGGTTGACCAGCGTCGACTTGCCCACGTTCGGCCGGCCGACGACGGCGAGGACGGGCTGCCCTCCCGCCAGCGGGAGGGCAGCGCCCACAGGGCCGTCGTCGACGGACGCGGCGAGATCTTCGGTGTTCATGACGGCTGCACTCCGCTTGGGCTGGACATCTCGGTGAACTGACTGCGAGCTGTCCTTCCGCGGACGGCGGACCCGTCCGGCGCACTCGGAACAAACAGCGATCCGGTAGAACTTACTCCGCCGCCGACGAATCCCGGCTCTCGCCGGCACGCACCGTCGCCAGATGATCCGCCAGCCGGACCCGGATGTCCTCCGCCACGGCGGCCAGAGCCCGCCGCGAACGCGGGTTCGCCGGCACCTCCACCTCGAACGGCTTGCCGAACACCACCCGGACCTTCACCGACCGACGCGGCCACTTGGCGCCCCGGGGCAGCGCGGCACCGGTGTTGATGCAGGCCACGGGAAGGACACGGCAACGCCCGTGCACGGCCAGGTAGGCGATGCCGTGCTGGACGGCGGCCATCTCACCGCTGCCCCGGGTGCCCTCGGGGAACACGCCGATGGCGCCGCCGCGGGAGAGCTCGTCGAGCGCGGTGTGCAGGGCGTCGCGGTCCGGGCGGCCGCGGTTGATCGGGATCTGGCCGACGAACAGCAGCAGCCTGCCCAGGATGCCCTTGTACATCTCGGACTTCACCAGGCACCGCACGGTGCGCGGCGCCTCGATGACGACGAGCGGCCCGTCCATCCAGCTGCTGTGGTTCCCCGCGAAGATCAGAGGCTCGCCGTGCGGGACGTTCTCCCAGCCCTCGTGGACCACGTTCATCACCAGGTGGTTGAGGACCTGGCGGACCGGCGGCTTGAGCACGCGGTGGGTGATGTCGTTGAACGGCTTCGACGCGGCACCGCGGTGCGCCGGCGCCCCGACCGAGGTCGCCGGACGGACCCGCTCGGCCCGGGCCCCACTCGTCGCCGACTCGACGCCGCTCGGAGCTGGCACGACGGCCTTCGGCGCCGGCTCGACTCCGCCCGCGGCCGGAGCCGCCGGAGCCGACTCGACCGCGGCGGGCTCGACCGGAGCGGGCTCGACCGGAGCGCCGGCCCCGGCTACCGGCTCGGCCACCGGCCCGTCCGGCGTGTCGAGCCGGCCGTCGGCGGCGGTCATGAGGTCGTGGCGAGCACGTGCTCGCCCTGGCGCAGGACCTCGTCCACCACCTCGGGGACCGACAGCGCGCTGGAGTCGAGGACGATCGCGCCCGCGGGAATGGACAGCGGGTCGACCGTGCGCGAGCTGTCGAGGGCGTCACGGCGGTCGAGCTCGGCCAGGGTGCGGGCCACGTCGTCGACGCCCTTCTCTCCCAGCTGCCGGGACCGCCGCAGCGCGCGCACCTCGGTGGACGCGGTGAGGAAGACCTTGACCGGGGCGTCCGGCGCGACGACCGAGCCGATGTCGCGGCCCTCGACCACGATGCCGCCGGCGACGAGGGCCTCGGCGATGATCTCGCGCTGCTGCGCGACCATCCGGGCCCGCACGGCGGGCACGGCGGCGACCGCGCTCACGGCGTTCGTCACCGCCCGGGTACGGATCTGCTCGTCGACGTTCACCCCGTCGACGGAGATCGACGGGCGGTCGGGATCCGTGCCGACCGTGAGGACGGTGCGCTCGACGACCTCGGCCACCGCGGCCGGGTCCTCGATGTCGATGCGGCGCTCCAGGGCGACCTGGGTGACCGCCCGGTACATCGCCCCGGTGTCCAGGTAGCGCAGGCCGAGCCGGCGCGCGATCTCCCGGGAGACGGTGCTCTTCCCGGAGCCGCCCGGGCCGTCCACCGCGACCACGAGACCGGTGGGGGCGGCGGGGGCGGCCCCGGCGGTCACCGGGCCCGGTACCGAGGGCGCCACCGTCGTCCCGGGGCCCCCCGTCCTGAAAGCATCGTCGTGGCTGCCGGTGGCCGAAGCCCCCGGCGAAGCGGACCCGTCGTCGGGGCTCACCCGTCTCCTCCGTCCGGACGCGTGTCTGTGCGACCCGCATGTTCCTTCGTCCACGCCAGGCCGGCGGCGTCTCGGACCCGGGCCGACGGCCCGGTCGCGGCCGGGGCGGCGCGGCGCGCCCACCCCGACTGTCTCCGGGCCGGAAGTCCCAGGCTGGTGGTCCCTAGAACACCTGCCGGACGGCCAACCCGGCTCAGGCTACTCGCTGGTCCGTCACGAGCGCCGATATGCCGTCCATCCGGCCCGCGTCAGCCGTTCGACGAGTCCGTCCGCGCCGTCCGGATCGACCGCGATCTCGACGATGCCGGCGGGGGCGTCCAGGCTGTGCTCGAACGGCCCGACGTCCTCGATGTTGACGTCCCACCCGCCGATCACGGCGAACAGCGCCGCGAGCTGGCCGGGACGGTCGTCGAGCACCACACCGACCCAGCCCCACGGAAGTGCCCGGGCGCCGGCCTTGCGGGGCAGCAGCGACCGGCCGTGCCGCCCGCCGTGGATCGCCGCCGTGACCGCCTCGACCACCTCGTCACGGGTCCCCTCTGCGAGCACGTCCGCGAGGTGGGTGAACTCCCGCCCCAGCCGGCGCACGCGCTCGGCGATGGGCCCGCGGTTGCCCTCGATGATCGACGCCCACAGGACGGGGTCGCTGTCGGCGAGGCGGGTCGTGTCCCGGAAGCCCTGGCCGGCGAACGGCAGGTCGTGCGAGTCGAGGCCGAGCAGGCTCCCGGCGAGCACGCTCGCCACCAGTTGCGGAACGTGCGAGAGGACGGCCATCGCGGCGTCGTGGCGCTCGGGGGTGGTGCGCACCGGTGTCGCGCCGCAGGCAAGGGCGAGGGCGGCGGTCGCCGCGATCGCGTCCGCGCCGGTGTGGGCCACCGGGCAGACCGCCCACACCCGCTCGGCGAACAGGTCCGCGCGGGCGGACACCGCCCCGTGCCGCTCCCGCCCGGCGATCGGATGGGCCGGGCACCAGGCCCCGAGATCACAGCCGAGCTGGACGGCCTCGACCAGCGGGCGGGTCTTCACGCTGCCGGCGTCGCTGACCGTCGTCGCCAGGCCGCCGCGCTGCAGGTCACGCAGCTCGGCGGCGACGGTGGGCAGCGGCGTGGCGATCACCGCGTGGTCGACCCGCTCGCCCTGCCAGGGCCGGCCGGCGCCCATCGCCTCGGCGAGCTTCACCTGGGCGCCGTCGGAGTCGCGCAGGAACACCTCCACGCCGCGCCCGGACAGTGCCAGCCCGATGCTCGTGCCGATCAGCCCGGACCCGACGACGGCCACCCGGCGCAGCTCGGGCAGGTGCGCCGGATCCCACGCGGGCGAGCCCCCCGCGGCCGCCTCGACCCCCGGGCGGACGTAGGGCGGCGAGAACCGCCCGGCCGCCGTGGGGGGCTCGCCGGGACTCACAGCCCGGTCGCCTTGTAGAGCGCCCCCACCTCGTGCCGGGTGAGATGGCGGGCGCGGCCGGCCCGCAGCGTGCCGAGCGTCACCGGGCCGAACGAGACCCGGACGAGGCGGTGCACCGGGTGCCCCACGGCCTCCATCATGCGGCGGACCACGTGCTTGCGGCCCTCGTGCAGGGTGAGCTCCATCATGACCCGGGACGCGGCGACGTCGACGATCCGGGCGGCGTCGACCGAGACGGGGCCGTCCTCGAGGGTCACCCCCGAGCGCAGCCGGCGCGGGACGTCGCGACGGACCGGGCCGCTGATCTCGACCAGGTAGGTCTTCGGCACGCCGAAGGACGGGTGGGTGAGCCGGTGGGCGAGATCGCCGTCGTTGGTGACGAGCAGCAGGCCCTCGCTGTCGCCGTCCAGCCGGCCGACGTGGAACAGGCCGACGGAGCCGAACTCGGTGAGAAAGTCGGCGATGGTCGGCCGGCCGCGGTCGTCGGACATCGCCGACAGCACACCGCGCGGCTTGTTCAGCGCCAGGTGCACCAGCCCGGTGCGGGTGACGACGCGCTCGCCGTCGACCTCGATCACCGCCGTCTCCGGGTCGACCCGACGGCCCTGCTCGCGGACCACCTCGCCGTCGACCCGGACGCGACCGGAGTCGATCAGTTCCTCGTTGTGCCGGCGAGAACCGATGCCGGCGGAGGCCAGCACCTTCTGCAGACGGATGCCCTCGGACGCCGGGTCCCGGCGGCGGGTGCCGGGGGACTCGGATTCGGTGCCGTTCATGACGCCACGATGTCATCGACATCGTCCACACCCGGCAGCAGGGGTGCGAGCGGGGGCAGTTCGTCCAGGTCACGCAGGCCCATGCGTTCCAGGAAGTAGTCGGTGGTGCGGTACAGGATGGCTCCCGACTCGTGGTCGTGGCCGCATTCCTCGACGAGGTTGCGGGCGGTGAGGGTACGGATGACGCCGTCGGCCGAGACCCCGCGCACCGCGGAGATCCGGCCGCGGCTGACCGGCTGCTGGTAGGCGACGATCGCCAGCGTCTCCAGCGCGGCCTGGGAGAGGCGGGCGGACTGGCCGGCCAGCACGAAGCGCTCGACCCACGGGGCGCACTCGTCGGCCGTGTACAGCCGCCAGCCCCGACCCACGTGGCGCAGCCGGAAGCCGCGCCCGTCCCGCTCGTACTGTGCGGCGAGCTCGGCGAGCAGCGCCTCGACCCGCCGGGCGGGGATGTCGAGTGCGGTGGCGAACTCGGCCACGCCGACCGGGTTCTCCGCGACGGTCAGCACCGCCTCGACGAGCGCGATGTCGGATGGCCGCTCGCCCGCGGGCGGAGCCGGCGGCACCCGCGGGCCCGGCGACCGGGGCGGAGCCGGCGACCGGGGCGCGGGAACCGCCCCGTTCGTGCCAGCGGGCGCGCCCGTGCCGGTGGGCCCGTCGGTGCCGGCGAAGCCGTCGGCGCCGACTGGCCCGTTGGTGGAATCAGGGGTCACGCGGTCGGTCTCCTCGGTCGCCTCGGCCGGCGGCGGCCGTCGAGCGGATCGTCCTCAGCTCCGGTGCCCTCCCCCGCTCCGGCACCGGCACCGGCGGCGGTGTCCCCGGCGGGGGCGGTGCTCACCACAGGGGCGAAGGGCTCGTCCGGCTCATCCTCGCCAGAGTAGAGCGAGGCACCGACAGGACGGTCGTCGTCCTCGGGGCGCGCGACCCAGCGGACGATGAGCTCACCGAGCGGGCGCTCCTGCTCGAAGACGATCCGGCCCTCCCGGAACAGCTCCAACAGGGCCAGGAAGCGCGCGACGACCTCTATCGTCTCGGCCAGGCCCGCACACAGCGCGGTGAACGACGCGGCACCCAGCTCCCGCAGCATCCCGATCACCGCGATCATGTGCTCGCGGACGCTGACCCGGGGCAGGTGGACGTGGTCGGTGGCCACCTGCGGGGGCAGCGGCGGCTCACGCAGCCGGGCGGCGAGCGCGGCGAGCTCGGACGGCCCGATGCTGATCTGCACCTCGGGCAGCGCGGCGGCGTAGCGCGGCTCCAGCGGCACCGCCCGCGGGACGAACCTCGACTCCAGCGCCATCATCGCGGTGAAGATCGCGGCGGCCTCCTTGTAGGCCCGGTACTGGAGCAGCCGGGCGAACAGCAGGTCACGGGCCTCCAGCAGGGCGAGGTCCTCGGCCTCGTCGTCGGAGATCGCGCCGGGCAGCAGGCGGGCGGCCTTCAGGTCGAGCAGCGTCGCCGCGATCACCAGGAACTCGGTGGCCTGGCCGAGGTCGAAGTGCTTGCCCAGCCGCCTGATGTGCGCGACGAACTCGTCGGTCACCTGCGACAGCGCCACCTCGGTGACGTCCAGCCGATGCTTGGCGATCAGCGAGAGCAGCAGGTCGAAGGGGCCGGAGAAGTTCTCCAGCTCGACGACGAACGGCTCGGTGCGCCCGCCACGCGCGGTCGGCGCGGCGGCCCCGGCGGCCTTCATCGGCCTGGCGGGTCCGGTGGACCCTGTGGGAGCAGTGGGCCCGTTGGGCACCGGTTCGTCCTCTGCCGGGCCGAGCACGCCCACACCGGTGGCCGTGTCTGTCCCGGACGAGCTCATACGGCCACGTTACGCCCTGTGACGTATCGTCCCGACGTGCACACCGGCCGCACCCACCTGGGCCCGCCTACGGCAGATCGATCCCGATCAGGGAGCCCAGGCCGCGGGTGAGCGGCCAGATCAGCTGACCGATCACCGACGGGAACCCGGGGAACAGCACCGGCAGGATGATCACCGCGAGGAGGATCACCACCCCGACGTTGCCCTCGGCGAGCCGGTGGTTCGCCTTGCGCCAGCCCTCGGACTGCGGGCCGAGCAGGAACAGGATGCGCCCGCCGTCCGTCGGCGGCACCGGGACGAGGCTGAGGATGCACAACGACCCGAAGGTGATCGCCATCCACAGCAGCAGCTCCACCGAGAAGGTGCCGCCGACGATCTCGGCCGCGCGGTCCCCGGTGTCGATCACTGCGCGCTGCGTGAGCGCGCGTGCGCCGGCGAGCGACGCGAGCGCGAGCAGCGCGTAGGAGAGCGGGCCCGCGAGCAGGGCGGCGGCCACGTGGAAACGGCGCTTGCGCCAGACGTCGTTCATCCGGATCGGCTCCGCCCACCCGGCACCGCCGATGAGCACGCCGACCCAGCTGAACGGGCTGATCCGCTGGGTGCCCACCCCGGCGGTCAGCCGCCCGGAGCGCCTCGGGATCGGGTCACGGGCCAGCCGGGCCGCGAGGATCTGCGCACCGTCGTGGACGACGATGCCGATGACGAAGGCGAGCACGATCCCGAGCAGCGCCGCGGGCTCGGCGAGGTGAAACAGCACGGCTTGTCGTCCGTCCCCGATCCGTCGTCCTACCTCCAGGACCCGCCGACCGGGTCCCGCTGCCTACCGGCCCACCGGCTGGCCGACAGGTCAGCCGGGCGGGCCGGCCCGGGTCACCCGACCGCGGGCGGCGTCGCGTAGCGCGCCATCAGCTCCCGGGCCAGCCGACGGTATCCGGCCGCACCGACAGATGTCGGCGCGTAGGTCGTGATCGGCTCCCCGGCCACGGTGGTCTCCGGGAACCGTACCGTCCGGTTGATCACCGTGTGGAAGACCTCTTCGGGAAACCGCTCGACGACCCGGGCGAGCACCTCGCGAGCGTGCAGCGTACGAGCGTCGTACATGGTCGCCAGGATGCCCGCGAGCTCCAGGCGGGAGTTCAGCCGCTCGCGCACCTTGTCGATGGTCTGCAGGAGCAGCGCCACCCCGCGCAGCGCGAAGTACTCGCACTCCAGCGGAACCATGACGGCGTCGGCGGCCGTCAGGGCGTTGACCGTGAGCAGGCCCAGCGACGGCTGGCAGTCGATGAGGATGACGTCGTAGACGTCCATCACCGGGGCGAGGGTGCGGGCCAGGCTGTGCTCGCGGCCGACCTCGGTGACCAGCAGCACCTCGGCGGCCGACAGGTCGATGTTGCTCGGCAACAGGTCGAGGCCCTCGACCTGGGTCTCGACGATGGTGTCCTGGATGTCGGCGTCGCCGCCGAGCAGCAGATCGTGCACGGTGACCTCGAACTGCATCGGGTTGATGCCCAGGCCCACCGAGAGCGCACCCTGGGGGTCGAAGTCGACGAGCAGCACCCGCCGGCCGTACTCGGCGAGCGCGGCCCCCAGGTTGATCGTGCTCGTGGTCTTGCCCACGCCGCCCTTCTGGTTGCACATGGCGACGACCCAGGCGGGGCCGTGTGAGCTCAGTGCCGGCGGGACGGGGAACACCGGCATCGGACGCCCGGTCGGACCGGGCTTGCCGACACCCTCGTCGGGTTCCTCGCCCCCGACCTCAAGCCGGCCGTCCTCGGACAGGCGGGGCTCGCCGACCGTCACCTCACCGTAGTAGCGGCGGCCCGGCGGACCGGAGACCGCGGCGGAGTCGGAACGGACCACGGTGTACCTGCTCCTCACGACTGCTCGGGCAGTCCCTGCGTGAATACTTCTGGTTCGGGTGCCCCTGCTTCGGCTGTCTCAGCTTCGGGTGCGTCCGCATCAGCTGATACCGCATCAGCTGTTACAGCGTCGGCTGTTACTGCTTCCCGGCGGAGGTCTCCTCCTGTGACGAGCAGAAACGGACCGGTTGGAGCGTACCGACCCGGACCCGGTATCGGCGGTCTCGGGGGCCGCCAGTCGGCGTGTCGCGTTCCTCGCCTCATGTGTGACTCGAACTTCGGTGCCCACCCGGCGCGTTTCGCGGCGATATCTGCGGTACTTCATCTTGCGCTCCATGTACCCGAAGCGCACGTTGCCGCACACCGTCGCCTACGTCACCGCGTACCCGCCGCCTACGTCGCCGCCGCCGGACCGGACGCCGCGGGCGCAGAGCCGCTCCCCCGCCCGCCGGCTCCGGTTGCGCGACGACATTGCGGTGAGATGACGGTCGGGTGTTGGCTGACGTCCAGGTGAGTCGGTGATGACACGGCGATGGTGAAAGGGAGTGCCATGACGGATGGCCCGCAGGCAGTGACGGTGGAGGCGGTCGTCGCGGTCGAGAAGGGCGCGCCGGTGGCGCTGACACGGATCATCGTGCCGCCGCCGGGCCCCGGGGAGGCCCGGGTCCGGGTGCAGGCGTGCGGGGTGTGCCACACCGACCTGCACTACCGCGAGGGCGCGATCAACGACGACTACCCGTTCCTACTCGGCCACGAGGCGGCCGGGACGGTCGAGTCCGTCGGCGAGGGGGTCACCTCGGTCGCCCCGGGTGACTACGTGGTGCTGGCCTGGCGGGCGCCGTGCGGGACGTGCCGGTCGTGCCTGCGCGGGGCGCCCTGGTACTGCTTCGACTCCCGCAACGCCGTCAACCCGATGACGCTGCAGGACGGCACCCCGCTCTCCCCCGCGCTGGGCATCGGCGCCTTCACGCCGCTGACACTCGTGGCCGCCGGGCAGTGCGTCAAGGTCGACCCGGCCGTTCCGCCGCAGGCGGCGGGCCTGATCGGCTGTGGGGTCATGGCCGGCTTCGGCGCCGCGGTGAACACCGGACGGATAACCCGCGGCGAGACGGTCGCCGTCTTCGGCTGCGGCGGGGTCGGCGACGCGGCCATCGCCGGCGCGTCGGTCGCCGGCGCGCGCCGGATCATCGCCGTCGACGTGGACGACCGCAAGCTCGAGTGGGCCCGCGGGTTCGGCGCGACCCACGTCGTGAACTCCCGGAACGAGGACCCGGTGGAGGCCGTGCGGGCGCTGACCGACGGCAACGGGGCGGACGTCGTGATCGAGGCGGTCGGCCGCCCCGAGACCTACCGACAGGCCTTCTTCTCCCGCGACCTGGCCGGACGGCTGGTGCTCGTCGGCGTGCCCGACCCGTCGATGACCGTCGAGCTGCCGCTCATCGAGGTGTTCAGCCGCGGCGGCTCGCTGGCGTCGTCCTGGTACGGCGACTGCCTCCCGACCAGGGATTTCCCGATCATCATCGACCTGCATCGCGGTGGCCGGCTCGACCTGGCCGCGTTCGTCACCGAGACGGTCGGCATCGGGGACGTCGAGCGGGCCTTCGAGCGGATGCGGCGAGGTGACGTGCTGCGCAGCGTCGTCCTGATCTGAGCGCCCTCCCGTTCCGGTGAATCCGGACGGGTACAGCGGGCCGACGAAGTGCCTCAGGGGCAGGCCGGACGGGTACGGTCGTCCCGGGTCGGCCGGTGCACGAACCGGCGCGGAGAGGAGTTTCCTGTGGCGGTCAGCGGCGGTCAGCGGATCGATCGGGTGATCACCCGCGGTGACTTCACCCTCGACGGCCAGTCGTTCACCGTCGACAACAACGTGTGGCTCGTCGGTGACGAGCAGTCGGTGGTCGTCGTCGACGCGGCCCACGACCCGTCCGTCATCGAGGCCGCGGTGGACGGCCGGCGGGTGTCCCTGATCATCGCGACGCACGGCCACAACGACCACATCAACGCGGCTGCCGAGCTGGCCGACCGGGTGCGCGCCCCGATCGCGCTGCACCCGGCCGACGCGGTGCTGTGGCGGCAGGTCTACCCCGAGCGCGGGCCGGACGAGGCGCTGCGCGACGGCCAGGTGATCCCGATCCCGGGCGGTTCCCTGCGCGTGCTGCACACCCCCGGCCACTCCCCGGGCGGCGTCAGCCTGTTCGGGGAGATCAACGGCGACCCCGTGCTGTTCAGCGGGGACACCCTGTTCCGCGGCGGCCCGGGGGCGACCGGCCGGTCGTTCTCCGACTTCCCGACCATCCTGAGCTCCATCCGGGCGAAACTGCTCACCCTGCCCTCCGGGACGGTCGTGCACACCGGCCACGGCGACGACACGACCATCGGCGAGGAAGCCGTGGACTACGACGACTGGGTGCTCCGCGGCCACTGAGCTATTCCGGTGCGGCGATCACCGTGAAGCCGTCGGCGGCGCGTTCGAAACAACCCGCGTTTGAACGTGAAGGCGGCGCGCCTGTCGTGCGGTACGCGGTGTGCGGGACCGGCCGTTCCCGCGGGATTTCCCGCCGAGATCCGAGGCGGGATCAGAGCCGATCAGAGCCGGGATCAGATCAGCGTTCGTGCGCCGCATTCGCCGGGCTGATCGCCTTCGTATTCGCCTGGGCATCGGCGGTAACGAACCACCGGTCGAGGCGAAGGCGAAGTCCACGAAACCCGGACAGATCATGATGACCGGCGCGACCGGCCGGCAGAACACACCGGCAGAACCAGCGGATCGGCTGATCCGTGCACCCGGCCCGGTTCACCCGGTCGAGCTCGATCTGTCGGGTGAGGCGGGCCGGGTGGCGGAGCGGAAGGGTCAGCCGGCTCGGGCGGCTCGGGCGGCTCAGGCGGCTCGGTCCTCCCGGCGGAGCTGGCGCAGCTGCCGGCGCAGCCTGATCTGTGGGATCACGCCGATCAGAAGCCCGACCAACAGCCCCGCGGCGGCGGAGGCGGCCAGCGCGGCGGCCACCGACATCACCTGGGTCGACCCGAACAGCCAGATGCTCACCCGCTGGTCGTTCTTCACCACGAACACGATGACCGCGATGGCGATCAGCAGCACCAGCACGGTGATCGCGTAGGTCGAGTAGGCGACGCCCCGGCGGGCGGCCCGGCCGGCCCCGCGACCGGTGGGCCCGGTACCGGTGCCTGGCGCGCCGGGAACCGCTCCGGGCACCGCCGGCGGAACGGCACCGGACGCAGGCGGCGCCGGCGGGACCGCGCCGGCCGGCGGGTACGAGCCCGGGACGGAGGTCGGCGGGCCTCCGACCGGAACGCCCGCGGCCGGCCCGGAGGCCACCGGACGCGGCTGCTCACCCCCGCCACCTGGCTGCTGTGGTGCCGTCATCGCCCGCCCCCTACCCATCGGTACCTGTCGGGCCGCGCGGTCGGGAGTCGCTCCCCCCCGCCGCCTCACCCCGTGCCCGAAGTCTAGGACGGCCAGTGCCATATGCTGAGCAGCGCGGACGAGTTGGCCGGACGGTCGCGTCGGTACCGGGGCGCGAGCCCGGGTGCCGCCGAGGAACGTCCGGGCTCCACAGGGCGGGGTGGTGGGTAACGCCCACCCGGGGTGACCCGCGGGACAGTGCCACAGAGAACAGACCGCCGGTGCCGCCATGGCGCCGGTAAGGGTGAAACGGTGCGGTAAGAGCGCACCAGCGCCCGGGGTGACCCGGGCGGCTAGGTAAACCCCACCCGGAGCAAGGCCAAGAGGCCCCGGCCGGTCACGGTCGCGGGCTGCGCAGGCGTCTGAGGGCTGCTCGCCCGAGCCTGCGGGTAGGCCGCTGGAGGCCGTCGGCAACGGCGGTCCTAGATAGATGACCGTCACCGGCAAGCCGCGAGGCGACCCGGAACAGAACCCGGCGTACAGGCCGACTCGTCCGCCCCATCACAGCTTGCGACCTGGTCGCACTGCGCGCGGTCCTGGCGCCGATCGTCTGGCGGGTCGTCACCCGACCCACGGCGCAGGAGCGGATCTGCTCCCGCGGCGCCGGCGTGGCCGGTGGCAGACGTCGGGCTGGCTCCCGCGGCCTGCGGTTCGGGCCGACGCCACCCCTGGCGCCAGCGATCGTGACGCCCCTGTCCTCAGGCCGGCCGACGCGGACCCCAGGCGGTCAGCCGGCGGTGCCGTCGGCGCAGAGGCGGGGGCGGGTGACCTGGAACGCGGTCCCGGTGGGATTGATCTGGACGAAGGCATAGCAGTTGAGCGGCTGCGTGCTGTTGGTGGTCAGGTTGACGGGTTCGATCAGGCCGCCCGCGTCGTAGCCGGTGACCTTCCGCAGCGCGCCGATGAAGCCCTCGCGGGTGGGGCAGTCGCCGGCCAGGTCGAGCCCACGCAGGAACATGTCGCTGTAGACGTACGCATGCAGGGCGAACTGCTGGTCGGGCTCGACGGTTTCGGGTGCGTAGCGGGTCATCGCCGCGCGGTGGCGGTCGATGGCGGCGCCGCCGACCTCGAAAGGACGGGAGTACACCGGGAAGGAGACACCCGCGAGCTCCTGTCCCAGCACGGGTAGCACCGCGCTGTCGTAGCCGGTGAACGAGACGGTGGTGGCGAGTCGCAGGTTCGCCGCGCGGGCGGCCTGCACGACGTCGGCCATGTCCTCAGGGGTCGTGAAACCGATCAGCGCGTCGGCGCCGGCAGTGGCCAGCTCCCGAACCACCCTGGCAGGGCTGTCGCTGCCGCGGGCGTAGGAGATGGCATCGGTCGAGGTCAGCCCGATCGACTGGAACGCGGTCCTGTACCACGTGACGGCATCCACCGTGGACGCCGGAGTTCCCGTGGTCAGGATGCCGACCCTGCTGCCGCCGTTGGCCCGGACGTAGCGGCCGACGGTCTCAGGGGAAGCCTCGTACATGTCGGAGAACAGGTTCGGGTATTCGGCCCAGGACTGCAGACCGAAGCCGACGACGGGAACCTTTTGCGCCGCGAGGCTTTCCAATGAGCTACCGAGAGCGGTGGTGACCGTCACGAGACCGAAGACCCCTTCGTCCCGGAGAAGTTCCTCGGTGACGGTGGCGCTCTGGGCGAGCGTGTTCGTATCGTCACGCCACTCGTAGACAACCTTGCGGCCGTGTATCCCGCCCTCAGCATTGACCAGGCCGATTCTGGCGTCCACTCCGGACCGGGCCGAGGCGATCGCGGTGCTTCCCATGCCCGACTCGGAGTACACCAGACCGAGCTTCACCTGGTCGGACGTCACCCCGGGGCTGGTGCAGGCGGCTCGTGGGCTCCCGGCGCTCGAACCCGGGGAGCAGCTCGTCAACCCGGTGGCAACGACCACAGCCGTGAGCCCCGACAGCGTCCTGACGCGACCTAAACCCACGCTTTCCTCCACGGAAGACAAACTGGGGATGACGTTCTACGGCGCGGCGAGCCACGCCGTCCATTCCTCAGAAATTGTACTCCGTCTAAATTATCGATCCAATTCAACCGGCAAGGAGGCATAGCCGGAACACGCAAAGGAAGGCTGTGAGTACAGAACGCAGGGTCAGGTAGTAAGGCGGGGCGGCCGCCAGGTCCGGAGACGTTCGTCGAGGTCGTCGAGGAGGGAGTGCCATCCGAGGTAGCCGCGGGCCTCGCCGACGAACCGCTCGGCGCGCCCGCCGATGACGATGCTCGGGCGGTGGCGGGAGATGTACAGCGCCTCGTCGACCAGCTCGACGGCGTGGTCGAGGTCCCGCCGCTTGGCCGCTGCGGTGGCCGCGGCGATCCGGGTCATCGAGCGGAGCCCGGTGGCGCCTACGGCGTCCAGGTGGTGGATCGCCGCGTCGGTGTAGACGCTCGCCGCGCCCGGCATACCGAGCTCGACGTACGCGGCCGCCGACAGCTCCGACAGCGTCAGCACGTGCAGCGTGTCGATCGAGAACCCGGGGCGGCCGAGCTGTTCGGCGCTCAGTGTTCCCGCGATGCTCCAGGCCCGGCCGACCGCCTCGTGCACCGCCCACCGGTCACCGAGAGTGCCGTGCGCTCGAGCCTCGATGGCGGCGGCGCGGGCCGCGGCCGGGCTCCCGCGGCCGACCAGGGCAGCTCCCGACGCCGCGAGCGCGACCGCGTCCGCCGGCCGGCCGGCCTTGCGCGCCAGCGACGACTGCCACAGCCGCACCCAGCACATCAGCTCCTCGTCGCGGGCCTCGGCCGCGTGCACGAATGCCTCCTCGAAGGCGAGGACGGCACCGGGCAGGTCGCCGAGGTCGTGCCGGGTGGCTGCCCAGAGGGCGACGAGCCGGCCGGCGGCCCGGTGCAGCCGCAGCCGCGTCGCCTGCGGAACGACGTCACGCTGCAGCAGCGAGCGGACGACGGGGAGGTGACGGCGCAGGTGGACGGCGGTCGCCCCGATCGGGGCCCGCTCGTAACCCGCGGTGAGCTGGGCGACCCTGTCGTCGAGGTGGTCGAGCACATCGCTGGACGGGCTCATGCCGCCGCCTCGCGGGACGAGGAGGTCCAGCGGGAACAGGACGCCGACCGCGATGAGTCGACGCCGCGAGGTGGCGTCCATCGATTGCGTCCTCCGCTGTTTCCTCCACCGGCTCCGCCGGATCCACCGAGTGGCACGGTGGCGGGCGTCTGATGTGTCCGAAGTGGCGTGATCCGGGACGGTGTCATCCGAGGTGGTGCTGTCCGAGGTGTGACGGTCCAAGGCCCCCGTGCTTGGCGCATGTCCCGAATCCTGCGAGCCCGGAGGCATTCCGTCACCCTCAGGTACCACGCAAGGACACAGATCGGCCTCGCGGCCGTACGCACACGTGTCCGACCGCTCCGTCTCTGCTGGTCCCGGCCCGGAACGTTCGGTCCCGGCAGGCCGTTCGGTCCCGGTCGTGGACGTTCGCGGGAACCGGATCGGCGCGGCGGACCAATACGTAATGTGAACAGACACCCACCCGGAAACCCGGCGGCGAATTCCGGCATCAGCGACGACCGAGCTGGTGAGGCATGACGGTGATCCCGACCGACGCCGACCTGCTCGTGCGGTCCTGCGTGAGCCCGAGGTCTTCGCCGACCTCTTCGAGCGCCACGGTGACCGGGTGCACCGGTACCTGGCCCGGCGGGCCGGGCCGGACCTCGCCGAGGACCTGGTCTCCGACACCTTCGTCGCCGCCTTCGAGCAGCGTTCCCGGTTCGACCCGGCGCGCGGGCCGGACGGCGCGCTGCCCTGGCTGCTGGGCATCGCGACCAGGATCTTGCAGGGCCACCGGCGGGCCGAGGCCCGGCGCTGGCGGGTGTTGGAGCGGGCACTGCCCGACCGGCCAGAGCCCGCGGCGGCGGACCGGGTCGCGGACCGCGTCGACGCGAACGCCACCGTCCAGTCCCTGGTCCGCGCGCTCGCCGAGCTCCCCGACGGCGAGCGGGACGCGCTGCTGCTCCTGGCCTGGGGAGACCTGCGGTACGAGGAGATCGCGACCGCCCTCGCCGTGCCCGTCGGCACCGTCCGGTCGCGCATCCACCGGGCCCGCAACCGGCTGCGCGCCACGCTGGCCGCCGATCCGCTGGCCGCCAGGTCGGCCCCGACCCGCTCCGACTTCCGTCCTTTTCTGGAGAGTGAGCCATCATGACCGACGACCTCGACCTGCTGACGCGGCTCGGCGCAGACGTGCCGCCGCTTTCGGCGGAAGGCCGGGCCCGGGTCCGCACGCGGCTGTTCGCCGCTGCGGCCGGGACCGCGAACGCGCCCACGCACGCTGAATCGAACGCGGTAATGGGAGCGGACGGCGCGCGTCCGTCGCGCCGGGACCTCCTGGAGCGGGTCGACGGCCCGGGAACGCCGCCGCGACGCCGGCGCCGGGTGCTGCGTCTCGGTGTGGTCGGGGCGGCCGCGGCCGCCGTGTCGCTGACCGCCGCGCTGGTGCTGCCGGGATCGGCATCCCCCGCCTACGCGCTGAGCGAGGAGCCGGACGGGACGGTGAAGGTCCAGATCAACGAGTTCCGCCAGGCCAAGCAGCTGGAGGCCGACCTGCGGGCGGCCGGGATCAACGCGGTCGTCGACTTCGTCCCGATCGGCCAGACCTGCCAGCAGCTGCGTGGCGGCGGTGCACCCCCGGCGGGCAGTGACGTCACGCCGCCGGCGGAGGGTGGCGTCTCGAACGGCGGCCAACCCCCGGATTCCGCGCCCGGCACGGTGGCCGAGGGCGCCGATCCGGCCGGGACCGGCGCCGCCGAGCGGGGAGCGGTCGGCGGCGACCCGAACGGATCCGGCGCGCGGGACCGGAACGGACAGGACCCGAGCGGGCAGACCCAGGCGGGGGCTCCGGCCGAAGCCGGAGAAGAGCCCGCCGTCCTGACCGTCGACGCCGGGCCGGAGGAGTCGACCGCGTTCGAGGTCACCCGGGGTGCGCTCAAGCCCGGCCAGTCACTGGTGATCGTCGGCAGCTACGACGAGGCGGACCCGAGCCGCCCGGGCACGATCTCCTCGGCCGTCGTCGAAGGCCAGGTCGCGCCGTGCACCCCGGTCCGCGCCGGCGGGGCGGGGGCGCAGCCCGGGCTCGGCACCGGGGTCGCTCCCAGCGGTGCCCCGGGTGGCGCACCCGGCGGCACCGAGCACTGAGCACCCGCGCCGCGGCCAGCCGGGCTGCGTACCGGGACCACCCTGGCGGGTCGACTCGCCAAGATGACCCGACGCGCCTACGAACCGGAACCGCCCGGCGGCCCTACTCGCCGGGAATGACCAGATGGGCGACGTGGTGGGTGTCGTTGAAGCCCCGCAGCACCGCGGGTCCGTCGGAGTACCAGTCGATGGTGGTGATCGACACCAGGTCCAGGTGCAGCCGGTAGAGCACGGTCGGCTCGGCGGCGAGCGCGAGCTGGGTGAGCCCCTTGATCGGGGTCACGTGCGAGACCACGAGGACGCGCCCGGCGGGATACCGGGCCATGATCCGGTCGCGGGCCGCCGCGACACGGGCGACCGTGCTCAGCAGGCTCTCCCCGCCCGGCGGCGGCACTGAGGGATCGGCGAGCCAGGCGTTCAGCTCGTCCGGGAAGCGCTCGCGGACCTCGGCGAACGTCATCCCCTCCCACGCGCCGAAGTCGGTCTCCCGCAGGTCCTCGTCGATCAGGTAGTCGCGGCCCAGCGCGTCCGCGGTCTGGCGGGCGCGCTTGAGCGGCGAGCTGATCACGGCGTCGAACGGCTCGCCGCGCAGCCGGTCCGCGGCGGCGGCGGCCTGCTCCAGCCCGAGGTCGGTGAGTGAGGCCTCCACGGTTCCGCTGAACCGCTTCTCCACCGACAGCGGCGTCTGGCCGTGGCGGAGCAGGACCATGGTGATCGGCGGAGCGGGCGGGGCCATCCAGCCGGAGAGCCGGTGCGTGGTGGGCGCCTGGTGCGGCAGCGGGTCCGGCGACTGCGGGACGGAGGGTTCCCAGGACCGGCCGGCGGCGGCGGCGTCCATCGCCTCGTTCGCCAGCCGGTCGGCGTCGCCGTTGCGGGCCCGGGGCACCCAGACGAACCGGACCCGCCCGAGCCCAGCGGCGATCTCGGCGGCCTGGGCCGCCAGCGGGCGCATCGACGGGTGCTTGATCTTCCAACGGCCGCTCATCTGCTCGACGACGAGCTTGGAGTCCATCCGGACCTCGATGTCGGCGCCCGGGTCGAGCTCCGCGGCGGCCCGCAGGCCGGCGAGCAGGCCCTCGTACTCGGCGACGTTGTTGGTGGCCGTGCCGATCGAGGCGGCCCGCTCGGCCAGCACCTGGCCGGTGCCGGCGTCCCGGACGAGGGCGCCGTACCCGGCGGGCCCGGGATTGCCGCGGGATCCTCCGTCGGCCTCGACGACCAGTCTGCGCCCAGCGCTCATGCCGCCACTCCCCTCTGCTCGTCCGGCTCCCGCGAGTCTGCTCGGCCGGCTCCCGCGAGGGGCTCGTCCACCCCTCGGAGGGGAGTCACCCCTCGGGGGGGATAGAAGACTTTACCGGCCGCTCGGCGATGTGGACAGCGGGCGGCCGGACGCGTGACGTCAGCGGGTGGTCACAGCCCGGACTCGGCCGTCCTGACCAGGATGCGTCGACACTCCTCGCACCGCACGACCTCGTCGGCCGGGGCGGCGGCCACGGCGCGCAGGTCCCCGCCGGAGAGCTCCAGGTGGCATCCCTGGCAACGGCGGCGGACCAGCACGGCGGCGCCCACCCCGGCGGAGGAGCTGCGAACCCGCTCGTACAGGACGACCAGCGGCTCGGGCAGGGCCGGCGCGAGGGCGTCGCGCTCGGCGCGGCGCTTCGCCGCCTCGGTGTCGATCTCGCCGAACTGCTCGTCACGTCGCTCCTCGGCGGCCCGGCGCTCGGCGGCGACCCGCTCCTGCTCGGCGACCAGGCCGGCCAGCCGGCTCTCCAGCGCGTCGACGGCCTCCATGCGCTCGAGGGCCTCGTCCTCGAGGACGCCCTGCCGGCGGGCCAGCGAGGCGAGCTCGGCCTGCAGGTTCTCCAGCTCGCGCGGGTTGGCGACCTGACCGGACTCGAGCCGGGCGCGGTCGCGGTCGGCGCGACCGCGGACGAGCTCGATCTCGTTCTCGAGCTTCTGCTGGGCACGGCCGATGTCGGCGATTTCCGTCCGTACCCGGACGATGTCCGAGTCGAGCCGGTCGAGGGCCTCGGAACGCTCGGCGATGGTGGCGAGCTCAGGCAGGCCGCGGCGGCGCACGGCGAGCCGGTCGAGCGCGGTGTCCAGCGCCTGGAGGTCGAGGAGGCGAAGCTGGGTTGCGGGATCGGCCTTCATGGACTCCTCGCCTAGAGCCTTTCTTCCCGGCGTGCGCCGGGCGCATGGGATGGGACTGGCAGGCCGGTGGCGGGCTCGCGCCACGTGGGCGCGGCGCTCACATGCAGCTGCCAGGGATCGGTGACGAGTGTGGACACCGAGGTACTCACCGTACGTCCCCGGGCCGCGAGGCCGGCGCGCAGCCGGTCGGCGGCGCCGGCGAGCCAGGGCCACTCGCTGGCCCAGTGCGCCACGTCGACGACGTCGAGCGGGTGGGCGCCGACCGCGTCGAGGGTGTGATGGTGCCGGCCGTCCGCGGTCACCAGGACGTCCGCCCCGGCCGCCGCGGCGGCGCCGACGAGCTCGCCGCCCGCTCCCCCGCACACGGCCACCCGGTGGACCCGCCGGTCCGCCGGACCGGTCGCCCGCACGCCGCCGGCGGTCGCCGGCAGGGCCCGCGCCACCCGCTCGCAGAAGGCGCCGAGCGGTTCGGGGGCCGGCAGGACGCCGACCCGGCCCAGGCCGCGGCACTCGGTGCCGGCGTCGGTCCGCCCGCGGGCCCGCGCGTCGGCGCGGGCCCCCGCGCCGGTCGATCCCGTTGCCAGCGGGTGGACCTCGCGCAGGCCGAGCGCGGCGGCGAGCGCGTCGCTGACGCCCGGGTCGGCCACGTCGGCGTTGGTGTGCGCGGTGAACAGCGCGACACCGGCCCGGACCAGGGTCGCCACCACGCGCCCGCCGGCGGTCGTCTCGGCGACCGTGTGCGCGCCGCGCAGGAACAGGGGATGGTGCGTGACCAGCAGCTGGGAGCCACTCGCCGCCTCGGCGGCGACGGCGGGCGTCGGATCGACCGCGAACAGGACGTCGGTCACGGGGGCGTCCAGGTCACCGACCGAGAGGCCCACCGCGTCCCACGACTCCGCCCAGGCCGGCGGGAAGCATGCTTCGAGAACGGAGACGCAGTCACGGACCGTCGCACCAACGGAGGTCATCCCCGCGACCCTACTCGGATGGTCAGCAGACGGTCAGCCGGCCGGGTCGACCGGTGACCATCGCGCTGGTTCCGGACCGGGTGCCGTCACTTCATCCCGGCATGACCCGTAACGTCACCCCTGGCGTAGGACGTCCGCACGGGGTTACCACGCCGTGGAGAAGGAGCTCGAGTAATGGCTGACGTGTCGGTACGGTTCCAGATCGCCGGGGATTCGGAGATCGTCCTGAACCTGGCGACCCCGCAGGCCGTACGGCTGGTGGAGGCGCTGATGGGCAAGGTCGCCGACGCCATGGCGGCGCCGGAGCGGCTCGCCGTCGGCACATCCTGGCAGCAGGGCCCCCCGGCGGCGCCGGCGCCGCCGGCGTTCAACCCCGGGCAGCGACTGCCCCAGTAGAGCGCCCCGCGCCCAGACGCCCTCGGCGGCACGCGGGCGTCCTCGGCGGGACACCCGACGGCCCCCGGCGGCACACATCCGGTTGCCTTCGGCGGCACACAGAGCTGACAACGGCGCGAGCGCGCGTGCTCGCGCCGCGGGTAGTCACTGCCATCACCAGGAATCCGACAACAACGTCGACGCAACGCGATACAACTCCGCAGAGCATTCTCTACGAAAGGACACCCGATTAGCTATGGCGGGGGACGTGCCGGCCGACGAGCGGATCCTCATCACGCTGGATGACCCCGGCCCCGAGGCCGACGCGCGGCGCGGCCTGATCGGTCTGTCGCGAAACGCCGCCGGTGGCGCCGAGGGTGAGCTCCCGGATGGTTCCGCCGGCGACGTCGGTGGCTCCGGCGGAACCGGTGACGCCGGCCCGTCCGAGATCTCCGGCCCGAGCGGCCCGGGTGACCCCGGTGCCCAGGACGTGACCGAGGACCCCCGCCACCGCGAGCGCGCCATCCACCGCTACGGCCGCGTCCGGGTGGTGGGCCGGCCGCTGGCGACCGCGGCCGTGGCCACCGCTCGCGGGGTCTCCGCCGGCACCACCCCGGTGGACGGGACCGTCGTGTCGACGCTGAGCCTGCCCGGCGGGCTGGACCGAACCGAGGCGCTCGGGGTCGAGGCGTTCCGCCTGCGCGCGGGGGACGACTACCGCCGGCGCAAGCGCTCGCGGCCGCGCGACGCCGCGCCCTGGGACATGAACCGGCCGTGCACCGACATCGCCCCGCCGCGCGGCTCGGCGGGCCCAGGCGCCACCCCGCTCGCACCCACCGTGCGCTCGCTGCTCAACGGGCTCGGATCGGACGCCTCGGGACCGGAGGCGACCGGGTCGCCCTCGGGCGCGGCCGGGACGGGCACGGCCGGAGCGCCGTCCGCCGGAGCGCTCAGCAGTTACCTGGAGGGCTCCGTCGCGGTCGGGCTCATCCTCGTCGAGGGGCCGACGCCGGCCCTGCAGCTCTCCGCCGCGGAACGCACGAAGATCGTGGCCGAGGTGCAGAACGGCCTGTCCTGGTACGCGACGCAGAACCCGGCGGCCGAGCTGACGTTCAGCTACGACATCCAGATCGTCCGGCTGCCCACCCCCGCCAACCCGTCCGCGAACGACCTCGAGGCCCTCTGGCGCGACCCCACGATGAGCCGGCTCGGCTACGCGGCGAACTTCGACGGTGTCTACGACTACGTCGAGGCGCTGCGCGCCCGGCTGCGCACCCGGTGGGCCTACTGCGCGTTCGTCACGAAGTACCCGCTCGGACACTTCGCCTACGCGTCGATCGGCGGCCCGCGGATGGTGCTCGCCGCCGACGCCGACGGCTGGGGCCCGGACAACATCGACCGCGTGTTCGCGCACGAGACCGGCCACATCTTCGGGGCGCCGGACGAGTACGGCGGCGCCGGCTGCGACTGCGGCGGGAGCTGGGGTCGGTACGGGGTGCCCAACGGCAACTGCGACTCCTGCGCGCCGGCGCCGGTCGACTGCCTGATGCGCGCCAACACGTTCGCCCTGTGCCGGTACACGCCCGCGCACCTCGGCTGGGGCCACGGCGTGAGCGGCAACCCGGTGCTCCTCCAGGCGAAGGGCCTGGGCGTGCGGGGCAACTTCGACGTCGTCGCGCCGTCGGCCTACGCCGGCCTCACCCACGTCTGGCGGGACAACGACGCCGCCGGCGCACCGTGGCGGGACCCATGGCAGACCGCGCAGGCCCTCGGCCGCGTCGACGCGGTGACGATGGTGCAGAGCACCCTGGCGAACCCGGGCCCGCTGGAGGTGGCCGTCCGCGTGGGCTCGCGGCTGTTCTTCCTGTGGCGGGACAGCACCGGGGCGTTCCAGTGGCGCGCGCCCGTCCAGCTCGCCCAGGGCGTCGGCGGCGTCCCGTCGCTGGTGCAGAGCCGGCTGGGCGGCAGGGGCAACTTCGAGCTGCTGGCCCCGGCCGCCGATGTCGGCATCATGCACATGTGGCGCAACCACGACGTCTACGGCTACCCGTGGAGCGCGCCGAAGCTGTTCGCGGCCAACCTGGGACGGGTCGACGCGGTCAGCCTGATCCACGGGACGCTGGGCGGCGGGGCCGGGATGCTGGAGGCCGTCGCCCTGGTCGGCACCCGACTGGTGCACCTGACGCGCGACCAGGCAGCCGTCTGGCGCACCGGCGGGATCTTCGCCGAGGGGGTGTCCGGCAACCCCGCGCTGATTCAGAGCGTGTTCCCGGGGGCGCGCAACTTCGAGGTCGTGGTGCCGTCCGCCGGAACCGGGCTGATCCACTTCTTCCGCGACAACAACCGCGCCGACCCGGTGTGGAGCGGCCCCCGCCCGTTCGCGGCGGAACTCGGGCATGTGGACGCCGTCTCGATGATCCAGAGCAACTACGACGGGAACCTCGAGGTGCTGGCCCGGGTCGCGAACCGGCTGTACCTGCTGTACCGCTCGGGCGCCGCGGCCGTGTGGTCGGCGCCGCGCCGCGTCTTCTGACCCACCGGCGGGGCGGGCCGTCAGACTCCGGTCAGCGGGGCGGCTCGCCCGGGGCGGCGGGATCGTCCCACCGCCGGCCCTCCCCCGGGCGGGTCGGCTTGCTCCGGCCGCGGGCGAGCCAGCCGTCGACGAACAGCCCCTCCTCGGGGGCGAGCGTCTCGCGCAGCGCCGGCGGGACGTCCGCCTCGAGCACGGCGACGACCCCGGCGAGCTCACCGGTCGCACCGATCCGGTCCGCGGGCAGCACGACGAGCGCGAGCCGCGGTGGCAGCCGGGACGTCACCTGACCCCAGCCGGCGACCAGGTCGAGCACGGCCCGGCCCGCCTCGGCATCGGGCCCCAGCACGAGGAGCAGCTCGCGCTCGGTCCCCCACGTACCGTCGCGGTTCTGATCAGGCACCCGCGTCCTCCGTCCTGCGGGCTCGCGCCCGCGCAACCGCTCCCCCGCCGTGATCGCCACCACCCCCGTCATGACAGCCGCCACCACCAACGCGGATGGACGCGGCGGCCGGTACAGGACAGGCTGGGAGCATACGGGCCCGCGCAACGGGTCGGTGACGCTCCGGCGAAGGGGGTGAGGGAGACGGATGGGTGAGCGCCTGCCACTGTTTCCACTCGGCACCGTCCTACTTCCAGGTCTGCTGATGCCGCTGGAGATCTTCGAGGAACGCTACCGCGTACTGATCCGCGAGCTGCTCGAGATCCCCGACACCGAGACCCGCCAGTTCGGGGTCGTCGCCATCCGCCGAGGCCGGGAGGTCGGCCCGGCCGTCCCCATGATCCACGAGGTCGGCTGCGCGGCGCTGCTGCGCCGCGTCGAGGCACACCCGGACGGACGCTTCTCCATCGTGACCGTCGGCGGCCCGCGCTTCCGCGTGCGCTCCGTCGACGAGGGCGACCGCCCCTACCTCGTCGGGGACGTCGACTTCATGACGGACCCGGTCGGTGACGAGGCCGACGCGACCACCAACACCGCGGTGGTGGCCCGGCTGCTGCGCGAGTACACCGAGCGGCTCGCCGCGAGCGGCACCGTCGAGATCAAGCTGCCCGACCTGCCGACGGACCCGACCGCGCTGTCCTACCTGGTGGCTGCCGCCGTGGTTACCGACATCACCGAGCGGCAGGGGCTGCTGGCCGCGCCCGACGCCGCGACCAGGCTCCGGGCCGAGCGGGCGCTGCTGCGCCGCGAGCTGGGCCTGCTGGAACGGATCACCACCGTGGGCTCGAACGAGCTGAGTCGCATCAAGCCGAGCTCCAACTGACCACGCACGCTCGCTGAAGGCGCACGGTCACTGAAGGCGCACGGTCAGCGCCGCCGCCGGGGCCATCCGGGCGCGGTGCCGCCCGCCCACAGCGCCACCGACAGCACGAGCAGCGCGACACCAGGCAGGACGAGGTAGAGCCCGGTGGCCCGCACCTGGAAGTCGACCAGGTCGCGCAGCAGCGGGGTGGCGTTGGGCGGCAGCGCGTCCAGCACCTGGCCCGAGCGGCGCAGGTGCCCGACCCAGCCGGCGAGCAGCGAGCCGCCGATCCCGCCGGCGGCGAGGCCGATCGGCACCGGCCAGCCCGCGTCCGCCGCGCGCAGGTAGGCGACCAGCCCGCCCACGAGCCCCGCGACCGCACAGATCATGGCGAAGTAGGCGTCGATCGTACTCTGCACCCCGAACACCGACATCGCGCCGGAGAGCACCGCCTGGACGTCGAGCCGGGGTGCGCTGACCGACCAGAGCAGGCCCAGCAGCGGGCCGACCAGCAGCATCGCGAGTGCGCACACGAGCCCGGCGAGCAGCCCCACCCGGCCGGTGATCGGCTCCGCCACCGCCGGCTCCGCGGGCGGCTCCACCGCCGGGTACGCGGCCGGCTCCACCACCGGATACGCGGCCGGCTCCCCGGCTTCGGTCATACCGCGGGGTTCGGCGATGCCGCCGGTCTCGGGCTCCGCCTCGGGACGGGAGCACGCCCGCGCGCCCCGGCTGTCGCCCGGCCACTCTGCCACGACCCGTCCGTCTCCTCGCCTGCCGTACCGGTCCACCGACCCGGATCCCCGGGGGGTGAGTCGACCGCCGTCGGCACCGAGCCCGGGGGTCGACCGTACCCGCCTTCTCCACGGCCGCGCCGCGCCACCGAAGCGGCCGCGATGCCCGGATGCCCGCTCAGGACCGGCCGGCGTGCCGCAGCGACCGCACGGCGACGACGAGCGCCACCGCCGCGACCGCCGCGCAGACCGCGAGATCGACCGTCACATGCGCCCAGTCCACCGCCGGGGCGAAGCCCTCGGCGAGCGCGTCCACCGCGTAGCTGCTGGGCAGCAGATCACGGGCCAGCCGGCCGATGCCGGGCAGCCGGTCGGCGGGGATCACACCGAGGAAGAGCACCACGCTCATGCCGAGCTGCCCGGCGACCGTGGCCAGCTCCGGCTTCGGCGCCAGCAGGCCGATCGCCGCGCCTATCCCGGCCAGGCTGGCCCCGGCGAGCACCGTCACCGGGATCAGCAGCCACAGGCCGCCCATCGGCAGCCCGTAAAGGAGCGAGCCGACCACCACGGTGACGACCGTGCCCGGCACCGCGAACGTCGCGTACGACGCGGCCGTGCCGAGCACCACCGCGGCGCCGGGGATGGGCAGCGTCAGGTAGTAGTCGAGCGCCCCGGCCGCACGCAGGGCCCCGAACCGCTGCGCGAGCAGGTTGAGCGCCACGAAGGCCACGACGAGCACCGTCGAGCCGGCCACGACGGAGGCCGCCGCGGAGTCGTCGCCGACGTCGACGATGCCCCGCAGCAGGATCATGATCCCCAGGGACTGGAACGCGGCGACGAACAGCAGCGGTACCCGGGCCACCCGGGCACGGGCCAGCTGGCCCCGGTAGACGGCCGACACCGCCGCCGGGAAGGCGGTCGGCGGGGGCAGCGGCACGGGCGCCTCCTCGGCGGCGGCCCCGGCCGCGGCCCCGCCGGATCCGGCGGCTGCCCGGCCCTTCCTGCCGGCCTTCCTCCTGCCCGTCTTCCCGCCCGCACGACCGGGTGAGCGGTCCTCAGACGGCACGGCGGCCACCCCGACACCCGTCGCGGGCGGCAGGCCGGCCGGACCCGCGGGGGTGGCGGGGTGAGGAGTCGTCAGGGTCATGTCCGCTCCAGATCACGGCAGGTTCCGCCGAGAGTGAGATACACGTCCTCCAACGACGGAGTCGCGAGACTGAAGTCGTCCAGGGCGGCGAACGCCGGCCCCGTGGTGAGGCGACCGAGGGCGTCCCTGGCCTCGGCATGGGCCAGCCGGGTCGTCCATCGGCGGCCGGTCACCCGCGCCGTGGCGGCGAGTCGGGCCACGGTCGGGTCGTCGACCGGCGGGTCGTGCCGCCAGACCAGGTCCAGCCGGACGTCGTCGGAGACCGACGCCTTGAGCCGGCCCGGCGAGTCGCAGGCGATCACCCGGCCCGCGTCGAGCACGGCCACCCGGTCCAGCACGGTCTCGGCCTCCAGCACGTTGTGTGTGATCAGCACGACCGTGGTGCCGCGCGCGGAGCGGCGGCGCTCCAGCGCCGTCCACACCGAACGGCGGGCCACCGGGTCGAGGCCGGTCGTCGGCTCGTCGAGCACGAGCACCGGGCGCTCGCCGACCAGGGTGGCCGCGACGCAGGCAAGTCGGCGCTGGCCGCCCGAGAGGCGGCCGAGCGGGCGGTTCACCACCTCGCCCAGGGCGAGCTCCTCGATCACCTCGTCGCGCTCCCGGCGGGCACCCGCCCGGGACAGGCCACGCAGCCGCGCGGTCGTCTCCACCGCGACGCCCACCGGCAGCTCGGCCAGCGCGAGATCGTCCTGGCCCAGGTAGGCCGCCATCCGGGCGGCGGTTCCGGGACGGCTGACGACGTCGTGCCCGAACATCGTGATCGAGCCGGTGTCGGGGCGGAGCAGGCCCATGAGCTGGCGGACGAGGGTGGTCTTGCCGGCGCCGTTCGGACCGAGCACGCCGAAGACCTCGGCCGGACGGACGTCGAGGTCGATCCGGTCGTTCGCGAGGACGGCGCACTCCCCGGCGCCGTGCCGCCGGGTGAGGCCACGCACGGCGTAGCTCAGCACGGCTGCCATTCTCGCAGCCGACACGCCGAGCGGAGGCCGCGGGCCGATGCCGCCGACGTCACACCGGCGACACCTACCACCCGCGTGACAGCGGTGTCACACACCCAGAGCACCCGTCCCACCGCCTCGTGCCATGCCATCGGACCGGACGGGATCAGACCGCGCTGCTCATCCAGACGACGATGTCGAGGATGCGCAACGGGGTCACCGCCGGGCCGCCCGGCGGCACGAGACCGGTGAGCCGGCGGAACTCGTCGGCGTTCTCCCGCAGGTCGTACTGCATGGCGCGGACGAGCAGCTGCATGTACTCCCGCCACGACCGGCCGTCGCGCGGCGACGGGGGGACACAGTCCTCGTGCTGGTAGAAGATCCGCACCTTCGAGTCGAACAGGGGCACCAGCGCCGGGCGCTTGCGGTGCAGCACCTTGGCGATCAGCGAGCCCTTGACGTCCCGGTCCGCGACGTCGGGGTCGTCCAGCGGGTCGTAGAGGGCCGCGACCAGGTCGAGGGTCACCTCGTCCGCCTCGATCAACTCGATCCCCGGGGGGAGCCGGTCCAGCGCCCGCTGCAGCAGCGGGGTCAGCGCGGTCAGCGTGTGCATCCGGTCGAGGTCCACGTTCACACCGAGCAGACAGGGCGACAGCAGGTCACCCGTGCACAGCAGGTCCGGGTCGCCGTTGGTGACGAGCCCGTCGTAGTAGGGGTACGCGTACCGCAGTCCCCGTTTGCGTGGTCCCAGGTACTCCTCGAGCAGGCTTTCCGCGTCGAAGACCTCCCGGGTGCCCCTGGCCAACCTCACCCGAGTGCCCCCTTCGTCATCAGGCGGGCCGTCCGTCGCACGGCCGCCGGTCAGGTCCCCGCCGCCCGGCCGTACCGGTGGACGTCCCATGGACCTGGTGCAATCCTGCCCTGTCCCGGTGGGGCGGTGGAAGACGACCCTCCTGACGGCCGCCGTGCCGGGCCGATCGCGGCGGTCGGCGGCTCCCCACGCGCGGCGTGGCGGGGGCCCCGCCGCCCGGCCGTGCCCGCCCCCAACGTGCCGGGTGGGCACCTCGGGGGGTGGGAGCACCCGTGGCCCACGGCACCCGGGACCGCGGGCGCCCGCTCAGCGCGGGTCGGGCTGCAGCGGGAGGAAGCGCACGGTCTCCGGGGAGATGCCGGGCGGGGCCGGGTCGACGACCCGCACCCCCTCGATGTGTCCGAGGTCGACCAGCCGGGCCGCCGGCGCCCGCACGACCGCGCCGAACAGGCAGCCGCACCGCGCGCGCAGCGCCGTGGCCTCCTGCCGCGCGTGCTCGGCCTCGGCGGGGTCCGTGGCGCTGTGCGCGCGGGTGTCGGCGGCGTCGGCCTCGCTGTCGAAGGCGGCGGTGAGGTCCGCGACCGGGTCGCGGACGGTGGCGGCCATCACCGCCCCGTCCGGCGGGACGCCGAAGAACACCTCGAGCGTGCGGTAGGCGGTGAAGATCTGCAGCATCTCGTCCGGCGTGCGGTAGCCGGCCAGGCTGACGACGGCGTAGAGGTCGGCGTCCGGGGCCGCCCGGGTCAGGCCGTCCAGCTTCGCCGCGGCCTCGGCGGCGTACGTGGCGGGCGACTCACCCACGGCCGGGCCGACGGTGACCGTGGGCTCGACGGGCCCGGCCGGAGCGTTGCCGGGGCCGGGGCCGGGGCCGGGTGCATGGCTGCCAGAGGGATCGGCGCCGCGCAGCATCGTGGTCACGGCACCGACGACGATCAGCACGACCAGCCCGAGCACGAGCAGCCGGCCGATGGCCTCGAGGGCGCGCCCGGTGATGACGCTGGCCCGGCCCGGTGGCGGGGGGCCGTCGCCGTCGACGTACGGGCCCCCGCGTGCCGCCCACGCGCGGCGCAGGCGCGCCCGAGGGCGGTCGCGTGCGCCGGCGAGACGGCCGGCGACCGACTCCAGCACCCGGCCGACCGGCGGCAGGGCGGCGTCGTCGACCCGGTCGAGCAGTCGGATCACGGAGCGTCCCAACCCGCCCGGCGGGGAGCCGTCGCCGGGCACGTCACCCGCGGGCTCAGCGGGCCCCGCGGACGGCGCGGGCCCGGCGGATTCTGTGGACCCGGTGGATGCTGTGGGATCGGCGGGATCGGCGGCTGAGGGATCAGCGGCAGCACCGTCGTCCGGAGGAGAGCCGCCCAGGGGGTCCTCGTCCAGGATGCCCTCTCGCAGGGGGTCCTCTCTCGAGGGACCGTCGACCGAGAGAGTGCCCCCCGAGGGACCGTCGGCGGCGGGCGGGGCGCCCGCGGGCGGGGCGCCGGAAGGCGGGGCGCCGGAAGGCGGGGCGCCGGCAGAGGGGCCGCTGGCCGGCGGCAGACCGGAGGCGGTCACCGCCGCGGCGTCGTCCGCGGGTTCAACGGGCGTGGGTTTCTCGGGCGTGGGTTTCTCGGGCGCGCGGACCGCCTCGGGGCCTTCGCTCGAGGACTGTGCGGAAGGCGGGCCGGGGTCCGCCGGCACCGGCGTCCTCACGTCTGGTCGCGCAGCCGCTTCACCGCCTCGGCCAGGTCGTCGGGATCGGGGCTGATGAACTCGACCCAGGTGCCGTCCGCCGGGTGGGCGAAGGCGAGCCGGGCGGCGTGCAGCCACTGCCTGGTCAGCCCGAGGCGCTGGGCCAGCGTCGGATCCGCCCCGTAGGAGAGGTCGCCCACGCAGGGATGCCGCAGCGCCGCCATGTGCACCCGGATCTGGTGGGTGCGGCCCGTCTCCAGCCGCACCGACAGCAGCGAGGCGGCGCGGAACGCCTCCTCGGTGTCGTAGTGGGTCACGCTGGGCTTGCCGTCCGCGACGACGGCGAACAGGCCGGGCCGGCGGGGATGACGGTCGATGGGGGCGTCGACCGTCCCGCGCAGCGGGTCCGGGTGCCCCTGGACGACCGCCCGGTACTCCTTCTCCACCTCGCGTTCCCGGAAGGCCCGCTTGAGAAGGGTGTAGGCGCGTTCACTCTTCGCGACAGCCATCGCCCCGGTCGTGCCGACGTCCAGGCGGTGCACCACGCCCTGGCGCTCGGCCGAGCCCGAGGTGGAGACCCGGTAGCCGGCGGCGGCGAGCGCGCCGATGACCGTCGGGCCGGTGAACCCCGGGGCCGGATGGGCCGCCACGCCGACCGGCTTGTCGACGACCACGATGTCGTCGTCGTCGTGCAGGATGCGCAGGCCCGCGACCGGGGTGGGCTCCACCGTGAGCGGACGGGGCGGGGCGGGGAGGGCTACGTCCAGCCAGGCGCCGCCGCTGACCCGGTCGGAGCGGCCGCGGACCTGGCCGTCGACGCTCACCTGGCCGTCGTCAACGAGCGCGGCGGCGGCCGTGCGGCTCAGGCCGAACATGCGGGCGATGGCGGCGTCCAGGCGGATGCCGTCGAGGCCGTCGGGGACCGGCAGCGAGCGCCGGTCGGTGTCGGCCGTGCTCACGCGTCACCGGGCCCGGGACCGCCGGCGTGGCTCGGCCCCGCCGGACCGGATGGTCCGGCCGGCTCCGCTGACCCGGGGTCGGGTGGCGGGGCGGCGGAGAGGCGCGTGCCGTCGAGGCCGATGCCGCGCAGGGAGAGGATGACCGCGAGCACTCCGCCGCAGACGATCGCCGAGTCGGCGACGTTGAAGATGGGCCAGTGGTGGATGTGGACGAAGTCCACGACGTGCCCGCGCAGCGGCCCGGGGGCGCGGAACAGCCGGTCGATCAGGTTGCCCAGCGCGCCGCCGACCATCGCGCCGAAGACGAACGCCCACCCGATGGAGGCCAGCCGCCTGGCGGTGACCACGACCACCGCGACGACCGCCAGCGCGATCAGGCTGAGGATGACCGTGGCCCCGCCGGCCAGGCTGAACGCGGCCCCCGAGTTCCGGGTCAGGCGCAGGTCGAGCACGCCGGGGATGATCTCGATCGGGGCGCGCCCGGTGAGCTGGGCGACGGCCAGCAGCTTCGTGCCGATGTCCAGGACGATCAGACACAGCGAGGTCAGCGCGACGACGAGCACCGCACGGTGCGAGGTGACCAGGCGGTCACGGCCGGGCTTGACCGCGGCGTCACCGCTCGGGGCGCCGCCGCCCGCGTCGGCGGCACCCGGGGCACCCACTCCCGCCGCACCGGCGTTCACGGTGCTCCCGTACTGGGTGTTCCTGTACGGGACGCCCTTGTCCATCCCCGGCTCGGCCACCACACACACCACTGTACGGGTGCGATCTCACGGGTCATCCGCCCGCCGGCCGGCCACCGGCCCGAGACGCGACCCGAGACCCGGCCTGAGTGCCCGCCCGGTGCCGGGCACGGGTGCCGGTGATCCGCCGGCGATCCGCGGCCGCGATCACCGTTGGCCGTCGGCTACGCTGGAAGCGCGGAAAGGCTTTGACGGGACGAGTAGCGGCAGGCGCAGTCGCAGCGAGCCGGGGGCGGTGCGAGCCCGGTGGCCAGCGCGCCGTGAAGATCACCCTGAGCCGCCGGGAGAACAGGGCTGTGAGCCCCCAGTAGATCCGGCCGCCGCCGCATGACAAGAGTGGCCGCCCGGTCGCCGTCCACGAGAGATCGCGAAGCGCACCCGGGCGCGCAAGGAGGGTGGTACCGCGGTACCTCGTGCCGCCACCGGCCCATGCCGGTGTGCGGCGAGGTGTCGTCCCTCCGCCGGAGTGCCCCACCGCCGACGGAGACCAGCCACGATGAGTACCCCCGACGCCCCGACGCCCGCCTTCCGCCCCCTGCCCGCGCGGGTCGACCTTCCGGCCTTCGAGCGCGAGACGCTGGAGCGCTGGAGGGATTCCAAGGTCTTCCACCGCTCGCTGCAGGCCGGCGCAGACCGGCCGCTGTGGGTGTTCTACGAGGGCCCGCCGACCGCCAACGGCAAGCCGGGCGCCCACCACGTCGAGGCGCGGGTCTTCAAGGACCTCTTCCCCCGTTACAAGACGATGAAGGGCTACCACGTGCCCCGCCGGGCGGGCTGGGACTGCCACGGCCTGCCCGTCGAGCTCGCCGTCGAGAAGGAACTCGGCTTCACCAGCAAGAGCGACATCGAGGACTACGGCATCGCCGAGTTCAACGAGAGGTGCCGCGAGTCCGTCCTGCGCCACGTGGCCGACTTCTCCGCGATGACGGAGCGGATGGGCTACTGGGTCGACCTCGACGGCGCCTACCGGACGATGGACACCTCGTACATCGAGAGCGTCTGGTGGTCCCTCAAGCAGATCTTCGACAAGGGCCTGCTCGTCGAGGACTTCCGGGTTACCCCGTACTGCCCCCGGGACGAGACGCCGCTGTCCGACCACGAGGTCTCCCAGGGCTACAGCGACACCGACGACCCGTCGGTCTACGTGCGGTTCCCGGTCGTCGAGGGCCCGCACGGGCTGGCCGAGCACGGCGCGCACCTGCTGGTGTGGACGACCACCCCGTGGACGCTGGTCTCCAACACCGCGGTCGCCGTCCATCCCGAGGTCAGCTACGTGCTGGCCCGGGCCGCCGGCGGTGAACTGCTCGTCGTCGCCGAGCCGCTGCTGACCGCGGCCCTGGGCGAGGGCGCCGAGGTGGTCGAGCGCTTCACCGGCGCCGAGCTCGCCGGCACCCGCTACGCCCGGCCGTTCGAGCTGATCGCGCTGGAGCGCTTCGAGGAGGCAGCGGGGAAGACCGCCGTCGGCCGGGGCGCCGGGACGTCCGCCCGCCCGCACTCGGTGGTCCTGGCGGACTACGTGACGACCACGGACGGCACCGGGCTCGTCCACCAGGCACCCGCCTTCGGCGCCGAGGACCTCGCGGTCTGCCGCGCCAACGGCCTCGGCGTCGTCAACCCGGTCGGGCCGGACGGGCGCTTCCTGCCCGACGTGCCGCTGGTCGGCGGGCTGTTCTTCAAGGACGCCGACGCGCCGCTGTCCGCGGATCTCACCGCGCGGGGCCTGATGTGGCGGGCGGCGACCTACACGCACAGCTACCCGCACTGCTGGCGCTGCCACACGCCGCTGATCTACTACCCGTTGCCGTCCTGGTACATCCGCACGACGGCCGTCCGCGAGCGCCTGCTCGCCGAGAACGCGCGGACGGACTGGCACCCCGAGCGCATCCGCGAGGGCCGTTACGGCGAGTGGCTGCGCAACAACGTCGACTGGGCGCTGTCCCGCAACCGGTACTGGGGCACCCCGCTGCCCGTCTGGCGGTGCGAGGCCGACCCGTCCCACCTGACCTGCGTCGGCTCGCTGGCGGAGCTCTCCGAGCTGACCGGCACGGACCACTCGACGCTCGACCCGCACCGCCCGTTCGTCGACGACGTGACCCTGCCGTGCCCCACCTGTGGGGAGACCGCCCGGCGGGTGCCCGAGGTCATCGATGTCTGGTACGACAGCGGCGCGATGCCGTTCGCCCAGTGGGGCGCCCCGCACCGCAACGCCGACGAGTTCGCGAAGCAGTACCCGGCGCAGTACATCTGCGAGGCGATCGACCAGACCCGGGGCTGGTTCTACACGCTCATGGCCGTGGGCACGCTGGTCTTCGACCGGTCGTCCTACGAGACCGTGCTGTGCCTGGGCCTGCTGCTCGACGCCGAGGGCCGCAAGATGAGCAAGCACGTCGGCAACGTGCTGGACCCGTTCGACCTGTTCGACCGGCACGGGGCGGACGCCGTCCGGTGGCTGATGCTGGCCGGCGGCTCACCGTGGTCGGACCGCCGGGTCAGCCACGAGTCGATCGAGGACATCGTCCGCAAGATCCTGCTCACCTACTGGAACACCGCGTCGTTCTTCGCGCTCTACGCGGGCGCGGCGGACTGGCGCCCGACCGGCGCCGACGGGTCGGGCGAGGGCGCCGCGGCCCCGGCCGAACGCCCGGTGCTGGACAGGTGGGCGCTCTCCGAGCTCGCCGACACCGTCGCCGAGGTGGACGCCGCCCTCGAGGGCTTCGACGCGCTGCGCGCCGGGCGCCGCATCGCCCGCTTCGTGGACGACCTGTCGAACTGGTACGTCCGGCGTTCCCGCCGCCGCTTCTGGGCGGGCGACCCGAACGCGCTGGCCACCCTCTACACCTGCCTGGACGGCCTGACCCGGGTGATGTCGCCGTTCACCCCGTTCCTGACCGACTGGCTGTGGTCCCGGCTGTTCGCCGGCATCCTGCCCGGCGCCCCGGACTCGGTGCACCTGGCCTCGTGGCCGCAGCTGCCGGCGGACCTCGTCGAGCCGGGCCTGGCCGAGCGGATGGACCTCGTGCGCCGGATCGTCGAGCTCGGCCGCGCGGCCCGGGCCGCCAGCGGGCTGCGCACCCGTCAGCCGCTGCCGCGCGCGGTGGTCGGCTCCTCGGCGTTCGACGACCTCTCGGCGGAGCTGCGCGCGCAGATCGCCGAGGAGCTCAACGTCGTCGCCGTCGAGGCCGCGACCTCGGACCTCGTCGACATCAGCGTGAAGCCGAACTTCCGGGCGCTTGGACGGCGCTTCGGCAACCGCACGAAGGCGGTCGCCGCCGCCGTCACCACCGCCGGGGCACCGGTGGACGGCCGGCTGACCGTCACCGTGGACGGCGAGCGCATCGAGCTCGGCGGTGAGGATCTGATCGTCACCGAGACGCCGCGTGAGGGCTGGTCGGTGACGAGTGAGTCGGGCCTGTCGGTCGCCCTCGACCTGACCGTCACCCCGGAGCTGGCCCGGACCGGGCTCGCCCGCGACGTGGTGCGCGTCCTGCAGGACGCGCGGCGGGCCGCGGGGCTGGAGATCACCGACCGGGTCGAGCTGCGCTGGGCCGCCGCCAAGGAGGAGACGGCGGCAGCGTTGCGTGAGCACGCGGCGACCGTCGCCGACGAGATCCTGGCCACAGTGTTCCAGGAGGCACCGGTCGAGCAGACGGCGGAGCCGGCATGGCACCGGGGATCATCCGCGGAGCTCGGCCTGACCTTCGCGCTGACCAGGACGGCCCCCGCGCCGCCGACGGTTGGCTGACGGCCACCCGAACTTCTCGCCCGCGCCGGTGGAGACCCCGCCGGCGCGGGCGCGGCGGCAACAGCCGTGGTTCCGCGCAGCGCAGCGCAGCGAGGGCTAGGCTGGCGTCTTCTTCCCGGCGCGCCGCACAGCCGCGACGGGCAGCAGCACCGCGGCGAGGCAGACGACGATCAGTGACGTGTACGACCAGGTGGCCGCGCCGAACAGGCCGAGCACGGCCAGCACCGCGGCGATCACCACCAGGGCGCCGCTGATCATCACCATGCTGGCCTAGAACTCCTGCATGCCCGGAGCGTCGCGGCGGCCCGGGTCGAGATCCGGGCGCCCGCCGTGACCGTTGCTCTCCCGCGCCAGCGTCGCGGCGCCCATCTGCGGGCCGCCCTGGAACGCCTGCGCTCCCACGTGCTGGGGCTGAGGCGGCTGGCCGCCACCGGTCTGCGCCATGCCGACGCTCGCGGGGGCCGGGGTGGGTGTCGGCGCGCCGGGGTTGAGCCCGGGGCGCGCCGGCATGCCCGGCCCGACGGCCGGCTGTGTGGGCATGCCGTCGAGGTCACGCAGCTGCATCTCCAGGTAGGCGCGCAGCCGCGTGCGGTACTCGCGCTCGAAGGCGCGGAGCTGCTCGACCTGGCCTTCGAGGCGGCGCTTGTCGTCCTCGAGCCCACCGAGCTGCTCGGCGACGTGCGCCCGGGCCTCACCGAGGATCCGGTCGGCGTCGGCGCGCGCCTCGCGGCGGGCCCGCTCCGACTCGGCGCGGGCCTCCCGCAGCGCCTCGTCGGCGGTCCGCTGGGCGAGCACGAGGGTCCGCGCGACGCGCTGCTCGATGTCGGCGTCGTTCTGGCCACCGGCGCCCGGGCCCGTGCGGGCCGGGGCCTGACCGCCCCCGCCGACCAGCGCGGGCATGACCGCCGTCGGGCCACCGGACACCGGCGGACCACCGGGCACGCCGGGTCCATTCGGACCACCCGGACCACCCGGACCCGCGCCAGGCGGGCCGGCGGGCATCGGGGGCCGCTCGCGGGCGGCCTGGGCCGCCTGCGCGGCCTGCGCCTGCGCCTGCGCCAACTGCCGGCGGGACTCCTCGAGCTGGCGGCGCAGCTGCTGGTTCTCGTCGAGGATCTGTGCCGGGACACCGGGACCGCCACCGCCGGACCGGCGGGCCTCGTCGAGCTGCCTGCGCAGGTCGCTGCTCTCGTCGAGCAGTCGCGTCAGCTCGGCCTCGACCTCATCAAGGAAGGTGTCGACCTCGTCCTCGTTGTAGCCCGTGCGGAACCTCGTCGGGCTGAAGACCTTGTTCTGAACATCCTGCGGTGTCAGCGCCACGTTGCCTCCTCGTGCGGCATCGCCGCTCCCCGAAGAGAGGGCGGTCTGCGGGCAGTCTGCCTTGCCCGCACTCGCGGTGTGCACACGACCTCAGTCACAGCCTCTGCGCATAGCTCTGCAAAACGACGATCACTATGAAGAGAAGCAGGAACCCGAGGTCAAGCGCAACGCTACCTACCCTCAACGGCGGAATGAACCGCCGAATCAATCGCAACGGAGGGTCAGTCGCCGTGTACACGATCTCGAAGAGCAGGACCAGGGGGCCGGTCGGCCGGAAGGAGCCGCTCAGCGCGAGCACCAGGTCGATGACCCACCGAGCGATCAGGAGCAGCAGGTAGGCCGTCAGCACCCAAAAGAGCAGAGTTCCAAGTGCGCTGATGGTGCTCTCTCCCGGGAGGACGAGGGGAAGTGGTGACGACCCTACTGGATGATCTTGCCCTGGCTACGACTGGTTACTACGACTGGTTGTAGAACCCACCCTCGCGGATGCGTCGCTTGTCTGTCTCGGTGACCTCGACGTTGTGCGGCGAGAGCAGGAAGACCTTGTTGGTCACCTTCTCGATGTCGCCACGGAGCCCGAAGATCAGCCCTGCGGCGAAGTCGACCAGCCGCTTGGCGTCGACGTCGTCCATCTCGGTGAGGTTCATGATAACGGGAGTCCCGTCCCGGAACTCCTCACCGATCTGACGGGCCTCATTGTAGCTACGCGGCTGGAGCGTCGTGATCCGGTACGGCCGGGGCTCCTCGACGGGCGCTACGCGGCGCATCGGCGTCGGCACGGGGGGTCGCAGATGCTCCACCGGTGGGCGTCGCGGCATGGCGACAGGCTCCTCACGTGCATCGATCCGGCGGACCGACCGGTCAATCGGCACCGGGTCGAGCGTGGCCCGCCGATCGTCCCGGACGGCGCCTCGGACGGCGTCGTGACCGCCGTCGTCATAGTCGTCGTCGAGATAGTCCTCGTCCTCCTCGGCGAGCCCGAGGTAGACCATCGCCCTGCGACCGAGCCCCATGGGCGCGACTCTAAGGGACACCGTGCCGTTCACCGAACAAAGCGGTGCCGATCCGAAGGTGTGTCGCGCCCTCCGCGACCGCATCCTCGAGATCACCGGACATCCCTGCACTGACTAGCGTCGCCGCGGGATGTTCGGAACGAAGTCGGTCGGATACCTCACGGAGTCGGGCGAAGGCCGGCCTGGCAGGTGCTCCGCGTGGCGCGACAGCCATCACACCCGTCAGAACAAGCCCTTCGGAGCCCGCGACGAGCTCGGCGAGCGCCGGTACGTCCGCGGGCAGGGCCCCGCCGCGAGCACCGTCCACAGCCCCGGCGGTGGGCTCACTTTCCCTGGTAGACAGGGCATTTCGCGCCGCGGGCGCACCCGGTGCACCGACGGGCTCCGTAATGTCCAGATTGACCTGTATGCACACTGAAATCTGACGACCACGTGCCGTTGCCGCCCGGGAAAGGGCTTCGACCAGTCGCGCTCGGTCCACCGACTGCACGCAGTGCACCCAGCCCGCCACAGCCCGGGCCTTGTTGCGCTGGAGCTGGCCGACGAAATGCCAGACCGGCACATCGGGCCCGGCGGCCGGCCCGAGGGTCGGACCCTGATCCACACGTGATGGACGCCATGCCCCCGACGTGTCGGCCAACGGACTCGATTCCCGGAAACGGTCATCATCGGACCACATCGTGTGCTCATCCGAGCCGCCCGCCGCGGCGGCGGCCAGCGCCAGCCGGACGGCCTCGGTCTTCGGCCCGGCCTCCTGCTCGCGGTTCTCGGCGAAGTGGCGGACACCCAGCGCGACCAGCGCGAGGACGTCCTCGGCGGGTCGGGTCTTGCTGACGGCGATCAGGGTCAGCTCCGCCGGGTCGCGGCCGGCGTCCCGGGCCGCCACGGTGATCCGGTCACGGACGACGGTCAGCCGCTCGCGCAACTCGGCCAGCCGGCGCGGGTCCACCTCGCGCTCGAGGCCGCTCATGGCAGCCAGGCGAGGCCGGCGAACCGCCCGGTCCGCCCGTCGCGGCGGTACGAGTAGAGATCCCCCGACTCGGCGCTGCAACGATCGGACAGCACAACACGGCCCACGCCGGCCGTCGCCAGCTGGGCGCGCAGCCCGGCCCGGAGATCCAGCGCGGGCGTGCCCGCGCGGGTCTCCGACCCACTGCCCGGAACCCGCCGCTGGACGTCGGCGCGCATGTCCGCGGGCACCTCGTAGCACCGCCCGCAGATCGCCGGGCCCAGCGTGACGTCGATCGACGAGCGGTCGACGCCGAGCTCGTCGAAGATCTTCAAGGTGGCCGCCAGCACGCCCGCCGCCATCCCCTGGCGGCCGGCGTGCGCGACGCCGACCGCCGCCGGCGACTCGAACATCACCGGCACGCAGTCGGCCACCAGCACCGCGAGCGCGACGCCGGCGGCGTCGGTGACCATGGCGTCGGCCTCGGGCGGCGGTCCGGGTGCCCGCACCAGGCTCACCTGGGCCCCGTGCACCTGCCGCATGAACTGGACCGGCCGGCCGACCCGGGACGCGAGCAGCCGCCGGTTCACGCTGACCGCCTCCGGATCATCACCCACGTGGTCACCGAGGTTGAGCCCCGCGTACGGCGGCATGCTCGTGCCGCCGTCACGCGAGGTCACCAGGACGGGCATCGCCGCCTACTTGAGGAAATCCGGAACGTCCAGCTCGTCGTCGTCGGCCACCGGGCGGACGGGGCGGCGCGGCGGGTAGGCCGGGCGCGGGCCGGGACGAGCCGGCTCCGGGCCGCGGCCGGCCTGCGGCGGAGCCCCGCCGGCCGGGGCCGCTCCCGGCGCGCCCGGGGCCCCGCCGGGAGCGGCCCCGGCGTGCCCGAGCCCGGCGCGGGGCATGCCCTGGGCCGCGGCGGCATGGGCCGGCGCGGCGTGGGCCGGAGCAGCGTGCCCGGGAGCAGGGTGCCCGGTACCCGGGGCGCCGGCAGCCGGCGCGGAGCGGGCGTAGCCGCCCTCCCCGACCGTGTCCGGGTGCTCCCGGCGGGGCGGCCCGCCCATGGGCCGCTGGTCGCCGGCGGACCCGACCGCCGGCGCGCCGGCCTGGCTCGGGGCGCGGTCGTCGGGCAGCGGGTCCGGCACGTAGTGCCCGACCTGCTGGCTCGTCGGCGGCAGGTAGGTCGAGTGGGCCGGCGCGGGCCGTGGCGGCGCCGGCACGTTCGGGATCGGCGGCAGCGCCGTGGTGTTCGGCGCGCCGCCCGAGCCCGGCTGGGCCGCCGGCTGGCCGGGGGCCCCCGGCTGCGGCGGGCCGCCGGCCGCGCCGCCCGGCCCCGGTGGTCGGCGCTGGGTGGCGAGCGTGCGGGTCCGTCGGTCCTGCACGGTGTCGAACCCGGCGGCGATCACGGTGACCCGCACCTCGTCGCCGAGGGCGTCGTCGATCACCGCACCGAAGATGATGTTCGCCTCGGGATGGGCCGCGTCGGCGACCAGCTCGGCCGCGGCGTTGATCTCGAACAGACCGAGGTCGGACCCACCGGAGATGTTCAGCAGGACGCCCTGTGCGCCGTCCATGCTGGCCTCCAGCAGGGGGGAGGCGATGGCCTGCTCGGCGGCGACCGTGGCCCGGTCGTCACCCCGTGCCCGGCCGATGCCCATCAGGGCGCTGCCGGCGTGCGACATGACCGTCTTGACGTCGGCGAAGTCGAGGTTGATCAGACCAGGGGTGGTGATGAGGTCGGTGATGCCCTGGACACCGGAGAGCAGCACCTGGTCTGCGCTGCGGAAGGCGTCCAGGACGCTGATGTCGCGATCGGTCATCGCGAGCAGGCGGTCGTTCGGGATGACGATGAGGGTGTCAACCTCATTGCGGAGGGTGTCGATGCCCGTGTCGGCCTGGGTCGCGCGGCGGCGGCCCTCGAAGGTGAACGGGCGCGTCACCACACCGATCGTCAGCGCGCCGAGCGAGCGGGCCACGTTGGCGACGACGGGAGCACCACCGGTGCCGGTGCCACCGCCCTCACCCGCGGTCACGAAGACCATGTCGGCCCCCTTGAGGACCTCCTCGATCTCCTCGCGGTGATCCTCGGCGGCCTGGCGGCCGACCTCCGGGTCGGCACCGGCCCCCAGGCCACGGGTGAGTTCACGGCCGACGTCGAGCTTGACGTCGGCATCGCTCATCAACAGCGCCTGGGCGTCGGTGTTGATGGCGATGAACTCGACACCCTTTAGCCCGACTTCGATCATCCGGTTGACGGCGTTTACGCCGCCTCCGCCTATCCCGACGACCTTGATGACCGCGAGATAGTTCTGGGGGGCTGCCATGCGGTGTCGGTCCTCCAGCGGCGTCGGTGGGCGAGCAGGGGGGCTCCCCGGCTCCGTTAGCCCGCGGTCTTACGACCGATTGGAGCGGGGAAGCAGCCGAGCAGCCTCAACCTTCACCGTCAGCTAGACGGTTACAGTTATGTCAACTTCCGACTGTGGATCGGACAGTAGGCACGGCTTCGTCGGTGGTCAAGGACGCTGGCGGCGCGTCACACGGATGGGATTCGCGTCCCCTTCGTCACACCGGTCCCGGCTCGCCCGGGGCACCTCCGCCGAACCCCTGCCCTGTGGTGTGTACTGCGTGGCGTGACCGGACCGCACTCCGACGACGCCCCGGCCGCCCCAGCAGGCCCGGCCGCCGCGCCGCCGCCCGTCGTCCCCGATCCCCGCGACCGCCCCGAGCGGGCCCGGCGGGTCCACTTCCTCGGCATCGGCGGCGCCGGGCTGTCACCCCTCGCCCAGATCCACCTGGCCGCCGGCGGCCAGGTCTCCGGCAGTGACCAGGAGTACTCACCGCGGGTCGCCATGCTGCGTGAGCTGGGGGTCCCCGTCCGGGTCGGTCCCGCCGCCGACGCGGCGGCGCTGGCCGCCGAGCTGTCCGCGGCGGACGTCGTCGTGGCCTCCAGCGCGCTGCGTGACGACCACCCGGAGATCATCGCCGCCCGCGAGCTCGGCATCCCCGTCCGGCGGCGCTCGGACTGGCTGCCGGAGCTGACCGCGCCCTACCGGCTCGTGGCGGTCGCCGGCTCACACGGCAAGACCACCACCGCGGCGATGCTGACCCTGGTGCTCGCGGCCGGCGGCGTCGACCCGACCGCGGTCATCGGTGCCGATGTGGCCCAGTTGGGCGGCAGCGCCGTGACCGGACGGGGCGACGTGTTCGTCCTGGAGGCGGACGAGTACGGCGGCGCGTTCGCCGGGCTGGACCCGGAGCTCGCGGTGATCACCAACGTCGAGTGGGAGCATCCGGACCTCTTCCCGGACGAGGCCTCGGTGCGCGCGGTGTTCGCCGACTTCGCGGCCCGGGTCCGCCCGGGCGGGCGGCTGGTCGTCTGCGGCGACCATCCCGGCGTCGCCGCGGTGCTCGCCGAACTCGACCGGCGGGCCGAGCCCGACCGGCGCGCCGACGCGCCGCGGGCCCGGGTGGTCGACTACGGCTTCACCCCCGGGCGGACGTGGCGGGCGGTGGACTACGTCCCACTGCCCGGCGGTGGCTCCACCTCGACCGTGCTGCGCGACGGGAACCGGGTCGGCGAGCTCACCCTGGCGCTGCCCGGCCCCCACATCGCCCTGGACGCCCTCGCCGCCCTCGCCACGGCCGCCGAGCTGGGGGTGCCGCCCACGGACGCCCTGAGGACGCTGGGGACGTACGCGGGCGCGGCCCGACGCTTCGACGTCGTGGGCCGGGCGAGCGCGCCCGGCGGCACCCGCGTGGAGATCGTCGACGACTACGCGCACCACCCGACCGAGATCCGCGCCACCCTGCGCGCGGCCCGCGACCGCGCCGCCGGCCGGCAGGTCTGGGCGGTCGCGCAGCCGCACACGTTCAGTCGCCTCGCCGCGCTGCTCGACGACTTCGCGACGGCCTTCGGCGACGCCGACCGCGTCTACGTGACCGACGTGTACGCCGCGCGCGAGACCGACAACCTGGGCCTGCACGCGTCCGACCTCGCCGGGCGGATCAGGCGGCCGGCCGCCGCCGGCTACGTGGCCTGGCCCGACCTGCCGGGCCGGCTCGTCGCCGACCTCGCCGATCTCGGCGGCCGCGGGGACCTCTGCGACGCGGCGGCCGGCGGCACGCACGGCGTCATGCTGCTCACCCTCGGCGCCGGAACGATCACCACGCTCGGCCCGCGCCTGCTGGACCTGCTCGCCGCCGGCGGCACCGACGCATTTTCCGGGAGCAGCCGGGCGGGCGACCAGGACGCGACGGGCCTGCCGGCCTGACCCTGCGGGGCAGTGCGCGGAGTCGGTGGTTGACTGCGCCGCGTGACATTCTCCGGTGAACGAACACTCCCCCCTCCCGGCGGGTGCCCCGACGGCAAGGGTGAGGACCGACGATGACCGAAACTCGAGACCCGCGCAGCCGCGGGTTCGACTTCAGGGTGGTCAACCAGGCGGTGATCGCCGAGTACCGGGCCAACGGCGGCAGGCTGGAGAAGACCCTGTCCGGCTCCCGGCTCCTGCTGCTGACAACCGTCGGCGAGCGCACCGGACGCCCGCACACCACCCCGCTGGGCTACGTCGTGGACGGCCACCCGGCGCACGGCGCCCCCGACGCCCCGCCGAACGCTCCGAACGTCACTCGGGACGGCCCCCACGCCACGCCGTCCGGCCCGCCCGCCACGCCGGACAGCCTGAACGCCAGGCCGGACGGCCCGGAGCGGGACGTCCCGACCCGGCGCCTCGTCGTCTACGCCACGAACATGGCCGCCGCGGCGCACCCGCAGTGGTACCGGAACCTGCTGGCGCACCCGAAGGTCACCGTGGAGCTGGACGCCGACCGGTTCGACGCGGAGGCGTCCACCGCCGTCGGGGCCGAGCGCGAGCGCCTGTACGCGGCGCTGGTGGACGGCATGCCGGGGCTGCGCACCCATCACGAACAGACGACCCGCGAGATCCCGGTCGTCGTCCTCGCCGCGCTGCGCTGACCGGCCCCCGGCCGGCAGCGCTTCGAAACGAAGTGTGGCGGCTGGGTGAGTCCATGGACTCACCCAGCCGCCACACTTCTGCGATGGATCATCAGACCGGGGCTGGGGGCCTGGGTCAGCCCGGCAGGGCCGACCGTTCGGCCAGCAGGCGCAGCAGCTCCGGGCCGACCTGCGTCACGTCGCCGGCGCCGAGTGTCATGACCAGGTCGCCCGGCCGCGCCAGATCCATCAGCACGCCCGGGACGGCCGACCACGACGGCTCGTACACGACCCGCGCTGCCCCGGCCCGCGCCGCCCCGGCCCGGGTGGCCGCGGCGACCCGGGCACCACCCGCGCCCGGCTCGGGCTGCTCCCCGGCGCCGTAGACGTCCATCACCACGACCGCGTCGGCCGAGCCCAGCGCGGCACCGAACCGGTCGGCGAGCAGGGCCGTGCGGCTGTACAGGTGCGGCTGGAACGCGACGACGACCCGGCCGCCGCCGGCAGCCGCCCGCGCCGCCTCGACCGCGGCGGCCACCCGGTCCGGGTGGTTGGCATAGTCGTCGACCACCCGCACCCCGCCCGCCGACCCGAGCGGCTGGAAGCGGCGGCGGACCCCGGCGAACTCGGCCAGCCCGGCCAGCAGGCCGGCTGGTGGGGCACCCAGGGCGATCCCGGCGGCCAGGGCCGCCGCGGCGTCCAGGAGGTGGTGCCGGCCGGGGACCCGCAGCGACAGCCGGCCCAGCCGGACGCCATGGACGACGACCTCCGCGCTGGTGCCCGCGATCGAGATCTCCTCGGCGACGAGCCGGACGTCCGCCGACGACCCGAACCCGTACCCCGTCAGCCACGGCCGGCCCGCGCCCGCGGTGCCCTGCCCGCCTGTGGTGCTGTGCGCGGCGGCGTCCGCCGGGCGCCCGTCCGGGCCGCCGGCCCGGCGCCACCGGTCGGCGTGATCGGCCGCCGCCGTGGCGAGCGCCCAGCCGGCCGTGTCGTCCACGCAGGCGACCAGGAAGCCGCCCGGGTCGACCCGGCGCAGGAACGTCGCGAACGAGGCGGCGAGCGCGGGCATCGTCCGGTAGTGGTCGAGATGTTCGGCGGCCACCCCGGTCAGCACCGCGCCGTACGGCTGGAGCTGCCAGAACGCGCCGACGTCCTCGTCCGCCTCGACGACCATCAGCTCGGAGCTGCCCGCGTGGGTGTGCGAACCGGCCTCGCCCGGATCGCCGCCGACCGCGAATGTCGGGTCCTCACCGCAGGCCTGCAGGGCGGCGGTGAGCATCATCGCCACCGTGGTCTTGCCGTGCGAGCCCGCGACCGCGACGCCCCGGTGCCCGGCCATCAGCCCGGCGAGCGCGGCGGAGCGGGGCAGCACGCGCAGCTCGCGCCGGCGCGCCTCGGCGAGCTCCGGGTCGTCGGTCGGCACCGCGGGCGCGACGACGACGAGCTCGACCCCGTCGAGCCGTGACGCGTCGAAACTGTCCGGGCCGTTGCCCACCGTGATCGGGATGCCGAGCGCGCGCAGCGACGCCAGCCGCCGGGATTCGACCGCGTCGCTGCCGGTGACTGTCGCGCCCCGCGCGACCAGCAGCCGCGCCAGACCGCTCATGGCGATCCCGCCGATGCCGACGAGGTGGACCCGCCGCCAGCCCTCCGGGAGATCTCGCGCCGTCACGTGGCCATCCTGCCGCAGTGCCGCGCGCGGGCGTGCGTCGGACCCACGCGCGCCGGGCTCAGGCGCGGCGCGGGCGGGAAGGCGCTGGCCACGGTCGCTCAGTTCGCCGCGTGCCTCGGCCGGGCCCGCCTGCGGGTCGGCTCGGCCAGCCGGATCATCGCGACGATCGCGCGGGCGGCGTCCGGGTGGCCCGTGCCGGCGCAGGCCGCGGACATCTTCCCCAGTCGCTCTGCCGAGGTCAGCACCGGGAGCAGGTTGGCCGCCAGCCAGCCGGGGCTCAGCTCGGCGTCGTCCACCAGCAGCCCGCCGCCGGCCTCCACCGTCGGCAGCGCGTTGCGGCGCTGCTCGCCGTTGCCGTGCGGCAGCGGTACGTACACCGCCGGCAGGCCGACCGCCGCGAGCTCGGCGCACGTCATCGCGCCGGAGCGGCACAGGCTCATGTCGGCGGCCGCGTAGGCGGAGGGGATGTGGTCCAGGTAGGGCACCGCCCGGTAGGGCGCGGCCAGCCCGGCGGGCAGCGCGGCGGCGACCTCCTCGTAGTTCTTCGGCCCGGTGGCGTGCAACACCTGCACGCCCGAGCCGGTCAGCTCCCGCGCGGCGCCGACCATCGCGGTGTTCAGCGAGCGGGCGCCCTGCGACCCCCCGAAGACGAGCAGGGTCGGGCGGTGGGCGTCCAGGCCGTAGCGGGCCCGCGCCGCGCGCGCCGCCGGCGCCGAGCGGTCCAGGGTGAGGATCTCCGCGCGCAGCGGAATCCCGGTGAGGGTGGACCCGCGCAGCGGGGTGCTGGGGTAGGAGGTGGCCACGAACGGCGTGAGCCGCGCCCCCAGCCGGTTCGCGAGGCCGGGCAGCGGGTTGGCCTCGTGCACGACGATCGGCACCCCCAGGCGGCGCGCGGCCACGTAGGCGGGCACGGCGACGTAGCCGCCGAAGCCCACCACGACGTCCGCCCGCACCTCGCGCAGCGTGGCGCGCGCCGCGCCGACGGCGGCGGCCAGCCGTTTCGGCACCGTGAGCAGCGCCGGCGAGGGGCGCCGGGGCATCGGTACCTTCGGCACGGTCGCCAACTCGTAGCCGCGAGCCGGGACGAGTTTCGCCTCCAGCCCGGTCTCGGTACCGAGCAGGGTCACCCGGATCCTGGGGTCGTCCGCGCGCAACGCGTCGGCGACCGCGAGGGCCGGTTCCACATGGCCGGCAGTTCCGCCGCCGGCGAGCAGCACACTTCGCAACATCGGCCCTGACGATTCCACATCGCGGCGGCGCGCACGCAACATGGTCGGCCGAACACGCGGGCGGATCGGCCGACCACACGGACGCCTCGGCGCGGCCGCTCGGACCGCCGTTCCGGGGGGCCGAGCTCGACCGTTCTAGACCGCCGCCTCGGGAGTCTCGGCCCGCGCGGCGCGGCGGCGGCGCAGCCACCCCCGACCAGCGCGCCCCGCACGCCCTGCGCGGCGCGCCTCGGCGCGCGCCGCGAGGTAGACGACGGCATCCGGCTCGCGGCGGGCGAAGGCCAGCAGCATGCCCAGCGCGCCCATCGTCGGCAGCAGCGCCGATCCACCGAAGGACACCAGTGGCAGGGTCACCCCGGTGATCGGCAGGATTCCCACGACCGCGCCCATGTTCACCACGGCCTGCGCGATGATCCAGGCGGTGACCGCCGTGGCGGCCAGCCGGATGAACAGGTCGTCGGCGCGGTGCGCGATCCGCAGGCCCGCGTAGCCCAGCACGCCGAACAGCGTGACGGTCACCAGACTCCCGAGCAGCCCGAGCTCCTCGCCGATGATCGCGAGGATGAAGTCGGTGTGCACGGCGGGCAGCAGATCCGGCCACTTCTCCCGGGAGGCGCCCAGCCCCTCCCCCCACCAACCACCGGACGACAGCGCGTAGATGCCGTGGACGGCCTGGAAACCGGTGTTGTTCGGGTCGGCGAAGGGATCCCGGAAGGACATCAGTCGTTCCAGCCGGTACGGCGCGCTGATCGCCAGGACACTGGCGCCGGCGACCATGCCGCCGAGCAGCCCGGCGTAGATCCGCAGCGGGGTGCCGATCACCCAGAGCACCGCCAGCGGGACGACGGTGACACAGATCGAGCCGCCCAGGTCGGGCTCGAGCATGAGCAGCAGGTCGACGAACAGGAAGCCGGGCACCACCGGGATGATCAGGTGCTTCCAGTTGACCAGCAGCCGGCGCTTGCGGACGAGGACGTCCGAGCACCACAGCACGAGGGCGATCTTGGCGAACTCGCTCGGCTGCAGGGTGTACGGGCCGATCGGGATCCACTGCCGCGAACCGTTCTCGACGTGCCCGATCCCCGGGACGAGCACCGCCATCAGCAGCAGGACGGTCACGCCCAGCAACGGGTAGGCGGCGGCCCGGAAGACCCGGATCGGCAGGCGGCTCGCGACCAGCAGCAGCGGGATGCCGATGCCGGCCCAGGTCGCCTGCCGCAGGAACAGCGTGTAGGCCGAGCCGAAGTCCTGGAAGGACCGCGGGGCGGACGCCGAGAGCACCATCACCAGGCCGAGCAGCAGCAACAGGCCGGCGGAGGAGAGCAGCAGGTAGTACGAGGCCAGCGGGCGGTCGAGGACGGGCGTGCGGGGGTCGCCGACCCAGCCCCGCCTGGCCCCGGTGGCCTCCGGCCCGCCGGTGCCGGGGCGCAGCCCGCCGGCGCCGCCCGTGTCGGTGGCGGCCTCGGAGCCCGCCGCGCCGGCCCCGCCCGCGCCGGTCGTGCCCGGGCCGGTGCTCCCCGCGGGCCTCGACCCGGCGACGGCCGTCCCCGTTCTGGTGGTTCGCGCACCCGTCATGCGCTCACTCACGCTCCCCCTCTCCGGTGCCGCGCTGGGAGGGAGAGCGCCGGCGGTCAGCCTCCCCGCGCTCGCACGGCCGCGGCGAACAGGTCGCCGCGCTCCGCGTAGTCACGGAACATGTCCATCGACGCCGCCGCGGGCGCCAGCAGCACGGTGTCGCCCGGTGCCGCGAGCTTCGCGGCGGCCTCCACCGCATCGTCCATGCCCGCGGCCCGTTCCACGGGGACATCGGGGGCGTGTCGGGCGAGAGCCGCGGCCACCTCGTCGGCGCACTGGCCGATCAGGACCACCGCGCGCAGCCCGTGACGGGCCGAGACAACGAGATCGTCGAACTCAAGGCCCTTGTTCAGACCGCCCGCGATCCACACCACCGACGGGTAGGCGCGCAGCGACGCCGCGGCGGCATGCGGGTTGGTGGCCTTGCTGTCGTCGACGTAGCGGACGCCGCCGCGCCGGCCGACGGTGACGTTGCGGTGCGCGCCGGGCCGGAACGACGCGAGCGCCGCGCCGATGGCCGCCGGGTCCACCCCGTCGGCGCGGGCCAGCGCGGCGGCGGCCAGCGCGTTGGCGATGTTGTGCGATCCCAGCTCAGCGCCGGTGGCGAAGCCGGGGAAGCGGTCATCCCGGAACTGGCCGCCGCCGAACGGGCCCGGCCCGTCGCCGGTCCCGGCCGCGCCGGCCCGGGTGCCACCCGCCACGGCGCCACCGACCCTGCCGCCGGCCGGCCCGCCGCCGGTGATGCCGGTGGCGGGCGGGCGCCGCCCGGGTGAGCGGCCGGCCGCGCCGAGATCGGCCACGGCGATCAGCCGCCCGCCGGAGAAGGCCCGGTCGACCAGGTACCCGTTCACGACGGTCAGGTCGGGCCGTGGGGTGGCGTTCGGGTCCAGCCCGAAGGTGACCCGCCGGCCCGGCGCCCGCGACAGCAACTCCAGGCTCACGGGGTCGTCCACGTTGCCGACGGCGACGGTGTGCGGGGCCGCCCAGATCCGCGCCTTCGCCGCCGCGTAGGCGTCGGCTCCGCCGTGCCAGTCGAGATGGTCCGGCGCGACGTTGAGGATCACCGCCGCGCGCGGGGCGACGGTGGAGGTGTAGTGCAGCTGGAAGCTGGACAGCTCGACGGCGAGCGCGTCGTAGGGCGGCCGGGTCTCGACGGCCGCCACGATGGGCGTGCCGATGTTGCCGGCTGTGGTGGCGCGCCGCCCCCCGGCGACGAGCATCGCGCCGAGCATCTCGGTCGTGGTGGTCTTGCCGTTCGTGCCGGTGACCGCGAGCCACCGGGACAGCCCGCGCCACCGCCAGGCGAGCTCCACCTCGCCCCACACCGGTACCCCGGCGGCCTCCGCCGCCCGCAGCAGCGGCGTGTCCGGTGGGACACCCGGCGAGGTGACGACGAGCGACGCTGCCCCGGCCTCGGCCGGCAGGCCGCCGAGCCGGACCTCGATTCCCTCCGCCCGCAGCCGCTCGGCGGCGGCGCGCTGGCCCGGGCCGTCGGCCGCGTCCACCACGACCACCCGGGCGCCGCGGGCCGCCAGCGCACCGGCCGCCGCGGCGCCGGAGACGCCCACTCCGACGACCGTGACCTGAGCGCCGGCGAGCGCCGCGCCCGCGGGCACCGGTGTGGCGGAAGTACTCATGGTCAACCGCCCCCGTGGGAAAGATACTCGGCGTAGAACAGGCCCAGGCCGAACGCTACGGCCAGGCCGGAGACGATCCAGAACCGGATGATCACCGTCGTCTCCGGCCATTCGGCGAGTTCGAAGTGATGGTGGATGGGCGCCATGTTGAACACCCGTCTCTTCGTCGCCTTGAAGAACGCCACCTGGATCATGACCGACAGCGTCTCGATGACGAACAGGCCCCCCAGCACGAACAGCAGCAGCTCGGTGCGGCTGACGATCGCGATGCTGGCGAACGCCCCGCCGAGCGCGAGCGAGCCGGTGTCCCCCATGAAGATCTTCGCCGGGCTGGCGTTCCACCACAGGAAGCCGAAACAGGCCCCCATCGCGGCGGCGGAGACCAACGCGACGTCGAGCGGGTCGCGCACGTAGTAGCAGCCCTCGGTCAGCGCCCCGGCCTCGCAGACGTTGCCGAACTGCCAGAAGGAGATCACCACGTAGGCGCCGAAGACCATCGCGGACGTGCCGGCGGCCAGGCCGTCCAGGCCGTCGGTGAGGTTCACCGCGTTCGAGGTCGCGGCGATGATGATCCAGGCGAGCAGCGGGAAGCCGATCAGGCCGATCGAGAACCCGGTGTCGCGCACGACCGAGATGAACGTCGAGCCCGGCAGCAGCCCGCTGTCGTTCTTGAACCGGACGGCCAGCAGCCCGAACGCCAGCGCGACCGCGGCCTGGCCGGCGAACTTCGTCCGGGCCGTCAGCCCCAGGCTGCGCTGCTTGCGGATCTTGATGTAGTCGTCCAGGAAGCCGACCAGGCCCAGGCCCGTCATCACCATCAGGACCAGCAGGCCCGAGGCGGTGAAGCCGATGCCGGTGACCAGGTGCGAGACGAAGTACCCGGCGAGGGTGGCGAGGATGATGACGGTGCCGCCCATGGTGGGCGTGCCGCGCTTGGTCAGGTGGCTCGACGGCCCGTCCTCACGGATCTCCTGCCCGTAGCCCTGCCGCCGGAAGAAGCGGATCACCGACGGGGTGCCGAGCAGGGAGATGACCAGCGCGACCAGTGCCGCGAAGAGAACTCCTCTCACGCGAGCGTCACCCGCGCACGCCTGGTTCGCCGGAGTGTCCCACCGTGTTCCACGTGTTCTCGATCCCCTCGATCGCGGCGCCGGCGGCGCCGTCCCGCCGGCCCGCTGGGCCGGCCCCACCATCCGCGGTCAGCCCCGTGGCCACCCGCTCGAGCCCGAACGACCGGCTCGCCTTCACCAGAACCACGTCACCCGGGCGGACCTGCGCGGCCAGCAGCGCCAGCGCCTCGTCCACCCCGGGCACCCAGGTCGACTCGCCGGCCCAGGCGCCCTCGTGCTCCGCCGCCTGATGCACCCGGCGCGCCCCGGCGCCGACCGCCACCAGCCGTGACACGCCCAGCCCGGCGGCGAGCCGCCCCAGGGTGTCGTGCGCGGCCTCCGCGTCGGCGCCGAGCTCGCCCATCGGACCCAGCACCGCCCACGCCCGCCCCGCTCCCCGCATGTCCATCAGCGCGGTCAGGGCCGCGCGCATCGACTCGGGGTTCGCGTTGTAGGAGTCGTTGAGCACGACCACGCCGTCCGCGGTGGTCGTCACCTCCATCCGCCAGCGGCTGCGCGGGCGGGCCTCCTCGAGCGCTGCCGCGGCCTCGGCCGGCGCGAGGCCGAGTGATGTCGCCACCGCCGCGGCGGCCAGCGCGTTGGCCACCTGGTGCGCGCCGACGAGGCCGAGGCGCAGCCGGTGGCGCTCCCCGCCGGCCAGCAGGTCGAACGCGGCCCGGCCGTCGCCGCCCACCTCGACGCGCTCGGCGCGGACGTCCGCCGCCGCGACGCGGCCGAAGGTGACCACCTGGGCGCCGGCGCGGCCGGCCATCGCCGCCACCAGCGGATCGTCGGCGTTCAGCACGACCAGGCCGGTGGCCGCCTCTGCGAGCTCGCCCTTCGCCGCGGCGATGCCGTTCCGCCCGTCGGCGTACTCCCCCACGTGCGCCGACCCGACGTTGAGCACCAGCCCGACGTGCGGGCGGGCCACCGCGCACAGCGTCGCGATGTGCCCGATGCCGCGGGCGCCCATCTCCAGCACCACGAACGCGGTGTCGGGCTCGGTGCGCAGCAGGGTCAGCGGCAGGCCGATCTCGTTGTTGAACGAGCCCACCGCGGCGACCGTCGGGCCGAGCCTGCCGAGCAGGTCGGCCAGCAGGTCCTTGGTGGTCGTCTTACCGGCCGAGCCGGTCACCCCGACCACGGTCGCCGGGGCGAGGTCCCGCAGGTGCGCGGCGAGCGCGGCCAGCGCCGCCGCCGGGTCGGCGGCGACGACGGTGGGCACGCCCGTCTCCCGGGCGCCGAGGACGGCCACCGCGCCGGCCGCGACCGCGCCGGCGGCGAAGTCGTGCCCGTCCACCCGTTCACCGGGCAGGGCGACGAACAGCGCGCCCGGGCCGACCTGACGGGAGTCGATCACCACCGACGTGACCGGGGTCAACCGGTCCGCGCCGGCGGTGAGCCGGCCACCGGTGGCGGCGGCCACCTCGGCGAGAGTCAGCGCGATCATCGGCTCGCCGTCGCCAGCAGCGCGGAGCGCAGCACCTCGCGGTCGTCGAACGGCGTGACGACACCGGCGACGTCCTGCCCGCTCTCGTGCCCCTTGCCGGCCACGATCACGGCGTCGGTGGGCCCGGCGGCGCCGACCGCGAGCGCGATCGCGCTCGCCCGGTCCGGCTCCACGACGATCTCGCCCGCTCCAGGGGCGCCGCGGGCGCCGGCCAGCATCTGCTCGAGGATGCGCGCCGGGTCCTCGGACCGGGGGTTGTCGCTGGTGAACACGGCCAGGTCGGCCAGCCGCGCCGCGGCCGCGCCCATCAGCGGCCGCTTGGCTCGGTCGCGGTCCCCACCGCAGCCGAGGACGACGACCACCCGCCCGGTCACGATCGGGCGCACGGCGGCGAGCAGCGTCTCGACCGCGTCGGGGGTGTGGGCGTAGTCCACGAGGGCGAGGAACGGCTGGCCGGCGTCGATCCGCTCCATCCGGCCCGGGACCCCCGGCAGCGACGAGATGCCCTCGGCCGCCGCCTCCAGCGGGACACCGACGGCGGCCAGCAGCGCGAGGGCGCCCAGCGCGTTGGCGACGTTGAACCGGCCCGGCAGGGCGAGCGAGAGGTCCGCCTTCGCGCCGTCCGGGCCCAGCGCGCGGAACACGCTGCCGGCCGGGCCGGCGACGACGTCCTCCGGCCACCAGTCGGCCGGGCGGCCGGTCACCGAGTAGGTGCGCGCGTCCGGGCGCAGCGCCGCGAGCCGGCGGCCCCAGTCGTCGTCGACGCAGACCACGGCGGCCGCGCTGCGGGCGGGCTCGAACAGTGCCGCCTTCGCCGCGAAGTAGTCCTCCATCGTCGGGTGGAAGTCGAGGTGGTCCTGGCTGAGGTTGGTGAAGGCGGCGCCGGCGAAGCGCAGCGCGTCCACCCGGTGCTGGGCCAGCGCGTGGCTCGACACCTCCATCGACGCCGCCCCGACGCCCCGCTCCACCATCGTCGCGAGCAGCGCCTGCAGGTCGCCGGACTCGGGCGTCGTGCGCACCGAGGGCACCACCGTTCCGGCGACCCGGGTCTGCACCGTGCCGAGCAGGCCCGTGGTGTACCCGGCGGCGCGCAGGCCGGCGTCCAGGAGGAAGGCGGTGGTGGTCTTGCCGTTCGTGCCGGTGACCCCGAGCAGGGTCAGCGCGCTCGACGGGTCGCCGTAGATCCAGGCGGCGGCCGGCGCCAGGTCGCGGCGCGGGTCGTCGGTGACGAGCACGGGCACCGCGAGCCGGCCGGACAGCGTCGCGGCGCCCACCGGGTCGGTGAGGACGGCGACGGCACCGGCGGCGACGGCACCGGCGGCGAAGTCGGCGCCGTGCACGTGCGCGCCGGGCAGCGCCGCGTAGAGGTCGCCCGGCAGCACCGCGCGCGAGTCGTGGGTGACGCCGGTGAGGACGACACCGGCGAGGGCCGCCCCGCCCGACGGACCGGGCGCGACGGTGATGGATCTGAGGACGTCGGGCAGAGCGGTGAGCGACCGCGGTGACGGCGCTGCCGGACGTAGTGCCGGGGTGGTCACGGGGACGACCTTAGTGGGCGGGCAGGCGGGGGATCCGCACGGGCGCCGTGGACGGCGGTGGTCCACCGGGCCGACGCGCAGGTGTCGGGACAGCCTGGGCCAAACCGGCGGCGACTCCCGGCCCCCGGCCCCCGTCGTGGACGGGCGCGCGACGTCCCGCGCTCGCCCGTCCACGACGCTCTCCCCGGTCCGCGGTGCCTTCCCCGTCCGCGGTGCTCCTGCTCGTCCTCGGTGCTCTCGCCCGTTCTCAGCGGTCGAGGTCGAGCACCAGCGGTTCGGGCCTGGTCCCCGGCGGCGGCACGCCCAGCGTGGTGAGGGCGAAGCTCATCACCCGTTTGAACACCGGCGCGGCGACCTCGCCGCCGTAGAAGCCCTTGCGCGGGTGGTCGAGCACGACCTCCACGACGACCTGGGGGTCGTCGGCCGGGGCGAAGCCGATGAACGTCGAGACGTAGCCGTCGTAGCCGCCGTTGACCGGGTCGTACCGCTTCGCCGTGCCCGTCTTGCCGGCGACCCGGTACCCGGCGACCTCGGCCGCGGGGGCGGTGCCCTGCGTCGTCGCGACGGCCTCGAGCATGCGGGTGAGCGTGGAGGCGGTCTCCGGGGAGACCACCCGGCGCTCGGGCGCCCGCGGGGTGGGCCGTGTGACCCCGTCCGGGCCGGTGATCGCGTCCACCAGCCGCGGCGCGACCCGCATGCCGCCGTTCGCCACGGTCGCGTAGACCGACGCCATCTGCAGGGCCGTGGCCGAGGTGCCCTGGCCGTAGGCGATGGTCGCGGCCTGACTGCCCGACCAGTCCGCGGCCGGCGGCAGGATGCCGGCGGCCTCGCCGGGGAAGTCGACCTCGGTCGCCTTGCCGAGCCCGAACGCGCGCATCATCTGCTCGAGGTTGTCGTTGCCGACCCGCTCGGCGACGAGCACCGTCCCGATGTTGCTGGACCGGGCGAGCACGCCGGCCGCGGTGAGGTGCTCGGTGCCGTGCGGCTCCGAGTCCGTGATCGTCACCCCGCCCCGCTCGATGGACGGCGGCACGGTGATCGGGGTCGTCGTCTCGATCAGGTTCCGGTCCAGTGCCGCGGCCATGGTGATGACCTTGTTGACGCTGCCGGGCTCGAAGGCCTGGCCGGTCGAGCGGTTTCCGATCGCGTCGATGTCCCGGGAGGTGATGTTGTTCGGGTCGAACTGGGGCGCGTCGGCCATCGCGAGCAGGTCACCCGTCTTCGGGTTCATCACGACGATCGTGCCGCCGTCCGCCTCCGAGGTCCGCACCGCCTCGGCGATCGCGCTCTGGGCGTCCCACTGGATGTAGTTGTCGATGGTGAGGCGCAGTGTGGAGCCGCTGACCGGGTCCTTCTCCACGCTCTGCGCCGAGGGGATCTCCCGCCCGGACGGGTCGGCCTCGATCTGGCGGCGCCCGTCCGTCCCGCGCAGCACGCTGTCGTAGGCCAGCTCCAGGCCGCCGGCGCCCACGATCGCGTCGTTCTCGCCGAGCTTGGTGAAGCCGACGAAGTTGGCGCCCAGGGTCAGCGACGGGTACCAGCGCCCCCGCTCGGGAAGGACGCCGATGCCGCGCAGGCCCAGCTTGTCCACCTCGTCCCCGACCGCCCGGTCGAGGCGACGGCCCAGGTACACGAACCGCACCTGGGGATCGTTGGACGTCATGCTCTTGCGCAGCGTGTTCTCGGACTCGCCGAGCAGCGGGGCCAGCTTGCGCGCCGCGTCGACGACCTGGGCCTCGTTCATCAGCCACGGGTCCGCGTACACGGCCCGGCGCTCGACGTCCTGCGCCAGCGCGTCGCCGTGCCGGTCTGTGATCATGCCACGGTCGGCGGGCAGGACGGACTTGCGCAGCCGCTGCTGCTCGGCCTGCTCCGCGTAGTTGGACGAGGCGAAGCCCTGCAGCTGCGCGAGCCGGCCGGCGATCACGACCAGGACGGCGATCATCAGTACCACCGACACCCGGACCCGGCGGCGGGGGCTGGCGAGGACGAACGGCCGCGACGGCCGCGGCGGCGTGCCCCCGAGGCCGCGGCGGATCGAGGTGGCCCGGTTGCGGCCCGCCCCACCGCTCGAGGGATGCGGGCGCCGGACGGGGGGGATCCGCCCGGACGTCGTCCGGCTGGCCGCCCCCCGGGTCGGGTTACGCCGGCCGGCCGCTCCGCGGGCGGAGGTCGTACGGGCGGATGTGGCGCGGGCGGCCTGGTCCTGGCGGAGCTGCTCACGTGGCGTCGCCGAGCCGGCGGCCGCGCTGCGCAGCGGAGACACCCGTGGGGACGACCGACCCGCCCGGGCCGTCGCCGCCCGGCGCTCCCGTCCGGCCGCGGCGGGGCGGGGCCGGCGCGCCGCCCGTTCCGTGGCTTCGGCGGCGGCGTCGTCCCAGGTCTGTTCGTCAAGCTCGTCGCGGTCGTCGCGGTCGTCGCGGTCGTCGCGGTCGTCGCGGCGTCGGTCGCCGCCGCGGGGGGGTGGGGTCACCCGGCCGCGGCCGCCGTCCGGGTCACGGCCGGAGAACCGGCGCACGGACGGATCGAGCAGGTCGTCACCGTCGTGGCGCGCGGACCGCGCGTCCGGGCTCCCCGGCTGCGGGTTCGTGACGAGACGGAGTCGGTTCCGACCGCGGCCGGAGGACGGACCGCGGGTCGTCTGGCTCACTGACCGGCTCCCGCCTCTCCGTCGGTCCCGGTGTCGGTCCCGGTACGGGCCTGCGTATCGGCGGCGGACCCGGCCGCCTCGCCGCCAGCCGCCGCCTCGCCGCCAGCCGCCGCCTCGCCGCCAGCCGCGGGCTGGGTGGACGTGCCACCCGCGCCGGAGGCGCCCGACTGAGCCGAGGCGCCGGACTGGGTGGCCGCGGAGTCCGTCGCCGCGGCGGCGCCGGCCGGAGCCGCCGACGGGCCCGGGACCACGACGAGCAGCATGCCGCTGCCCGCGTCCCGGGTCAGGACGCGCGCCCCGGGCGGCAGCGGCGCGTTGGCCGGCAGGTACTCGGGAACGCCGCCGGGCACCATCCCGAGCTGGTTCGCGCGGGCGGCGAGCTGCCCCGGGTCGGACTGCTCGTCGAGCTTGAGCGACAGCTGCTGCTCCTGCCGGGTCAGCTCGGTGGACTGCCGCTCGAGCTCGTCGGCGTGGAAGGAGTTCTCCATCAGCGCCGTGTTGAGCAGGAGCAGCGACAGCAGTCCCGCCCCCATCAGCACGAGCAGCAGCACCACGAACGGCCCGCGCGGCGCCGTGGACCGCGCCGGCACCCGCAGCACCGACAGCCCCGGCCGCGCTCCCCGCCGCAGTGGTGAGTCGAGCAGGGGAACCGTGGTCGCGCCGACCGCCATCGCGGACGGCCGACGTCCCGCACCGGACCGGCCCGTTCCCGATCGTCCGGTGGCTGTCCGTCCCGTGCCCGAGCGCGCGCTGCCGGGCCGGGCCGGGACGGTGTGCCCCGCGGTCGTGCGCGCGCCGGTCGTGCGCGTGGCGGTCGTGCGCGTGGCGCTGGACGAACGGGCCGCGCTGGACGAGCGGGCGGGCGCTCCGGCGCCTACCGCGCCCACGCCGGCGGCGACCGGCCGGCGACGGGCGCGGCCGGGCACGGCCACCTCGTCGGACGGGTCGGCGCGGCGTCCGGCTTCGTCGGCGTACGCGGGCTCCCCGACGGGCGACCCGGCATCCGCGAGGTCACCGGCCGTGGAATCGCCGAACGCGGGCTCGCCGGCCACAGGCTCGCCGAGCGTGTGGTCGCCGGCCGCCGGCTCGCCGGGGGCCGTATCGCCGTAATTGACGCCGCCGTATGCGGAGTCGTCGTAGACGGGGTCGCCGTAGCCGGACGCGCCGTACGGCGCGTCCTCGTGGGGCGCGTCCGCGTAGGGAGCGCTGTCGTAGGGCGCGTTCTCGTAGGGCGTGTCGTCGTAGCCGGTGCTCTCGAACGCGGCCACGTCATAGGCGTACGCGGTGCCGTCGTGCGCGGCGTCGTGCGCGGCGCCCGGGTAGGCGGCCACGTCGTGGTCTGTCGCGTGGTACTCGGAGCCGGACGTGTGATGACCCGGACGGGCGCGACCGCGGGGCAGCGGGTTCGCGGGAGCGGTCATCGGACACCTCCGGTCTGGTTGTGCGCGCGGCCCGGTTCGGCCGCCGTGCGTTCCGCCGCGCGCAGCCGGACCGACCCGGCGCGCGCGTTCTGTTCGATCTCCGTGTCGGAAGCCGGCTCCGCGCCGCGGGTCAGCCACCGTAACGTCGGCCGGGCGTCATCCGGGATGACCGGCATGTCCGGCGGGACGGAGGGCACCGAGCGCGGCGTCAGCACCCGTTTCACCAGCCGGTCCTCCAGGGAGTGATAGGAGAGGACGACCAGGCGGCCCGCCACGGCCAGCGCGTCGAAGGCGGCGGGCACCGCGCGCTCGAGCACCTCGAGCTCGGAGTTCACCTCGATGCGCAGCGCCTGGAAGGTGCGCTTGGCCGGGTTGCCTCCGGTGCGGCGCGCCGCCGCGGGGATGGAGTCGCGGACCAGGTCCACCAGCCGCGCGGAGGTGGTGAACGGCGCGGCCTGGCGCTGGGTCACCACCGCCCGGGCGATGCGGCGCGCGAACCGCTCCTCGCCGTACTCCCGCAGCACCCGGGTCAGCGCGTCGACGTCGTAGTTGTTGAGGACGTCGGCCGCGGTGGGGCCGCGCTCCTGGTCCATCCGCATGTCCAGCGGGGCGTCCCGGGAGTAGGCGAAGCCGCGCTCGTCGAGGTCGAGCTGCATGGACGAGACGCCGAGATCGAACAGGACACCGTCCACCGACGGCACACCGAGCCGCTCGAGGACGTCCGGCAGCTGGTCGTAGACGGCGTGCTCGAGGTCGACGCGGTCACTCAGGCCGACGCGGTCACCCAGGCCGGTGAGGCGGCGCCGGCTGTGCTCGAGGGCGGTGGTGTCCCGGTCGAGACCGATGAGGCGGACCTGCGGGAAGGCCTCGAGCAGCGCGTGCGAGTGACCGCCCAGCCCGACAGTGGCGTCGACGACGACCGCACCGGGACGGCGCAGCGCGGGGTCAAGCAGCTTGATCACGCGCTCGGTCAGCACCGGCGTGTGCGTGACGTCCACTGCCAACCCCTCGGCCGCTTGTCGGATCTGGTGTTTCGGATATGCGGGCGGGCACGCCGGTGCGTTGGCGGGTACGCCGTCCCCGGCGGCCATCGGGAAGGGAACGGCCGGAAGAGTCGTACACCCAGGTCCCGCCCCGCTCGATCCGCCGGACGCCGGGGAAGTGGTGTCCGGTGGGAGCGGGGGGAGACCTCGACAGACGACCGGATGGTGACGCGACGCCTTCGACGACTCAGATGACTCCGGGCAGGACCTCCTCCGACAGCTCGGCGAAGGTCTCCTCCTGGTCGGCGAGGTAGGTGTCCCAACGCTGGGAGTCCCAGATCTCGACCCGGGTGTTGGCGCCGTTGACCACGCACTCGCGGACCAGCCCCGCGTACGCCCGCAGCGGCGGCGGAATGGTGATCCGCCCCTGGCGGTCGGGGACGTCGTCGGAGGCCGACGAGAAGAAGACGCGGCTGTAGTCGCGAAGCGCCTTCGCGGTGACCGGAGCGGTACGGAGGGACTCACTGATGCGGGTGAACTCCGCCAAGGGGAACACGTAGAGACAACGTTCCTGCCCCTTCGTGATCACTAGCCCCCCCTCCAGCTCTTCGCGGAACTTCGCAGGCAGAGTCAGCCGCCCCTTGTCGTCCAGCCGCGGCGTGTGGCTGCCGAGAAACACCGGAGCCTCCCCGCCAGGCCCGGAGAGACGCGCCGTGACCATCAGACGACGACTGGTTCACCAGCCGGCGGCTACCCGCGAGCTCCCCACCCCCACTGCGCGCCACTCTACCCCACTCCCCCCCACCCGACACCCCCAAGACACCCCGCTCCACCCCACCGCTCCCACTCCGGGCTCGGGGGCGGTAAGCGCTCCGTAGGGAGGCTGGTATAAATCGCCGCAAACCAGGTTGATACACGACAGTCAGGCGGCGAAAAAGGGAACAAATGACCCCTCGCCCGGGTACGGACGACCGGGCCGCAGCCCACGGCCACAACCGCAACGGCGGCCATCACCGACCAGTCCTCCCGGACCCCCCCTTATGGATGTCACACTCGTGGGGGAGTGCTCCGCGTCAGGATGATGTCCGGGCTGTTCCGGGGTTGCTTCCGGGGGCGGCGTCCAGGGCGGCGACGGTGCCCCCGCGCACGACATCCCCGCACCGGGGGCGACGACCGGGACACGCGATCCGAAGGAGGCCCGCACCGTGGTGACGGAGCCGGGAGTACTGCGCTGGCGCGACCCGGCGGGCGAGATCGATCATCTGTCCGAGGTCGCCGACCGGATCGGCCGCTCGGTGGAGACCGTCATCGACGGCAAGTCGGATGTGGTCCGCACGGCTCTGGTGGTCCTGTTCGCCGAGGGGCACCTCCTCATCGAGGACGTGCCAGGCGTCGGCAAGACCATGCTCGCCAAGGCCCTCGCCCGCTCGATCGACGCACGGGTGCGGCGGATCCAGTTCACTCCGGACCTGCTCCCCAGCGACGTGACCGGCGTCAGCGTCTACAACCAGGGCACCCGCGACTTCGAGTTCCGGCCGGGCCCGGTGTTCGCGAACATCGTGGTCGGCGACGAGATCAACCGGGCCGAGCCCAAGGCCCAGTCGGCCCTCCTGGAATGCATGGAGGAGCAGCAGGTGACCGTGGACGGTGTCACCTACCGCCTCGAGGCCCCGTTCATGGTCGTCGCCACCCAGAACCCGATCGAGATGGACGGCACCCGGGCGCTCCCCGAGGCCCAGCGCGACCGCTTCACCGCCCGGGTCTCGATGGGCTATCCCTCGCCCGGCGCCGAGCTGGCGATGCTCGACAACCACGGCCAGAGCGACCCGCTGACCAACGTCGTCCCGGTCACCACCGCGGCCGAGGTCGCCAAGCTGGCGAACGCGGTGCGCTCGGTGCACGTCTCCGGCGAGGTCCGCCAGTACATCGTCGACCTGGTCGGAGCCACCCGGCGGCACCCGGAGATCACGCTGGGCGCGTCCCCGCGGGCCACGCTGCACCTGATCCGTACGGCCCGGGCGCACGCCGCGGTCAGCCGGCGCGGCTATGTGCTCCCGGACGACGTCCAGGCGGTCGCCGGCCCGGTGCTGGCGCACCGCCTGCTGCTGCATCCTGAGATCATGCTGTCGGGTGAGCCGACGAACGACATCGCGGCCCGGATCGTGACCGACCTGATCGCCCGGATCCCGATCGCCCGGCAGGACCCGGCACGTCCCTCGCGACGTGGCCGTTAGAGACACGTGCGCGACTTCCTCGCTGCGGTACGCGGGCTGACGGTCCGCGGCCGCTCGTTCCTCGCCGCGGGCGGGGCGTGCGTGGCCTCGGCAGCGGTCATCGGCGAGCAGGACCTCCTCGCGGTCGGTGCCCTGCTTGTCGCGCTGCCGCTGTTCGCGGCCGGGTTCGTCGCGCGGACCCGCTACCGGCTGGCCTGCACCCGCCGGTTGGAGCCGCCGCGGGTCACCGCGGGCGACACCGTCTCGGTACGGATCCGGCTGGACAACGTCTCCCGGCTGCCGTCCTCGGTGCTGCTCGTCGAGGACACGACCCCCAACCTCGGCCTCCGCGCGCGCTTCGTGGTGGACCAGATCGAGCCGGGCGGCTCCCGTGACCTCTCCTACCCGCTGCGCGCCGGGGTCCGCGGCCGGTACCAGGTCGGCCCGCTCACGATCCGGCTGACCGACCCGTTCGGCCTGTGCGAGCTGGAGCGCAGCTTCCGGGGGCGGGACGAGCTGATCGTCGCGCCCGCCCTGGAGCGCCTGCCGCTGACGCCGCTGGTCGGTTCGTCCTCGCTGAACAACGAGGTACGCCGCTCGTCGGCACGGGCGGGTGAGGACGATTCCACCACACGGCCGTACCGCTCCGGCGACGATCTGCGCAAGGTGCACTGGAAGACCACGGCCCGGCTGGGTGAGCTGATGGTGCGCCGCGACGAGCGGCCGCTGACCGGCGCCGCCACCGTGCTGCTCGACACCCGGCACACGGCCTGGCCCGAGATGGACCGGGACGACCCCTTCTCCTGGGCGGTCGGCGCGGCCGGCTCGATCGCGGTCAACCTCGCCCGCAGCGGCTACGGCGTCCGGCTGATCGCCGACACCGGTGTCGCGGCGACCGGTCCCGGCAACGCCGTGGGCGCGCTGCTCGACGAGCTGGCGGTCATCGCGCCGACCCCGTCGGCCACCCTCAGCCCGGCGCTGGCCAGTCTGCGCTCGGCTGAGCACTCCGGCATGGTCGTCGTCGTGCTCGGACGCACCGACCAGGCGACGGCCTCGATGATCGCGGGTGCCCGGCCGCGCAACGCCCCGGCCATCGCGGTGCTGGTGGATCTCGCCGGCTGGGGCGCCTCCCCGGCGGCCGGGGGCGACCTGGAGGTCACCCGGCACACCCTGACCAGGCACGGCTGGACCGTCCTGGTCGCGGGTGCCGGGGCCCGCCTCGCCGACACCTGGCCGCAGATCTTCCGTCCGGGCGCGTCGGCCGGGCGCCGGTTCGCCGTCGGGAACGCCGTCGGCGGCATGGCGCGGGTGTCGTACGGGTCCGTGTCGGGCACCGGTCCGGCCGCCCACGCGGGGTCCGCCCCCCGCGCGGAGCACGACGCCTCCGCCCGCCGGGCCGGCGCGGCGCCGAACGGCGGCTCGCTCCACGGCGGCTCGCTCCACGGCGGCTCCCCCCACTACAGCTCGCCCAACGGCAGCTCGCCCAACGGCGGTTCGGCCAACGGCGGTTCGGGCCACAGCGGCTCCCCCAACGGCGGCTCGGTCGGCGGCTCGCACGGTCGGGACGCCCGCCGCGGCGCGGCGCCCGCCGAGGGTGGGGCGGACCGGGCCCCCGCCGACCCGACGCCACCCCCGCCCGCGACCGCGACCGCGACCGGCCCGCTGTACCGGCCCGGCTCCCCCCACGAGCCCGCGACCCCCGCCACCGCGGGAGGCGGCCCCCCACCGAATGGTCGCGGATGGTGACCCCACGGCCGTTCTCCGCCGCGCTGGGCGGGATGGCCTGTCTACTCGCCAGCGCCGCGCTGGCCCCGCTGTTCGACGGGTTCGGCTGGTGGTTCGGCCCCGTCCTGATCGCGACGGCGGTCGCCGTGAGCACCGCGGTGCTGGGCCGGCTGCTCGGCGCCCTGTTCCGGCTGCCGGCGTCCACCGGCATCTGCCTCAGCCTGATCGGCCTGCTCACCACCCTCACCAGGGTGAGCGCACGGGACACCGCCCTGCTCGGCGTGATCCCGACGCCGTCCACCGTGACGGCGCTGCGCGAGCTGGCGCTGGCCGGCAAGCACGACATCGGCGAGCTCGCGGTGCCGGTGCCGGAACGGCCCGGCCTGGTGGTCCTGGTCTTCGTCGCCGTGTACCTGGTCGTCATGGCGGTCGACCTGATCGTGGTGGTCGTGGACCGGCCCCCGCTGGCCGGCCTGCCGCTGCTCGGCCTGTTCGTCGTGCCGGCCGCCGTCCTGCCGGCCGGGGTCGGCACGCTTCCCTTCGTCCTCGCTTCTGTCGGCTTCGTCGCGCTGATGCTGCTGGACGGCAACCGGATGGTGACCCGGTGGGGCCACCCGGTCGGTGACCGGCCCCCCCGGGTCATCCGCAACGGACTGGGATCACTCGGTGCCCGGGTGGCCGTCGGGTCGCTGGTGATCGCGGCGGCGGTGCCACTGCTGGTGCCCTCCCTGGACGGGCACGGAGTGATCGACAACGGCGGCGGCAGGCGCTCGGGCGACGGCCCGAGCTCGGCGAGCGTCGTGCAGCCGATCGTCTCGCTCTCCCAGCAGCTCCATGACGACCGCGAGATCCCGCTCCTGCGCGTCACCACGGACAATCCGCAGTATCTGCGACTCACCGCTTTGGAGAACTTCGACGGCCAGCGCTTCACCCTGCGGGCCCTGAACGCGACGAAGGAAGCCCGGGTGAGCGAGGGCCTGCCCGGACCGGAACGGGGCGTCCGCACGATCTCGACCACCGCGTCGGTGGCGGTCTCCGGCGAGATGGCCGAGCGTTACCTGCCCGTGCCGGGCATTCCCACCGACTTCGACGGGCTCGCCGGCGACTGGCGCCTCGCCGAACCGACGGGCACCGTCTTCTCCACCCGCACCTCCACCGCCGGGCTGCGCTACACCGTCAGCGCGGCGGTCCCCGACCCCACCGCGCAGCAGATCGCCGCCGCCACCGGCCCGGTGCCCGAGTCGATGAACGTCGTCACTCAGCTGCCGCCGGACGTCGACCCACGGCTGCGGACACTGCTCGCCCAGATCACCACCGGCGCGAGCACCGGCTACGCCCGGGTCCTCGCCATCCAGAACTTCCTGCGCGGCTCGGAGTTCACCTACGACCTCAACGGCGCACCCACCGTCCAGGACGGCGCGCTCAGCGAGTTCCTCTTCGAGAGCCGGCGCGGGTACTGCGAACAGTTCGCGTCCGCAATGACCGTCCTGGTGCGGATGCTGGGGCTGCCCGCCCGGGTGGCCATCGGTTTCACGCACGGCACCCGCGCTGCCGACGGCACCTGGGTGATCACCAACAAGCAGGCACACGCCTGGCCCGAGGTCTGGTTCCCGACCCTGGGCTGGCTCCCGTTCGAGCCGACCCGCCGCTCGGACGGCGCGACCCCGGCCCCGGACTACGCCCCGTCGACGACCGAGCCGACCACCGGCCCGGACCCGGCCGAAGTCCCCCAGGGGAACGGGGATGTCGCCGTCGAGCCGACGCCGAGCGCGGTGCCCGTCCCCGACGACCAGGGCGGGGCGGCCGAGGAGCTGACCGCCGAGGCCGACGCCAAGGCCGCGGGCACCCACAAGGACACCTTCCCCCCCTCCTGGCTGCCCTGGGTCGGGCTGGGTCTCGGGATCCTGGTCCTGCTCAGCATCCCGGCCCTGTCCAGGGTGGCGCTGCGGCGCCGCCGGATGGGCTCGGGTGGCCCCGACCGCCAGGACGCCGAGGCAGTCGCGCGCGTGCACGCGGCCTGGGCCGAGTTGGTCGACGTGGCCGCCGACCTCGGCATCCACCTGCGGACGAGCGACTCACCGCGCTCGGGCGCGCAGCGGCTCATCGCCTACCTCGAGGCCGGCCCCGAAGCCGGGTCGGCGGAGGTCGACGCCGCCCGGCAGGCCCTGATCCGGATGGCAATGGCCCAGGAGCGGGCCCGTTACGCCCCCGCCGGGATGGCCGCGCCCGATCCGGGCGTGGACGTCCTGGCCGACCTGGCTCTGGCCCGCCGGGTGCTGTGGTCGGTCGCGCCCCGGGGCCGCCGCGCGATGGCGACGGTGGCCCCGCCGTCGATGATGCAGCGGGCGCGGGAGATCCCGGTGCGCGATGTTCTCGGGCGCATCCGGCACCGGGCCGATGACCCGCCGGACAACGGCGCCGACGACGACCAGGAGGCCGGGGTCGGTGCCTCCGCCGGCGGGCGGACACACCCGCCGCAGCCGCCCGCCTGAGATCGCGCCAGCCCGAGCCCGACCGAGACCGGGCTCGAGCGAGACCGGGCTCGAGCGAGAACCCGTCTGAGCCACCAGGCTGAGATCGGCTCACCGCCGGGCTCAGCCTGGCCGGGCTCCGGGAGCGGTCCCGATCAGGGACGGTCCTCCCAGCGGCGGCGCCACCGCTCCTCCACCCGTTCCATGAACGACTGCCGCGCCGGGCGCGACCGGCCGCCGGAACCGGGCCTGGATTTCGACCCGTGCGGGCGACGACCGACGTCATTGCCCCGGCCGCTGATCCGACGCAGGTCGGCCGCCCCCCGCAGTGCCGCGAAGAGCATCATCAGGAACCCCAGGATCCCCAGGATCACGGTGAGGGGTACCTGGTTGAGGACCACACCCACGACCAGGACGACGAGACCGAGCGCGAACAGGACCCCGCTGCGCCGCACGCGCCGCAGGAGGTAGGTCCTGGGGTTCGTCGACCGGACCGTGCTCGCGAACTTGGGATCGTCCTCGACGAGAGCGCGCTCGATCTGCTCCAGTAGGCGCTGCTCGTTCTCCGAGAGCGGCATCGACGCTCCTCCCACGACCTTCAGGCCCGCCGGACGGAACCTGACACCCAAGAATAGGCATGTGCGGGGCCGAGGCGGTAGGCAACAGGTCATGCTGTGTCCAAGCCGGTTCGAACCCACTCCGACCAGAGCTATTCGGCGTACTGGGCTCCTGCCCGGGCCAGCGGGGTTCATGCCATGCTCATCGTACGATCATGCCGTTCGGTGATCGTGGCCGCGGCCGTTCCAGGGGCGTTCGAGCCTTCCAGGACACCGGATTCACACTCGGCCAGGCCCCCACTCACGGGGAGGAGCCGGGCGCGGCGGGCGGTCGGGCAGCAGCGACGCGGGCCGGACGGACTCCTCCCCGAACCGCCGGCGGGCGCCGTCGGTGGCCCGGTCGACCTCGGCCCAGCCTGACGGCCGCTCGTCGAACGCCAGTTGGTGGCTCGTCCGCCCGGCGGCGGACAGCCGGGCCGCCCGCACCCCGAGCAGGCGCACCAGCGGGCGGGATGTGGCCCTGAGCTCGTCGAACAGCTCGCCCGCGGTGCGGTAGATCACCCAGGTGACGTCGGTCGGCTCGGCGAGGGTACGAGCCCGCGTGACGGTGCTGAAGTCGGCATGCCGGACCTTGATCGAGATGTTGCGGGCGACCTGGCCCCGGGCCCGCAGGCGGGCCGCGACGCGCCCGCTGAGGCGGAGCAGCTCCCGGGCGAGCCGCTCGGGGTCGGCCAGGTCGGCGGAGAAGGTCTCCTCGGCGCCGACGGACACGTCGACGCCGTCAGGCTCGACGCGGCGGCCGTCCCGCCCGTGCGCGAGCGCGTGCAGGTGGCCGCCCGCGCCCGCTCCGAGGGCGCGCCGCAGCGTGTCGGCGGGCGTGCGCGCGATGTCGCCGATCGTGCGTATCCCCAACCGGGTCAGCGCCTGCTCCGTCCGCGGCCCGACCCCCCACAGCGCCGCGGTCGGCAGTGGGTGCAGGAAGGCGAGGACCTCGTCGGGGGGCACCACCAGCAGGCCGTCCGGCTTGCACCGGGCTGAGGCGATCTTCGCGACGAACATCGACGGCGCCACCCCCACCGAGCAGGTCAGGCCCTGTTCGGTCGCGATCCGGCCGCGGATGGCCCGCGCGATGTCGACCGGGGTGCCGAACAGCCGCCGCCCGCCGCCCACGTCGAGGAACGCCTCGTCCAGGGAGATCGGCGCGACCAGCGGCGTCACGTCCCGGAAGACGTCCATGATCGCGCGGGAGACCTCGCGGTAGCGGCCGTGATCGGCGGGGACGACCACCGCTGTGGGGCACAGCCCGCGGGCCCGCGCCATCGGCATGGCGCTGCGCACCCCGAAGGCCCGAGCCTCGTAGGTCGCGGAGAGCACCACGCCCCGGTTCCCCCCGCCCACAATCACTGGACGGCCACACAGCTCGGGGGCGTCCCGCACCGCGACCGAGGCGTAGAAGGCGTCCATGTCGACGTGCAGGATCCGACTGTCGGACGGCCCTGCCCCGCCGGGCTCCAGTGGGGCGGGCTCCGGCGGGGGCTTCACCGCGGGCCGTCAGCGCGGCAGCAGGAACCCGATGACCAGGCCGACGGCGAGGCTGCCCACCGAGAGCCCGGCGACCCGTACCAGCCAGGTGTTCCGTCCTCTCTCCATCGGCCGCGCCCGCCCGGACGGCCCCGCCGCCGGCCGCCGCCCCACCACGGGCCGCCAACGCGCCAAGGGCGGCCTCGGCACCGCCCGGCCGGCGCGCCGCTCGTCCACACCAGCGACCACCACCGAAAACCACCACCCTCAGTAATCATCAAACCCCAAGCTGTAACCGATGGTGACCGAACGTAGGTCTCGACGCAAGAGTGGGCCGTCATCAGTGGGGCGTCATCGGAAGTCCCTGGAGCGCCCACCCACCGCCACCGCGGCAGTGGGCTCTCGACGATCATGTTCACCACGCCTTCCGCGCTCTCCAGCCGGCCGCGCACGATCAGTGCCACCGCCGTTGCATGTGAGCGCCTGGTAGCGCCCGGTCATGCCGCCTCGCCTCTCGGTGAGGAACCCCCGGTCCGACCCGCTCGCGCGGTGCCGGGTTCCCGTTTCACAGCCACCCGCCCAGCAGGCTGGGTCCTACGGTCGGCTCCACGGGCGTTTTCCGTCTCCGACGTACTGGCGGCGACGAGGTGACGCAGGTTGACCGCGGCGTTCAGGTCGCGGTCGATCACCAGCCCGCAGGACTGGCAGGCGAAGGTACGGTCCGACAGGGTGGGGCTTGGGTTTCGCCAGCCACAGCCGGAACAGGTCTTCGAGGACGGATACCAGCGGTCCGCGACGTGGAGCCGCGAGCCGTACCAGACGGTCTTGTAGGTGAGTTGACGCCGGATCTCGGCCATGCCGGTGTCCGAGACCGCGCGAGCGAGCCGGCGGTTACGGACCATCCCGGCGACATGCAGATCCTCGACGATGACAGTGGCGTGCTTGGTCGCCAACCGGGTGGTGAGCTTGTGGAGCCCGTCGCGCCGCTGGTTGGCGACGTGGGCGTGCAGGCGGCCCAGTGCGGCGGCGCGCCGGCGGCGCCCGGCACTGCCCGGCTTCGAGCGGGCATAGGCCCGGGACGCGGTGCGCAGCCTGCGCAGCGAGCGGGTGAGTGGCCTGGGGTTGTCGACCTGCTCACCGGTCGACAGGACAGCGAGGTGCTTCACTCCCGCGTCGACACCGACCGCGCCGCCCGCACGTTGGCGGGCCGACGGGTTCTGGGGGATCTCACGATCGATCTCGACGGTGAACGCCACGAACCAGCGGCCCGCCGTGCGCGACACGGTCGCACCGAGCAGCCGGGCGGACCCGGCCGCCAACCGGCCGGTGAGCGCACCCATCGCCTCGTGGACCTTGACCCGGCCCAGGCGGGGCAGCTTCACCTGTAGGTCGCTGGCCGGGCCGTAGGCGCCGGTCGTGTACCGGAACGAGTCGCGGGCCCTGCCCCGCTTCTTGAACCGGGGGAAACCGACCCGCTTCCCCTTCCGCTTCCCCGTGCGGGAATCAGTGAAGTTCTTCAACCCGCGGGCGAGCTGGTCCAGTCCGGACGAGTACGCCTCCTTCGAGCACGCCGACCACCACGGGGCGGCCTCGTTCTTCGCCGCGTTCCACGCACGCCGCAACGCGGGCAGCGTCCACGGCACCGGGGTGAGCAGGTCCCCGGTCAGGCCATACGACTTCTCGGCGTCTCGCTGTTCGAGCGCGGCCTTCACCCGAGCCAGACCCCAGTTGTAGGCAAACCGGGCCGCCCCGGCATGTCTACGGAGATCCGCGAGCTGGGCGTCGTTCGGGTCGAGCGCAAACCGGTACGCCTGGAGAACCTTCACGGCACGTCCGCGGTAGCGGCGGCCACCGCGCGGGCGGCCCGGTCCGCGGCGGTCCGGCGGCCATAGAGCCGGGCACACATCGACGTCAGGATCTCCGTCATGTCCCGGACAAGATCGTCGACCTGGTCGGCCGGGTCGACGACGACGAGTCTGCGACCTGACGCGGCAAGCGCCGCCTCGACAGAGTCGGCGCCGAACCAGGCGAACCCGTCACGATGCTCGACGACGATCGTCGTCACCGCCGGGTCACGCAGCAGAGCGAGGAACTCCCGCCGAGGGCCGTCGAGTGCCGACCCGACCCCGTTCACAGCCGCCCACTCCTTGAGATTCACACCACCACCACACAGCGCCACTCAGCGCTAACTGGCACTCAACTGACAACAGTTTTCAACCCCACGGGGACGCGGCCTGCGCCAACGAGGGCTGGGAGGGCACGCCGAGCGCCGCCTCGACGAGCCCGAGGAAGATCTCCACCTGGCGGACGAGGTCGTCGGCGTCCCTGGTCGTCACGACGGCGAGCCCGGCCTCGGCCGCGGCCCGCCGCCCGGCACCCGCGGCGAAGAACGCCGACCACTCCTCGAGCTCGGGGGCCACCAGCGCGAGCAGCCGCCACGCGCTCACCGGGCGGCCCCGACGACCCGGGCGGGGCTGCGCGCGGGCAGCGAGAACGGCGGCCGCGGCCCGCAGGGCGGCGAGATGCGCCAACGCGTAACGCTCAGCCGCCGGGCGGGTGAAGGCCGCCTCGGCCAGCCCGCGCCGGGCCGAGGTGAGGAGCTCGTCCCGGGAGCGCCGCGGGAGCCCCGAGGCGGGGAGCATCGTCCGGCCCGGAAGCTGCCCGGGGACCGGCCCGCGCGGACCGGAACCGTCGTGACGGCTCACCGTGCCCTGGCGGCCCACCGCGCTCTGGTCGCCGGCCACTCCGAACCCACTGACAGTGCTTCGCCGAACCGCACCCACTGGGATCACCTCTCCGATGCCGAACCGCGTGATGCTGGATCACGTGATGCCAGATCACGTGATGCCGGGCCACCCCGACATCGAACGCATGTTCGAAAGTAATCCCGGGCCGGCCGGCCGTCAACCCGCCGGCGTGGCGCGCCACGCGGACGGGTCGAGATCGGGGTAGGCGGGCGCCGGAGGCACCGGGTCGTCCTCCAGCAGCAGGAGGAACCAGCCGAGCAGCACGAGCACCGTGACCTCGGGCACCCAGCCCCGGCGTGGGTCGGCCACCGTCGCGGCGCCGAAGTCCGGGCGGGCCACCGGCGGGCGATGGCGCGTCAGGTCGGACGGGTCAACCAGCACGATCGCGACCCCGTCGTGCGCGAACCGGACGATGTTGGCGTTCCGCCAGCCGACGAATCCGCGTTCGAAGACGTACCCGGCGGCCCGGCGGCGCGGGCGCAGCCAGCGCAGCGTGGAGCCGTCCGCGAGGTCGACCAGGCCGCCCCGCGGCCGGGGCCGGAACGCGGCGAGCGGCAGCCGCGCCACCGGATCGACCACCCGCACCCCCACGCCGTCGAGGTCCGACTCCAGCCGGAACGGGCGGTCGGCGACCATGAGCTCCACCCCGCCGTCCCGATGCCACCTCTCGAGGACGGCCGCCCGGTCACCGCGCACCCACACCTGGTTGCGGGTGCCCGACACGAAGTCGTAGCCCACCTCCAGCGGCAGCAGGCCGTCGAGCCGCGCGGCAAGGCCGGGCGCCACCCCGCGGCGGCCCGCGCCGGCCCCCTCGGCACCCGCCCGGCCCGCCTCCACCCGGCTCACGTCAGCCCGGTCCGCGGCCGCCCGCCGCGCGCCGCCGTCACGGCGGCGGTGATCCGGTGCCTCGTCCGCTCCGCCGCGGGACGCACCCGTCACCGCTCCGATGCCCGAGAACTCGAAGATCGACATGATCGACACCCTCCCTCCAGCCACCGCGGGACCCCGAACACCCCCCGCCGAAATGCGCGGCGGCCCGGTACGGCTCTCGACAACGAGTGCACCCCGGACCGATCAACAACCGGTACACACCCGATCACGACTGCCGTTGACCCGGAGTTGAAAGCGTCGAATCGCACGCGCGACGATTCCGCGGTTGTCCCGGTGTCCGCCACGGCCCGCCGCGGGAAAGGCAGAATCAGAAGGACGAACACCGCCGGCGCACCACACCGGCGACCGCATTCTCCCGAGAGGACCAGATGCCCGATCCGGACCGGCTCCAGTTCGCCGTCCTGGGGCCGTTGGAGGTCACCGCGGGCGGTGTTCCCGTCGTGCTCGGCGGCACCCAGCGAAAGGTGCTGCTCGCGGCGCTGCTGCTCGAGGCCGGGCAGGTGCTGTCCACCCAGCGCCTGATCGAGGTGATCTGGAGCGAACCAGCCCCGGAAAGGGCACTCGCCACCCTGCGGACGCACGTCAGCGAGCTGCGCCGCCGGCTGGAGAGCCCCAGCTCAGCCCAGGTGCTCATCCGCCGGGGAGCCGGTTATCTGCTCGATGTGGGGCCGGCGCAGATCGACGCCGAACGCGCCCGGCGGCTGTTGGAGCAGGGCCGGCGCGCCATCGAGGACGGCGACCCGGTCAGCGCCATCGCGCCGTTGCAGGAGGCGCAGGCGCTCTGGCGCGGCCAACCGTTGGTCGATCTCGTCGACTATCCCTTCGCAACGGGCTACGTCGAAAAACTGACAGAGCTTCACCTTGACATCCAGAAGACGCGAATCTCAGCCGATCTGTCGCTGGGCCGACACCGCGAGGTCATCGGTGATCTGCGGATGCTCGTCACGAGACATCCGCACGACGACGGGCTGCGCCGGGAGCTTGTTCTCGCGTTCTACCGCGACGGACGCACCGAGGACGCCGCCCGGGCCTGCCGGGAAGGCCTTGAGGCACTCCACGATCTCGGTCTGGAATCCCCGCTGCTGCAACGGCTCCAGGAGGACGTCCTGCGCGCCGATCCGGGCCTGGCCTGGACGCCGCCACGTGCGCTGGGCCGGCCGGTGTCGGCGCCGCCCACCGGGCAGGGCGTCTACCAGCTCCCGCCCGACATCGAGGAGTTCACCGGCCGCGACACGATCCGGAACCAGATCCTGGCCACCCTCACCGACCCGGTGGCGGGCGCGAAGGGGACGGTCGTCGCCGCGATCGCCGGCAAGGCCGGGGCGGGGAAGACCGCGCTCGCGGTGTATGTGGCCCACCGCGTCCGCGCCCAGTTCGCCGACGCCCTGTACGTGGACCTGCGCGGCACCAGCGAACCGCTCGACCCGCACCGCGTGCTGGGCCGCTTCGTCCAGGCGATGGGGGTAAGCCGGGCCGCGGTTCCCTCCGACCCCGACCATCTGGTCGAGGTGTACCGGTCGCTGCTGGTCAACCGCCGGGTGCTGATCCTGCTGGACAACGCGGCGAACGAGGCGCAGATCCGCCCGCTGCTCCCGACCAGCCCCGGCAGCGTGGTCATCGTCACCAGCCGCTCGCGGATGCACGGGCTGACCCCCTCCTACTGGATGGTCGACGTCCTGCACCCCGGCGACGCCGTGGAGCTGCTCTCCAAGGTGGTCGACGAGCGGCGGGTGAGCGCGGAGCCGGAGGCGGCACGCGACATCGTGGGGCTGTGCGGGTACCTGCCGCTCGCCATCCAGATCGCGGGGCGCAAGCTGGCCGCCCACCCGCACTGGCGGCTGACGCGGCTGGCCTCCCGGCTGGCCAACGAGCGGGACAGGCTGTCCTGGCTGGAGGCGGGCGACCTCGAGGTCCGCGCCAGCTTCGGGCTCAGCTACGAGGGCCGCCCCGCCGACGAGCAGCGGGCGTTCCGCCTGCTGGCGCTGCCCGAGCTGGCCGACTTCGCCCCGTGGGCCGCCGCCGCCGTCCTGGACGTCGGCCTGGACGAGGCCGAGGACGTCGTGGACCGCCTCGTCGACGCCCAACTGCTCGAACGCCGCGGTGTCGACCGGGCCGGCACCGAGCGGTACCGGTTCCACGACCTGCTCCGGGTCTTCGCCCGGGAGAAGAACGAGGCGTCCGCCGGCGCGGCCCACCCCACCGTCCCCCCGGGCCCGGCCTTCACCCGGACGGCGACCAGCGACGTCCCGCGCGCCGCCCCCACAGGCACGGACACCGGAGCGGCGCCGGCAGCCCAGGTGCCGCGGCTGGCTCCCGAGCACGCGCAGGCCCTCGACCGGCTGCTGTACGCCTATCTGGCGGTGCTGCGCGGCGCGGTCGACGAGTTCGCGCCGGGCACCGCGCGCACCATCGAGCCCGCCGCCCACACCCCCGCCGCGGGTGGCTCCGGTGGACCGGGCCACGCCGTCGACCCGGACGTGGTCGCGGCACTCACCGCCCAGCCGCTGCTGTGGTTCGGCGGCGAGCGGGTCAACCTGCTGGCCCTCGTCGACCAGGCGCACCGGCACGGCCTCGACGAGCCGACCTGGCTGCTCGCGATCGAGGCCGCCGAGTTCTGCGCCTTCGGCGCGCACTGGTCGGACTGGGAGCGGATCCACACCCTCGCGCTCGCGGCGGCGCGGCGGCGCGGCAACCGGCTGGCCGAGGCGGTCCTGCTGTGCGGCCTGGGCGAACGCGACATCACCCTCGCCTTCGAGCACGCCTTCTGGCGGCTGGACGCGCCCGGTGCCGACAACGACGGGGAGCCGGCGGCCGTCCTCGGTGCCCGCGCCGCCGACCACCTCGACCTCGCGACCGAGCGCCTGGAACGTGCCCGTTCGATCTTCGTCGAGTACGACGACGCGCTCGGCGAGGCCCGCACCCTGCACGGGCTGGCCGACGCCGCGCGCGGGCGCGGGGACGCCGAGGGCGCGGTGGAGCACTTCGAGCAGTGCCTGGCGCTGACCCGCCGCGGCGGCGCGCGGCGCGCGGAGGCCGAGGCGCTGATCTGCCTGGCGATGGCGCACGGCGACCGCGACGAGCTGGGCGAGGGCATCACCTGCCTGTCGATCAGCCTGTCGATCGCGCGCGAGCTGACCAGCCGGTCGCTGGAAGCCCTCGCGCTGCGCCGGCTCGGCGACCTGCACCGGCACCGGCCGGAACGCGCCCTGGCCCACTACAACGAGAGCCTGCCGCTGCTGAGCGCGCTGCCCGACATCCTGTGGGAGCCGCGGATCCTGGTCCGGCGGGGCGACATCCTGGCGCGCCTCGACGATCATCTCGCCGCGCGCCGGTCCTGGCAGCAGGCGGTCACCCTGCTGCGCCAGCACGGTTCCACCGAGCTCGCCGCGGCCGAGTCGCGGCTGACCCGCCCGGCGAGCACCGCGCCGACCCAGTTCGCCAGCGGCCGGCTGCTCGGCGACTTCGACCCGGCCTACTTCATCGGACGGGTCGCCACGAGCCGGCGCAGCGTCCGCCTGCTCAACACGTGGACGGACCTGCTGGCCCCGGCGCACGTCGAGGCCTTCGCCGAGGCTCTGCTCACCGCGGTCGACGCTGGGGCGATGGTGCAGATCCTGCTCCTGGACCCCGACTCCCCGCCCGCGGCCGGCCGGGCCGAGGACCTGCTGCACAGCATCGACGTCCCAAATGTGATCAGGGCGAACCTGCGCGTGCTCGACACCGTGCGGGCGCGGCTGGTCCCCGCGCTGCGACCCCGGCTCTCCGTGCGGATCTATGGCGACCAGCCACTGACGACCTACCACCGGTGGGACAGCGGGGCCCTGATCTCGACCTTCCCGTTCGGGCACTCGTCGGCAGCCACGACCCAGCACGAGGCGGCGATCTCCTCGACCCTCGTCCAGTTCGTCGAGCAGCACTTCGAGAAGATCTGGCATCCCGACCGCAGTGTCAGCCTCGACGACTATCTCCGGGTCCCGCTGCGCATCCTGCGCACCCACGGCCCCGACCGGGACGCCCGCACGATTCAGGCGAGGTACGCGCGGCTGGGCGACACGGTCTACCTGGCCGACGAGGAGCTGACCCGGCTCGTCCACGACGGCGGCGCCGACGGCCTCGTCACCGAGATCGGCGGCACCGGCCGCCACCCGCTCACCGAGCTGCACCGGTGCCGGGTCGTGCCGGCCTGGGAGGGGCGTGACCGCGCCGCGGACGCCTTCGCGAAGAAGTACGGACCGCAGACCACGGCCCCCGCGCCGGACGGCCCGCCGCTGCGGCTCGCGCCGATGCGCCCCCCGCCGCCCGCGCCCACTCCGCCCGCGCCCACTCCGCCCGCCGCCGGGCCGCCCGCCTCCGGGCCGGCGGCTCCTGGCCCGGCGGCTCCTGGCCCGGCGGGCCCTGGGCCGGCAGGCCCGCTGCCGTCGCCCCGATCGGTGCCGTGACGTGCTCGTCACCGTCGATTTCTGGCACGTCCCGCGCCGGCGGGCGGGGCACGCCGCCGCGCGCATGGCGCTCGACCGGCCCACGCTGCGGCGGACGTCCGGGCTGACGTTCGGCAAGCTGTTGGGCACCGGCTCGAGCCACCGGTTCACCCCGCTCGACGCCGACCCGCTGCGGTGGGCGCTGCTGGCGGTGTGGGACACACCCTCGGCGGCCCGGGGCTTCGAGCGCTCCAGGACAATCCGATCATGGGCCGGCATCGCGGACGAGCGCTGGCGGGTGGAGCTGCGCCCGGTGGCCTCCCGGGGGCGGTGGTCGGGCCGTACGCCGTTCGGGGGCCGTCCCGGTGGCCCGGCGAGCCACCGCCGCCCCGACGGCGAGCACCGTGGAAGACACGGCGGGGAACACGGCGGGGGGCCGGTGGCGGCTGTCACCCGGGCCCGGCTCGCGCCGCGGCAGGCCGTGGCGTTCTGGCGGGCCGTCCCGCCGGTCGCGGCGGAGCTGCGCGGCGCCGGCGGGCTGCTGTTCGCCGCGGGCATCGGCGAGGCGCCGATCGGCCTGCAGGGCACCTTCAGCCTGTGGCGGGACGTCACGGCGCTGCGCGCGTTCGCCTACCAGGGGCCGGCGCACGCCGCGGCGGTGCGGCGGACCCCCGCGGCGGGCTGGTACGCCGAGGAGCTGTTCGCCCGTTTTGTCGTGCTGGGCTCACGCGGGACGATCGGGGGTGTGAACCCGCTCGACATCCCGCCGTCCGCCGGGAAGGCCGATCATCCTTTGACAACCCGTTGAAGATCCTGCGCGAATGTGGGTCCCGCCGAGGCCCGGGCCGACTCCCGCGCACGCGGACGCCGACCGGACTGACGCCGGCAGGGCGGCCGGCGGCGGGACGACCGATGACGGGACGGCCGGCGCCCGGCGCGCCCGGTGCCCCTGGGCGCCCACCGCCCCGTACCTCCACCACCCCATGTCCCAGCATCCCGTGCCCCAGCGTTCCCCGCTCTGTTCCCGCTCCGTCCCCCCACTGTCCGTTTCCCGCTCCGTTCCCGCCGACCACGACGGTCGCGGCCGGCCGCGTTCGATCCAACCCGGGTGGCGTAACTCGCATGCCAAGGTCCCTCGACCCCTCCGCCCCGCTCGCCGCGCGCGGGAGACCGGCCGGGAGCACCACCGACGCCGCCCCGGCCGGGCGGCGGACCCTCATCGCGACGGCGGTGACCGCCCGGGTCGCCGGGCTGGCCATCCGGGCTGGCGCGGTGCTGCTCCCGGAGCTCGCCGGACGGCCCGCAGACCTGCCCGCGGCGCTGACCGAACACCGGCCGCACACTCTCGTCGTCGGGGCCAACCACGTTCCGGGCGACGCGCTGCACCGGTGGGCGCAGGCCATGCGGAGGACACCGGACCGGCGCGCGCTGGCGGTGATCCGCCGCGGGACGTCACTGGCCGAGATCGACACCGACGCGGCCGCGGAGCTCGGCGTGACCGTACGCAACACCCCGGAGGTCAACGCCCGGCACGTCGCCCGGTTCATGGCGGACGAGCTCCTCGCGCCCCGCCGCGCCGCGGGCCACCGCCCACGGCCGCCGACGGTGGGGCTGATCGGCAGCGGTGACATCAACAGCCGCGTCGCGCGCGAGGCGGTGGCCCGCGGCCACGACGTGATCGTGTACAGCCCGTCGCTGGCCGCCGGCGCCGGCGGCCTCGACCGCTGGCTGGCGGCCAGACGGCTGCCGGCGGGACGCATCCGGGCGGCCCGGGACGTCGAGTCCGTGCTCGACGCGGCCGACCTGCTCGGGCTCGCCGTCCCGCTGACCACGGGCGGGGAGCATCCCACCGCCGGCCTCATCGGGGCCGAACGGCTCAAGCGGTTCGGCGGCCACCGGATCGTCTCGGTGTGCGAGCCCGACGTGTTCACCGGGCAGGCGCTGACGGCGGCCTTCGACCAGCTCGATCTCGAGGTCGTCCTGGACAACGCCCCACGGCTGTTGGACCCGGTGCGAGCGCTGCTGGCTGGCCGGTACGACCCGGACGACCCGCCGCGGGTGCGGCCCGGCTTCACCCTCGTGTCGGCCGCGATGCGCGCGCCGGAGTGCGCGGCCGATCTCGACCAGGCCGTCCTGACCGCCCTCGCCCGCCTCGATCTCGACGACCGGCGGGAGCTCCCGCGCCCACCCGCCGGGCCGAGCCGGGCCGAGGCCGAGGCCGTCGTGGTGGTCGGCGGCGGGATCGTGGGCCTGACCGTGGCGCTGCGGCTGCATGAGGCCGGGCGGCGGGTCGTGGTCCTCGACGCGGCGCCGGCCGACCGCCGCCGGGTCGACGAGCAGGGCACCACCTTCGCCGGCACCAACGGACGTCACCTGTCGACGACCGAGACTCTGCCGCACGCCGACGCCACCCGCGCCGGGGTCCTCGCCCGGACCCCGACGGATGGCGGATGGCGGCTGCGCCCGCCGGAATCGCTCTCGGCGCCCGAGGCCGCCTGGGCCGAGGCGTTCGAGCAGTTCACCGACCGGCCGGGGATGCGCGCCCTCGCCACCGAGGCGGTGATCGCGCTCAATCGGCTGGGGCTGCGGCGGTGGGAGGAGATCTTCCAGGCCCGTCCCGACGACCTCGGCGCCTGCCTGCGGGGGAACCGGCTGGCCCGGGTCTACCTCGACGACGCCGGGCTCGCCACCGGCCGCGCGCTGCAGACCCGGGCGAACGACGACACCACCGACCTGGACGCCGCGGCGGTCCGCCGGCACTGGCCCGCCCTCGCCGCGGGGCTCGGCGCCGGACCCAGCTGTCGGTCCGACCGCCGGTCCGGCGGCGGGACCGTCGAGGTCGACGGGTGCGCCGTGGCCGTCCACGACCTGGCCGGTGCGCTCGCCGACCTGCTGCGCGGCCGGGGCGTGCCGGTCGTCGCGTCGGCCGCGGTCCGCGGGCTGCGGCCCACCGGCGCGGCGGTCGAGGTGGAGCTCGGCGACGGCACGGTCGTGCCGGCCGGCCGGGTCGTCCTCACCGTCGGCGGCCGTGACCTGTACCGGCTGCTCGGGAGGCGCTGGCCTGACGCCGGCTGCGTCGCCAACGTGCTCGGGGTGTCGCTGACCCTGCCGAACCCGGGCGTGGCCCGACCGTTGAAGATCCACGCGGGCGATCCGCTCGGTGTGATCAACGTGACGCCCGCCGCCGACCAGTCGATGATCCACGTCAGCGGTGGCTTCGGGTACCTCGGCCTGGCGTCCTGGCGCGGCGCGCGCCTCATCCCGGCCGACAGCGACACCGAAGCGGGCGGTGGTGGCGTCGCAGGGGCCGTCGAGGAGCTCGTCACAGCGCTCATCGTGGCCATCGGCGATCTCTTCCCCGCGCTGCGCGGGCCCGACGGGCGGCTGGACGTCCGCGAGGTGCGCACCTGCGAGCGGCCGATGACCGCGGACGGCCTGCCGGTGGTCGACGCCCCGGCGGAGCTCGGCGGACGGATCGTCGTCGCGGCCGGGACGAACGCGGGCGGAGCCGTCCAGGCGCCGGCCCTCGCGGACCTGGTGGCCGACCTGCTCGACGGCCACCCGTGGTGGGCACAGCTGGCCATGGCCGGTGACCGGACCGGGCTGCCCGTCGGCGGGGGTCGGCTATAGCACTGTTTGCCAGACCCGTTCCGGCCGACGGGCGGTGGCCTCGCGCCGCGCGTTATCGTCGGATGGCCCGGCGCGACAGGAGGCAAGGCTGTTGACCGACGTCCGAATCGTGCGGTGGTCACCGGCCCGGATGCGGGCCCGGCTCGACGACGTCATCGCCGTGTACAAGGCCGCGTTCCTCGACCACCACGAGGACGACCCGGTGCGCGCCGCCCGGGACAGGGCGACGCACGCGCGCCGTCACTTCGACCGCCGTGACCTGCGCGCCGTCGCCGCGGTGACCCCGGGCGACGAGCTGGTCGGCATGACCTACGGCCTGCCCGGCAAGAACGGCCAGTGGTGGCACGACGTCGTCGCCGGCGCGCTGCCGGAGGGGACCGCGGCGCACTGGCTCGCCGACTGCCTCGAGGTCGTCGAGCTGCACGTGCTGCCCGGTTACCAGGGCCGCGGCATCGGCCGTGACCTGCTGCGGGAGCTGCTGCGGGACGTCCCGCACCGCACGGCGGCGCTCTCCGCGCTCGAGCTGCCCGGCAGCCGCGCGCGCCGGCTGTACGCCAGCGAGGGATTCGTGCCCCTGCTGTCACACTTCCAGTTCCCCGGAAGCGGTACCGAGTACGCCGTGCTCGGCAAGGAGTTGCCCGGGCGGGACGCCGACGACCCGCCGCGCTCCGCTCCGGCAGGCCAGCCCGCCCGGGTGCCGTGAGCCGGTCGGGACCAGCCGGTTCCGATCCACCTCCGGCCGCCCCTGCGGGGCGGGCCGACCCACCTCCAGCCGCCCCTGCGGGGCGGGCCGACCCACCTCCAGCCGCCCCTGCGGGGCGGGCCGCGGCCGTGCTGCCCTGGCTCGCCACCGCGGTGGCCGTCGCGCTCCAGATCACCTATCCGCTGACCTCCGGGGACAGGCGGGCGGCCGTGACGGTGCTGTCGGTCCTGGCCTTCCTCGCGGCGGCGGTGAGCCATGCGGCCGCCGTCCACGGGCCCGCGTGGGCCGCGGCCGCGACGGCGCTGGCCGCCGGCACCGGCCTGCTGGCCGAGTCGGTCGGCCTGCGTACCGGCTGGCCGTTCGGCCACTACGCGTACGGCTCCGCACTCGGCCCCGATGTGGCCCGCGTCCCGGTCGTCGTGCCGCTGGCCTGGGCGATGATGGGCCTGCCGGCGCTGGTGCTCGGCCGCCGCTGCGCCCGCTCGCTGGTGCGGGCACCGGCCGCGCGCTGGGCAGTGACGGCGCTGGTCGGCGGCGCCACGCTCACCGCCTGGGATCTGTTCCTCGACCCGCAGATGGTCGCCGAGGGCTACTGGGCGTGGTCCTCCGGCGGTCCCGCGCTCAACGGCATCCCACTCAGCAACGCGGCCGGATGGCTGCTCGTCGGCACGCTGCTCACCGGCGCGCTGGCCGCCCTGCCCGCCACCGCCCGGACCGCCACCGCCGCGCCCTCCGCCGACCGGGTGCCGATGGCCCTGCTGGGCTGGACCTGCGCCTCGTCGGTGCTGGCCAACCTCGCCTTCTTCGGCCGTCCCGGGGTGGCGCTCGCCGGCGGTGCCGCGATGGGTTCGCTGCTCGGCCTCACCGTGCTGCTCGGCCGCCGCGACGCGGCCCGCGGGTGGGCCGGCACCGCCCGCGAACGGGACCTGGCACGCTCTGAGCTGTGAACGGAGGCAGACTGGCAACGGCGCTGGTGCGTTCCGGGGCGGCCGGAGCCGTCGCCGTCGCGGCGCACACGGCGGTGAACGCGGCGCTGCTGCGCGTCCCGGCGCCGGCCGTCCCGGTGCGGGAGCGGGTCAGCGTGATCCTGCCCGTGCGGGACGAGGCGGCGCGGGTGCACACCTGCCTGACTGCTCTGCTCGGCTCCCGCGACGTCGCCGACCTCGAGGTGATCGTCTACGACGACGGCTCGACGGACGGCACGGGCGTGATCCTGCGCCGGCTCGCCGAGCGGGACCGGCGCCTGCGGGTGCTGACCGGACCGGAGCCGCCGGACGGCTGGCTGGGCAAGCCCCACGCCTGCGCCCGGGCGACGCGCCAGGCCACCGGCACCGTGCTGGTCTTCGTCGACGCCGACGTCACCCTCGCCCCGGACGGCCTCGCCCGGGCCGTGGGCCTGCTGCGCGGATCGGGCCTGGACCTCGTCTCGCCCTACCCGCGGCAGGTCGCCGCCGGGGCGGCCGAACGGCTCGTGCAGCCGCTGTTGCAATGGTCGTGGCTGGCGCTGCTCCCGCTGCGCGCCGCCGAGCGCTCCGCCCGCCCGTCGTTGGCCGCGGCCAACGGCCAGTTCCTCTGCGTGGACGCGGCGGCCTACCGCCGGGCCGGCGGGCACGGCGCGGTCGGCGGCGCCGTGCTGGACGACATCGAGCTGCTGCGCGCGGTCAAGCGCTCCGGCGGGCGCGGTGTGGTCGCCGACGGCACCGAGCTGGCGGTCACCTGGATGTACGACGGCTGGCAGCCACTGCGGGACGGCTACGCCAAGTCGCTGTGGGCCGCGGGCGGCACCCCGGCGGCCAGCGTGGGTCAGCTGGCCGTGCTCGGATGGCTCTTCGTCGGCCCGGCGGTCGCCGCGGCGCGCGGGTCACGCGCGGGGCTCGTCGGCCTGCTGGCCGGCACGGTGAGCCGGCTGATCGCGGCCCGGCGCACCGGCGGCCGTGCCTGGCCGGACGCGGCGGCCCATCCGGTCTCCGTCTGCCTGCTCGGCTACCTGACGGCGCTGTCCTGGTGGCGGCACCGGCACGGCACCATCCGTTGGAAAGGCCGCGCGCTGAACGGGCCACCGACCGGGAGCGGACGACCGCGCATAGGCTCGGAGCCGTGGCGACGGTCGTCGTGGTCGGGGCGGGCGTCGGCGGGCTCGCGGCCGCCGCTCGGCTCGCCGCCGCCGGGCACCGGGTCACCGTCTGCGAGGCGGCGGAGCGGATCGGCGGCAAGCTCGGCTGGTACGAACGCGACGGCTACGGGTTCGACACCGGCCCGTCCCTGCTGACGATGCCCGAGGTGTTCGAGGAGCTGTTCGCCGCCACCGGCGGGCCGCTCGGCGAGCGGCTCACGCTGCGCCGCCTCGACCCGATCGCCGCCTACCGGTTCGCCGACGGGGCGGCGGTGACCGCGCACGCCGACGACGCCGCGTTCCACGCGGAGCTGGACGCGAGGCTGGGCGCCGGGGCCGGGGCCCAGTGGCGGCGCCTCGACGAGCGCGCCCGCCGGGTCTGGGCGGTGTCCGAACAGCCCTTCCTGCGCAGCCCGGTCTCGGCCGCGGCGCTGGCGCGGACCGCCGCGCGCCGCCCGCTGAGGCTGGCCACCGTCGCACCCGGCACCACCCTGCGCGGTATCGGGCGCCGTCACCTCACCGATCCGCGGCTGCGCATGATGCTGGACCGGTACGCGACCTACACCGGCTCGGATCCGCGCCGGGCGCCGGCCGCGCTGGTCACGGTCCCGCACGTGGAGCGACGGTTCGGCGGCTGGTACGTCCCGGGCGGGCTGCGGCTGCTCGGGCAGGCGATCGCCGAGCGGGCGGCCGAGCGCGGCGCGGTGATCCGCACCGGCGCGCCGGTCGCACGGATCACCCGCACGCCGGGGGGGCGGGTGGACGGCGTCCGCCTGGCCGACGGAACGCTGCTGGGTGCCGACCTGGTCGTGTCCGACGTCGACGCGGCCCGGCTCTACGACGGCGCACCGCCCGCGGCGCCCGGGCGGGCCGGCCCGCGCCCGCTCGTCGACCATCCGGCCAGCCGGCGGCGGATCCGGCGGCTGGCGCCGTCGCTGTCCGGTTTCGTCCTGCTGCTGGCACTGCGCGGGCGGACGCCGGGCCTGGCCCACCACACCGTGCTGTTCCCCGCCGACTACGAAGACGAGTTCAACGCGGTCTTCGGCGGCCGGCTGGCCTGGGATCCGACCGTCTACATCGCCGCGCCGGACGACCCGGCAACCGCACCGCCGGGCGACGAGGCGTGGTTCGTCCTGGTGAACGCCAGCCCGCACGCCGCCACCGCTGCCGCCACTGCCGGACCGCGGGGTCCCGGTGTGGACTGGGACCGGCCCGGGCTCGCCGACGCCTACGCCCGCCGCATCCTCGAGGTGCTGGCCTCACGTGGGCTCGACGTCCGCGCCCGGGTGCGCTGGTACCGGACGATCTCGCCGGCCGACCTCGCACGCGCGACCGGCGCCGTGGGCGGCTCGATCTACGGCGTGTCCTCCAACGGGCCGCGGTCGGCGTTCCTACGCCCGCGCAACCGCTCGCCGGTGCCCGGGTTGTTCCTGGTCGGCGGCTCGGCCCATCCGGGCGGCGGGCTGCCGCTGGTCACGCTCTCCGCGAAGATCGTCGCCGATCTCATCGGCCCGGCCTGACCCCGCCGCCCGCCGACAGCGCCGACCGCACCGAGACGAGGTACTGGACGAGCCCGACGACGCACACCACCAGCGTGGCCGCCGCGGCGACCGTGGCCACCGCGGCCGCATGTGCTGGGACGGCCCCGGCCAGCGCGAGACCCACCGCCGCGAGAATGATCCTGGTCGGCCGCTCCCCCACCGTCACGGTGCCGATCTCACCGTGCCCGGCACCGGCCGCGCGGGCCCGCACGTACTCGAGCATCATCATCGCGCCGCCCGCCGACACGACCAGCGCGACCGGTGCCCCGACCAGCCAGAGCGCGAGCAGGTGGCAGGCGTCGCAGACCCGGTCGGCGGCCGAGTCGAGCACGTAGCCCCAGCTCGTCACCCGGGCGCGCAGCACGGCGACCGCGCCGTCGAGATTGTCCAGCAGGCCGCCGGCCACGACGACGAGTGGGCAGACCAGCACCCAACGGCCTCCCGCCCATGCGGCGGGAATCACCGGCGTGGTGGCGGCGACCGTCGCCGCCGTCACCGCGCCCGGACTGACGCCGGCCGCGGCCAGCGGCCTGGCCAGGCGATACACCAGATCGAGCCAGATCCGGATCATGCGCGCGCCGCTTCGGGGGTCGTACCCGCCGTGTAGCGCGGCCCATTCGACCAGGTAGGTGTCTCGATCGGGTATCGGGGTGCGCACACCGTCCATCGTGCCCGCGCCGTAGAGTTCCGTCGTGGTATCCGACCAGCCGACCGGTGTCGTCGAGTCCATCGAGGACCTGGACCCCGATCACGTTTTCAGCGCGCACCGTGACCAGGTGATACTGGCCGTGCGCATCACCCCGGTCTTCAACGCTCTCGATCTCGGTCTGGTCACCGCCGTCATCGACGCGGCGAACCACGCGGGATTCGCGCTGGTGCGGGAACAAACTTTCCGCGACGAATGGCTACTCTGCGTCTTCGACGCCTACGAGGAACAGGACTGAAGCCACGCCGCCCGCCGCCGCGCGCCCGGCCGGACGGGGAGCGCGGCGCCGCACCGCGCGGCCACAGGCCACAGGCCACAGGCGGATCGTCAGCGGCCCAGGGACTGGTAGATCTCACGCGTCGCGCTGGAACGGTTCAGCGTGATGAAGTGCAGCCCCGGCGCGCCGCCGGCGAGCAGCCGCTCGGAGAGCTCCGTGGCGACCTCGACACCTATCGCCCGGACCGCGGCGGGATCGTCCGCGACCTCATGCAGACGGGCCGCGAGATCCGCCGGGAAATCCGCGCCGGAAAGCTGCGCCATGCGCTCGATCTGGGCCAAATTGGTAACCGGCATCACACCCGGAATGATCGGTGCGTCACAGCCGAGCCGCCGTACGCGTTCGACCAGCCGGAAATAGTCGTCGGCACCGAAGAAGAACTGGGTGATGGCGAAGTCGGCGCCCGCGTCCAGCTTTCGCACCAGGAACCGCGCGTCGGTCTCCAGATCCGGCGACCGCGGGTGTTTGTCCGGGAAGGCGGCGACGCCGACGCAGAAATCCCCGAGGGAACGGACGAGCCGCACGAGCTCGTCGGCGTGCCCCAGGCCGTCGGGATGACGCACCCATTCCGCCTGCGGGTCGCCCGGCGGATCGCCCCGCAGCGCCAGCACGTTGCGCACGCCCGCGCCGGCGTAGCCGCCGATGACCTGACGCAGCTCGCCCACCGAGTGGTTCACCGCGGTCAGGTGCCCGATGGGCGTCAGCGTGGTCTCGGTGGCGATGCGCTCGGTGACCCGGATGGTCCCGTCCCGCGTGGAACCGCCGGCTCCGTAGGTCACCGACACGAAGGTCGGGTGCAGGGCCTCGATCTCACGCAGCGCGGTCCACAGATGCCGCTCGCCCTCGGCCGTCCTCGGTGGGAAGAACTCGAAGGAGAAAGAGGTACGTCCGGAGGCCAGGCACTCGGCCACCGTCGGGGTCGACATCCGCGTCGTGCTCCCAGCCGCCGTCATGAGAGGGACCCTGTCATGCAGAAGAGAGTAATCCGGCCGCAGCCCATACCCCGGACAGGGCCTGCCGAGCCCGTGACGGCCACCGCGGCGCCGGGTCGGCGCTAGATCCGCACCGGGCCGCGCGGTGACGCGGGCCTGATCCTGATCCTGCCGGCCACGCTGCGCGCCAGCACCCGGCGCGCGGCCCCCGGCACGCTCGGCAGGTCGACGACCGCGGACTGCGGGTTCCCGGCCTCCGCCTCGACCCCGTACTCATCCTCGGGCAACACGAGGGTCACCATGCCGTCCTCGCTGACCGCGGACAGGTCGTCCGGCGGGCCGTCGAAGTGCAGGTTGACGTCGCCGGTCCGGCTACGGGCACTGACCCGCGCACCGGAGAGCTCCCGCCCGGTGATGCCGCCGCCCTCGGTGACCAGCACCAGGTCACCGGCGGAGCCCCAGAGGGTGATCTCCCCCATCCGGACCTCGGCCCGGGCCTTCGTCCCGCGCGGCAGCTTCAGCCGGGCCAGCGCCTCGCTCGTCCGCCCGTCGATCCGCAGCACACCGCCCGAGCGGGTCATGGTCGGCCTCGCCCGCCCGGGTCGGCGGCGCGCGAGGATCTCGACGGCGACGTCCGACCGGTCGTACTCGCCGATCTCGACCCGGCCGGCGGCGAGCCGGACCTCCACGGACGTCACCTCGTCGACCGTGCGCTCGAGCCGTTCCGGCGGCATCCGGAGCAGGATGAGAGCGCTGCCGGTCACCACCAGCAGCGCGACGCCGAGCGCGACGACGACGAGATCAGACACGACACCTCCGCACGACCTCTGGACGACCTCTGGACGCGGCGACCCCACAGGGTCGCCGATCAGGACGGTCGAACGCTACCCGCTACCGCCGGCACCGGGCGCCGGCCCGAGGTCCCGTCCGCGGTGAGATGTTCGGCGCACGGCCGCCCCTGGCCCGCCCCGGGCGGCGGTCCAGGGCTCCCGCCGCGCGGCGGTCACCGGGTGGGCGCCGGGCCGTCCCACCGAGGTGGCCCCACCGACGGGGCCGCGGCGGCGGGGCCACCTGCGGCGGGCGGAGCGGAGGCCCGCTCGGGCCCGGTGAGACCGTACCCACCCGAGCGGTGGACGGCCGGGCGGGTGCAGAGAGGACCTCCGATGCGAACAGTGACCGGGCCGACGGACCACGTCGTCATCGTCGGAGCCGGGCTGGGCGGACTTTCGGCCGCGCTCCGGCTGACCGGCGCGGGCCGGCGGGTCACCGTCCTGGAACGTGACGACACCCCCGGTGGGCGCGCGGGGTCGCTACGGCTGGGCGGCTACCGGTTCGACACCGGGCCGACCGTGCTCACCATGCCGGACCTGGTGGCGGACGCGCTCGACTGCGTGGGCGAGGACCTCGGCCGGTGGCTGCCGCTGCGCCGCCTCGACCCGATGTACCGGGCCCGCTTCGCGGACGGGTCCGTGCTGGACGTCCGCGCCGACCCGGAGCACACCGAGCAGGGGGTGCGGGAGCTGTGCGGGCCGGCCGAGGCAGCCGGGTTCCGTGACTTCACCCGGTTCGCGACCCGCATGTTCCAGGCGCAGATGCGCGACTTCATCGACGCCCAGGTCGACTCGCCGCTGGCCCTGATGCGGCCCTCGCTGGCCCGGGTGGCGGCGCTCGGCGGGTTCCGCCGCCTGGACACCGTGGTCGGACGGTACCTTCGCGACCCGCGGACCCGGCGGCTGTTCTCCTTCCAGGCGATGTACGCCGGGCTCGACCCGCACGAGGCGCTCGGGCTGTACGCCGTGATCGCCTACATGGACTCGGTGGCCGGCGTCTTCCACGCCGACGGCGGCCCGCACGCGGTCGCCGCGGCCATGGCCGGGGCCGCGGCCCGGCACGGGGCCACCTTCCGCTACGGCACCGAGGTGAACCGGGTGGAGGTCCGCGGCGGGCGGGCGGTCGCCGTGCACACCACCGCCGGCGAGCGGGTGGCGGCGGACGTCGTGATCCTCAACCCGGACCTCCCGGTGGCCTACCGCGACCTGCTGCCCGCCTCCGCCGCCCCGGCGCGGCTGGACCGCCTGCGGTACTCGCCGTCCTGCTTCCTGCTGCTCGCCGGCGCCCAGGGTGCCCACCCGTCCGGGACGCACCACACGATCCACTTCGGGGGCGCGTGGCGGCGCACCTTCGACGAGATCATCCGGCGCGGGGAGCTGATGAGCGACCCGTCGTTCCTGGTGAGCACGCCGTCGGTCACCGAGCCGGCGGCCGCGCCGGCGGGCGGGCACAGCTACTACGTCCTGTTCCCCACCCCGAACCTGACCGCGCCGCTGGACTGGTCGGTCCTCGGCCCGCGGTACCGCGACGAGGTCGTCGCCACACTGGAGCGTGCCGGCTACCCCGGGTTCGGAACGTCGATCGACGTCGAGCAGGTGACCACCCCGGCGGACTGGCGGGCCCGCGGGATGGCCGCCGGCGCGCCGTTCGCGGCGGCGCACACCTTCCGCCAGACCGGCCCGTTCCGGCCGTCCAACCTGGCGCCGGGACTGGCCAACGTGGTGTTCACCGGCAGCGGGACCCGGCCGGGGGTGGGAGTTCCGATGGTGCTGATATCGGGCCGGCTGGCCGCCGAGCGGGTTCTCGGCCGTGATCGTGGCTACCGCACGCGGACACTGAGGGCTATTCCCTGACGCCGTAATGTGTCATTGGGCGTTCGGGGCGTCACCCGGGTTTCGTGTCCCCGGAGTTTCGGCGCGGTATTAGGTGAGAACTTCCTGAAGGGCACCTTAGAAGAGGCTTCCGGCCACACTGTCCCGAGTCCGTTGGCACTCGATTCCGCACAGCGTCTGGGAGGATGGCGCCATGAACGAGTGGACGACCGATCCCGGCGTGGCGGCACCCGGCGCGGAGGTCCGGGCGCCCGCCGGCTCGGGTTCGGCGGCCAGCCGTCCGGCCGAGCCCTCCGCGATCGAGGCGGCCGACGACGCGGCCCTGCTCGAGCGGGCGTTGTTCGAGGTCAAGAAGGTCATCGTCGGCCAGGATCACATGGTCGAGCGCATGCTCGTCGCGCTGCTGGCCCGGGGGCACTGCCTGTTGGAGGGCGTGCCCGGCGTCGCCAAGACGCTGGCCGTGCAGACGCTGGCGACGGTCGTCGGCGGCTCCTTCGTGCGGATCCAGTTCACCAGCGACCTCGTCCCCTCGGACATCATCGGAACGAGGATCTTCCGCAGCAGCCGGGAGACATTCGACATCGAACTCGGCCCGGTCTTCGCGAACTTCGTTCTCGCGGACGAGATCAACCGCGCGCCCGCGAAGGTGCAGTCGGCGCTGCTCGAGGTGATGTCGGAACGGCAGGTATCCCTCGGCGGGATCACTCACCCGCTGCCGCGGCCCTTCCTTGTGCTGGCGACGCAGAACCCGATCGAGTCGGAGGGCGTCTACCCGCTACCCGAGGCGCAGCGCGACCGCTTCCTGATGAAGGTCAACGTTCCGTACCCGACCGCGGCCGAGGAGCTGGAGATCGTCCGGCGGATGGGCGTGCGGCCACCCACCGCCGAGGGCGTCCTCGAGCCGGAGTCCCTCATCAGGCTGCAGAACCGCGCGGACGACGTGTTCGTCCACCACGCGATCACCGAGTACGCCGTCCGCCTGGTGCTCGCGACCCGCTCCCCCGCCGACGTCGACCTCCCCGAACTGGCCGGGCACCTCGCGTACGGCGCGTCCCCCCGGGCCTCGCTCGGCCTCATCGCCGCGGCCCGGGCGCTCGCCCTGCTGCGCGGCCGGGATTACGTGGTCCCCGACGACGTGTCCGCGGTCGCGCTCGACGTCCTGCCGCACCGCCTGGTCCTCTCCTACGAGGCGCTGGCCGAGGGGCTCACCGCCGAGGAGATCGCCGGCCGCGTCCTCGACGCGCTGCCGCACCCCCAGGTCGCGCCCCGCCAGCAGGCCGGCGCCGACCACGGGCGCAACGGGCGCATCCCCCCACCGGTCACGCACTCCGGGCGCTGGCGCACCGACCCACGCACCGGCTTCCCCGAGTACTTCGATGGCGGGTCGTCCCGGTGACCGCTCCCCGCGCGGATCCGGCCGCGCCCCAGCCCGCGGCGACGTCGCCGTCGGTCGAGCGGACGCTGCGCGGCCTCGAGCTCACCGTGACCCGCCGGCTGGACGGCATGCTGCTCGGCGATCATCTCGGCCTGCTGCCCGGCCAGGGCACCGAGAAGGCCGAGAGCCGGGAGTACAACGTCGGCGACGACGTCCGCCGGATGGACTGGGCGGTCACCGCGCGGACGACCGTCCCGCACGTGCACGACCTGATCGCCGACCGGGAGCTGGAGACGTGGGCGCTGGTCGACCTGACGGCCAGCCAGGAGTTCGGCACCACCTCGGTCCGCAAGCGTGATCTGGCGATCGCCGCGGTGGCGGCGATCGGCTTCCTCACCGCCCGCACGGGCAACCGGATGGGAGCCGTGGCCCTCACCCCGGCCGGGCCACGGGTCATCCCCGCCCGGCCCGGCCGCCAGGGCCTGCGAACGCTGCTGCGGACCCTGCTGACGGTCCCCGAGGGGGCGCACGACCGGCCGCTGCGCCGGCCCGACCCGGCGGCCGCCACCGATCTCGCCGCCGCGATCGCCGCCCTGGACCGCCCGCGCCGGCGCCGTGGCCTCGCGGTGGTCGTCAGCGACTTCCTCTCCACCGACCTCGACTGGGAACGGCCGATGCGCGTCCTCGCGGCGCGCCACCAGCTCCTCGCGGTCGAGGTCCTCGACCCGGCCGAGCTGACGCTGCCCGCCGTGGGCCTGCTTCCGGTCGTGGACGCGGAGACCGGCGAGCTGGTGGAGGTTCCGACGTCCTCACGGCGACTGCGTGAGCGCTACCGCCTGGCCGCGGCCGAGCACCGCTCCCAGGTCGCCCTCGCGCTGCGCCGGGCGGGCGCCGGGCACCTGGTGCTGCGCACCGACTCCGACTGGCTGATCGACATCGTCCGCTTCGTCTCGGCGAGCCGGACGAGCCGCGGCGCGGCACGACGCCCACCCGTGGACTCGACCCGGCTACCGGGCCACCCGCGATCGCTCCCGCCGGCCACCGGCCGGGGTCGACCCGGGACAGCAGCTGTGGCCGGGGCAGGCGGCCGTCGGGGCAGGCGGGCGGCGGCGCCGTGAGCTTCCTGGCCGGTCACTGGTTGTGGCTCTTCCTCGCCGTCGGCGCGCTGACGGCGGCTTACGTCGTGGTGTCGCTGCGCCGCCGGGTCTACGCCGCGCGGCTGTCGTCGACCGCCCTGCTCTCCAGCGTCCTGCCGCGCCGCCCGCAGTGGTGGCGCCGCCACGTCCCGGCGGCACTGCTGCTGCTCGCCCTGGCCGGCCTGGTCATCTCGATGGCCCGCCCCGCCCGGGCCGAACGGGTGCCACGCGAACGAGCGACGATCATCCTGGCCATCGACGTGTCGAACTCGATGGCCGCCACCGACATCACACCGACCCGGCTCGAGGCGGCCAAGCAGGGCGCCCAGGCCTTCGTCGACCAGCTCCCGCCGCGGATCAACCTCGGGCTGGTGTCGTTCGCGGGCTCGGCGGCCGTCCTCGTCCCCGCCTCGACCGACCGGGAGTCGGTGCGCTCGGGAATCCGCGGGCTGCAGCTCGGCCCGGCGACCGCCGTCGGTGAGGGCATCTACGCCTCCCTGCAGGCGATCGCCACCGCCGGGCAGCGGCTCTCCGACGAGGGGCAGCCACCACCGCCCGCCGCGATCGTCCTGCTCTCGGACGGTGAGACCACACGAGGGCGCCCGAACGCGCAGGCGGCGACGGCCGCGCGCGACGCCGAGATCCCCGTCGACACCATCGCCTACGGCACCTCGGACGGCACCCTCGACGTCGGCGGCCAGCAGATCCCCGTACCGGTCAACGAGGAAGCCCTGCGTGAGCTGGCCGACCAGACAGGCGGCTCGTACCACCGGGCGACCTCCGGTGACGAGCTGCAGTCCGTCTACCGGGGCCTGGGCAGCTCCATCGGTTACCGCACGGAGTACCGGGAGATCACGACCTGGTTCGTCGGCCTCTCCCTCGGGCTCGGGCTGGCCGCCGCCGCGCTCTCACTCGCGCTGTCCTCCCGGCTGCCCTGATCCGCCGGCAACGCTGATCCGCCGGGTGCCCTGATCTGCCGGTTGTGCTGATCCGCCGGCTACGCTGGCTGTTGTGAGCGGCCTGCGCAGCGAGCTGGACGCGGCCGGCATCACCGATCCGCGCCTGCGGAGCTCCTACCGCGCCGCCCGCGAGCTGAACGCCGTCCACGGGCGCACCTACTACCTGGCCACCCTCCTGCTGCCACGGTGGAAGCGCCCGCACGTCCACGCCCTGTACGGCTTCGCGCGGTACGCCGACGAGATCGTGGACGACCTCGACTCGACGCTGACCGACGAGGCGAAGGCACAGTGGCTGCGACAGTGGGGCAACCGCTTCCTCACCGCACTCGCCACCGGCTCGGTCGGGGTCGGGGTCGGGGTCGGGGTCGACGGGAGCGGGGCAGGCTCCGTCGGTGCCGGGGATGCCGGGGTGCTGCCAGCCGTCCTGCACACGATTCGGCGTTTCGACCTGCCGGTCGCGTACTTCGAGGCCTTCCTGACCTCGATGGCGATGGACCTGACCGTCACCGGCTACGCCACCTGGGACGACCTCATGGTCTACGTCCACGGCTCGGCGGTGGTGATCGGCCTGCAGATGCTGCCCATCCTCGAGCCCGTCGACGCCTCGGCGGAGGCGTACGCCCGCGACCTCGGCGCCGCCTTCCAACTCGCGAACTTCCTCCGCGACGTCGGGGAGGACCTGCGCCGCGGCCGCGTCTACCTTCCGCAGACGTCCCTGGACCTGTTCGGAGTCACCAGGGAGCGCCTCGCCACCGGGGTGGTCGACGGCCCCGTGCGCCGGCTGCTGACCCACGAGATCGCCCGTGCGCGGGAGCTGTTCCGCTCGGCCCGACCGGGCATCCGGCTGCTGCACCCGACGTCCCGCGACTGCCTCTGGACCGCGTTCCACCTCTACGGCGACATCCTGGACGAGATCGAACGCGCCGACTACCAGATCCTCGACCGACGGGTATCCGTCGGCCTGGGCCGCCGCCTCACCGTCGCCACGCCGGCCCTGATCCGCGCCACCCGCTCCCGCCGCCATCCCTCGACGAGCTAAGCCGCCCCACCAGCCCCCACATCACGGCTCAGAGCGGGTCGCGGCTCAGAGCAGGTCGCGGCCGCCGAGGTAGGGGCGCAGCACCTCGGGCACCCTGACCTGGTGGTCGGCGGTCTGGAAGTTCTCCAGGATCGCGGCCAGCAGGCGGGGCGTGGCCACCGCGGTGTTGTTGAGGGTGTGCGCGAAACGTACGTTGCCGTCCGCGTCGCGGTAGCGCAGGTTCGCCCGGCGGGCCTGCCAGTCGTGCAGCGTCGAGCAGCTGTGGGTCTCCCGGAACAGGTCGAGGGTGGGGAACCACGTGTTGATGTCGTTCATCCGGAACTTGCCCAGGCCCATGTCCCCGGTCGAGCACTCGACGACCTCGTAGTGCAGGCCCAGGTCGGCCAGGATGTGCTCGGCCGTAGCCAGCAGCTCCGCGTGCCAGCGGGCTGACTCCGCCGGGTCGTTCACGCACAGGACGAACTGCTCGACCTTCTCGAACTGGTGTACCCGCAGTAGCCCGCGGACGTCCCGGCTGGCGCTGCCGATCTCGCGCCGGAAGCACGGCGAGATGCCGGCGTAGCGGATCGGCAGGCGCCTGGCGTCGAGGATCTCCCCGGCGTGCAGGCCGACCAGGGCCACCTCCGCCGTCCCGGCGAGGAACGCGTCGTCGGCGGGGATCTCGTAGATCTCCTCGCGGGCCTTCGGGAGCATGCCCGTGCCGACGAGCGGGCCCTCCTTGACCAGCGCGGGGACCGACACCGGGGTGAAGTCCCGCTCGCGCAGCAGGTCGAGGGCGTAGGAGTGGACCGCCCGCTCGAGCATGACCATGTCGCCGACCAGGGCGTACGCCCGCTCACCGGCGACCCTGCGGGCCCGGGCGAACTCGGCCCAGCCGCGCTTCTCGGCGAGCTCGGTGTGGTCGATCGGGGTGAAGTCGAACTCCGGGCGGGTGCCCACGGTGCGGACCACCACGTTCGCGGACTCGTCCGGGCCGACCGGGGCGCCCTCCCAGGGGATGCCCGGGGTGAGCAGCATCAGCTCGGACATCCGCGTGCTCGTCCGGGTGAGCTGCTCGCGCAGGTCACGGAGCTGCCGGTCGAACTCGGCGTGCTCGGCACGCAGCTCGGCGCGGCGCGCCTCGTCAGCCTTGGCGAACTGCTTGGCGAAGGACTTGCGCCGGGCCTGGGCCTCGTCGACCTCGAACTGCAGCTTGCGGTTCTCCTGGTCGAGCTGGAGCAGTTCGTCGACGTCGAGGTCGACGCCCTTGAGGCGGACAGCCTCCTTCACGGCGTCGGGATTTTCCCGGATGAAGCGCTTGTCGAGCATGAATTCGTGTCAGCCTTCGTATCGGTTCCCTGTGCGCAGACGCTATCAGTCGCCTCCCCGGACCCCCTGCCGTAAGGGCCCGCCGGCGCCCGGCTCGGCACACCGGTTTCCACGGCATTCCCCCCGCGTACCCTGTGTGACGGCGGTGCGCCCGGTCACGCCCTCGGGTTCCGTGTCGCACCGACGCCCCGGACGGACTACGCGCGGCTCACAGGTCGCGCACAGGTCCGGATGCGCACACTCGTGGCGGACCGGTGCCGGCACGCTGACGAGGATTGCCGGCCGGGGCCGATCACCTGATGGACGGATGACCTGGTGACGACCTGATGACCATCCGGTAGTCACGCTGACGAGGAGCGGGAGGCCGGCGAGGGTGTCGAGCACGAAGGAACGGCGGCAGCGCGAGATAGCCGCCGCGCGGGCGGCGCGCCAGGCGCAGCGCCGCCGCCAGGCGTACCAGCGACGGCAACGCCGCCTGACGATCGTCGCGGCGGTGGCCGTGGTGGCCATCGTCGGCTCGGTGATCGCCGCGGTCCTGCTCAGCGGCGGCGGGGACAACGACAATCTCAGCGCGACCGATCCCGCGGCCAACCCGTCGGCGTCGGCGGCACCGGCGGTGCCGGCCGGGCAGACGAGCAAGGTCGGTGACTGCGTCTACACCTCGAGCGGCGAGTCGCCGTCCCGCCCGGTGGGGCTCCCGACGGCCGCCGCCACGGTGAACAAGGCCCCCGCCACCATGGTCATCACCACCGACCAGGGCACGATGACGGCCGCGCTCGACGCGGACAAGGCTCCCTGCACGGTGAACGCGCTGCGCACGCTCGCCGAGGCGGGCTTCTACAACGACACCGCCTGCCACCGGCAGACGGGTGGCGCCGACGCCGGCATCAACGTGCTGCAGTGCGGGGATCCGACCGGCAGTGGGATGGGCGGCCCGGGCTTCGGCTACGCCAACGAGAACACCGAGGGCGTGAACTACAACCGGGGTGTCCTGGCCATGGCGCACAGCAGCCAGCCGGACAGCAACGGCAGCCAGTTCTTCATCAACTACGCCGACCCGAGCCAGCAGGGCGCCGCGGCGCTCGCCGGCGGCTACACCGTCTTCGGCCACATCACCGAGGGCCTCGACGTCCTGGACAAGCTGACGTCCCCGGGTGTCGAGGGCGGCGGGTCGGACGGCGCGCCGGCCAGCAAGCCGCAGATCAAGTCGATCGAGATCACCCAGGGGCCCTGACCTCGATCCGCCCCATCGCCCCGCCGCCCCGCCCCGGACTGACCGCCCGGGACGGGGCGGCGGAACAACCTGGACGGACGAGGACCGGCGCGCTGGACGAGGCCGACGGAGGGTCGCCGGGCTGGGTCTGACCGGGGTCGGCGGGGCGGCTCAGCCGGCCCAGCGGCGCATCGTGTCGATCCGGGCCTGAAGCTGGGCCGTGCTGGCCTGGGCGCTCGGCGGGCCGCCGCAGGAGCGGCGCAGCTCGGCGTGGATCATCCCGTGCGGCTTTCCGGTGCGATGGTAGTGCGCGGCGACAAGCTTGTTCAGCTCGCGCCGCAGGTCGCCGATCTGCTCGTGGACGGGCCGGTCGGCCGGGTCGGTGCCCGCCTCCCCCTGCCGCGCGGCCGGCACCACGGGTTCGCCGGCCGCGGGCCGCGCCTTCGCCGCGGCGGCCTGCTGCGCCGCCTGGCGCTGGCGCAGCAGGGTCGCGACCTGGTCGGGCTCGAGCAGGCCCGGCAGACCCAGGAAGTCCTCCTCCTCGAGGGAGCCGGAGGCGGCCGGCGTGCCGAACTCGCCGCCGTCGAAGATCACCCGGTCGAGCTGGGCGGAGGAGCCGAGCGCGGTGAACAGGGTGTCGGGCTTTTCGGGGGTGTCGCGGCGGCGGTTGGCCTCGCGCAGCGCGTCGTCGTCGAACGCGTCCGGCTCACGCTGCGGTTTGTCGAGCGCGTGGTCGCGCTGGACCTCCATCTCGCCGGCGAGTGCCAGCAGCGACGGGACGCTGGGCAGGAACACCGACGCCGTCTCCGAGCGTCCGCGGCCACGGACGAACCGGCCGACGGCCTGGGCGAAGTACAGCGGCGTCGAGGCCGAGGTGGCGTACACGCCGACCGCCAGGCGGGGGACGTCCACGCCCTCACTGACCATGCGGACGGCGACCATCCACCGGTCCGTCGACTCACGGAACGTGGCGATCTTCGTGCTGGCGGTCGGGTCGTCGGAGAGGACGATCACGGGAGACACGCCGGTGATCCGCCGCAGCAGGCCGGCGTAGGCGCGGGCGTTGGTGTGGTCGGTCGCGATGACCAGGCCTCCGGCATCCGGCATCCCGCCCCGGCGCACCTGGGAGAGCCGGGTGTCGGCGGCGGCCAGGACCGCGGGCATCCAGTCTCCGCGGGGGTCGAGGGCCGTGCGCCACGCTGCCGCGGTCTGCTCGCTGTTCAGCGGCTCGCCGAGCCGGGCGCTGAGCTCCGCGCCGGCGCTGGTGCGCCAGGACATCTCACCCGAGTAGGCGAGGAAGAGCACGGGACGGACCACACCGTCACGCAGCGCCTCGGCGTAGCCGTAGGAGGAGTCCGCGACGCTGCGCGTCACGCCCTCGGCGTCGGGCAGGTAGGTCACGAACGGGATCGGGTTGACGTCGGACCGGAACGGGGTTCCGGTGAGCGCGAGCCGGCGGGCGGCCGGCTCGAACGCCTCCCGGACCGCCTCGCCCCAGGACAGGGCGTCGCCCGCGTGGTGGATCTCGTCGAGGATCACCAGCGTGCGGCGCGCGGCCGTGCGCATGCGGTGCAGGGCGGGGTGCGCGGCGACCTGGGCGTAGGTGACCGCGACCCCGGTGTAGTCCGACGCGGTGGCGCCGGCCGAGTTGCGGAAGGTCGGGTCCAGGTCGATCCCGACCGCGGAGGCGGCGTTGGCCCACTGCCGCTTGAGGTGCTCGGTCGGGGCGACCACGGTCACCGAACGCACCTCGCCCGCGGCCAACAGGTCGGCGGCGATCTCCAGCGCGAACGTCGTCTTGCCGGCGCCCGGGGTCGCGACGGCCAGGAAGTCGCGGCCGCCGGACGCGCTGCGCGACCGGTAGGTCTCCAGGGCTGCGCGTTGCCATGCCCGCAGGGGCCGGGCCTCGCCGCGCGCGCGGGGGCCTCGCCCGCTGGGGCCTTGCCCGCTGGAGCTCTGAGGCAGGGGTCCGACTCTCACGACATCAGACTCTATGGTGGTGCGCCGGCCGGACGACGACGCCGCGCACCGCGGCGCCACCCGGCCACTCCCTGTGGGCAGCTCAACCGGTGCCATGATTTGTCGCTTTCTTGTCACCGAAGGACCACACAGGGGGTATCACCGTCTTTGCTAACTCAGGGTTAAGCTCCTGAAGTCAACCGCTTGACTCGGAGGTCCCGATGCAGCGCTCGACAGGACCGTCGGCTGGTCGCGCCACGCCGAGGACTGCGCAGGCGAACGACCACAGGCCGGCATCGGCCGGGATCACCCGCACTCCGAACGTGCGGTTGCGTACCTGCCGGGAGGAACGCGGTTGGTCGCAGGAACGACTGGCCAGTGAGATCCGGCGTTTTTCCGTCATACACGAGGGCCGCGAGGCCGGCGTGACGGGAAATATGATCTGCAAATGGGAGAAGGGCGATAAAAAGCCCAGCCTTCGTTACCAGCGGCTCCTGCGGGCCCTGTTCGAGCGGTCGTCGGCGGAGCTCGGCTTCGTGGACGACGACCCCAACACGGGGCTTCCGGCGCACGCGTCCGGCGCGGACAAGGCCTCCCGGGAGATCGTGCCGGCCGGCACGCTGCTCCTGCAGGCCGCCGAGGCCGACGCCGGCCTGCACAACGCTCTCCCGGTGGAGCGGCGCGGGTTTCTGCGGCTGTTCGCGGCGGCCGGCGGTGTCGCGGTCGTCCCGCTGGGCATGGGTGGCGACGACGCGCCCTGGGAGCGGCTGTCCGCCGCGCTGCGCCGACGCACCACGGTCACCCCCGAGCTCGCGGACGAGCTGAGCCGCTGCACCGCGGGCCTGTACGGCCTCGAGGAGCGGGTTCCGGCCCGGGCCCTGTTCCCCCGGGTCACCGGGCATCTGGGGACGCTCACGCAGCTCCTGGAGTCCAGCGGCCGCTCGCCGGTCCGCCGGGACCTCGCCTCCACGGCCGGCGAGACCGCCGCCCTGGCCGGTTGGCTCGCCTTCGACATGAACGACGTCCCCTCGGCCCTGGCCTACTACCGGGTCGCCATCGAGGCTGCGCGGGAGGCCGACGACAGCGCGCTGTGGGCCTGCGTGCTGGGCTACGAGAGCTATCACAGCGCGGGCATCGGCCGTCACGACCAGGCCTGCGCACTGCTGGCCGAGGCGCAGCGCCGCGCCGCGACGGGCAGCACCGTCATGACGAAGGCCTGGCTGGCCGGGCGGGAGGCCGAGGAGCAGGCGGCCCGCGGTGAGGGGCGGGCCGCGCTGGCCGCCCTCGACCGCGCCCAGGACGCGTTCGACCGCGCCGACGACGGCGACCGGGTCTGGACACAGTTCTTCGACCGCGGCCGTCTGGACGGCATCAAGGTCACGACCTACACCCGGCTGCGGCGCCCGGCCGCGGCCCACGCGGCGGCGACCGAGGCACTGCGCGCCACCACCCCGCACAGCGGCACCAAGAAGCGGTCCCTGCTGCTCGGTGACATCGCCGAGGTCCACATCCAGCGCCGGGAGATCGAGGCCGCCACCCAGTACGCGACCGAGTCGCTCGCCATCGTCGCGGCGACCGACTTCTCCCTCGGGCTGACCAGGGTCCGCCGCGTCCGGGAGCATCTGCGGCCCTGGCAGCAGACGCAGGCCGTCCGCGACCTCGACGAGCAGCTCCGCGCGCTCACCTGAGCGCCCCCGCGGCCGGCGCCCACCGGAGGCCGGCTGCCGGGCACATCCCGGCAACCGGGCGGCCCGGATGTCGGGATGTCGGGATGTCTCAGCGCCGGGATGTCTCAGTTGTGGACCGTCGGTTCGGTCTCCGCCGAGATCCAGTCGAGATAGTCCGTATGCCCATGCACGATCGGAGTCGCAATGATCTCCGGCGTCTCGTAGGGATGCGCGGCGGAGAGCTCCGTGATCAGCTCGGTCACCCGGTCGGTAGTTGTTTTGGCGAGACACAGCCATTCCTCGGACTGTTCGATCTCGCCGTTCCAGCGATAAGTGCTCCGAATCGGCCCGACCACCTGGAAACAGGCGGCGAGGCGCCGCTCGACGAGAGCCCTGCCGATACGATCCGCGGCGTCCGGTGAGTCGATGCTCGTGATGACCTGAAGGTATCCCACGCGTACTCCCACCCATCACCGATGGCTACACGGGATACTCTACATCGTATCTCCCGCGCCACCGTCGATTTTCCGCGACGGCGGCGACAGGCACATTCGACGCGATCTCCACCGCTGCCCGGAATGCGGGGAAACGCGACTTCCGGGGTCATAGCGACACGGAGAGCATAAATCTCCCGGGTGGCCACGCGGCGTCATACCGTTGTTTGACATGCCCGGTAACAGTCGTACACGCCGCCTACCCCGCGCACGGCCGCCAGCACGCGGTCGAGCTGGTCCGGGCCGGTGACCTCGATGGTGAAGCGAGCGCGCGCCACCCTGTCCTCGGATGTCGACGTGGACGCCGCCCGCACCGAGGCGGAGGTGTCCGAGAGGACCTCGGTGATATCCGCCAGCAATCCGTAGCGGTCGAACGCCTCCACGGCGATTTCTGCGGGGAAGGTCTGACTCTCCGGAGCGGTCCACCCCTTGACGGTCACCTGCTCGCGCGAGGACGCCGAAGCGGCGACGTTCGCGCATTCCTGCCGGTGAAGAGAGACCGAGCTGCTGTGCGTGGTGAAGCCGACGACCGTGTCGCCCGGGAGCGGAAGACAACATCGCGCGAGCCGCACCGGCACATCCGCGCCGTCGATCTCGGCGAAGCCCGCCCAGTTCTGTGTTCCCCGGCGCGCGGAACCGTCACCCCCCGCGGACGAGGCGGATTCCCAGCCCTGGGAACTCCCCGTGCCGGGCCCGTCCGGGCCACCCGGGCGATCACCACGCTGTGCCGCGGTGGAACGCCGCGTACGCCGCGCGCCCCGGGACAGCGCGCTGTCCTCCCCTGAGCCCCTGGAGCCACCGGAACGGGCATCTCGGCCCTGACCACCAGACCCTCCCGGGCCGGCGGCGGCGCCCAAAGAGGCACTGTCGCCCGAAGTGGCGCTGTCACCCGATCTCACGGATTCCTGCGGACCGGCCGTGCCATTCAATGCGGCCGCGCCGTTCAGCCCGGCGGAACCGTTCAATCCGGCGGGTTCGCCCGAGATAATCGAACCGCCCAGGGAAGCCGCGCCGCCGGTACGTGGAGAACCGGCGCGCATTGTCGAACCACCGGAATGGGCGCGCGACGAGCCCGCGGCCCCGTCGGCGCCGCCCCGGGGACCATTCGGGTCGACCGTGTCCGCCACCCGGGCGGGCTGCGCGGACGGGCGCAGCCGGGTGACCCGCCCGCCGCCCCCCGCGCCCGCTCCCCGGGCTGTCCACGGCGCGCCCGCGGCGCGGGCGTCGGAGGCCGCACGCTCGGTCACCACCAGCGACCGGTCCGCGGCCGCCTGGGTGGCCCGGGCCTGCGCGTCGCGTCGCTGCCGGGCCAGCCGCTTGCGGATCCGGACCCGGGCGCGGGACGTCCGCACGAACTCGAGCCAGTCCTCGCTCGGGCCGGCGCCGGGCAGGTTCGAGGTGAGGATCTCGACGACGTCGCCGTTGCGCAGCCGGGTGTGCAGCGGCACGAGCCGGCCGTTCACCCGGGCTCCGATGGCCCGGTGGCCGACGTCGGTGTGGACCGCGTAGGCCACGTCGACCGGCGACGAGCGCGCCGGCAGGGCGATCATCTTGCCCTTGGGGGTGAAGGTGAGCACCTCGTCGGAGTTCAGGTCGGACGACAGCGACTCCAGGAACTCCCCCGGGTCGACGGTGTCGACCTGCCAGTCGAGCAGGCTGTGCAGCCAGGAGAGCCCTTCGAGGCGGGCGCCGTCCGCGCCGGGGCCGACGGGCTTCGCGACGATCCCGGTCTCGGCCAGGCGGTGCATGGACGGGGTCCGGATCTGGATGTCGATCGTGCGCCCGGTCTCGTCCATCACGCTGGTGTGCAGGCTCTGGTACATGTTGAACTTGGGGGTCGCCACGAAGTCGCGCAGCCGCCCGGGCACCGGTCGCCAGATCCCGTGGATGACACCCAGCGAGGCGTAGCAGTCCGTGATGTCGTCGACGAGCACGAGCACCCGGACGATGTCGTTGTAGTCGCGCGGTTGGCGGCCGCGTTCCTGGCCGCGCTTGTAGATCGAGAAGATGTGGCTGGTCCGGATGGACACCGCGCCGTCCACCCGGGCCTCGGCGAGGCCGGCGCGCATCCGCGTGACCATCGCGGCGAGCACACCGCTCGCCCGCTCGGCGGTGGTGAAGTCGTCGACGACGGTGGAGATCCGGCGGTGCTCCTCGGGGTCGAGCACCGCGAACGCGCGGTCCTCGAGCTCCCGTTTGATCACGCTCACCCCGAGGCGGTGCGCCAACGGAGCGAGGACCTCGAGCGTGACCCGGGAGATCTTCTGCTGCTTGGCCGGTGACATGAAGCCGAGGGTCCGCATGTTGTGCAGCCGGTCGGCGATCTTGATGACCAGGACGCGGTAGTCGCGGGCGAGCGCGACGATCAGCTTGCGCAGCGTCTCGGCCTCGGCGGCCTCACCGAAACGCATCTTGTCGAGCTTGGTGACACCGTCGACGAGGTTGGCGACCTCCCCGCCGAACTCTGCGGCGACCGACTCGAGGGTGTAGCCGGTGTCCTCGACCGTGTCGTGCAGCAGCGCGGCGATCAGGGTCGTCGTGTCGACACCGAGCTCGGCGAGCACCTCGGCGACGGCCAGCGGATGGCTGATGTACGGGTCGCCGCTGCGCCGGGTCTGGCCGGCGTGCAGGCCGTCCGCCACCGAGTAGGCGCGGATCACCGCGCTGATGTCGGCCCTGGGATGGAAGTCCCGGTGCGCCTCGACGAGATCGCGCAGCTCGGGGGGCACCTGCGGGGTGCGCGGCGCGGCCATCCGGCGGGCCAGGTGCGCCAGGCGCATGCTGGCCTGGCGGGCCGCGGCGATCGTCCGGGAGTCCGCGTCACCGTCCGCCCTGGACAGTGCGGGCAGTGCGGGCGAGAAGCCGCCGCCCGCCGGCAGACCCGCTCCCGCGGCCTCAGCATTCACGGCGTGCCCCCTCGCAGTCAGCTCTGTGCGTCCGAGGTGACTCGGAAACAGTCGTACACACCGTCGGTGGATCTGACGGCGTCGAGGATGTGACCGAGATGCTTGGCGTCGCCCATCTCGAAGGTGAACCGGCTGACCGCCACCTGCTCGCGCGTCGTGGTGACCGACGCGGAGAGGATGTTGACGTGGTGGTCGGACAGCACCCTGGTCACATCGGAGAGCAGCCGGGTCCGGTCCAGCGCCTCCACCTGGATCACCACCAGGAAGACCGAGCCCGATGACGGCGCCCACTCCACCTCGACCGTCCGGTCGTGCGGGCCGCCCCGCAGGCCGGCGAGGTTGACGCAGTCGGCACGGTGCACCGACACGCCCTTGCCCCGGGTGACGAAGCCGGCGATGGCGTCGCCGGGCATCGGCGTGCAACAGCGGGCCAGCTTGGCCCACACGTCCGGGGAACCGGTGACGAGCACGCCGGCGTCACCGGTGGCCCGGCGCAGGGCCCGGATCGGCAGCTCGATCTCGGCCGCGTCCTCCTCGGCGCCCTCGGGACCGCCGAGCCCCTGTAGCAGCCGGTTCACCACCGCCTGCGCGCTGATGTTCTTCTCTCCGACCGCCGCGTACAGCGCCGCGACGTCGGCGTAGCGCATGTCCTTCGCCAGGGTCAGCAGCGCGTCGCCGGTCATCAGGCGGGCCAGCGGGAGGCCGTGGCGGCGCATCGCCCGGCCGATCGCGTCCCGGCCGGCGACGATCGCGTCCTCGCGGCGCTCCCGGGCGTGCCACTGGCGGATCTTCGTCCGGGCGCGGGACGAGTGGACGAAGGTCAGCCAGTCCTCGCTCGGGCCGGCCGAGTGGGCCCGCGAGGTGAAGACCTCGACCGTGTCGCCGTTCTCCAGCGCGGTGTCGAGCGCCGCGAGCCGGCCGTTGACCCGGGCGCCGACGCACTGGTGGCCGATGTCGGTGTGTACGGCGTAGGCGAAGTCGATCGGCGTCGACCCGACCGGCAGCGGGATGACGTCGCCCTTCGGCGTGAAGACGAAGACCTCGTCGTCGGCCATGTCGAAGCGCAGGCTGTCGAGGAACTCCCCCGGGTCGGCCGTCTCGCGCTGCCAGTCCAGGATCTGGCGCAGCCAGTTGCGCAGGTTCGGGTCGGTGCCCCCGGCGCCGCTGTTCGCGGCGGCCCGCCGCGACGCCGACGAGCCCGACGAGCGGGAGCCGCCGGACCGGGAGCCCGCGCCGGAGCCGTCCTCCTTGTACTTCCAGTGCGCCGCGATGCCGTACTCGGCCCGGTTGTGCATCGAGTGCGTGCGGATCTGCAGCTCGACCGGCTTGCCCTCGGGCCCGATGACCGTCGTGTGCAGCGACTGGTACATGTTGTACTTGGGCATCGCGATGTAGTCCTTGAACCGGCCCGGGATCGGCTTCCAGTTCGCGTGGACGGTGCCCAGCGCCGCGTAGCAGTCCCGCACCGAGTCGACCAGGACCCGGATGCCGACGAGGTCGTAGATGTCCTCGAAGGACCGGCCGCGGACGACCATCTTCTGGTAGATCGAGTAGTAGTGCTTCGGCCGGCCGGTCACCACGGCCTTGATCCTCGCCTCGGCCAGCTGCGTCTGCACCTGCGTGGACGTCTCGGTGAGGTAGACGTCGCGGCTGGGTGCCCGGTCGGCCACAAGGCGGACGATCTCGTCGTAGCGCTTCGGGAACAGCGCCGCGAAGGCCAGGTCCTCCAGCTCCCACTTGAGGGAGTTCATCCCGAGGCGGTGGGCCAGCGGCGCGTAGATCTCCAGCGTCTCGCGCGCCTTGCGTTCCTGCTTGTGCTCGGGCAGGAAGCGCAGCGTCCGCATGTTGTGCAGGCGGTCAGCGAGCTTGACCACCAGGGCCCGCGGGTCGCGCGCCATGGCGACGACCATCCGGCGGATGGTCTCGGTCTGCGCGGCCTCGCCGACCTTGACCCGGTTGAGCTTGCTGACGGCGTCGACGATCTGCAGCACCTGCGGGCCGAACTCGGCCTCGATCGTCTCCGGCGGGAGGTCGGTCTCCTCCAGGGTGTCGTGCAGCAGCGCGGCGCACAGCGTCGGGATGTCCATGCCGAGATCGGCCAGGATGCTGGCGACCGCGATCGGATGGGTGATGTACGGGTGCCCGGAGAAACGGACCTGCCCGGCGTGGGCCGCGTCGGCCACCTCGAACGCCCGCTGCACCGGCCCGATGTCCATCCGCGGGTGGTTCGCGACCAGCCCCCGCAGCACCGGATCCAGCGACGAGGGCGGCGTGGCGCGGTGCGCCCCCAGCCGGGAGAAGCGGCGGACCCGGCGAGGCAGCGGAGGCGACTCGTGGCCCAGCCGCGGCACCACCGGCGAGCCGCTCTCGGCGTCCTCTCCGGTGGCGTCCGGGACGGGCGAGGACCCCGACCCGCCCTCGGCGCCGTCGCGGCCGCCGTGCGCGGCGGACGGCCCGGTGCGCGGGAGCTGGCCGCCCGCGAGCGGCGTGCGGTCGGCGGTGGACGGCGTGCGGTCGGTCGCGGACAGGGCAGCCTGGACCGGCCGCGTATCCCCGGCGGATGACGCGGCCGTCGGCACGGATCCGGTGGTCACCGGCGCCTCAGGCACAGGCCGCTCCTGCTTAGCACTTCAGCCGTGGCACGGATGTGCGAAGGGCTCCTGACGTCGAGGTTAACGCTGCGGGGGCGCCGGGCCTTCCGCAACCCCGCCCGGCCAGGGGCGCGCCAGAGGCCGGCGGGCAGGCCGTTCGCGTCAATGCCGAGCGCCGGTCACGAACCGTGACCGGACACGGGCGACGCGCCGGACACGGTCAGATCTTCATGATCGAGGTGATGTCGAGCGTGCCGGTCCGGTCGCGCCCGGAGAGGAAGGTCAGCTCCATCAGCACCGCCAGCCCCACCACGTCGGCGCCGCACCCGCGCAGCAGGGTGTGCGCGGCGGCCGCGGTGCCGCCGGTGGCGAGCACGTCGTCGACGATCAGGACCCGCTCACCCGTCGGGACGGCGTCCTCGTGGATCTCCAGGACGGCCGTCCCGTACTCCAGCGCGTACGCCTCGCTGCGGGTCCGGCCGGGCAGCTTGCCCTGCTTGCGGATCGGGACGATGCCGGCGCCGACCCGGTCGGCGACCGGGGCGGCCAGCAGGAAGCCACGCGCCTCGATGCCGGCGATCGTGGTGGCGCCCAGCCCGCGGGCGAGGTCCGCCAGCGCACCGACGACCACTCCGAAGGCGGCCGGAGTCGAGAGCAGCGGGGTGATGTCCTTGAAGACGACTCCCGGCTTGGGGAAGTCCATGACGTCGCGCACGTGGGCGCCCAGCACGGCCTCGGCCGCGCTCAGGTCCGGCTGGCTGTCGACGCTTGTCATCGTGGTGACCTCTCCGATCTTCGTTGTCGCCGCCCCGCGGGCGGCGGTTCGCGCCGATGTCGTGCCGGTCGTGGTTCTGCCGGTCGTGGTTCTGCCTCTGTTACTCCGTCGCGGCGGGCCGCCCCTAGCGTCGCTTCTTGCCGCTCGGGCGGCCTCGCTGGGACGGTTTGCGGTTCGGGGCGCGGCGCTGGGCCGACGGCATGCCACCACGCCCGGCCGCGCCGCTGGCGGCCCCGGCCGGGGCCGCGCGCATCCCGGTGGCGATGCCGACAGTGTCCGCCGGATCCCGGCCGTCGTCGCGCCGGTCCGAGTCCGGGTCGGCCAGTGGGACGGCCGTCTCCGGATCCGCGCCGCGGCGCGCCGCCGGCCGGCCGCCGCCCCCGGACTCGGTCGTCTTGGCCGCGCGGGCGGCGCTCGCCCGCGCCCGCAGTACCCGGGCGTCGAGTGCCTTCACCGCCGGCTCACCTCGCTTGAGGTCGACCAGCAGCGGGGTGGCGAAGAACAGCGAGGAGTAGGTGCCCGAGGCGATGCCGACGAACTGGGCGAGGGCGAGGTCCTTGAGCGTGCCGGCGCCCAGCAGGCCGGCGCCGACGAACAGCAGCGAGGCCACCGGGATGAGCGCGATCAGGGACGTGTTCAGCGAGCGGACCAGCGTCTCGTTGAGCGCGTCGTTGGTCGCCTCGGCGTAGGTGCGCCGCGAGGACGTCGCCATCCCCGCCGTGTTCTCGCGGACCCGGTCGAAGACGACCACCGTGTCGTACAGCGAGAAGCCGAGGATGGTCAGGACGGCGATGACCGTGGACGGGGTGACCTCGAAGCCGACGAGCGAGTAGACACCCATCGTGACGATGAGGTCATGGATGAGCGCGGCCATCGCCGCCGCCGCCATCTTCCACTCGAACCGGATCGACAGATAGATCATCACCAGGACGAGGAACACGATCAGGCCCTGGATCGCCTTGCTCGTGATCGTCGATCCCCAGGACGACCCGACGGTCGAGACGGCGATGTCCTCGTCCGGGTTGGCGACGTGGAAGTTCGTCGCGAAGTCCTTCTGCAGCGCCTCGGTCTGCTGGTCGGTCAGCGTGGGCGTCTGCACCCGGAACTGGCGGGACGTCTCGAGCTGCTGGACGACGCTGTCGGACGTGTCGATCCCGTTCTTGCTCAGAAGGCTGTCGACCTGCTCGACCGTCCCGCCGTTCGACGGGAACTGGAAGACGGCGCCGCCGGAGAACTCGATACCGAGGGAGAATCCCCGGAAGATCATGCTGAGGGCGCAGATCGTGATCAGCACGCCGGACACGATGTACCAGACACGGCGACGGCCGACGAAGTCGACGCTGAACTCGCTGCGGTAGAGCCGACCTATCAACGACATGTCAGTGCTCCCGCCTCTGTCCGGCCGTGCGTCGGCCCGCCACCCGCGGCCCCGTGCCCGGCTTCTCGAGCCGGGGTCCTGGATCCGGCGGGTCAAGGTCACCGGCGGCCCGTGGGCCGCCGTCCTCGGCGCCGGGAGCGCCCGCGTCCGCGCGCCGGGTCAGTCGCGGCCGGTCCGCCGCGGCGGCACCGCCGGTCGACCGCACCATCAGGCCGGAGAAACGGCTGGTACTGAACAACGGCCGCCGGACCAGCGCGGTGACCAGCGGACGGGTGAAGATGAACATGATCAGGACGTCGATGAGCGTCGACAGGCCGAGGGTGAAGGCGAAGCCCCGGACCGACCCGACCGACAGGACGTAGAGCACCGCCGCGGCGAGGAAGGACACGGTGTCCGCGGACAGCATGGTGCGCCGGGCCGCCGGCCAGGCCCGTTCGACGGAGGTCCGTACGCTGCGGCCGGCCCGGACCTCGTCCTTGATCCGTTCGAAGTAGACGACGAACGAGTCGGCTGTCACACCGATCGACACGATCAGTCCGGCGATGCCGGCGAGCGTCAGGGTGAACCCGATCGCGTCGCCCAGCAGGACGACCGAGGCGTAGATGAGCGCCGCGCTGACCCCCAGCGAGGCGATCACGACGATGCCCAGCGCCCGGTAGTACAGGAACGAGTAGATGATCACCAGGCCGAGCCCGATGGCGCCGGCCAGCAGCCCGCCGTGCAGTGACTCGCGGCCCAGGGTCGGGGAGACCGACTCGGCCTGCGAGCGCTCGAAGGCCAGCGGCAGCGCGCCGAAGCGCAGGACGTTCGCGAGGTCCTCGGCGTCGGACTGGGAGAAGCTCCCCGAGATCTGCGCCGAGCCGGCGATCCGCTCGTTCGTCTGCGGCGCCGACTGGACGATGCCGTCGAGCACGATCGCGACCTGCTTGCCGATCGTCTTCTCGGTCAGGTTCGTGAACTTGGTCTGGCCGGAGCCGGTGAAGTCGACGTTGACGACCCACTGGCCGGTGGTGACGCTCGTGCTCCCGCCACCGCTGCTGAGCAGGCCCGCCGAGGCGGTGGACACGTCGGTACCCACGAGGGCCGCGGGCTGGAGCAGGTACTTGGTCGTCCCGTTGCGGTCGCAGGCGGCGATCCAGTCCTCGGGGCGGTCCAGGCTCACCGAGGTGCTCCGCACGCCGGTGGCCGAGCAGGTGAGGTTGGCGAACTTGTCCGCGACGTCGGCGGGCGGCGTCGGCGCGTTCGGGTCGACCGCCGCGTTCGGATCGGTCGCGGCCGGACTGGTCGCGGCCGGACTGGTCGCGGCCGGGTCGGTCGCGGCCGGCTGTGTGGCGGCGGGCGCGCTGGCCGTGGGAGCGGCGGCCGGCGCGGGCGAGGCGGACTGGTTGGTCGCGGCCGCGAGCTCGATGCGGGGCCCGGAGCTCCCGGACCCGCTCGTGAAGCTGGCGGGCTGGGCCACCAGGCCGGGCTGCTCGCCGATGCCCGGGGCGGGCCCGAGCGCGGCGGGCCGCTGCGAGGCGGGCGCGGTGGCCGTCGGCGCCGGCGCGATGTCGGCCGGAGCGGGTGTGGCGCCCGGCGTCGGCGTCGCGCCCGGCGTCGGCGTCGCACCCGGCGTCGGCGTCGCACCCGGGGCGGGTGTCGTACCCGGGGCGGGTGTCGCGGGAGCCGACTGCGCGACGTCGGCCCGGTAGACCTCGCGGAAGCGCAGCTCAGCGGTCTGGCCCACCAGGTCGACGACGTCGTTGCGGCCGCGGCCCGGCACGGAGATCTCGATGGTGTTACCCGCGCGGCGGACCTCGGCCTCGGCCACGCCGAGGCCGTCCACCCGCTCACGGATGATGTCCACGGCCTTGTTGAGAGCCCCGTTGTCGACCGATCCGCCGGTGATCGAACGCGGGGTGAGGATGACGCTTGTCCCGCCCTGGAGGTCCAGGCCGAGCTTGGGCGTCCAGACCCCGGTGACGGCCATCAGGCCGTAGAGGACGGCGAGCAGAGCACCGAGTACTCCGAGCCGGGCGCCGACGGAGACGCCTCCGGAGGCTCGTGCCGAGCGACGTGCCAACGCCAAGTCCCTTCCTCACACACCGTCACCGATCCCGGCGGCGCTCAACGATTCCGAACGAGTGTCACCGAGGGTACGTTCCGACGGCCCGGCTGTGACACCACCGGCTGCCGACAGGCGCGTGACGGTCAGCGACGGCAGGCACCACGGCCGCACCACAGACCCCTAGCGGCCGCCCGCGCGCCCCCTGAACCGGGCGCAAGGGGGCGCGAAACGCCCTACAGCCACGGCGCGCGCCCTACAGTTCCTTGCGCGGCGGCCGCGCGGCGTCGTCCGTGCTCTCGGCACCGCGGCCGGCCCCGCTGCCGGTCGCTCCGCCGGCACCGGTGCCGGCGTCCCCGCTCCCCGTGCCGGAGTCGCCACCGAGGGACTTCCCGGTCGCGTCCGGGCCGGGTCCGTCCGTGTCCGGGTGACCGTCGGTGTCCGGATGGCCGTCGGTGTCCTCGTCCGTGTCGCCGTCCTGGCCGGGCGTGCTGATCACCCGGGCGATCGCGCTGCGGCCGAACCGGCAGACGACGTCCGGCGCGATCTCCAGCAGGACGTCGGCGCCGTCCATCTCGACGACGGTCGCGTAGAGGCCGGCGGTGGTCAGGACCAGCGTGCCGGGGACGATCTGGGAAAGCTGCTGCTGCTGCGCACGCGCACGGCGCCGCTGGGTCGAGAAGAAGTAGACGATCAGAAGGACGATCAGTATTGGGAAGATCAGCCCACTGATGGAGCTGCCGCCGTTGTTGTCCGCCGCGCTTGTCACGGCCGCGATTACCTGCACGTCCCGCCCTCCTGGGTGTCGCGGCTGATCGTACGTATCCGCGCCACACCCACAGCGGGCAGGCCGGTGGTGTGTTCCCCGAAGGCACCGGCCGACCCACCCGGACGGCGGTTCAGGACGCCGGCGGGTCCTCCCCGAACAGGGCCGCCGGTGCCTGTGACCTGCCGAGTTGGTCCGACTGGGGCTCGAGGCCCAGGTGGGTGAACGCGGCCGGGGTCGCCACCCTCCCCCGGGCCGTGCGGATCAGCAGGCCGGCCCGGAGCAGGAACGGTTCCGAGACGTCCTCGACCGTGTCGGCCTCCTCGCCCACCGCCACGGCAAGGGTGCTCAGCCCCACCGGCCCGCCGCCGAACCGGCGGACCAGCGCGTCGAGCACCGCCCGGTCGAGCCGGTCCAGACCGAGAGCGTCCACGTCGTAGATCCGCAGGGCGGCGCGGGCGACCTCACGGGAGACCACACCGTCGGCACGGACCTCCGCGTAGTCGCGGACCCGGCGCAGCAGCCGGTTCGCGATCCGCGGGGTGCCCCGGGAGCGGCCCGCCACCTCGACCGCGCCGCCCTCGGTCAGCTGGACGCCGAGCAGCCGGGCCGAGCGCGTCAGCACCAGCGCGAGCTCGGCGGCGTCGTAGAAGTCCATGTGGCCGGTGAAGCCGAACCTGTCCCGCAGCGGGCCGGTCAGCAGGCCGGAGCGGGTCGTGGCGCCGACCAGCGTGAACGGCGCCAGGTCGAGCGGGATCGCCGTCGCGCCCGGGCCCTTGCCGAGGACCACGTCGACGCGGAAGTCCTCCATCGCCGCGTACAGCAGCTCCTCGGCGGGACGGGCGATGCGGTGGATCTCGTCGAGGAAGAGCACCTCGCCGGGCGTGAGCGCGGTCAGGATCGCCACCAGGTCACCGGCCCGCTCGATCGCCGGGCCGCTGGTCATCCGCAGCGGCACGCCGAGCTCCTCGGCGATGATCATCGCCAGGCTTGTCTTACCCAGCCCGGGTGGACCGGACAGGAGCACGTGGTCAGGCGGGCGGCCGCGGCCGCGCGCCCCCTCGAGCATGATCGAAAGCTGCTCCCGCACCTTGCGCTGGCCGACGAACTCGTCCAGGTTCTTCGGGCGCAGGCCGGCCTCGAACGCCTGCTCCTCGGGGGCCGCCGCCGCCGAGACCAGGCCCTCGCCGCTCACGGCGACCTCCAGGGCGTCGTCATCCGGGGCGTCATCGCGGCCGCAGCACGGCGAGGCTCGCCCGCAGCAGCGCCGCGGGGTCGACCGGACCGGCGGGGTCCGCGCCGCCCGCCGCGCCGTCACCCGTCACGCCGTCACCGCCGTCGGTCACGGCCGCGCCGTCGCCGGGGCCGTGCAGCGCCGTCCGAGCCGCGACCACCGCGTCCAGCGCCTCCTTCGCGGAGTAACCGAGGCCGACCAGCGCGTCCCGGACCTGCTCGCCCGCGGCGCCGAGACGCGGATCCGCGGCGGCCGGCGGCGGCGCCGCGGCGCGCGGCGGCGGGACCGGGGATGACGGCGGGCCGAGCCTGTCCCGCAGGTCGAGCACGATGCGCTGGGCGCTCTTGCGGCCGATGCCCGGCACCTTGGTGAGCGTGGCCAGGTCCTCCTCCGCGACAGCCCGACGGATGACGTCCGGGCTGTGCACGCCGAGGACGGCCTGGGCGAGCCTGGGCCCCACCCCGGCCGCGCCCTGCAGGATCTCGAAGACGTCCCGCTCGTCGGCGTCGCGGAACCCGTACAGCGTCAACTCGGTCTCCCGGACGACGAGGGTCGTCGCCAACCGCGCGCGCTCGCCGACCCGCAGCCGGGCCAGCGTCGACGGCGTGCACCACACCAGGACGCCGACGCCGCCGACGTCGACGACCGCCGAGCCGGGCGAGAGCACCTCCACCGTGCCGCTGACCGACGCGATCATCGCCGGCCACCCGGCACGCCCGGGCTCCGCGCGGGGGTCGCGGCGCGCATCCGGGCCAGTGCCGGCCCGCGCCACAGATGGCACAGGGCCAGGGCGAGCGCGTCGGCGGCGTCCGCCGGGCGCGGCGCCTCCGGAAGATCCAGCAGCTTCGTCACCATGAACCCCACCTGGGCCTTGTCCGCGCGCCCGCTGCCGGTGACGGCGGCCTTGACCTCGCTCGGCGTGTACAGACCGATCGGCAGCCCGCGCCGGGCCGCGGCGACGATGGCCACCGCGCCGGCCTGCGCGGTGCCCATCACCGTGCGCACGTTGGCCTGGCTGAAAACCTTCTCGACCGCGACCGCGTCCGGGCGGACCCGGTCCAGCCACTCGTCCACGCCCTCGGAGACGGCCCGCAGCCGGTCGGCCACCTCGCCCGAGGCAGGCGTGCGCACCACGCCGACCTCGACCAGGCTGGCCCGGCGGCCGGGGCCGCCGTCGACCACCCCGAGGCCGCAGCGGGTCAGCCCCGGGTCGACTCCGAGTACACGCACCGAGCCCTCCCGACCACACTGACGAACATCCGTTCGATCCTAGTGGCCGGGGCAACACCGACATCCACGACACGCCGAACAGGCGACCGCCCGGCAATACCCGGACGGCGCGGGCTCAGCTGGAGACGAGCTCCATCACGTCGTCGGAGATGTCCGCGTTGAACCAGACGTTCTGGACGTCGTCGAGATCCTCGAGCGCCTCGACCAGCTTGAGGACCTTCCGGGCCGGCTCCGCGTCGAGCGGGACGCTCACCGAGGGCAGCCAGGAGATGTCCGCCGAGGCGACCGTCAGGTCGGCCTCCGCCGCCGCCACCCGCACGGCGTGCAGGTCGGTGGCCTCGGAGACGACCTCGAACGCCTCCCCGACGTCGTTGACCTCCTCCGCCCCGGCGTCCAGCACGGCCAGGAGGATGTCGTCCTCGGTGAGGTCGGGCGTCTTGTCGATCAGGATGACGCCCTTGCGGTTGAACAGGTACGACACCGAGCCCGGGTCGGCCGGGGTGCCGCCGTTGCGGGTGATCGCGACCCGGACGTCGGAGGCGGCCCGGTTGCGGTTGTCGGTGAGGCACTCGACGAGCACGGCGACCCCGCTCGGCCCGTAGGCCTCGTAGGTGACCGACTCGTAGCTCACCCCGCCGGCGAGTTCGCCGGAGCCCCGCTTGATGGCCCGGTCGATGTTGTCGTTCGGCACCGACTGGGACTTCGCCTTGGCGATCGCGTCCGCCAGCGTCGGGTTGCCGGCCGGGTCGCCGCCGCCCGTCTTGGCCGCGACCTCGACGGTCTTGACCAGCTTGGCGAACAGCTTGCCCCGGCGTGCGTCGACGACCGCCTTCTTGTGCTTGGTGGTCGCCCACTTGGAGTGACCGCTCATGACCTGCCCCTCTTGAGCCCGAGCTCGGATCGGACGATCTCCACGAACAGCCGGTGCACCCGGATGTCCCCCGTCAGTTCAGGATGGAACGACGTGGCCAGCAGCGGCCCCTGCCGGACCGCGACCGGCCGGTCGGCGACCCGGGCCAGTACCTCGACGCCGTCCCCCGCCTTTTCTACCCACGGTGCCCGGATGAAGACGGCGTGCACCGCCGGCCCGTCGACGCCGTCCACCACCAGGTCGGTCTCGAACGACTCCACCTGGCGGCCGAATGCGTTGCGCCGGACGACCACGTCGAGCCCACCGATGAGCGGCTGGCCCGGGCGGCCGTCGATCACGTCCTGCGCGAGCAGGATCATGCCCGCGCACGAGCCGAACACCGGCAGACCACCGGCCACGGCGGCCCGCAGCGGTTCGAGCAGGTCGAACACGCGCAGCAACCGCCCGATCGTAGTGGACTCGCCACCGGGCAGGACCAGGCCGTCCAGCTCGGCGAGCTCACCGGCCCGGCGCACCTCACCGGCGTCGGCTCCGGCCTCGCGCAGGGCGCGGACGTGCTCGCGCACATCGCCCTGCAGCGCCAGGACGCCGATCCGCGGGACGCTCACCAGCCGCGGGCGGCGAAGCGCGCCTCGGGCGGGAGCTCGCCGACGTTGATGCCGACCATGGCCTCACCGAGGCCGCGCGACACCTTCGCCAGCACGCCGGGGTCGTTGTACATGGTCGTGGCCTCGACGATCGCCCGGGCGCGCCGGGCCGGGTCGCCGGACTTGAAGATGCCGGAGCCGACGAACACGCCGTCCGCGCCGAGCTGCATCATCAGCGCCGCGTCGGCCGGGGTGGCGATGCCGCCCGCGGTGAACAGCACGACCGGCAGCCGGCCCAGCCGCGCGACCTCGGTGACCAGCTCCACCGGCGCACGCAGCTCCTTGGCCGCGGCGTAGAGCTCCTCGGACGGCAGCCCCGACAGCCGCGCGATCTCCGACCGGATCGTGCGCATGTGCACCACGGCGTTGGAGACCTCGCCGGTGCCCGCCTCGCCCTTCGAGCGGATCATCGCGGCACCCTCGGAGATCCGCCGCAGCGCCTCGCCCAGGTTCGTCGCTCCGCAGACGAAGGGAACCGTGAAGCCCCACTTGTCGATGTGGTGGTTCGGGTCCGCCGGGGTGAGGACCTCGGACTCGTCGACGTAGTCCACACCCAGCGCCTGGATGATCTGCGCCTCGACGAAGTGCCCGATGCGGGCCTTGGCCATGACCGGGATCGAGACCGCCTCGATGATCCCGGAGATCATGTCGGGGTCACTCATCCGCGCCACGCCGCCCTGCGCCCGGATGTCCGCGGGCACCCGCTCCAGCGCCATGACCGCGACGGCGCCCGCCTCCTCGGCGATGCGGGCCTGCTCGGGGGTGACGACGTCCATGATGACGCCGCCCTTGAGCATCTCCGCCATGCCGCGCTTGACCCGGGCGGTGCCGGCGTGCCGCTCCGCGCCGTCCGCCGGCGCGACGGGGCCGGATGGCGAAGCGCCCGGGGCGGGGGCGGGGGCGGTCAGGCCGTCGGACATCATGTGTCGTCTCTTTCGGGTAGTTCGGACAAGTACTTCGGACGGGATCTCCGGACGGGATCCGCGGTGGTGCGGACCCGCCGGCGGTACCCCGTCGTCCGGTGGTGCTGAGCCGTCCGGTGGTGGCGACCCGTCCGGTGGTGGCGGCCCGACGGTGGCGTCCGCCGCCGGTTCGGGTGCCGCCGGTTCGCCGGCGGCACCGCGCCGGCGCACCGACGGCGGCGGCCCGGTGCGGGGAGCCCCGGCCGGAGGCCGGGAGACCGGTGACCGGCCGACCGGCACGGGCCACGCGGGGACCAGGCTGTTCGGTGGTCGTTCCGGGCCGGACGGACCCGGACGGACATGGATTCGGCTCCATGGTACGGCCGAGACGCGCATGCCCTACCCCATCTTCGGCATCGTGGAGATCACCACCGACGGTGGCGATCTCCACACCGGGGCCCCGCACCAGGCGGCGCACCGGAGGGCACACCGGGTGTCCGTACCGATATCCGCCCGGTGACCAGCGCAGTATCCTGCCGTGCCACGACGCGGAACCTTCCAGGAGAGTCATGACAAGTCCCTACGGCGGTGGACCGCCCGGCCCGCAGCCTGGACCTGGGCAACCTGCTCCTGGACAGCCGCCGTGGGGTGGCGGCGCGCCCGGCGGCTACGGGCCCCCGCCCGGCGCCGGGCCCTACCCCGGGCCGGCACCCAGCGGGCCGTATCCGGGCCGGCCGGGTGGTGGCCCGCCGCCCTTCCCCGGCCCCCCGCCGCCGACCGGGCCTCCGCCAGGCGGGCCGTACACGGCGCCGGGGCCCGCCGGGCCCCAGCCGTGGGCGCGGCCGGGGCCCGCCGGATGGCCCGGGGGGACGCGGTGCCGGATCTGCGGTGCGGCCCCGGCCGTGCCCGCGACGATCCGCGGGCACCAGGGCTTCATCATCTTCATGCGGTTCCGCGCCGAGCACGGACCGTTCTGCCGCACCTGCGGCACCGCGACGCTGCGCGCCATGAACGCGCGAACGCTCTGGCAGGGCTGGTGGGGCATCGCGTCGCTGTTCATCACCCCGGTGATCCTGCTGCTGAACTTCACCGAGCACTCGAAGATCGGCAAGCTGCCCCCGCCGGGGCCCGCCCTCGCCCCGCCGCTGCGGCCGGGACGCCCGCTGTTCCGCCGGCCCGAGGCCCTCGGCCTGTTGGTCCCGCTCCTCGCGCTCGCGCTGGTCGTGGCGGCGATCGCGACGAGCGACCCGAGTGAGGCGGGGGCCCGCTCCGGCGACTGCGTCCGCCGGGACGGCCAGCGGATCTCGATCGTCGACTGCGCGTCACCGCAGGCCCAGTACGTCGTCCTGACCAGGCTGGACGGCGACTCCGACGCCCGGTGCGACCTCTGGACGGAGACGACCGCGAGCTACACGCAGACCGGGCCGGGGCCTGACTTCGTCCTGTGTCTCGGGCCGGTGCCCGGCGCGGGCGCGGGGCAGCCCGACCAGAGCGCCGTGCCGGACCAGCAGGGGACGACGCGCAACGCGAGCGCTCAGGCTCCGGGGATCCCGGCCGGGTCGTCCGAACGGGGCGGGGGGTCCTCCTCCCGGGCGGGCAGCGCGTCGTCGATCTCGAAGTAGGCGGGCAGCGGCCGGCGCCCCGACAGGTGCAGGACCCGCACCAGGCGCCGGCCGGCGAGCGAGCGGACGTCGCCGACCGCGTCGTTGTGGAACTGGCGGGCCAGGGCCACCCGGGCCGCCGCCGAGTCGACGGCGCGCACCTCCTCCGGGGCGCGCTGCCCCACGGCGACGACGGCCGGGGCGCGCAGCGCCCGGCTCAGCGCGTTCTCCGCGTCCTCCGCGGTGGTGCCCAGACCGGCGCCGGCGAGCAGGGCGACATGGCCGGCCCGGGCACGCTCGGCCATGTCGGCGAGTTCGGCGAGGTCACGGCGGCGGGCGAGCTCGTGCGCCGCGTCGGCCCGGGCCATGAGCTGGACCACGAGGCCGGCGCGCGCCGCGTCGACCCGGCCGGCCAGCCGGTCGAGCCGACTCGCCAGCCAGGTCAGGTAGGTGGCGATCACCACTACGGCCACCACCACGACCACCACGACTGTCATCTCGCGCAGCGTAGTCAACCCCGGTGGACAGGTCACGGCCGGTCGGTGATATCGGCCGGCGCGGGATATCGCCGGGCACAGGACACCGGCCGGCGCCGCGATCCGGCCGCCGCGGGATACCGGCCGGCCGGCTCAGCTCTCCTCGGGGGCGGCGACCGACACCGGGCGGTCACCGGAGACCATCTCGTACACGCCGACGATGCTCTGGGCGATCACCCGCCAGTCGTACCGGGCGACGACGGCGCGGCCGCGCTCGGCCAGCCGGGCTCGCTCGGCCGGGTCCTCGATCAGCTCGGCCAGGTTCGCCGCCAGCTCCGCCGGCTCCCCCACCCCGAACAACCGCCCGGCCCGCCCGTTGTCGAGCACCCGCCGGAACGCGTCGATGTCGCTCGCGACGACCGGCGTCCCGGCCGCCATCGCCTCGAGCAGCACGATCCCGAAGCTCTCCTGCCCCGTGTTCGGGGCACAGTACACGCTGCCGGAGGCGAACACCGCGGCCTTGTCGGCCTCCGGGACGAGCCCTACCAGGTCGACCCGTCCGAGCAGCGCGGGGTCGATGCGGGAGCGCACCGCCTCGGTGTCGCCGGGGCCCGCGACCAGCAGGCGGACGTCCGGCACCTTCTCGACGAGCCTCGGGAACGCGGCCATCAGCACGTCCAGGCCCTTGCGCGGCTCGTCGATCCGGCCGAGGAACGCCACCGTCGGCGCGGTGCCGTAGCCGGGCAGTGGGCGGGCGCCCTCGAAGGCCCGCACGGCCACTCCGTTCGGGATGAGGATCGCGCCGGTGCCGAGGTGCTCCACGAGCGTGCGCCGTGCCGCCTCGGACACGGCGATCCGTGCCCGCAGCTTCTCCAGCGACGGCCGCAGCGCGCGGTGCCCCGCGGTGAGGATCCTTGACCTGGGGTTGGCGGTGTGGAAGGTCGCCACCAGCGGGCCGTCCGCGAGCATGCAGGCCAGCAGGCTGACACTGGGCGCGGTCGGCTCGTGCGCGTGCAGCACGTCGAAGTCGTGCTCGCGCAGCCACCGACGCACCCGGGCGGCCGAGACCGGCCCCATGAGCAGCCGGGCCACCGAGCCGTTGTAGGGCACCGGCACCGCGCGGCCGGCGTCCACGGCGTACGCCGGCAGCGTGGACTCGTCGTCCACCGGGGTGATCACCGAGACCTCGTGCCCGGCGTCGAGCAGCGTCTCGGCGAGGTCACGCACGTGCGCCTGGACGCCCCCGGGCACGTCCCAGGTGTAGGGGCAGGCGAGTCCGATTCTCACCGCCGGCTGCTCCTCATGACCGGTCGGGCCAGATCCGCTGGAGCATGTGCCAGTCGGACGGATGGGCGGCGATGCCGGAGGCGAACTCGTCCGCGAGCCGCTGGGTCATGGCCGGGATGTCGGTGTGCTCGACCTCGGGATGGATCCGCGCGCTCCAGCCGTCGTCGTCGAACCACAGCGTGACCGGCAGCAGGACCGCCCCGGTGCGCAGCGCGAGCGCGGCCGGCCCCGGCGGCATGGTCGCCGTCGCCCCGAAGAAGGTGACGGCAACCCCGGCGGAGCTGAGGTCGCGGTCCGCCAGCAGGCACAGGGCGCCGCCGGCGCGCAGCCGCTCGGCCAGCAGGTCCGACGGCGGTTGCGTGCCGCCGGTCAGCGGGATGACCTCCATGCCGAGCGCGGTGCGGAACCGGACGAACCGCTCGAAGAGCTCCTCGGGGCGCAGCCGCTCGGCCACCGTCGTGAACGGGATGCCGGTGGCCACCAGCCACGCCCCGGCCTGCTCCCAGTTCCCCATGTGCGGCAGGGCCAGGATGACGCCCCGGCCGGTCGCGTGCGCGCGGCGCAGCCGGTCCTCGTCGAGCACCCGCATGGCGCCGATCAGCCGGCGGGTCGGCATGTCCTGGAGACGGAAGACCTCCATCCAGTACCGCGCGTAGGAGCGCAGCGCGGACCGGGTCAGCGCGTCGAGGTCGGTGCCCGGCGGCACGACCCGGGCCAGGTTGGCGCGCAGCCGCGCCGTCCCGCGCCCGCCACGGCGGTGGGCGAGATCCGCGGCGCGGGCGAAACACCAGGCGGCGACGCGCTCGGGCAGCAGCCGGACGAGACGCCACCCCAGCACGTAGCCGAGCAGCGTCACCCGCCCCGCGGACGTCATCGACGGTCGGTTCCGATTCGCGCGGTCAGTGGCCCGGAGCGATCCGCGGCACCGCGGGCACCGGCGGCGGCGGCTGCTGTGCCAGCACGGCCTGCTGCGGCTGCTGCGGCTGCTGTGCCGGCACCGCCGGCTGCTGCGCGCCGCCCACCCCGGCCGGGGTGGGCGCGCCGTCCATGCCGCCGCCCGCGCTCATGACCGACGCGGCACCGGACGGGTCGCCGCCCGGCGAGCCGGGCTGCTCGACAGCCGGGTCGGGTGCCGGCGAGCCGGCCGGCGGGGCGAGCGTGGGCCGCCCGGACCGGACGAACTGGCGGTGCACGTGCACCACCCGCTGGCTCACGGTGAGCAGGGTAGCCCCGACCAGGAACCACAGCGCCGCGGGCAGCAAATAGGGCACGCCCAGGCCGTACAGGCCGGCGGCCACGAGCAGGATCAGCAGACGCTCGCCGCGCTCGGCGAACCCGACGTCACAGCTGAACCCCAGGCCCTCGGCGCGGGCCTTGACATACGAGGTCACGGAGCCGGCGACCAGGCAGAGCAGGGCGGCGCCCGCCAGCGGCAGCGAGTCGCCGTCGCCCGCGTACCAGATCACCAGTGACCCGAAGATCGCGCCGTCGCCGACCCGGTCGGAGGTCGAGTCCAGGAACGCGCCCCACTTGGAGGAGATGCCGCGGGCCCGGGCGATCACCCCGTCCATCAGGTCCGAGAAGACGAACAGGGTGATGACGAGCGTTCCGACGAAGAACACTCCGCGGGTGAAGAAGCCGAGGGCCCCGCCGGCCACCCCGATCGTGCCGATCACCGTCACCATGTCGGGTGACACCGACGAGCGCGCGGCCCACTGGCTCAACGGATCGAGCACCTTCTGGATCTGGGGTCGCGCCTTGCTTGCGAGCATGTCCGTCCCGTCGTCTCTGGCGTACCGCCCGGGTTGGGGCGGTCTCACAGTACCGCCGTCACGATCCGCTCATATCCGATCACGATCGGGGCTGGGGTTGTTCCCCACGTCACATCGGAGGACTCTTCGGGGTACGTACCAGTGCCCGCGGCGGACACACGACAGACACGGCGCGCAGGACCTGCCACGCAAGACCTGCCACGCAGAACACAGCACGCCCGCGGGGTACGGCCCCTCGGCCGGCCGCGGGCACCGCGAGCCAGGCGGATCCGCGCCGGCGGAGTCGCGCCGGCGCACCGGCTCCGCCGCACCCTGTTGGGAGGCCGGAATGTCAGCAACTCCGCGTGATGTGCGCAACGTGGTCCTCGTCGGGCACACCGGTGCCGGCAAGACGACCCTGCTGCGGCATCTCCTCCAGGTGGCCGAGTTCCTCGACGGGCAGCCCGCCGCCACCATGCCAGCCGCCGGCAACGGCAACGGCAGCGGCAGCGGCAGGAAGGGTGGCAACGGCCGCGCCAACGCCAACGGCAGAGGCGCCGGCGGCCAGGCCCGCGCCGGGGCCGACGGGGGCGCGCCCGGGGTGGGTGCCGCCGGGGGCGGCGCGGGCGCATCCCCCGGCGGAGAACCGGCCCAGCGGAGCATCTCGCTCGTCCTGGCCTCGCTGTGCCACCGTGGCCTGGCCGTGAACCTGCTGGACACCCCCGGATACCCGGACTTCGTCGGGGAGCTGCGAGCGGGCCTGCGCGCGGCGGACGCCGCCCTGTTCGTCATCAGCGCCCTCGAGGACATCGACGGGTCGACCAGGATGCTCTGGGAGGAGTGCGCGGCGGTCGGCATGCCCCGCGCGATCGCCATCACCCGGCTGGACCATCCCCGGGCCGACTTCGACGCGACCCTGCTCGCCTGCCAGGAGACTTTCGGCGCCGGAGTCCTGCCCGTCTACCTGCCCGAACCCGGCGGCGCGGAGCCGTCCCGGCTCGTCGCCCTGCTCACCGGACGGGTGATCGAGTACTCGGCCGGGACCCGCCGCGAGCAGGAGCCCCCGGCCGAGCTGACCGGCGCCGCGGGGGCGGCGCGCGGTGCCCTGGTCGAGGGGATCATCGCCGAGAGCGAGGACGAGAGCCTGCTCGAGCGGTACCTCGGCGGCGAGGAGCTCGACCCCAAGATGCTGCTCGACGACCTGGAGACCGCGGTGGCGCGCGGGTCGTTCTACCCAGTCCTGCCGCTCGCGGTACCGTCACGCGCCGCGGCCGGAGCTCGTGGCGTGCCGCCCGGCCTGGGCACCGTGGAGCTGCTCGACCTGTTCGCACACGCCTTCCCGTCCCCGCGCGAGCACCCGCTGCCCAGCCTCACCCGCCCGGACGGTTCACCGTGCCCACCGGCGGTCGGCGACCCGGCCGGGCCCCTGGTCGCCGAGATCGTCCGCACCACCACCGACCCGTACATCGGCCGGATGTCCCTCGTCCGGGTCTTCTCCGGCATCCTGCGCCCCGACGCGGCCGTACACGTCTCAGGCCACGGACGAGCGGCCGCCGGACATCCCGACCACGACGACGACGAACGGGTCGGGGCGCTCTCGCAGGCCGTCGGCATCGCGCTGCACTCGGTCGACGAGTGCGCCGCCGGCGGGATCTGCGTCATCACCCGGCTGTCCACCGCCGAGACCGGGGACACCCTCTCCGACCCGGCGGACCCGCGCCACCTGCCCGCCTGGACGATGCCGGAGCCGCTGCTGCCCGTAGCCGTGCGCGCCCCGGCCCGCTCCGACGAGAGCAAGCTGTCCGCGGCGCTGGGCCGCGTCTGCGCCGAGGACCCCACCCTGACCGTCACGCAGGACGCCGAGACCGGCCAGCTCGTCCTGTGGTCCATGGGCGAGGCCCACTGCGACGTCGTCCTGGACCGCCTGCGGGAGCGGTTCGGCGTCACCCTCGAGAAGATCCCGCTGCGGGTTCCCATGCGGGAGACGCTGCGCGGGCCGGCCGAGGGCGTCGGGCGGCTGGTGAAGCAGTCGGGCGGCCACGGGCAGTACGCGATCTGCCGCCTCAAGGTCGAGCCGCTGCCCGCCGGCAGCGGCTTCGAGTTCGTGGACGAGGTCGTCGGCGGCGCGGTCCCCCGCCAGTTCATTCCCTCGGTGGAGAAGGGAGTGCGGGCCCAGCTGGAGCGGGGGTTGGATGCCGGGTTCCCCGCCGTCGACCTGCGGGTGCGCCTGGTCGACGGGAAGGCGCACAGTGTCGACTCGTCCGACATGGCCTTCCAGGCGGCCGGCGGCCTGGCGCTGCGGGAGGCCGCGCGCGCGGCCGGCGTGGTGCTGCTCGAACCCGTCCTGGAGGTGCACGTCACCGTGCCCGACGAGCACGTCGGCGCGGTGATGAGCGACGTCTCCGCGCGGCGCGGCCGGGTCGTGGGGATGGCGCCGGTCGGCAACGGCGGCCCGGAGGTCCCGGCGCGCACCGCCATCCACGCGGAGATCCCCGCGGCCGAGATGACCCGCTACGCCGTCGACCTACGCTCCGTGAGCCACGGGACGGGCGTCTTCAGCCGCCGCCCCCTCGGTTACGAGCCGGTTCCCGACCATCTGACGGCCAGGTTCACCGAGAAGTCGTGACCCCGCACGGCCGCCCCGCGCCGGCATGACCCGCGCGGGCGCGGCTGTGCCGGACGGCGCCGGGCCCGACCCTCCCGGGTGACAGCGGGTCACCGCGGACGGCCGCCGGCCCACCCCGCGCGGGTGGGTCAGGCCGTCTGCCCGGTGCGCCGCCACGCCTGCGCAAGCAGCTCCCGCGTCTGGCCGAGCAGCGCCGGCAACACCCGGGTCGCGCCGACGACGGGCATGAAGTTCGTGTCACCGCCCCAGCGCGGAACAACATGCTGGTGCACATGGGCTGCGATTCCGGCGCCGGCCACCGAACCGAGGTTCATACCGGTGTTGAAGCCATGCGCGCCACTGGCCATCCGCAACGCGCGCAACGCGTGCTGGACGAACAACGACATCTCCACCGTCTCGTCGTAGTCCATCTCGGCATAGTCGGCGACATGGCGGTACGGCACCACCATCAAATGACCCGCGTTGTATGGATACAAATTAAGTACGGCGTATACGGACTTTCCCCGGGCGACCACAAGGCCGTCCTCGTCCGTCATCGCCACGATGGCGCAGAAGGGGCACTCGTCGTCGGGGGACCGCCCCGCCCCCTTGATGTACGCCATGCGATGCGGCGTGTAGAGACGTTGGAAGGCGTCCGGGTGGCCGACACCAGCCTGCTCGTCGACGGGCGTGCCGTCCGGCGCCGCGGTCGCGCTCACCTGCCCGGCCCCGCCGCCGACGGGATCGGCTCCCGCCAGCACCGCCCTCCGACCTGCGCCACCCTCACCACGCTGCCGCCTCCCGCGCCCCGCGAGCCCCGTCCCGCCGCCGCCGATCACCAGCCGGCCCGCCGGTACCCGTCCGAGACACCACGGTACCCACCCGCGGACCGCGCACGGGCGGCCAGTACAGGCCCGCCCGCGGCCGGCGAGACGGTCGGCCACCCGACCCGGGGTCCAGGATGAATCCCGAGGGCGCGGTACGGGGCCGCTGTCCCCGGAGCGCCTCCTGGAGCCGCACATGTCGATCGACCGCCTCCCCACCGCGGGGCACACCGGGGCGCAGGCACCGGGGCCGGGCCGGGCCACCCCGGCGTTCCTGCGCGAGCTGCTCGCCGACCCGCTCCGCCTGTTCACCCGGCTGCGCACCAGTTACGGCCCGATCGTCCGGGTGCCGGTCGGGCGCGGCGGCTTCCACCTCGTGTGCGGCCCCGACGCGGTCGAGCAGGTCCTGGTGGGCGAGCAGCGTGCCTACGCGAAGGGCCTGCGCCGGCGCACCATGCCGCCGGGCGAGGGAATCCAGCCGCTGTCCCTGCTGCTCGGTTCGGGCCTGCTCACCAGCGGCGGAGACCTCCACCGGACCCGCCGCCGGCTGATCCAGCCGATGTTCCACCGCGAGCGGATCGCCGGCTACGGCACCGCGATCTCCGAGCTGTCCCGCGCCACCGCGCTGGGCTGGGCGGACGGCTCCCGCCGCGAGGTCCACACCGACATGAGCGAGCTGACCCTCGCGGTCGTCGCCCGCACCGTGTTCGGCGTCGACGTCGACAGCGAGGTGGTCCGGCGGGTGCGCCGCGCCGTCGCCGCGAACATGCGGCTGTCCCAGCTGGCCGTTCTCCCGGGAGCCATGCGCCTGCAGCAGCACCTGCCGATCGGCCCGCTGCGAGCGGCGCGCGACTCGCGGGACGACCTCACCGCCGTGGTCATGGAGATGATCGAGCAGCGCAGATCACTCGACGCCGCCGGCTCCGACCTGCTGTCCACCCTGCTGGCCACCCGCGACGCCGACACCGGCGCCCCCCTGGACGACACCTCGATCCGCGACGAGGCGCTGACCATCCTGCTGGCCGGTCACGAGACCACCGCGAACGCGATGACCTGGGCCTACCACCTGCTCGCCACCAACCCGCAGGCCCGCGACCGGATGCACACCGAACTCGACGACGTCCTCAACGGCCGGAAACCGACCACCGCGGACCTGGCCGAGCTGCCCTACACCCGGGCCGTGTTCAGCGAGACCCTGCGCCTGTACCCACCCGCGTGGATCCTCCTGCGCCGCACGACGAGGGACGTCACCCTCGCCGGGTACCACCTGCCCGCGGACACGAACGTCCTGCTGAGCCAGTGGGTGATCCACCGGGACCCCACCTGGTGGCCCGCCCCCGAGGAGTTCCGCCCCCAGCGCTGGCTGACCCCCGACCCCACCCGCCCGAAGTACGCCTACTTCCCCTTCGGCGGCGGAACCCGCCAGTGCATCGGCAACACCTTCGCCGAGATGGAAGGAGCACTGGCCCTGGCCGCGATCAGCTCCATCCGAACCCTGACCCCCACCCCAGGCCGCCCGGTAACCCCCATCCCCCGCGTAACCCTGCGCCCCCAGCCCCTACAGATGACCGCCCACCCCCGCACACCCCACCCCACGCCCTCCACCCACCAGCCTCACTGACACCCCACGCCCTCCACCCACCAGCCTCGCAGCGGCACTTAACCCCCGCCACCCACCAGACCCCCGCCACCCACCAGCCACACAGAGAGCAACCCCCACCAAAGTGCCACCCCAAACAACAAAGAACCCCCCAGACACATCACCTGGGGGGTTCGGGGGGCTGGGCCCCCCGAAAGACATCGCGCGGGAGCCCAGGAAGATCCCCCAAAGGGGGATCGACCAGACCGCGCCCGATCGCGTGGGCGTACGTGGTTTCGAACCACGGACCTCTGCCGTGTGAAGGCAGCGCTCTACCACTGAGCTATACGCCCGACTTGGCCTGGTTGGACGCCTGGTCGGGTGCACCCGTATGGGTGTTCCGAGGCCTGGACGGCCTTCCGGAACCGCCCCTCGGCTGGGATGTGTTGCGTCCTCGCTGAGGTTGGACTCAGCTTACACGGACGGGACCGAGTGTCGGACGGGGGGTGGCCGCCGGACGGATGCGGGCATGTCAACCCTCCGGCCGATGGCCGGACAGCGCCGGGTTGACCGGGACTCGCCGTGGTTGAGACGGGTCCGGACAGGGAAGGCTGTGAGTGGCACGGCCTCGGCAGAACGGCCATTGTGCTCGGGGGAACCCTCAGTCGAACGCGGACAGCGATCGTCCGGCCACGTAAGGCCGACGGCCGCGCATACCGCGCCGGCCGGGTCTTCTCGGAGGACTTCGGTCGGGCTTCCTGGGTAGGGCAACTCGCCCGAATCGCCGTAACGGATGTTGTCTTGGCATAACCTTGTTTCCAACGGGACTCAGAGAGGGAACTATCTCGTTACACGGGTGCTCGCCCGCACCACGCACCATGAGAGGCCGCCCGATGACTATTCGTCACGATTCGATCACCGCAGAACTCGCCCTTCGGCTCGTCGTTCCCGGCGGCGCCCCGGTTCCGGTCGCCGCCACCGTCCGATACGAGCCTGCTGACCCTTATGCGGTCAGCATCGGCTTCCGTACCGGCGCCGACGAGGTCGTCGAATGGACATTCGCCCGGCAGCTGCTGAGCGACGGCGTGCGCCGGCCAGCCGGCGACGGCGATGTCCAGGTCTGGCCCGCCGCGCAGTCGGGCGGGCGGATCGTCTGCCTGTCGTTGTCCAGTCCATCCGGTCACGCTCTGTTCGAGATGCCGCGCGCGGAGGTGCTGGCCTTCCTCCGCCGCACGTACTCCGCTGTACCGCTCGGCGGGGAGAGCGACGTCATCGACCTGGATGCCGAACTCGCCCTACTGATCTGGGGCGGCCCCGAGCGGTGATCTCACCGGGGTCGGCACCGTGTCCGACCCCGGCAAACCGGTGCGGGCACTTCCGGCACAGATCAGGCGCACGATCATTCGCCTGGTGGGGAGAACTTCCCCACCAGGCGTTTTGCTGTCCGCGGTCAGCGGGCCGCCGCGATCCGCCGGGTCCGGGCCGCCTCGCGTGGCGGCATGGAGGGACCGGTCCGGCCGTCCCGCCCTGGTGACGAGGCCAGGGCGAGCAGCCGGTGCGCCTTCAGCTCGGTCTCGCGCCATTCCGCCTCCGGGTCGCTGCCCCAGGTGATGCCGGCGCCTGTCCCGAACCAGATCCGCTCGTCGGCGAGCCAGAACGTGCGGATTCCCACCGACAGCCAGCCGCGTCCGCTGTCGGCGTCCACCCAGCCGATGCCGCCGCAGTAGTGGCCGCGCGCCACCGGCTCCAGCTCCCGGATGATCCGCAGCGCGCTCGACTTGGGCGCTCCCGACACCGAGCCGGGTGGGCAGGTCGCGGCCAGCAGCTCGGCCCACCCCACACCCGGCGCCAGCGTGGCCTGCACGGTCGACACGAGGTGAACCAGGCCGGGATGCCGTTCCACCGCGCACAGCGCGGGCACCGTGACGCTGCCGGGCCGGGCGACCCGTCCCAGGTCGTTGCGAACGAGGTCGACGATCATGACGTTCTCCGCGACGTCCTTGTCCCGCAGGTCGGCGACCGTGCGCCCGGTGCCCTTGATCGGGCCGGACCGTACGAGGTCACCCTCCCGCGACAGGAACAGCTCCGGTGAGGCCCCGACGATGCGTACGCCGGCCTCGGGGGCGTCGAGCACCACCGAGTAGGGGGCTGGGTTGCCCGCGGCCAGGACGGTCGCCAGCGCGGCGAGGTCCGTGCCGGCGGGGCCGGGGACGGTGGGCGCGGACAGCAGCCGGCACAGGTTCACCTGGTAGACCTCGCCGGCGGCGATCTCGGACCGGATCGCGTGGACGCCGGCGATGTAGGCCGCGGCGTCCATGCTCGTCGCCCAGTCCGTCCGGGCGGGGCCGCGCCACGGCCCGGCCGCGAGCGCCGTGACGTCAGGCGCCGGGCGCACGTGCCTGAACCGGACGCAGCGGGTACGACCCTCGAAGTCGACGACGACTCCCCAGAAGCCACCGCGGTCGAGCACCCGGAGGTCGTCGTGCACTTCCACGACCCCGGTGGCGAGCCTGCCGCCCGCCAGCAGATAGGACTCCCGGCCGCGAACCCGCGCCGCGACGGGCCCGCCGGTCGCTCGTAGACGCACCTTTGTGCCACTCCTGTCCGTCGAGCCCCCGCGCGTTGTGCCCCCATTCGCCCCAGTCATCCTGATCACCGTATCGCCGTGGTCGCCGTACCCCACGCCCAGGTCACCGTGCGCGTGGCGCCCGGAGACGGCGGAGGTTTTGCCCTGTGCCCCTGTGTACGCGCCTCCGTCCCACCACCCCTGTTCTGCCTACCCCCGTTGTGCGCCGTCCCTCACCAGGTCCGCCCCCACGCCCGGCCCCGCGGTCCGTCCGGCCAGTCCCCGGCCGGACGGCTCCCGCCCCGCTCTCCCGCCCCGGCCCCGCTCTCCCTCCCAGGTCCCAGACCTTCGCCCGCCCGAGTTCCGGGGCTGCCGCCCGCCCTGGTCCTGACCCTTACCCACGGCGAGCCCGGCCCCCGCCCACCGCACGCCGGGCCCGCGCGGCCGGGCGACACACCGGTGACACCAAGATCGTGCTCCAACGCAACATCTCATCGACACCAGGGCGACATCCGGGCGACATCCCGGCACGGTGGCACCCACATTCGACGACCGCCCCGATCGTCCGCTAGAGTGCTACCTGCACCGCCAAGCGGGACGCCAGCCAGATCGGCGCCCCACCTGCTCGTGGTAAATTCCTCCTCGTAGCAGAAGCAGCAGCGGAGCATGCGGACGTGGCTCAGTGGTAGAGCATCACCTTGCCAAGGTGAGGGTCGCGGGTTCGAATCCCGTCGTCCGCTCGGAAGCGGTGTGGTCAGAAGTAAAGCCATCACGGCCTTTCACGGCGGAGTGGCCGAGTGGTTTAGGCAAGGGCCTGCAAAGCCCTGTACGCGGGTTCGATTCCCGCCTCCGCCTCTGATCAGGTTCCGGGCGATTAGCTCAGTGGGAGAGCGCTACCTTGACACGGTAGAGGTCACTGGTTCAATCCCAGTATCGCCCACCACCCGCGCTATCAGCGCAAACGGCCATCCCTCAGGGGATGGCCTTTCTGGTTTCCCGGGCCCCTGCGTGCACCAGGCGAACATCATGATTCACTTGCGACACGCGGCCGAGGCGCACAGCCCGGACCATCGGCGCGCCCACCGCGACAGCCCGAAGCCGGCCAGCCCGCCGACCCTCGGGGCCGGCTAGCCCGTGGCCGGCCCGGCCACGCCGGTCGGGGCGCCGGACGGGCCGCCAGACGGGGCGCTGACCAGGAAGGCCGCGAGGCCGTCGACGATGCCCTCGGCCGCCCGCTGCCGCCAGGCGGCGTCGCTGATCCGCCCGGCGTCGCCCGGGTTGTGCATGTTTCCGCACTCGAGGAAAACCTTGGGAACACGGGAGAGATTGAGCCCGCCCAGATCCGAGCGGACCGTGATCCCGTCATCTCCCAGATAGTCCGCCCGACGCTGGCCGGTCGCCGCGCCGAAGGAGCCGCGCAGCAGATCCGCCAGCCGCGCCGAGGCGGTGAGAATGCCCCCGTTTCCACCGTCCGGACTGGCCGCAGGCGCGATGACGTGAAATCCGCTGCCTTCGGGCGGCCCGCCGTCGGCGTGAATGGAGACCACAGCCTCCGCGCCGGCCGCATTTCCGATCCGGGCCCGCTCGTCGACGCAGGGACCGACGCCCGTGTCGTCATTGCGGGTGAGTATCACCGTCGCCCCGCGCGAGCGCAGCAGGCCCGCGGCCCGGGTCGCCACGTCGAAGGTGAATGCGTGCTCCGGATATCCGGCGTCGGTCTCCGCGCCGGCGGTGTCGCATTCCTTCTGGAACCCGCCGGCGTCGACGAGACGGTTGATGGCCGATCCCGCGGCACCGTTCCCGCCGTTGTGGCCCGGGTCGAGCACGATCGTCCGCCCGGTCAGCGCATGGGGATCACGCAGGGGCACCGCCGTGGATGCCGCCTGGGGCGACCGGGGTGGATCCGACGACCCGGGCCAGAAGGCCATCCCGGCCAGCGCGACAGCGATGGCGACCAGGGATGCCACGCCGAGCAGCACGTAGGGCGAAACTCTCCTTGGCGTGTACCCGGGCATGTCAGCCCCCGATTCTGTCCGCCCCCTCCTGGACACGGCCCGTCCAGCGTCCGGTGTTGACTGGAGCGAGATCGGCAGAGCTGGGCCGGAAGACCGGAAAGTCCGAACCGACCGTACGCGACCGACCGCCTCGCCGACTCATCGGGACCGGCCTCGACCGGGGCGCGGCGTGGTCCTGGCCGAGGCATCCAGCGGTCTCGGCCAGCGGCGGCCGGCACGATCTCGTCAGGGTTGCTCGGTGACGAAGTCGATCAGCCGCTCGACGGCCCCGAGCAGGCCCGGTTCCAGGTCGGCGTACGAGTCGACGGCGCCCAGCACCCGGCGCCACATGTCGGCCGGCTCGGCGACCCCCAGCGCCCGGCAGACGCCTTCCTTCCACTGCTGCCCGCGCGGCACCCGCGGCCAGGCTTCGATCCCGACCGAGGAGGGCTTCACCGCCTGCCAGATGTCGATGTAGGGGTGCCCGGTGACGAGCACGTGCGCGCCCGCGACCGACGCGGCGATGCGGCTCTCCTTCGACCCCGCCACGAGATGGTCGACGAGGACACCCAGCCGGCGCCCGGCCGCCGGCTGGAAGCTCGCGACGATCGACGGCAGGTCGTCCACGCCGTCCAGCGGCTCGACGACGACGCCCTCGATCCGCAGGTCGTCGCCCCACACCCGCTCGACCAGCGCGGCGTCATGCAGGCCCTCGACGTAGATGCGGCTGGCGCGGGCCACCCGCGCCGGCAGGCCGGGGACGGCGATCGATCCCGAGGCGGTACGGCTGGGCCGGGCGGGCGCGGCCGGACGGGGGCGGGCCAGGGTCACCCGCTCGCCGTCGAGGAGGAAGGCGCCCTCGCCGAGGGGGAAGACCCGACGGCGCCCGCGGCGGTCCTCGAGCATCACGCCGCCGGCCTCCACGCCGACGACCGCCCCGCAGTAGCCCGAGTCGGCGTCCTCGACCACCAGGTCCGGCTCGATCTCGACCGTCCGGGGCTTCCTGGGCGCCCGGCGTTCGGGCTGGGCCAGGACGTCGTGTCCGTAGTCGCGACTGCGCACGCCCGCAACTTACAGTGGGACAGGCGCGGGCATTCCCGGCGACACGCCGCCCTCCACCCACAGGCGGGGCGGAACCCGCGGGCGGGGCGCGGGGCGGTCTGCCGAGCGGCGCGGGCGAGGGGCGTCCGGGGCCCGGGCGAGGCGCCGCCGGATCGGGATCGAGGTGACGCGATGGCAACGCGGTACGGGCCCGGCGTGGCGCTGGTCGTCCTCGACCTGCAGAACGACTTCGCCGTGCCCGGGGGCAGCCTCTACGTCGCCGGTGGCGAGGACATCGTCGCCGGGGTGAACCGGGAGATCGCGGCAGCGACGAGCGCGGGCTCCCCGGTCTTCTACACCCAGGACTGGCATCCGCCGTCCACGCCGCACTTCGTCACCGAGGGCGGGATCTGGCCGCCGCACTGCGTGCGAGGCACGCCCGGGGCGCGCCTGTGCCCCGACCTGACGGTGGCCGGTGAGGTGATCCGCAAGGGCGTGGACGGCCACGACGGGTACTCGGGCTTCTCCGTCCGTGACCCACGTTCGGGCGAGCGGTCGGCGACCGTGCTCGGCGAGCGGCTTGCCGCCGGCTCCGTCCGCACGGTCGTGGTGGTGGGCCTGGCTGGTGACTACTGCGTGCTGGAGACGGCGCTCGACGCCCGTGCGCTGGGTCTGGAGGTGACGCTCCCGCTGGAGCTGACCCGGTTCGTCGAGCTGGCGGAGGGTGATCGCGAACGCGCGATCGCCCGGATGGTCGGGGCGGGCGTGCGGGTGGAGGGCCTGGCCGCCCGGGGAGGGGGCTGACGCCGCCCCGCCGGGTCACCCGCCGCGGCGCTGCCGCGGGCTCCCGCGGCGGTGCCGCTGTCGGTGTGAAGCCGCTGTCAGGCGGCGCAGTCCCGGCACACCATCCGCCGGGCGTCGTAGAGCTGGCTGCGGTGGTGGACAAGGTAGCAACTGGTGCAGGTGAACTCATCTGCCTGCCGAGGCAGGACGCGGACGGTCAGCTCCTCTCCGGACAGGTCGGCGCCGGGCAGGCCGAGCTCGGTCTCGAACGGATCGACATCGTCACCGAGGTCGGCCGCCGCGTCCGCCCGCCGGGCCTTGAGCGCCTCGAGGCTCTGCTCCGAGGTTTCCTCGATATCGGCTGTGCGGGGGGTGTCGTAATCGGTGGCCACTGAAGTACTCCCAGAAAGGTTGTGCGCTCGTCGTGCGCAACCCACAACGCACGACCCCGGGGGTATGTGCCCGTCAGGCCCACGCGAACACGATGTGGGCTTGGCCACAGGGAGGTGAGCGCGGGCTCACAAGGACACACACGGGCTTCTAACGGGGCAATCTCCCCGGGCACGGAATGTCGTCGGCGGACGTCACCCGGTACGACGCAGCCAGGTGACCGGAGCTCCGTGCGCCCCACGGCGCAGCGGCTCGAGGACGTCGTCCCAGGCGGTTCCCAGCAGCCGGTGCAGGCCCCGCGAGAGGGTCTCCCGCGCCTCGCCGCGCTCCATCAGCGCCAGCAGCGCCCCCTCGCCGACGACGACGTCCCCGTTGGCGGCGATCGCGGCCCGGTGCAGGCCGAGATCGGGAGTGAAGGAGTAGCGCTCCGCGTCGCAGCCGGGCGAGGGCCCCTCGACGGCCTCGAACGTGACATGACCCAGCCGGCGCAGGACGGCGGCGAGCCGCCCGGCGGTTCCCGGGCTCGCCCGCCATTCCAGACCGGCATACAGGAAACCGGGCCGGCCCGGCTGCGCCGTCCAGGTCAGGGAGACCGGGGCGGACAGGGCACCGGACACGGCGAACTCCAGGTGCGGGCACAGTGCCGGCGGACATGCGAGCACCGCCAACTTGCCCGGCACGGCGAAGGACGACGAGCCGGAAGACAGCTCACGAGCTGTCGAGGACATTGCCACCACGCGGGACCTCCGTCGACGAGGAACGCCTTCCCCTGCGTCTCGTCACGCCGGACCCCTCGAATACCAGTCGATCGTGCCATGACCGGCGTTCGAGGACTAGACCCACCCCCTCCCCTGGTGCCACATGTGGTGACCCCCACCCCGGCGGAAGGGCTGGTCCGCGGGCCGCGCGGACCCAACGTCCCGGCCGGCCACGGGCGATGGTCGGGTCCGCACCGGGCCCGGTCCGCCCGTCCCGCCCCGTCAGTCGCGGGCAGGCCCCGGACCGGCCACGTGCCCCGGATCCCGGCTGTGTGACCCCGCTGGTCCTGCCGTGCTGACTGGTCCTGCCGTGCTGACTGGTCCCGCCGTGCTGACTGGTCCCGCCGGGCCGGCTGGTTCGACCGGGCCGGACGGACCAGCCGGACCAGACGGGCCGGCTGCCCGGCCACCGACGTCGAACAGGCCGCCCGGCCCGGCCAGGCCGCCGAGGGCGGCGGTGAGCTCGCTGGGGACGATCCACAGCTTGCTGGCCTGGCCCTCTGCCAGCCGCGGGAGCATCTGCAGGTACTGGTAGGCGAGGAGCTTCTGGTCCGCGTCGCCCTCGTGGATGGCGCCGAAGACGGTGCCGATGGCCTTCGCCTCGCCCTCGGCGGTGAGGATCTGGGCCTCCCGGTGGCCTTCCGCCCGCAGGATCGCGGCCTGCTTCTCGCCCTCGGCCCGCAGGATCTCGCTCGCCTTGACACCCTCGGCGGTCAGGATCGCGGCCCGCCGGTCGCGCTCGGCCCGCATCTGCTTCTCCATCGAGTCCTGGATGGAGCGGGGCGGGTCGATGGCCTTGAGCTCCACCCGGTTGACCCGGATGCCCCACCGGCCGGTCGCGTCGTCGAGCACCCCGCGCAGCTGCCCGTTGATCTGGTCGCGCGAGGTGAGCGTGCCCTCGAGGTTCATCCCGCCGATCACGTTGCGCAGCGTGGTCACGGTGAGCTGCTCGATGGCGCGGATGAAGTCGGCGATCTCGTAGGTGGCCGCGCGCGGGTCGGTGACCTGGAAGTAGATGACGGTGTCGATCCCGACGACGAGGTTGTCCTCGGTGATGACCGGCTGGGGCGGGAAGCTGACCACCTGTTCCCGCAGGTCGATGCGCTCCCGGATCCGGTCGACGATCGGCAGCACGATCGCCAGGCCCGGCGTCAGCGTGCGGTGGTAGCGCCCGAGGCGCTCGACCACCATCGCCCGGGCCTGCGGCACGATCCGCACGGTCCGCGCCAGGAAGATCAGGACCACCAGTGCCGCGACCGCGGCGGCGATGACTCCGCCCATGTTCACTCCTCAAGCTCCCGGCGCGCAGTGTCGCCGCGCTCTAATCCAGCTCCCGGCGCACGGCGTCCGCGTGCACGATCACGTGGGCACCGTCGACGCGCAGCACCCGCACGGTGGCCCCGACCTCGAACTCGTCCGTCGCCGGGTACGACCGCGCGGACCAGACCTCACCGGCGAGCCGGACCCGGCCGGTCGAACCGTCGACCCGCTCCAGGACGACGGCCGGCACTCCGACCAGGGCGTCGGTCCCGGTGCGCAGCACGGGGCCGCTGGTGAGGTGGCGGCGGGCGACGGGCCGCAGGCCGAACGTGAGCCCGGCCGCGGCGACCGCGAACCCCACGAGCTGCACGATCAGATCGGCCCCCAGGACGGCGAGTCCCGCCCCCACCAGCGCCGCGAGCGCGAACATGACCAGGACCAGGTCGAGCGTGAGCAGCTCGCCGACGAGGAGCGCGCCGGCGACGACGATCCACACGACCTCGTCCGCCATGACCATCACCTTAATAAGATCAATTATCTTGCGATCAACGAAACCTCAATGGCGGCAGTGGGCGAACCGGTCGGGGTTCGCGCGCCCCCAAGTCACCGACGGGGAGTGAGCCGTAGGCTTCGTGCGTATGTCGCAGGTCTGGCCTGGCAGCCCTTATCCCCTCGGTGCCACCTTTGACGGATCGGGGACGAACTTCGCGATCTTCTCGGAGGTCGCCGAGCGTGTCGAGCTCTGTCTGTTCGACGCCGTGGGCGCCGAGCGGAGGATCGAGCTGCGGGAGCGCGACGCGTTCGTGTGGCACGCCTACCTGCCGACGGTCCTGCCGGGCCAGCGGTACGGATACCGGGTCCACGGTCCCCATGATCCCGCGCGTGGCCACCGGTGCAACCCCAACAAACTGCTGCTCGACCCGTACGCCAAGGCGGTGGACGGCGAGGTCGACTGGAACCAGGCCGTCTTCGGCTACAACTTCGGCGATCCCGACAGCGTGAACACGACCGACTCCGCGCCGCACATGATGAAGTCCGTGGTGATCAGCCCGTTCTTCGACTGGAACGGTGACCGGCCGCCGCGCCGCCCCTACAACGAGACCGTGATCTACGAGGCGCACGTGCGCGGCCTGACCATGCGGCACGAGGGCCTGCCCGAGGAGTACCGCGGCACCTACGCGGGCGTGGCCCACCCGGTGATGATCGAGCACTACCGCCGTCTCGGCGTGACGGCGATCGAGCTTCTACCAGTGCACCAGTTCGTCCACGACGAGCACCTGGTCAGTCGTGGGCTGCGCAACTACTGGGGCTACAACTCCATCGCCTTCCTGGCGCCGCACAACGGCTACTCCTCCGCGGGCGGCGACGGCCGGCAGGTGCAGGAGTTCAAGGGGATGGTCCGCAACCTGCACGAGGCGGGCATCGAGGTGATCCTCGACGTGGTCTACAACCACACCGCCGAGGGCAACCACATGGGCCCCATGCTGTGCTTCCGAGGCATCGACAACGCGGCCTACTACCGGCTGGTCGACGACGACCCGCAGTACTACATGGACTACACCGGCACCGGCAACAGCATGCGGGTCCGCCATCCACACGTGCTTCAGCTGATCATGGACTCGCTGCGCTACTGGGTCACCGAGATGCACGTGGACGGCTTCCGCTTCGACCTGGCGGCGACCCTGGCCCGGGAGTTCTACGACGTCGACCGGCTGTCGTCGTTCTTCGACCTCGTCCAGCAGGACCCGGTCGTCTCCCAGGTCAAGCTGATAGCCGAGCCGTGGGACCTGGGTGAGGGCGGCTACCAGGTGGGCAACTTCCCCCCGCTGTGGACGGAGTGGAACGGGAAGTACCGCGACACCGTCCGCGACTTCTGGCGCGGGCAGGACCACGGCATCGCCGAGTTCGCCTCCCGGCTCACCGGCTCGTCCGACCTCTACGAGGACAGCGGCCGGCGCCCCTGGGCCTCGATCAACTTCGTCACCGCCCACGACGGCTTCACCCTGCACGACCTGGTCTCCTACAACGACAAGCACAACGAGGCCAACGGCGAGGAGAACCGGGACGGCTCCGACGACAACCGGTCCTGGAACTGCGGCGTGGAGGGCCCGACCGACGACGTCTCGGTCAACCGGCTGCGTGACGCGCAGACCCGCAACCTGCTCACCACCCTGCTGCTCTCGCAGGGGGTGCCCATGCTGGTAGCCGGCGACGAGATGGGCCGAAGCCAACAGGGGAACAACAACGCCTACTGTCAGGACAGCCCGATCTCCTGGCTGGACTGGTCCGACGCCGAGCGCAACGCCGGTCTCATCGATTTCACCGCCCAGCTCTCGCATCTCCGGCGGACCCATCCGGTCTTCCGGCGGCGGCGGTTCTTCCAGGGCGAGTCGATCCGCGGCTCGGCGGGTGGTGAGGACGGCGTCGGCGGGCGACCCGACGGCGCGGCCGCCGTCGACCTGGCCGCCAAGGACATAGTCTGGCTTCGACCCGACGGTAGCGAGATGTCCGACACCGACTGGGAGTCCGGAACGGCGCGCTCGCTCGGCTGTTTCCTGAACGGGCACGGCATCCCGGATCCCAACGCGCTCGGCGAGGCGATCATCGACGACTCCTTCCTGCTGTTCTTCAACGCCCACCACGAGCCGATCCAGTTCCGGGTTCCACCGGTCGACTTCGGCACCACCTGGGAGATCATCGTGGACACGCGCTCGTCCACCGCCGAGATCTCGGCGGTGCTCGGTGGCACCGATCTCGATCCGGTCGACGTCGACCGGGTGGTCAAGGCCGAGGACCCGCTCGAGGTGGACGCCCGCGCCACGCTTGTGCTCTGCCGTGTCAACTGACCGGCCCGGCGGACCCGACCGGCACGGGCCCGCCGATCGGCACTCCGCGTCCGACCGCCGCCGCGAGGGCGCCGGAGCGCGGGAGAACCAGCGCGGGGAGGGCGAGGGCCGCGTCGTCCCGACCGGTACCTACCGGCTGCAACTGCACATGGAGTTCTCGTTCACCGACGCCGCGGTGATCATTCCTTATCTCGCCGGGCTCGGAGTCTCGCACCTGTACCTGTCACCGGTCCTGGAGGCCGCGCCGGGGTCGACCCACGGCTACGACGTGGTCGACCACAGCCAGATCAGCCCCGAGCTGGGCGGGCTCGGCGGGCTGCGCCGGCTGGTCGCCGCCGCGCGCCGCGCGGGGCTCGGCATCATCGCGGACGTCGTGCCCAACCACATGGCGGTGCTCACGCCCGGCACCACGAACACGGCGTGGTGGTCGGTGCTGCGCGAGGGCCCGGACTCCCCCTACGCCTCGTGGTTCGACATCGACTGGGACTCCCCCGACAACCCCGGCCGGGTCCTGCTGCCGCTGCTCGGCCAGTCGCTGGCGGACAGCCTCGCCGCCGACGAGATCGCCGTCGAGCAGGACGAGGACGGCGAGTGGATCGTCGTCTACTACGACCACGTGCTGCCGGTCGCCGCCGGCACCGCCGACCCCTCCGACGTCGCCGCCACCCTGGACGCCCAGTACTACCGCCTGTGCTGGTGGCGGGTCGGCGGGACGGAGCTGAACTACCGGCGCTTCTTCGACATCCCCTCGCTGGCCGGCCTGCGCCAGGAGGAGCCGGACGTCTTCGCCGCCACCCACCGGCTGCTGATCGAGCAGGTGCGCTCGGGCAACCTGGAGGGCCTGCGGATCGACCACCCCGACGGCCTGGCCGACCCCGAGGACTACCTGCGCCAGCTCGCCGAGGCCACCGGCGGGGTCTGGACGGTCGTCGAGAAGATCGTCGAGCGGGACGAGGCGCTGCCCGAGGGCTGGGCCTGCGACGGGACCACCGGGTACGAGACGCTCAACCGGCTCACCAGGCTCTTCCTCGATCCGGTGTCCGCGCGCGCGATGTCCACGCTGTACACGGAGATCACGGGGCGCTCACCGGACTTCGCGCCGGTGGCGCGCGAGGCCAAGATGGACGTGCTCACGAGCGTCCTGCGGCCGGAGGTCGACCGGCTCACCGGGCTCGCCCTCGCCGAGGCCCGCCGCGACCGCGCCGATCTCACCCGGGCCGGCCTGCGCGAGGCGTTGCGTGAGGTGCTCGCCGCCTTCGAGGTCTACCGCGCCTACATCCGCCCCGACGGCACGCCCAGCCTGGAGGCGCGCGGCCACATCGTGCGGGCCTGCGAGCAGGCGCGGGTGGCGCTGCCCGGCCGGGCCAGCGAGATCGACCTCATCGAGGACCTCGCGCTCGGCGGGCCGAGCGAGTTCGTGGTGCGCTTCCAGCAGACCTGCGGCCCGGTGATGGCCAAGGGGATCGAGGACACCGCCTTCTACCGGTACGTCCCGATGGTCGCGCTCAACGAGGTGGGTGGGGCGCCCGGGGATCTCCCGGCCTACCCGACGGGGCATCCGCGCAGCGCCGTCAACGAGTTCCACGAGGCGAACATCACCACGCAGCGGACGTGGCCGCTGACGATGACCACGCTCTCCACGCACGACACCAAGCGGTCCGAGGACGTCCGCGCCCGGCTCGCCGTGCTCTCGGAGGACCCCCGGGGCTGGGCCGACATCGTGCGGCGGCTGGCCCGCCTCGGCGAGCGGCACGCCGACCCGGAGGCCGGCTGGCCCGATCCGGTGACGATGTACCTGCTGGTACAGACGCTCGTCGGCGCCTGGCCGATCTCGGCCGACCGGGTCACCCAGTACATGGTCAAGGCGGTGCGGGAGGCCAAGCTGTTCACGACGTGGACGGACACCGACCCGTCGTACGAGGCCGCGCTGACGAACTACGTCGAGGCCGCCCTCGAGGACGAGGAGTTCGTCGCCGCGCTGGACACCTACGTCTCCACCCTGGTCGAGCTCGGCCGGCAGAACAGCCTGGCGCAGAAGCTGCTCCAGCTCACGATGCCCGGCGTCCCGGACGTCTACCAGGGCCAGGAGCTGTGGGACCACTCGTTGGTGGACCCGGACAACCGCCGTCCGGTCAACTTCGGCGAGCGGACGAAGATGCTCACCGAGCTGGGCGTCGAACCGGGCTCCGAGCTCGCGGCGCCGCGGCGCCCGCCCGTGATCGACGACTCCGGGGCGGCGAAGCTGCTGGTGGTGGCGCGCTCGCTGCGCATCCGCCGGGAGCACCCCGAGTGGTTCGGGGAGGAGGGGACGTACCGGCCGCTGTGGGCGTCGGGGTCCGCGGCGGAGCACGTGGTCGCGTTCAGCCGCTCCGAGTCGGTGGTGACCGTGGTCCCCCGCCTCGTGCTCGGGCTGCGCCGCGGGGGCGGGTGGCGCGACACCACCGTGACCCTGCCCGAGGGCCGCTGGGCGGACGTCCTCACCGGCCGGCGGCACGACGGTGGCACGGCCTACGTGCTGCGCCTGCTGCGCGACTTCCCGGTCAGCCTGCTGATCCGCACGCCCTGAAGTGTGGCCCCGCCCGGCCCGGGTCGTGCCGGATCCACGGCTCGGCGGATCCCGCCCCCCGGAACCGCCACCGAGGGGACGTCGGACCGGTAGACAGGAGTCATGAGTTCCTTCCGGGTGTGGGCACCAGACGCGAAGACGGTCAGTGTGGTCATCGCGGACGGCGGCGGCGCGGACGGCGACGCCGCGGCTGAGGCGGGCGGCACGGGCGGCGGCGCCGGCGGCCGGCGGGACACCGTGCACGAGATGTCCGCCGCCGCCGGCGGCTGGTGGACCGTCGACGTTCCCTCCGCCCACCACGGAGCGGACTACGCCTACCTCCTCGACGTCGGTGAGCAGGAACTGCCCGACCCGCGGTCGGGCTGGCAGCCGCACGGCGTGCACGGCCGCTCCAGGCTCGTCGACCACGCCCGCTTCCCGTGGACGGACGGCCACTGGCACGGGGTGCCGCTGTCCGGCAGCGTGGTCTACGAGCTGCATGTCGGCACGTTCACGCCGGGCGGCACCTTCGACGCGGCGATCGAGCGCCTCGACCACCTGGTGGACCTCGGCGTCGACCTCGTCGAGCTGCTGCCCGTGAACGCGTTCCCCGGCCGGCACGGCTGGGGGTACGACGGCGTCGGGCTGTTCGCCGTGCACGAGCCGTACGGGGGGCCGGAGGGCCTCAAGCGCTTCGTCGACGCCGCGCACCACCGCGGGCTCGGCGTGATCATGGACGTGGTCTACAACCACCTGGGCCCGGACGGGAACTACCTGAGCCGGTTCGGGCCCTACTTCACCGACCGCTACAGCACCCCGTGGGGCCCGGCGGTGAACCTGGACACCCCCGGCTCGGACGAGGTCCGCGCGTTCGTCATCGACAGCGCGCTGGCCTGGCTGCGGGACTACCACTGCGATGGTCTGCGCCTGGACGCCGTCCACGCGTTCGCCGACAACCGGGCACGCCACCTGCTGGAGGAGATCGCCGACGAGGTGCACCGGCTCGGCACCCAGCAGCGCCGCCCACTGTTCGCGGTCGCCGAATCCGACCTGAACGACCCGCGGATGGTCGTTGCCCCCGAGGCGGGCGGGCACGGACTGGACGGCCAGTGGTGCGACGACGTCCACCACGCGCTCTGGGCCGCGCTGTCCGGCGAGCGGCAGGGCTACTACGGCGACTTCGGCTCGTTCGAGACGCTGGAGAAGGCGCTGGGCTCCGCCTTCGTGCACGACGGCGGCTACTCGGCGTTCCGCGGCCGCTCCCACGGGCGGCCGGTGCCGCCGCGGACGCCGGCCTACCGTTTCGTCACGTTCCTGCAGAACCATGACCAGATCGGCAACCGGGCGACCGGCGACCGGGCGTCGGCCACGCTCAGCGACGGCCGGCTGCGGATCGGGGCCGCGCTGCTGCTGACCGCCCCGTTCACGCCGATGCTGTTCATGGGCGAGGAATGGGGCGCCACCACGCCCTGGCAGTACTTCACCGACCACACCGACCCGCGGCTGGCGGACGCCGTCCGCGAGGGCCGCCGCGGTGAGTTCACCGCGCACGGCTGGGGGCCCGAGGAGGTCCCGGACCCGCAGGACCCGGCGACGTTCGAGCGCTCCCGGCTGGACTGGCGCGAGCCCGAACGCCCGGAGCACGCCGCCCTGCTCGACTGGCACCGCCGGCTGATCTCGCTGCGCCGCCGGCTGCCGCAGCTCAGTGACCCGTCGCTGGCGTCGGTGCGCTGCTCCTACGACGCCGCGGCGAACTGGTTCGTGCTGCGCCGGCTCTCCCGGGCGGGTGACGTGGCGGTCGTGTGCAACCTCTCGCCCGAGCGGCAGGCCGTCCCGGTCGAGGGGGTGCCGTTCGACGCGCCGGCCGCGTCCCGCCCCGGGTTCACCTACATGCCGGGCCGCGTCGAGCTCGCCGGCGAGTCGGTCGTCATCGTGCGGCTGCTGCCGGCTCGCTGACCGCCGGCTCGCGGGTCGGCGGCCCCGGCCCGCTCACCGCCGGCGGGCCGCCGAGCGGGAGAGCGCGTAGTAGAGCAGGCCGAGCCCGACCAGGCTCACGATCAGTACACCGATCAACAGGACCACGTACGTGTTCACGTTTCCATCCTGGCAGCAGCGGCACCACCGCTCGCGGCGGCGCCGGTTACAGTCGGGCCGATGCGCATTCTTCTGTCCGGTGGCGCCCCAGTTCCTCTCGACGGCGCGGCTCCCCAGGACGGCCCGGAGGCTGCGCGTGCCGCGGACGAACCGGACGATGCCGACCACGACGTCGACGTCGACCTCGACCTCGCCTACGCGCTGCCGGAGCCGACTCCGGGGGTCCCGCACGTCCGCTCCAACTTCGTGGCGTCCGCGGACGGCGCCATCGAGCTCGACGGACGCTCCGCGGACCTGGGCGGCCCCGCCGACCTGCGGGTGTTCCGGACGCTGCGCTGGCTCAGCGACGTGGTCCTGGTCGGCGCCGGCACCGCGCGGACTGAGGACTACGGCCCGGTCCTCGTGCCGGCCGAGCGGCGGGAGCGGCGGGCCGCCGCCGGGCTCGCTCCCGTCCCCCCCGTCGCGGTCGTCAGCGGGCGGCTCGAGCTCGACCCGGACGCCCGCCTGTTCACCGCGGCCGTCCGGCCGCTGCTGCTGACCTGCGACGCCGCCCCACCGCAGCGGCGCCGTGCGCTCGAGCCTGTGGCGGAGATCGTGGTCTGCGGGGATAAGACCGTCGAGCCGCGCGCCGCGCTCGACGCACTCGCCGAGCGCGGGCTGCTGCGCGTGCTGACCGAGGGCGGCCCGCGCCTGCACGCCCAGTTCGCCCAGGCCGGCCTGCTCGACGAGCTGTGCCTGACCCTCGCCCCGCTCCTCGCCGGGCCGGGGCGCCTCGGACTGATGCAGGGCCCGACGTGGCCGGCGCCCGTCGGGCTGCGGCTCGGCCAGGTCCTGGAGGAGGACGGGGCGCTGTTCCTGCGCTACCTCCGCTGACCGCCCTGTGCACGGTTTCGTTTCGTCCACAGCCTGGCTGACGCCGGGTGCGGCGGCGATCCGCGTGAATAGCGTCGACAGCGACCTCCGGTGCCGGCCTCCGACGGGAGACGGTGGGCCCGGCCGGCGGTCTCCCCGGCGGCTTCGGCGAACGGTGGCCTTCATGAGTTCCGAACGACCTGCTCCGGCGCATCGACGGGTGGTTGCGACCTCGCCGTCCGCACCCGGGCGTGCGGACGGCCGATGACCGGGCCGGGCGCGCCCACCGGCGAGGCTGCACGCCCGAACCGCCACCGCGAGGCGGTCGAGGCCGCGCTCGCGGCGGCTGCCGACGGGCGGGTCAGGCTCGCCGACGCCTTCCACCGGCTGTTCGCCGTCGCGGACGAGGGCGGCTGGCAGGGCCGCGCGGCGAGCGACTGGCGGCGCCAGGCCGAGCAGGCGCGCACGGCGACCCTCGGCACCGTCGACGCGTTCGCCGACGCCTGCCGCCGGTCACTGGCCGGACAGCCCGAGTGGGTGCCCGCCGACGATCCCCGTGCCCGGCACCCCGGGCCGGCCCTGCCGGCCGGCGGCCGGTGACCGCGCCGAGCCATGCCCGCACCCGCCAACCGAGTCGTTGTCGATCCCCACTCGCTGCGGAGACTGATCACCGCGATGGCCGACCTGCGGGAGACGGCGCAGGCCCAGGCCCGGCTGCTGTCGGCCCACGTCGACGCCACCCGGATCGCCGGTGACACGCCGGCCAGGCTGCGGGCGGCCCACGCCTGGGCCGATCAGGACATCACGATGCTGCGCCGGCGGCTGGCACTCGCCGAGGCCGCCGATCCCGGGACCACGGGCCCGCTGCCCCCGGCCGCCCTGCGCGGCGTTCCCGACCTGTACGACACCGCCGAACAGGCCCGGGCCGCGGGGCGCTCGCTCGCCGACCGCCTGCTCCGCCCGGATCCCGACCGCCGCGACCGGAGCAGGCTGGCCGACCTGGCGGCGGCGCTGTCCGGGCGGGCCGCGGACCCCGACTTCGTGACCGGCTTCTACGACCGCCTCGGCCCCTCCGCTCTGGCCGGTCTTCTGCACCAGGTCCTCGGGGCCCGGGAGCCGGGCGCCGCCCGGCACGGCGAGGAGATCATCGGTCGCACCCTGGCGAGCTACAGCCGGCTGCGCCGCCTCGACGCCTCCTGGCTCGGCCGGTTCAACAGCCGGCGCCGGGACGACCAGGTCGAGACCTCGCTGCTCGGGCCGCTGCTGCGGCACGGCCGCTTCGCCTCCGCGCTGCTGGCGCGCCTCGGCGAACTGCTCTTCGGGACGGGCGACGGCTCGCTGCGCGACGTCGGCCTCCAGGCGGGGCCGGGCGGGCCCGCCGCCAGGGGCGCGGCCGGCATCAGAGGCGCGGGCGGCGCCGGGGATGCGGGCGGTGACCGGCTAAGCCGGGAGGCGTTCGGCTCCGCGCTGCTGCGCGCGATAGCCGCCGACCCCGAGCTCGCGCCCACCTTCAGCACCAGGCACCTCCCCCAGCTCCTGCACGCCTCCAGGGCGCAGAGCGCCGACGTGCCGGCCGGCCTGCGCCCAGCCGGAGGCTGGCGCGCCCCGGAACTCGAGACGGCGCGCACGGAGCTGGTCGCGGCGGCCGGCGGCGCGGAGGCTCGGCTGGCGCGCCCGGGCGCCGCCCGGCAGTTCGTCGCACAACTGGTGGACGTGGTGGCAGGGGCCGGCCCGAGCGAGGTCTCCCCGCGGATGCGAGCGGCCTACGGCGAGGTCCTGCACGCCTGGCGCGACGACCTCTACGCCGCGGTCGTCTCGCCGCTGCCGCCCGACCCCGCCGCGCTCGACGCGCCCGGGCTCGGGCGGGAGCCCCGGCAGTGGGCCGCGCTGCTGCGTGAGAGCCTGCGCGGCGGCGCCAGCGCCCCGCTGCTCGCGGCGGACGCGGTGGCCGTCGGGGCGGGCATCGATCAGCGGGCCTGGGAGCAGACCCGGGGCTACAACGGTCCCGGCGCGGCGCACTACCCGGCGAGCCCGCGGGCCCTGGCCTACCACCAGGCGAACGAGGTGACCACGTTCTTCGGGACGGCGTTGAGCGAGACGGCCGAGCGGGTGCTGCGCGAGCACGCCACGAGGCAGGAGGAGCACCGGCTGCGCACCGCAGTCATGATCGACATCCTGGCCGAGGTGGCGAAGTCCATCGACTTCACCAGCGTGGTCCGGACCCTCACCAACGCCGCCCGGGGTCTGACGGTCGAGATCGTCGAGGACCGGGTCCGCCGGGCCACCGCCCACCTGCCCACCGCGGGCTCCCAGGCCGTCCTGGCCGACCTGCGCGCCGGGTTACGGGCCATTCCGGGGTGGCAGTCCCGCTACCGCGCCTCGGTGGCGGACATGTGGCGGCACCGGGACGGCGACCCCCTGCGGCCGGTCGTCGTCCAGCTCCCCGGTGGCGGTACCCGCCACTACACCGGCGACCCGCGCGCCGACGGGTTCGTCACCGGGCCGGCGAACGACTTCACCGGTCCGGGCGGCGAGCCGATGGACGTCGCCCGGATGAACCGGGAGCAGCGGACGGCGTACGCCGCCTGGCTGGCCAGCCCCGCGATCGTGGCGAACAACGACCGGCTGCCGGCGGTGCTCACGGCGCCACCCGCGGACGTGGTGCCCGGGTGGGCCCCGGGCTGGGCCCGGTCTGCGCCCGCGGGCAAGGTGCCGCCGGGATGATCCCCCACCGCACCCGCCGCCCGGGCACCGCCGCGGCCGCGCGCCCGAACCTGAGGTTGGGCCGGTCAGTCCGGCGGGATGCGCAGGACGTCGGCGATGTCGAACCGCACCGGGCGCTCGAGCTGGGCGTAGGTACATCCGCCGGGGTCACGGTCAGGCCGGAAACGGACAAACTGCGTGGTGTGCCGGAAGCGCGGTCCCTCCATGTGGTCGTAGCGCACCTCGACGACCAGCTCGGGCCGCAGCGGGACGAACGAGAGGTCACGGCCACGGGCCCACCGGCTCTCCTCGGCGTCCCAGGGCGTGCGCGCCGGCTGCCCCGCGGCCGCTGTCGGTTCCTCGCCCGCGTCGCCGCCCGGCTGCGCGGCGTTCTCCGGGCCCTGGCGGGCCCAGGGGTGGGAGTCGATCGGCACCACGAGATGGGCCAGCTCGCGGACGAGCTCCCGCCGGCGCGCCATCGGGAAGGCCGAGGTGACCCCGACGGACAGCAGCGGGCTTTCCCGGGCCGGGTCCGTCGCGTCCTCGGAGTCGGCCTCGTCCGCGGGGTCGGCGTAGAGCCCGAGCAGCAGCGACCCGACCGCCTCCGGATCGTTCTTGTGCGGCCGGTAGCCGGCCACGACGCAGTCGGCGGTGCGGTCATGTTTGATCTTGAACATTACGCGCTTGTCCGGCTGGTACGCCCCGTCCGGCGGCTTGGCGACCAGCCCGTCGAGCCCCGCGCCTTCGTAGCGCTCGAACCACTGCCGGGCCATGTCGAGCTCGCCGGTCGAGGGCGTGAGGTAGACCCCGCTCGGGACTCGCCGGACCGGTGCCGATCCGGGCGCAGCCGGGCCGGCGTGGCCGGCGAGAACCTCCTCGAGCACGGCGCGCCGCCGGGCGAACGGCTGGTCCGTGAACGCCTCGTCACCGAGTGCCAGCAGGTCGAACGCGACGAACGAGACCGGGGTCTCCAGCGCGAGCTTCGCCACCCGGCTGGTCGCCGGATGCACCCGTTGCGACAGCTCCTCGAAGTCCAGTCCGTCCGGGCCGACGACGACGATCTCGCCGTCAAGCACGCAGCGGTCGGGCAGTGCCGCGAGCAGCACCTCGACCAGCTCGGGGAAGTAGCGGGTCATCGGCCGGGTGCTGCGCGAGGTGATCTCCAGCTCGGCCCGGTCACGGAAGACCAGGGCGCGGAAGCCGTCCCACTTCGGCTCATACAGCATGTCCGGGGGGATCTGCGGCGCCGCGCGGGCGAGCATCGGCTTCACCGGTGGTGTCACAGGCAGGTCCACCCGCCGATCCTCGCGCATCGGGCCGGCGCATCGCGAGCACGGCAGGCGGGTCAGCGCGCGCGGGTCACGGCCAACACCTGCTCGGCGTGGGCGGGATCGCACACGACCAGGTCGGGCAACAGCGGGTCGGGCTGGTTGTAACGCAACTCCGACCCGTCGAGCCGGCTGGTGTGCAGGCCGGCCGCCCGCGCGACGGCCACCGGCGCCGCGGAGTCCCACTCGTACTGCCCGCCGTCGTGGACGTAGATGTCGGCGTCGCCGCGGATGACCGCGGCCACCTTAGCCCCGGCGGACCCCATCGGCAGCACGGTCGCGCCCAGCTTCTCGGCCACGTCGGTGACGACCCGCGGCGCCCGCGTCCGGCTCGCGACGATGCGCGGCACCGCGGCGTCGGCGCCTGCCGGGGCCACCGGGCCGGCCGGGATCCCCCGGTTCCCCGCGGGGCCTGCGGCCACCGCGCCGGCCCCGCGTGCCGCCGGGAGCGCCCGGGCGGGGAGCGGGCCCTCGCTCGAGAGCGTCACGCCCAGCGCGGGCAGCGCCACGACCCCGACGGTCAGTTCGCCTCGTTCCCACAGCGCGACGTGCACGGCCCAGTCGGTCCGCCCCGGCTCGGCGAACTCACGGGTGCCGTCGAGCGGGTCGACGATCCACACCCGGTCCGCGCCCAGCCGCACCGGATCGTCCGCCGCCTCCTCCGAGAGCACCGCGTCGCCCGGCCGGTGACGGCCGAGGGCGCGGGCCAGCAGCCGGTGCGACCGGGCGTCGCCGGTCTCGCGCAGGGTCGCCGGTTCGGCGAATCCCAGTTCGGCCCTGATCCGCAGGAGCAGCTTGCCCGCGTCAGTGGCCAGCCGGACGGCCAGCGTGGCATCGCTGAGCTCATCCGTGGCGATGTCGACCGGAACCGTGGCGAACCCGTCCGGCCGGCGGATGTCGTCGGTGCTCATCGGGTGGGAGTCTTCCACCCGCTACCGTCGCGGGTGTGAGCGCCACCTCCGACACCGCCGTCGGCTCGTCCGCCCCGGATCCGCATGCCACGGCTGGTCCGCCCGACATACCGGGCGCTGGTGAGCAGCGCGGCGCGAACGGCGTCTGTCCGCTTGCCGTCGTCGCTGCCGACCGCGCCCGCGAGCTGCGGGCCGCCTCGGTGGCCTGGCCGTCGGTCGTGCTCGACACGCGCCAGCTCACCGACCTGGAGCTGATGCTGCTCGGCGCGTTCGGCCCGGCGCCGAGCTACCCGGGCCGGGCCCGCCAGCCCGCCGGGCCGCCGGTGCCGAGCCTGACCGTCCCCGGTGAGACAGCGGCCGCGCTGGGCCCGGGCATGGACGTCGCGCTGCGCGACCGCGAGGGCGTGATGATCGCGGCCCTGCACCTGCTCGGTCTGGAGCCCACCGCGGACGACTCACCGACGCCCGCCACCGCGATGCCGGCGGAGGCCTCCGGAACGCCGGCGACTGCCACCGGGGCGGGCCCGGTGCGCCTGGTCGGCACGGTGGAGGGCCTGGAGCTGCCCAGCCATCCGGACTACCCGCGGCTACGGCTGACCCCGGAAGGGCTGCGCGCCGAGTTCGCCGCCCGGGGCTGGGCGACCGGCGCGGGCGCGGCCCCGTGGGCGGTGTGGGCCGACGGCCTGCTGTACACCGCCGACGTCGGGCGCATCCGCGCGCTGACCCGGCAGGGCAAGCACTGCGTGATCCTGGCCCCGGTCGGCGGGGCGGACCCGGCCGACGCCGCGCACCACCTGCGGGTGCGCTGCCTGCTCGCCGCGCTGGACGCGATCGACGCACCGCCCCGGCCGGCCGAGGCGACGCTGGCCCACGAGCCGGTCGCCTCCGACGCGGTGTCGCGGGACGACGGCCGGACGCATCCGGCCAGCCCGCCGGAGCCGGCCCACACCGCGGCGCTCGCGCCGGAGTCCCGCCGGCACCGCAGCATGCTCGTACTGGTCCCGGTCGTCCCGTCGGAGCGGCTCGCCGCGCCCCGTGAGCCGGCGATGAGCGCGACCGCCCCGGGCGGCCTGGCCGACGAGGCGGCGAGCGAGCCGGCGTTGGACGAGATCGCCGAGCTCACCGCCCTGCGGGCCCATCTCGCCGAGGTCTACGGCTGTGCCGGCAGCCTGACCGGGCCGGCGATCGGCGCGCCGCGCGCCGACGATCTCACGACCCTGCTCGACGCGGGTGTGCCGCTGCCCGCCGAGCTCACCCCGCCCGCGGTGGCGGCCGAGCTGACCCGCGCGGTTCCCCCGCGCCGCCAGCGCGGCCTGACGATCCTGTTCACCGGGCTGTCCGGCTCGGGCAAGTCGACCCTGGCGGGCCTGTTGGTGTGCCGGCTGCTCGAACGGGGCCGGCGGGTCACCCTGCTCGACGGCGACATCGTGCGGACGCATCTCTCCCAGGGCCTGGGCTTCTCCCGCGCCGACCGGGACACGAACGTGCGCCGCATCGGCTTCGTCGCCGCGGAGGTCGCGGGCGCCGGCGGGATCGCCGTGTGCGCGCCGATCGCGCCCTACGCTGACGTCCGCGCCCAGGTGCGGGCGATGACCACCGCCCGCGGCGGCGGCTTCGTGCTCGTGTACGTGTCGACCCCGCTGGAGGTGTGCGAGGCACGGGACCGCAAGGGCCTCTACGCCAAGGCCCGGGCGGGGGTGATCCCCGCCTTCACCGGCGTCTCCGACCCGTACGAGGAGCCGGCCGACGCCGACGTGGTGGTCGACACGGCGGGCCTGCCGACCGAGCAGGCCGTCGACCGGGTGCTCGCGCACCTGGTCGAGGCCGGCTGGGTCGAGGGCGCCCGCGGCCAGTAGGCCCCAGTGGGCACCCGCCAGCCCGCTGGCAGCAGGAGGGACCCGCTGTCAGTAGGCGCCCTCGCGGCGCAGCACGGCGAACAGCGTGCGCCACAGGATGACGAAGTCCATGGCCAGCGACCAGTTCTCGACATAGCGCAGGTCGAGCCGGACGGACTCGTTCCACTCCAGGTCGCTGCGCCCGCTGATCTGCCACAGCCCGGTGAGGCCGGGCTTGACCATCAGCCTGCGGTAGACGTCGTCCTCGTAGCGCGCGACCTCCGAGGGCAGCGGCGGGCGCGGGCCGACCAGCGACATGCTGCCGTTGACCACGTTGAACAGCTGGGGCAGCTCGTCGAGCGACCACTTCCGGAGGAACTTGCCCACCTTGGTGATCCGAGGGTCGTCCCGCATCTTGAACAGCAGGCCCTCGGCGCGCTCGTTGCTCGACTCGAGCTCGGCCTTGCGCTGCTCGGCGTCTACATACATCGAACGGAACTTGTACATCCGGAACTCGCTGCCGCCGCGCCCGACCCGGATCTGTTTGAAGATCGCCGGACCGCGGCTGGTGAACCGCACCGCCAGGCCGAGCCCGATCAGCAGCGGAGCGAACAGCAGGATCGCGATGCCGGCGACGATCCGGTCGAAGGCCATCTTCATCAGCCGGCGCGTGCCGCTGAGCTCGGGCTCCTCGATGTGGAGCAGCGGCAGGCCGGCCACCGGCCGGATCGAGATCCGCGGCCCGGTCACGTCCGTCAGCGCCGAGCTGACCAGGACGTCCACGTCGCTGCCCTCGAGGGCCCACAGGACCCGGCGCAGTGTCTCGCCGTCCATCTGCGGGCCGATCGCGACGGTTGTCGCGTGGGTCGCCTGGATGGCGGTGTGCAGGTTCTCCGAGGTGCCGACGATCGGCACACCGAGCAGGTCGAACCCGCTGCGCTCGGGGCGGTCGTGGCTGTGCCGGCCGGGCAGGCGGTCCAGGCAGACACCGACGACGGACCAGCCGGTGGTCGGGTCGCGCTGGGCGAGCCGGACGAGGGTGGCCGCGGACTCGCCGGCCCCCACGACGAGGACACGGTGCAGGCAACGCCCCTGCCGCCGCATGCGGTGCAGGATGCCGCGCCCGGCGGAGCGGCCGGCCACCGACAGCAGTGTGGCGGCCGGGAAGGCGATGAGCACGTAGCTACGGGCGATCTCGGCCTTTGTCGCGTAAGAGGCGACGGCGACCAGCGCGGTGAGCCGGGCGGCGGCGTTGACGACCCGCCGGAACTCCTCCGAGCCGCCGCCGAGGAAGCGGCTCTCGTAGGCGCGGTTGAGCGACATCGCCAGCACCCAGGCCAGCGGCAGCAGGACCGTCATGATGATGTACGGCTTCGAGGAGGGCGGCTTGGTGTCGAAGTCGACGACGTCCCCGAAACGGACGAAGTAGGCCAGGCCCGCGGAGATCACACAGGCGATCGCGTCGAAGAGCACCAGCAGCCGGACGTAGCGCCGCTCCCAGCCGACCTGGGCCCGGTAGCTGGTCGCGTCGGGCGAGGTCTCGACGTGGGCGAAGTCGAACTGCGTGCCAGCGGGCACACGATGGTGCCGGCCGGCGGCCGGTTGCGCGGGCGGCCCCGGCCAGCCGGGCGCGGCCGGCGGCTCGGGCCAGCCGGTTCCCGCCGGCGGCTCCGACCAGTCAGCCTCTGCCGGCGGCTCCGACTCCAGCCAGTCGGACTCCTCGGGCGGCCCCGGCCAGCCTGGCCGCACGGGCGGCCCCGGAGGGGTCGGCTGGCCCGGTTCGAAGTAGCCGCGGGACTGCGGCACGACACCCGGGCCGCCGGCGGGCGGCCAGGATCCACCAGCCGGCCTCGTTCCACCCACGGACCTCGCCCCTCCCGCCGGCCTCGCCCCACCGGACGGCATGGCTCCGCCGGACGAACGCGGGCCGCCGGGGGGCACCGCCCCCCCGGACGATCTCGCCCCCCCGAATGGTCTCGTTCCTCCGGACACAGTCTCCGTCACAGCAGGACCCCCCCAGGACCTCGGTACATCAGTTCCGATCGGCGAGCTGGACGGGTGGAGACCGCCCCCCGCGCATCTCCCCGCCGCAGCCATTGTCGATCAGAACCAACCGGCTCGTGGGGCAGATCGCCGACGCGGACACAAGGTCGGACCCGGGGCCCAGGCACGTTGACGCCTCGCACCGAGGCGTTCATCGCAGGTTCACTCCCCCGTGGCTTCATCGCTCGCGGCTTCACCGACTCCGACCTCCAGCGATCGTGTACGGACCCGGGCAGCCCCGAATCGGCCCGGGGAACACCTCCGCGCGGTGTGGGCAACCGACGCGACCCGGGACGCCGACGCGGACCGCCGCGGTCCGCCCAGGCCCCGACATGCGGCGCTCGATGGTCAGGCGGCAACGTTACCGGCACGACCACCGCCGCCGACCAGCGCCCCGCCCGGGGCCGAAGCCGTGTTTCCGACAGCTCCGCGTCGGGTATGGCCGCCCCGCCGATGACTAGGAGTAGTTAAAACAACCGAGGCCCTTCAGTTGCTCACCGTCACACAGAAACCGAATCAACCGAATTGAGGCGATTTGCGGTTACGTTCAGTGCATTCTATTGTCGAGTAGCAGACAGAACCGAGCGGCGATGCTACTGTCAGTCATGGCCGGGCCGGGGAGCGTCCGGCCGCCGACCACCGAGCGCCCGGGTTCTGCGGACCGATGGATGCCGGTGGTTTCTGCCCGCCCGGGTCGACATCCGCCGCCCGGCCGTGAGGGCAGCAATGGGGCGGTCGGCGCCTGCCGGACGGGTGGGGGCGCCCGGGCAGGCGCCGACCTCTTCTCGCGGAGGCGAGACCGGGGCTCAGCTCGCGGAGGCGAGACCGGAACCGGAAGGCCGGGACCCGGGGTTACGGCAGGGCGGCGACGACGTCCGGCAGCGGCTTGCGGGCGCCGCTGTAGAACGGCGTCTCCAGCCGGGTGTGGCGGCGCGTCGCGCTCGCCCGCAGGTGGCGGATGCAGTCGACGATCCGGTGGAGCTCGTCGGCCTCGAACGCCAGGAGCCACTCGTAGTCACCCAGGCCGAACGCGGCCACGGTGTTGGCCCGCACGTCCTCGTACTCCCGGCCCATCATCCCGTGCTCGGCGAGCAGGCCGCGGCGCTCGTAGTCGGGCAGCAGGTACCACTCGAACGACCGGTTGAACGGATACACGCAGATGTAGTCCCGCGGGTCCTCCCGGCGCACGTAGGCCGGGATGTGGTTCCGGTTGAACTCCGCCGGACGGTGCAGACCCACCGCGGACCACACCGGCTCCAGGCACCGCCCCAGGCCGGTCTGCCGGAAACGCTGGTAGGTCTGCTGCAGCAGGTCCGGGTTGGGTGAGGTCCACCAGATCATCACGTCGGCGTCGGCCCGGTAGCCGGAGACCTCGTAGATACCACGGGTGTAGACGTCCTTCGCCAGTGCGCCGTCAAGCAGCTCGCCGGCCTCCGCCGTGATGCCCGCGCGATCGGCGGGCAGCGGCTGTCGGGCGGCGAACACGAACCAGCCCGTGTAGAGCAGCTCGTCGTTCAGCTCACGGGCCGACTTCGTGGACTCCCCGTCGGCAGGTCCGGGAGCGCCGGAGGCGGGGGCACCGGTGGGGACGGTGGTGGTGGGGGGGGCGCTGTTGGTGGGCACGGTGACCGGAGGCCGCCCACCCGGAACGGAGGACGCGGACGCCGAGGTGGTGCCGCTGCGCTGGACGTCATCGCCAGTTGACATGCCACCATTGTCCACCCCGGCCGCGGGTCGGCGAGCGAGCCAGGCCCACCGTCGCGGGGTGCGGGGGCGCCCACCACCGCGGTGCGCCCTCCGCCCCAGGCTCCCGCGGGTCAGGCACCCGCCGGCTCGGACTCCGCCGCCTGCGTCCCGTCCGGCCGCAGCTGGCCCACCACCGACGCCGCGGCCGCCTCGCCGGAACGAATGCACGCCGGGATGCCCACACCGTCGTAGCCGGCGCCGGCGAGCGCGATGCCCGCCGGCAGCGCGCGCCGGACGGCCGCGATCCGGCCCAGGTGCCCCGGCAGGTACTGCGGGAGCGCCCCGCCCCAGCGGCTGACCCGGTTGGCGATCGGACGGGCACTGATCCCGGTGACCTGGGCGACCTCGGCGGCGGCGACGCCGGCGAGCTCGACATCGCCGCGCCGCAGGTCGTCGTCGGCGCCGGCGCGGCCCACGCTGGCCCGCACGACCGTCAGGTCGCCGCCGCGGGCGATGTGCGGCCATTTCACCGACAGGTAGGTCACCGCCTTGATCGACAGGCCGGCCCGCGCGGGGATGAGCAGGCCGCTGCCGGGCGGCGGTACAGCTCCCCGGTAGAGCAGTGTGACCAGGCCCACCGACGCGTACGGCACCCCCGCGAGGGGCGCGGCCGCGTGCGGGGCGATCGGGGAGAGGAGATCACGCGCGGCGCCGGCGGGAACCGCGAGGATCACCGCGTCGGCGACCAGGGGCGGGGGCACCTCACCGCCGCCCACCGGGTCGCAGCGCACCTGCCAGCCGCCCTCGACCCGGCGCAGCTCCCGGGCCATCAGCCCGGTCCGCACCGTGGCACCGCTGGTGCTGGCCACCTTCTCCGCGAACGAGCCCAGGCCGCCGCGCAGCGAGGCGAACACGGGCGTCTGCGCCGGGGCCGGTCCGGTCCGGGCCCGGACGCGGTGCGCGCCGAGCAGCAGCGAGCGGTCCTCGGTCGCGATCGGGGTGAGCTGGGGGACGGTCGCCTGCAGCGAGAGCGCGTCAGCCCGCCCAGCGTAGACGCCGCCGAGCAGCGGGTCCACCAGCCGGTCCACGATCTCCCGCCCGACGCGGGCGCCGACGTACCCGCCGACCGTCGGGTCCGTCGGCAGGGTCGTGCGCGGGAGCACCAGGTCGGCCGCGGCGCGCAGCAGCCCGAAGGGCGAGAGCACCCGGGAGCGCACCAGGCCGAGCACGTCGGTGGGGACCCCCAGCATCGTGTTGGGCGGGATGGGACGGCGCCGCCCGCCCACCCACAGCGAGGCCTTGGTCGTCGTCGGATGCACGATGTCGTGCCCGAGCCCGATGTGCCGGGCCAGCCGGAGCGCCTCCGGCACGCGGACGAGGAAGGCCTCCGCGCCCTCCTCCACCGCCAGCCCCTCGATCGGGGTGGTGCGCAGCTTGCCGCCGATGCGGTCACCGGCCTCGACCACGGTGACCTCGGCCCTGCCCGCCAGCGCGCTCGCGGCGGACAGCCCCGCGATACCCGCTCCAATGATCACAACCCGCACGTCTTCTCCCAGCCCCTTCACGCCGTCCCCGTGTGGCCGCCCCCGGATCGGGGCCCTGGGCCCACGGCTCCACCGACCTCACCTGGCCGGGCCGGCCCGAGTCCCGCGGCCGGCTCCAGTCTCGCCCGCGGCCGTGCCACGCCGGTGGCGGGCACCGCCGAGCGGCCCCGGACCGGCCTACGGCCCCGTGCGCGGGCCTGGCGAGTCGGTGGCTGCCGCCCCGCTGTCAGAACTGGTGGACGAGGTCCACGATGTGCGCCAGCACGCCCGGATCACTCTCCGGAAGCACGCCGTGCCCGAAGTTGAAGATGTGCCCGGGAGCGGCCGCACCCCGGCGGCAGACGTCGCGGACCTTCGCCGCGAGGACGTCGGACGGGGCGAAGACCGCGGCCGGGTCGAGGTTGCCCTGCACGGCACGGCCGGGGCCGACCCGGCGGGCGGCCTCGTCCAGCGGGACGCGCCAGTCGACCCCGACGACGTCCGCGCCGGCCGCGCCCATCGCGCCGAGCAGCTCCCCGGTGTTCACCCCGAAGTGGATGCGCGGGATGCCGTCGTCGGCGAACGCCGCGAGGACCCGGGTGCTGTGCGGAGCCACGTAGCGCAGGTAGTCGTCCTCGCTGAGCGCGCCCGCCCACGAGTCGAACAGCTGGATGGCGTCGGCGCCGGCGTCGACCTGCACCCGCAGGAAGGCGGCCGTGATGTCGGCGAGCCGGCCGAGCAGGTCGTGCCACAGCACCGGCTCGGCGTACATGAGCGCCTTCGTGCGGGTGTGGCTGCGGCTCGGCCCGCCTTCGATCAGGTAGCTGGCCAGGGTGAACGGCGCACCGGCGAAACCGATCAGCGGCGTCTGCCCGAGCTCGCGGACCAGGGAGGCCACCGCCTCGCTCACGTAGGGCACGTCACCGGGCTCCAGCGGGCGCAGCACGTCCAGGTCGGACGGCGCCCGGACGGGATGGGCCACCACGGGCCCGACCCCGGCGACGATGTCGACGTCCACCCCGACGGCCGCGAGCGGCAGGACGATGTCCGAGAAGAAGATCGCGGCGTCGGGCCGGAAACGGCGCACCGGCTGCAGGGTGATCTCGGTGACCATGTCGGCGTTGCGGCAGGAATCGAGCATGGCGGTGGTGGCGCGCAGGGCGCGGTACTCGGGAAGCACCCGGCCGGCCTGCCGCATGAACCACACGGGCACGCTGTCGGGGCGGTCCCCGGCGGCGGCGCGCAGGAACGGCGAAGTCGCGGCGAGACCTGGACGTCGGGGCGAGACCCCGGGGCGAGGCGGCGCAACGGCGGTACTTCCGAGGGACATGGCCCGATCGTTGCACGCCCGGCGGACAGATGCCGCGCAGGGCACACGACTGTGTGCGATATCTTCTACTCGCAGTAGAAGTCAGGCTGGAGAACGCGTCCGGCGATGTCAGAGCACGGCGAGGCCGCAAGCGACGTCGAGGAGTGTCCGATGACCGACCCTTCCATTCAGGACGGCTCCACCCGGGACGGCGCGTGGCCGATGGGCGCCGCCCGCGCGGTGTCCCTGGCCGAGGCGACCTCCTTCCTCCTGCTCCTGATAGCGACCGCGGTCAAGCACGGGGCCGACCACGAGATCGGCGTGAAGATCCTCGGGCCGGTCCACGGTGGGCTGTTCATCGCGTACTGCCTGCTCGTCCTGTACGTGGGGTCGCTGCGGCGGTGGCCGGTGAAGCGGACTCTGCTCGCGCTCGGGGCGTCCGTCCTGCCGGTAGCGCCGTTCTTCGTGGAGCGGCACTGGCTACGGGAGCCGGCCCCGGCATCCGACGGCGCGGCCGGGCACGGCACGTCCGGGCACGGCGGCTCCCCGGGGCGCGCCAGCTCCGCGCCCGCGAGCTGAGCTCGCCGGCGCTCTGGGTCACCCGTACGCCGAGGTCACCCGCCCGGCGGCGACGAACCACCTCCTTCCACCCCCGAGGGAACGTCGGCCCCGCACCGCGCACAGCCGGCCGCACGCGACACGCCGGTGAGAATGCGCGGAGAACCGCCCTACCCGTGGCACCGTCAGACCGGTCGGAATAGGCGGCAACAATCCGCGATGTCCCGCGTTCAGCCTCCTGACCGACCGGCCGACGGCGGCTGGACGGCGCGCTGACGCGGCCCGCGGGGGGCTGCGCCGCGGTCAGGTTCACGCCACACCCGCCCGCAGGCTGACACCACGCGAACGACGCAGCTACCACGCGAACGACGCAGCCGTGCCCGGGGAGTGATACGCGAGTGGACCAGGTCCTGGTGAGCGCCGACGATCACATCCGCTACTGCGCGGGATGCGCGCGACAGCAACAGTTCGAGCAACCGCCGTGCGAGGACGGCCACAGCGCCGACTGCCCGGAACGTGCCTGTGTCGTGTGCGGCCACGCGATTCTCGTCGGCGCCGCGCCCGCCGCGGTGCCACCGGCGGGTGCCGGGGCCGACCGGCCCGTGACCGTCGTGACCGTTACCGCGCGCCGCGGCGCCGGCCGATCCGATTCCAGGGCCGTGGCGTGAGCCTGCACAGTCCCGCACCACATCCAGGCCTCCCGGGCGACCCGTTCGTCCCGGCCGGCCGGCCGGCGGCGCTCGGCGGGACACGCCCGGCGTCGGCGCAGCCGCCCGAGCAGGCCGTGCCGGCACGGCTCGCCCCGCTGACCCGAAGCGCCCGTTCCCACCCGGAGGGCGCTAAGCGGCACTCTCCGACGTCCGGCCAGCGCGACCAAGGTGCACGCCCTAACGTTGCCGCCATGGGGGGCACGCGGGCACCGAGCGACGCTCCGGCGCTCTTCGTGGCCGCCACCGAGGCGCTGCGGGCGGCGTTGGAGGAGCTGCGGCCGGACGTCGCCGTCCGCGAGATCCCCGCGCCCGCCCGGATCGCTCCCTACGCGTTCGCGCTCGCCGGGGGCCTCACCGGTGACGACGAGGCGGCCTCCGGCCGGTTCGTGCTGCTGTTCGACCCCGATGGGCAGGACGCCTGGGAGGGCACCACCCGGATCGTCTGCTATGCGCGCGCCTCGGTGGACCCGGAGGTCGCCGACGACCCGCTGCTGCCCGGGGTCGCCTGGTCGTGGCTGCGGGAGTCGTTGCAGTCGCACGGCGCCGAGCTCGGCGCCCTCGGCGGGACGGTCACCACCACCTCGTCCCGGCGCTTCGGGGTGCTCGCCACCGACGGCGACAACTTCGACGTCGAGCTCCGGTGTTCCTGGTCACCACGCTGGGCAGGATCGGTGGAGGAAGCCGAGGACCCGACGGTGCCGGAGCCGCCGCACAGCGGGGCCGACGGGGCGGCGCCGTGGGACCCGGCGGACGCTGCCGCGCACCTGCACTCCTTCGCCGACCTGTTGGCCGCGATGGCGGGGCTGCCGCCGCGTCTCTCCGGGGTCGTACCGCTACCTGCCCGCCGCGCCTGAGCAGATCCGAACCTCCCCGTCCGAACACTGCGCACCGGGAATGTCAACGGAGCGCATCCGCGACGACTACCTTGGAGCCACCATCGAACACGAAGCGTATAATTAGTGCGATTGCTCGGCCGACTGGGCTGCCAGGCCGGTCATTCACACGTACCATCGCCGATCGTGACGTCGACGGTTCCTGACTCAACGCACCAGGTCAGTGAGGGTGCGGCGATCGATGCTGCCGCCGCTGTCGAAGAGTCGGCAACCGTACCCATCCCGCTGCTGGAGCCGGCCGGTGGCGTCCCGCCCGTCCTCGACGACCCGCAGGACCTCACCCGCGCCACCGAGCGGCTGGCCGCCGGCACCGGCCCGGTCGCCTTCGACGCCGAGCGCGCCTCCGGTTACCGGTACAGCCAGCGCGCCTACCTCGTCCAGATCAGGCGGGCCGGCGCGGGCACCCTGCTCATCGACCCGATCGCACTGCCCGACCTGAGCGGCGTGCAGGACGCCGTCGGCGACACTGAATGGGTGCTGCACGCCGCCAGCCAGGACCTGCCCTGCCTGGCCGAGCTGGGCCTGCGCCCGAAGACGCTGTTCGACACCGAGCTCGCCGGCCGTCTGCTGGGCTACGAACGGGTGGGGCTGGGCGCCATGGTCGAGCGGGTGCTCGGCTTCGGGCTGGAGAAGGGGCACTCCGCCGCCGACTGGTCGACCCGCCCGCTGCCCGAACCGTGGCTGCGCTACGCCGCTCTCGACGTGGAGCTGCTGGTGGAGCTGCGCGACCAGCTCGAGAGCGAGCTGGTCGCGCAGAACAAGATGGCGTTCGCCCGGCAGGAGTTCGGCGCGATCGCCGCCGCTCCGCCGCGGGAGCCGCGGGCCGAGCCGTGGCGGCGCACGAGCGGGATCCACCGCGCGCGCAGCCGCCGCCAGCTCGCCGCCGTCCGGTCGATGTGGCAGGCCCGAGACCGGGTCGCCCGCGCCCGCGACATCGCGCCGGGCCGGGTGCTGCCCGACAGCGCGATCATGGACGCGGTACTGAAGGTCCCCGAGGACGCCGCCGCGCTGACCCGGCTGCCGATCTTCTCCGGGCAGCGGATGCGGCGCTCGGCGACCACCTGGATGGATGCCCTGCGCGCCGCCGCCGAGATGCCCGAGAACCAGCTGCCGAGCACCGCGGGCCCGGGCGGCGACGGCCTCCCCCCGCAGAACCGCTGGGCGGAACGTGACCCCGTGGCGGCGGCGCGGCTGGCCCGTGTGCGCGCGGCGCTGAACGCGATCGCCGAGGATCAGGGCATGCCGGTGGAGAACCTGCTGGAGCCGGCACTCGCCCGCCGGGTCACCTGGGCTCCCCCGGCCACGCGGGACACCGAGACGGTGACCGCCGCGCTGACCACGGGTGGCGCCCGCCCCTGGCAGGTCGAGCTGACGGCGGCCGCGGTGGCCGCGGCCCTGGTGGACCCGCCCGCGGGCACCGCCGCCGTGCCCGGAGCCACCGGCGGCGAGACCGCCGGCGGCGGAGCGGGCGGCACCGGTTCCGGGACGGCCGGCCGCGGCACCGGTGCCGCGGCGGGCGGCGGGTCCGCGCGGGCGAGAACGCGGCGGACCGGCGGCCGTCCGCCGTCCGGTGGGGAACCCGCCGCGTCCTGATCCGGCCGCACGCGCGGTACGTACCGACCCTTACCTACCCATGGGTAACTCCTGCCGTAGGCTGTTCCCGTCGCGGTCCGGCGCCACTGCGGGCAGCCGGCCCGACACCGTCTGCCGCGGGCCGCGCACGTGCCGCCCACGGGTGAGGCGTCGAGGAGGCCGGTGGTGTTCGTCAGCGCGCAGGGTTCGATCCGTGACGTGGTGTTCGTCGACGGTGTACGCACTCCCTTCGGCAAGGCCAAGGGCGTCTACGCCGAGACCCGGGCCGACGACCTGGTGGTCCGGGTCATCCGCGAGCTGATGCGGCGCAATCCCGCGCTGCCGCCCGAGCGGGTCGACGAGGTCGCGATCGCGGCGACGACCCAGATCGGCGATCAGGGCCTGACCATCGGCCGGGTCGCCGGCATCCTGGCCGGGCTGCCCGAGTCGGTGCCCGGCTACGCCATCGACCGGATGTGCGCGGGCGCGGTGACGGCGGTGACCACCACCGCGTCCGCGATCGCCGTCGGCGCCTACGACATCGCCATCGCCGGCGGCGTCGAGCACATGGGGCGCCATCCGATGGGCGAGGGCGTGGACCCGAACCCGCGGTTCGTCTCCGAGCGTCTCGTCGATTCCTCCGCGCTGGTCATGGGCATGACCGCGGAGAACGTGCACGACCGGTTCCCGGGGATCACCCGGGCCCGGGCGGACGCGTACGCCGCCGCGTCGCAGGCGAAGGCCGCCAAGGCGTACGCGGACGGCAGGATCCAGCCCGACCTCGTCCCCGTCGCCGCGCGGCACGTCGACAGCGGCTGGGAGCTGGTCACCGCGGACGAGCCGCCCCGGCCCGGCACCACCGTCGAGGGCCTCGCCGGGCTGCGGACACCGTTCCGGCCGCACGGGCGGGTCACCGCGGGCAACGCCGCGGGCATCAACGACGGCGCCACCGGCTGCGTGCTCGCCGCCGCGGACGTCGCCGCCGAGCTCGGCCTGACCCGGAAGATGTCGCTGGTCGGGTTCGGGTTCGCCGGTGTGGCGCCCGAGGTCATGGGGGTCGGGCCGATCCCGTCCACGGAGAAGGCGCTGGCCCGCACCGGCCTGAGCATCGACGACATCGGCCTGTTCGAGCTGAACGAGGCCTTCGCCGTGCAGGTGATCGCCTTCCTGGAACACTTCGGCCTCGCCGACGACGACCCGCGGGTCAACCCCTACGGCGGCGCCATCGCGTACGGGCACCCGCTCGCCTCCAGCGGAGTGCGGCTGATGACCCAGCTGGCCCGCCAGTTCGAGGAGCATCCCGAGGTCCGCTACGGGATGACCGCGATGTGCGTGGGCTTCGGCATGGGAGCGACGACGATCTGGGAGAACCCGCACTTCGGCCGAACGGGAGAAGGAGCATGAGCAGCGCCGCGATGACCCTGGAACACCCGGACGAGGTCGTCACGCAGGCCCATGTCCGGTACGCACAACTGCCCGGCGTGAGCGGCCCGGTCGCGCTCATCACCCTGGACAACGGGCAGGACCACACCCGCCCGAGCACCTTCGGCCCGGGCGGGCTGCGGTCGCTGCTCACCGCCGTCGAGGAGATCGAGGCCCACGACCCGCCGGTGGCGGCGGTGGCGGTGACCGGCAAGCCGTTCATCTTCTGCGCCGGCGCGGACCTCTCCTACCGGTCGTCGCTGACCGACCCGGCCGAGGTCCGGCCCAAGCTCACCGCGCTCGGCGAGCTTGGGCACACCGCGCTGCGCCGGGTCGGCGAGGGCCGGCTGGGCGACCGGCGGGTCCCCACCTTCGCGCTGGTCAACGGCGCCACGATGGGCGGCGGCCTGGAGCTGGCGCTGCACTGCGACTACCGGGCGATCTCCGCCGGTGCCGCGCCGATCGCGCTGCCCGAGGTCTTCCTCGGTCTGGTGCCGGCCTGGGGCGGCACCCAGCTGCTGCCGAGCCTGGTCGGCCCGGAGAACGCGGTCACCATCATGATCGACAACGCGCTCAGCCAGAACCGGACGCTGCGCGGCCCCAAGGCGTTCGCGCTCGGCCTCGGTGACGTCCTGCTGGATGCCGCGGACTTCCTCGAGGAGGCGCTGCACTGGGTCGGCCAGGTGCTGCGGGGCGAGGTGGACCCGGCCAAGGGCCGCCGTCCCGTCGAGCGGGGTGCCGCCTGGGCCGCGGCGCTGGAGCGCGGCCGCGTCCTCGCGGACGCCCGGCTGCACGGCGCGGCCCCGGCCGCCTACCGCGCCCTCGAGTTGATGGCCCTGGCGGAGACCGCGGACGCCGACACGGGGTACGCCGCCGAGACGGCGGCGCTGGCCGATCTCGGGTCCAGCGAGGAGCTCGTCGCCGGGCTCTACTCCTTCGACCTGGTGAACCGGCGCGCCAAGCGGCCGGTCGGCGGGCCCGACCGCTCGCTGGCCCGAGCGGTGACCAAGGTCGGCGTGGTCGGCGCGGGGCTGATGGCCAGCCAACTCGGGCTGCTGTTCGCCCAGCGGCTGGAGGTGCCGGTCGTCCTCACCGACCTCGACCAGGCGCGTCTCGACGCGGGAGTCGCACACGTCCACAGCGAGATCGACAACCTGCTGCTGCGCGGGCGGATCTCCCACGACCGCGCGAACCGGCTCAAGGCCTCCGTGACCGGCTCACTGACCAAGGACGCGTTCGCCGACGCCGACCTGATCATCGAGGCCGTCTTCGAGGACATGTCGGTCAAGAAGGCGGTGCTCGCCGAGCTCGAGTCCGTGGTGAAGCCGGAGACGCTGCTGCTCACCAACACCTCGGCCCTCTCGGTGACCGAGATGGCCGCCGACCTGACCCATCCGGAGCGGGTCGCCGGGCTGCACTTCTTCAACCCGGTGGCGGTGCTGCCCCTGGTCGAGGTCGTCCGCACCCCGCGGACCGACGACGCCGCGATCGCGACCACGCTGCAGGTCGCGAAGCAGCTGAAGAAGAACGCGGTGCTGGTCGCGGACGCGCCGGCCTTCGTGGTGAACCGCCTCCTCACCCGGTTCATGGGCGAGGTGCTCGCGGCCACCGAGACCGGAACCCCGATCGAACAGGCCGACGGCGCGCTCGACCCGCTCGGACTGCCGATGTCGCCGCTGGTCCTGCTCTCGCTGGTCGGCCCGCCGGTCGCACTGCACGTGGCCCGGACCCTGCACCAGGCCATGCCCGACCGGTTCCGCACGCCGGACGGCCTGGCGCGGGTCGTGGCCGCCGGGAAGAGCAGCTTCTACACGGCCGGACCGGGCGGCGAGCAGATCGTCGACCCGGAGGTCGCCGATCTCGTCCGGAGCATGGATGACGGCACCGCGCCGACCGCTCGGGAGGGCGCGGCGATGACGCCCGAGCAGGTCCGCGAGGCGGCGCTCTCGGCGCTGGCCCAGGAGATAAGGCTCCTGCTGGACGAGGGCGTCGTGGCCGAGGCGGCGGACGTCGACCTGTGCATGATCCTCGGCGCCGGCTGGCCCTTCCACCTCGGCGGCATCACCCCGTACCTGGACCGCACCGGCATCAGCGAACGCGTGACCGGTCGCCGTTTCAACCCTCCGGGCGTCGCCACCGTCGCCTGATCGGACGGGCACTCCGGGCGGACACCGGCACTGCCCGCCCGGAGTGCCCGTCCGAGGCCGCCGCTCGGATCCGCCGCGCTCCGGGCCGACATTCTCCTTGACTTGGTTATTGAGTGACCACTACCTTGAGGTTGTGGCCCCAAGGACAACCGGCGGCGCCGGCACCCGGATGAGCGCGGAGCAACGACGCGCGGTGGTGCTCGCGGCGGCCGTCGAGGAGTTCGCCCTGGGCGGCCTGACCGGCACGTCCACCGAGGCGATCGCCAGTCGTGCCGGCATCTCCCAGCCCTATCTGTTCCGACTCTTCCCCACCAAGAAGGAACTGTTCCTGGCGGCCGTCCGGGCCACCTTCACCCTGACTCGCGAACGCTTCGAGACCGCGGCGGGCGACCTGGTCGGCGCCGACGCCCTGACGGCGATCGGGTCCGCCTACGACGAGCTGCTCACCGACCGCACCTACCTGCTCATGCAGATGCAGAGCTACGCCTCCTGCGGTGACCCGGACATCCAGGAGGTCACCCGGCAGGGTTTCCGGGACCTGTGGCAGACCGTCGAACGCGTCAGCGGATGCGACGACGAGGAACTGCGCACGTTCTTCGGGCACGGCATGCTGCTCAACGTCGTGGCCGCGATGAACCTGCAGGAGATCGGCGACCGCTGGGCCCGGGAGATCTGCAGCTAGACCGGCCTGGGTCGGCCCACGCCGTTCCAGACCCGCGTTCGCCTCCCTCGCACCCGTTCCACCTGTCCGCACCCTCGCCCACACCACGAATCTAGTGACCAATCACTATCCAACGAAGGTAGTGAGCACTCAAGACCTTGGAGGGAACTCGTGACCGACAAGCGATCCGCCACCGTCTGGACGTTCGTCGTGACGTCCATAACGGCGTTCATGGTGGCCCTGGACAACCTGGTGGTCACCACCGCACTTCCCCAGATCCGCGACGACCTCGGGGCGGGCCTGGAGGGCCTGGAATGGGTGGTGAACGCCTACACGCTGCCGTTCGCGGTGTTGCTGCTGACCGGCGCCGCACTCGGCGACCGGCTCGGGCGGCGGGCCGTGTTCGCCACCGGGCTCGGGGTGTTCACCCTGGGCAGCCTCGGCGCGGCGCTCGCCCCGTCCATCGAGGCGCTCATCGCCGCCCGGGCCATGCAGGGCGTCGGCGCGGCGCTGGTCCTGCCACTGAGCCTGACGCTGCTGTCGGCGGCGGTCCCACCCGAGCGCCGGGGCGCCGCGCTCGGCGTGTGGGGGGCGATGTCCGGGCTTGCCGTGGCCGTCGGGCCCCTGGTCGGTGGCGCGATCACCGAGGGGGCGAGCTGGCAGTGGATCTTCTGGCTGAACGTGCCGATCGGCCTGGTGACGGTCCCGCTCGCGCTGCGCAGGCTCACGGAGTCCCGCGGGCCGGCCGGACGGCTGGACCTGCCGGGGGTCGCGATCATCTCCGCCGGGCTGCTCGGCGTCACACTCGGGCTGGTCCGCGGTGAGAGCCACGGGTGGACGAGCCCGGCCGTCCTGACGTCACTGCTGGCCGGCGCGGCCGGGGTCGGCGCCTTCATCGCCTGGGAGCGGCGCGTGGCCCGGCGCGGCGGGAGCCCCATGCTGCCGATGGCCCTGTTCCGCCGCCGCGGGTTCGCGGCGGTGAACGCCGTGTCGCTGCTGTTCTCGGTCGGCATGTTCGGGTCGATCTTCCTGTTGGCGCAGGCCCTGCAGAACGTCTTCGACTACTCGCCCCTCGAGGCCGGCATCCGCACGCTGCCCTGGACGGCGATGCCCCTGCTGATCGCCCCGATCGCCGGACCGCTCTCGGATCGGATCGGCGGGCGCCCGCTGATCGTGGCCGGTATGGCGATCGAGGCCGTGAGCCTGGCCTGGCTCGCGACGATCCTGGACACCGGGGCCGACTACGCCGGGCTCGTCCCGCCCTTCGTCCTGGCCGGTGTGGGCATGGCGCTGTTCTTCGTTCCGGTCGCGTCGGTGGCCCTCGGTTCGGTCCCGGCGGAGCAGGAGGGTCTCGCCTCCGGCACGAACAACGCGATGCGCGAGCTCGGCGGCGTCCTGGGGGTCGCGGTGCTGGCCTCGGTCTTCGCCGCGAACGGCGGCTACGGGAGCCCGGGGGCGTTCGTGGACGGCACCCGGCCCGCGCTGTGGGTGGGGGCGGCCGTCCTGCTCACCGCCGCGGCAGTGGCCACGCTGCTGCCGTCGCCCACGAGGACGGCAGCGCCCGCGAGGACGGCAGCATCCGCGACGCCTGCGGCACCCGCCACGCCCGCGGCAGCCGCCACGCCCGCGGCAGCCGCCACGCCCGCGGCACCCCGGGCCCTGCCCGTGGTCGGCCGGCCGTCGTCCGTCTGAAGCGGGTCCGGGTACGGATCACCGACCACGGTGATCCGTACCCGGACGTCGTTTGCGCCCGCCTGCGGAGAATCGATACTCGGCGGCGCGATCAGTAGCTGGATCCCACCGATTCGCCCCGGTTCACGGCATCAGTCGGAACAGGCCACCGACAAAAACCCACCCGGCGCATCAGGCCGCCGAAGCCCCCCAGGACAAAAGCATCACCGGCCGCTTCAACGCTGAGCGTCACCTCCGGCGAAAAAGCTGGGGCGCCACAGTTTCCTGAACTCCGCCCGTAGGACACCCGATCGATGATCCGAATACGGAGGACATCGCTCTGGGCACCTCACCGGTCACGCTTCCGATCATTGACGGTGCGGAACGGCGACATTCCCACGCCGGTGCGCGGGTCAGCGGTTACTCGGCGCCGGCTGGGCGACGGCCGCGGCGCCCCCGGCCCGTGGGCCGGCCTGGCCCGACCCGGCGAGGTCCTCCGGCCTACTGGCGACCGCCTCGCCACGCGGGCGCAGCGCCACCCCGACCAGCGCCCAGACGATGTCGGCGACCGTGGCGAGCAGGCGCGCGACAAGAGCGATCAGCGTCGACGGGCCACTCGGCAGCGCCGGGGCCAGGGCAAGCACCAGTACGGCCTCGCGCACGCCCGCGCCCGCGGGCAGGACGAGCACCAGGAAGCCCGCGGTCCAGGCCAGGGCGTAGGCGCCGACGCACAGCGCCACCAGCCGGGCGCCGCCGACCTCCGGCTGCAGGTCACGGACCAGCAGCCAGGTCCCCACGCCGTAGCAGGCGAAGCTGCCCAGCAGCCAGCCGGCGCCGACGGCGATGGGGCGGGCGGTCAGCGGCTCGGTCAGCGGCGGGCGGCGCAGCAGCCGGAACGCGACCGCCAGCAGTCTGGCGAGCACCGGAGGGTAGAGCACCACCGCGAAGACGGGCACCACCGCCAGCGCCCACCAGTAGTCGGCGAGCGCGTCGCGGGAGGAGAAGGGCAGGGTGACGGCCGCAGCCAGACCGCCGCAGGGCACCGCCAGCGCGAGCACCACAAGACTCGCCAGGGCCGACTTCGGCCGGGAGACCCCGTAGTCGCGGGAGAGCTCCATCTGGGCGAGGACGGGCCACACACTGCCCGGAATGTACTTACCGATCTGGCCGACGCAGAAGATCCGGACGGCGGCGCGCAGCGGCAGCAGCGCACCGAGCCCGGCGAGCACGGCACGCCAGGACAGGACGGTGGCGCCGACCGCGAGCGTCGTCGCCACGCCGGAGCCGACGACACCGAGAACGGTCAGGTCGCCCAGCGAGTCCCGGACGTCGTTCCACTGGCCGACCAGCGCCACGACCAGAAGCGCGGCGGCGAGCACCAGGGCTGCGCGGACCACCCACCACCGCACGCCCCGACGGGCGGCGGGGGCAGCCGGTTCCTCCGCCGGGCGGGCCTCGTCGGGGCCCGCCGCCGGTGCGACGGCGGGCCCACGCACGACGTCCCCGCCAGCCATGGCGGACGGGGATTCGCGGTGCGCGGGACGCCGACTCACCGGGTCAGCCTAAGGCGTCCACCGGACGGCACCCGCGCCGGGCGCACACGGGCGCGACCCGGCCCCGCGCCGGTCAGGCCTGGCCGGTCCAGGCCCGGCCGGTCGTGACCGGCCGAGCGGGCCCTGCCGGTCAGGCCCGGCCGGTCAGGCCTGACCGCCGCCGGCGGGGGTCTGGTTGGACTCGTCCGCGCCGACCTCGTCGCCCATGAGGGCGTGCTGGCGCTTGGCGACCGCCTCGATCACCTTGCGGGCCAGGTCCTGCGGGGCGAGGCCGACCTCGGCCAGCACGTCGTCGCGCTTGCCGTGGTCGAGGAAGCGCTGGGCGACCCCGAACTCACGCACCGGGACGTCGACGTCGGCGTCCCGCAGCAGCTGCGCGACGCAGGCACCGACGCCACCGACCCGCCCGTTGTCCTCGACGGTGACGACGAGGTCGTGGTCACGGGCGAGGTCGACCAGCGCCGGGTCGAGCGGCTTGACCCACCGCGGGTCGACCACGGTGATGCCGATGCCCTGGCTGGCGACACGCTCGGCGACGTCCAGACAGGTCGGGGCCATCGCGCCGATCGAGACGAGCAGCACCTCGCGGTGCCGCGCGGCCGCCGGCGCCCGGTAGAGGACGTCGACCCCGCCGACCTGGTCGATCGCCGGGGAGTCCGCGGCGACCTTGCCCTTGGGGTAACGCACGACCGTCGGGCCGTCGGTGTTGGAGACCGCCTCGTCGAGCTCGGCGCGCAGGGTCGCGGCGTCACGCGGGGCGGCGATCGCCAGACCCGGCACGACCTGCAGGAAGGACATGTCCCACATGCCGTTGTGGGACGCGCCGTCCTCGCCGGTGATCCCGGCGCGGTCGAGCACGAAGGTCACCGGCTGGCGGTGCATGGCGACGTCCATGAGGACCTGGTCGAAGGCGCGGTTCAGGAACGTCGCGTAGATACACACGACGGGCTTGAGACCGCCCATGGCCAGGCCGGCGGCCGAGGTGACCGCGTGCTGCTCGGCGATGCCGACGTCGAAGACCCGGTCCGGGAAGGCCTTGGCGAACGACTTCAGGCCGACCGGCTGGAGCATCGCCGCGGTCATGGTGACCACGTCGGGCCGCTCGGAACCGATCCGGACGATCTCCTCGGAGAAGATCGAGGTCCAGGTGGCGCCCTTGGCTGCCGACTTCGGCTTACCGGTCAGCGGGTCGATGACGCCGACGGCGTGGAAGTTGTCGGCGTCGTCCTGCTCGGCCGCCGGGTACCCGAAGCCCTTGCGGGTCATGGCGTGGACGATCACCGGGCCACCGAAGTCCTTGGCCCGGCGCAGCGCCGACTCCATGGCGACCACGTCGTGGCCGTCGACCGGGCCGACGTACTTCAGCCCGAGGTCCTCGAACATGCCCTGCGGGGTGACGACGTCCTTGATGCCCTTCTTGATGCCGTGCAGGGCGTCGAACAGCGGCGCGCCGACGAGCGGGGTGCGGCCCAGCACCTGCTTGACGACGTCCAGGACCTGCTCGTACTCGGGCGCCAGGCGCAGCGACGCGAGGTGGTCGGCGAGGCCGCCGATGGTGGGTGAGTAGGACCGGCCGTTGTCGTTGACGACGATGACGACCTGCCGGTCGCTGGCGGCGATGTTGTTCAGCGCCTCCCAGCACATTCCGCCGGTCAGCGCCCCGTCGCCGACGACCGCGACGACGGCCCGGTTCTCCCCGCGCAGCTCGTAGGCGCGGGACAGCCCGTCGGCGTACGACAGCGCCGTGGAGGCGTGCGAGTTCTCGATGATGTCGTGCTCGGACTCGGCCTGGCTCGGGTAGCCGGAGAGCCCGCCGCGCTGACGGAGGCGGTCGAACTGCTCCCGGCGGCCGGTCAGAATCTTGTGAACATAGGACTGGTGGCCCGTGTCCCAGAGGACACGGTCGAATGGTGAATCGAACACTCGGTGGATTGCGAGAGTCAGTTCTACAGCGCCCAGATTCGGCCCTAGGTGGCCGCCTGTGCGGGCAACCGCGTGGATGAGGAAATCACGGATCTCAGCCGCGAGCGTCACCAGCTCCTCATGGTCGAGGCGCTTGACGTCCTGCGGGCTGTCGATCGTCGACAGAAGCGACACGGCGTGCTCTCCCTCCCCCGAAAGGGGATCGGTCCGGGTCCGGCAAAGTCTACGCAGGGCACCCCGGGCTCCGCAGACAGGCTCCCGACATGTGAGCTGCCCGAAGAGCGTCAGATATTTCGCCGGGTCGCGGTAGAATCCACCTCCCCGTTGTCGGTAATGTGCGACGAGTAGTCGGTGAAGAGAGCCCGGGAACCAGGCATGACGCGTCGGAGGGCCTGGCGTGCGGCCCCACGCCGGGCCGCTCCCGACGCCACAAGGGCCCGCCGGCGGGGCTTTTTTCCCGGGCCGGCGGGCCCTTCGCACGAACGCTGCTGGGTCTGTCATCTTGTTGTCACGTCGCCGTCACATGTGAACGGCCGTTATGGGCACCCCTGATCGGCTCGCTCGCGATTACACACGGTCAGCGCCGTTGGGGACTCGGGCGGCTCACCCGCGGCCACTCGCCTGCCTCCCCCGGCGCGCGGCCGCGTCCAGAAGCACCGCGGCGAGCAGGACCGACCCGGTGATGATGAACTTGACCGACTGGTCGAGACCGAGCAGGTCCATCCCGTTGGCGATCGAACCGATCACCAGGATGCCGAGCAGCGCCGACCAGGCTCGACCGCGCCCGCCGAACAGGCTCGTCCCGCCGATCACCGCCGCGGCGATCGCGTTGAGCAGCGTGTCGCTGCCGCCGGAGGCCTGCGTGACGCTCGTCAGCCGCGCGGCGGCGAGGACACCGCCGACGCCGGCCAGGCAGGACGCGGCGGCGAACGCCGAGACGCGCAGCGCGCGCACGTTGATGCCGGCCCTGCGCGCCGCTTCGACGTTGCCGCCGACGGCGTACAGGTGGCGGCCGTAGCTGGTGCGCCGCGAAACCAGGTCCACCAGCAGCACCAGGCAGCCGAAGATCAGCAGCGCCAGCGGCAGCCCGCGGTCGTCGTTGAGGATCGCCACCGCCGCGATGAGCGCGCCGCCCACGACGACCACCCGCACCGCGACCTCCGCGATCGGGCGGGGCCGCAGCCCGGCCCGACGGCGGCCGCGGACCTCGGCGAGCTGGGCACCGGCATACCCGGCCACGGCGATCCCGGCGATCACCCATCCGGTGGCGTCGGTGAAGAAGGTGGACGTCAGCTTCGTGATCTCGCTGTCCGGCAGGTTGAGCGATCCGTCCCGGCCGAGCACCTTGAGCTGCACGCCCTGCCAGGCGATGAAGCCCGCCAGCGTCACGACGAAGGACGGGACGCCGAACACGGCGAACAGGCTGCCCTGCAGGGCACCTACGGCGGCGCCGACGACCAGCGCGGCCACGATCGCCAGAACCGGCGCCCACCCGTGGCGCACCGACAGCACCGCCATGACCGACGCGCACAGCCCACTGACCCAGCCGACCGACAGGTCGATCTCGCCGAGCAGCAGGACGAGGAAGACGCCGGTGGCGATCGTCCCGGTCGCGGCGACCTGCAGTGCGAGGTTCGTGAGGTTGTAGGAGGTGAGGAAGTTCGAGTTCTGGAACTGGAAGATCGTCCAGATCACGACGAGCCCGACGATGACCGGTAGCGAGCCGAGCTCGCCCGCGCGCACGTGGCGCAGCGCCGAGTCCGCCAGGCCGCGCAGGCCCGGGCCGGCGAAGAGCAGGCGCGGGTCGACCGCCGCGTCACCCCGCCCGGGCGCGACGACACCGACCGCCCCCGCGGCGGGAACCGGCTGGGCGGGGTTCGACTGGGCGGAGCCGGCTGCGGGCTCGGCGGCGCCGGGCGCGAGCTCACTCATCGCGAACGCACCTCCGCCCGGCCCGTCCCGTGGGCCGTGTCGGCGCCGGTGATCGCGGCCACGACGTCCTCCCGGGAGGCGGAGCCGATGTCGAACGTGCCGGCGTTGCGGCCGAGCCGGAGCACCGCGACGCGGTCGCACACGGCGAAGACGTCCGCGAGGTTGTGGCTGATCACGAGTACGGCCAGGCCGCGCTCGCGCAGCCGGACGATGAGGTCGAGCACCTGCTCGGTCTGCGCCACGCCCAGCGCGGCGGTCGGCTCGTCGAGCAGGACCACCGCCGGATCACCGAGCAGCGAGCGCGCGATCGCGACGGACTGCCGCTGGCCGCCGGACAGCGACGCCACCGGGATGCGCACGCTCGGGATGCTCACCGCCAGGGTGCGCAGGAGGTCCAGCGCGCTGCGCTCCATGCCGATCTCGTCGAGCGCGCCGGCGAACCGGCCCAGCCGGCGGCGCCGCTCGCGGCCGAGGAAGAGGTTGTTGACGACGTCGAGGTTGTCGCAGAGCGCGAGATCCTGGTAGACGGTCGCGATCCCGAGAGCCACCGCGTCCTGCGGGCGCTCGAGGCGTGCCGGGCGGCCGGCGAACCAGATCTCCCCGCCGGTCGGCGGCGAGACGCCGGAGATGCACTTGACCAGCGTGGACTTGCCGGCGCCGTTGTCGCCGACGAGGGCGAGCGCCTCCCCGGCGCGCAGGTCCAGGTCGACGTCGGTGAGCGCCTGCACCGCGCCGAAACGCTTGGAGATCCCACGTAGGGACAACACCAGATCGGACATGACGGGCCCGTGCCTTCCAGGAACAGCCACGAGGGGATCCGCGGTGAGCCGCCGGCAAAGCAGCTCACCGCGGATCCCAGGGACGGGACGCGAGGTCAGGAGATGCCGGCGGACGCGCAGGCCGTCGCGTACGTGCCGGCACACAGGTCGGCCTTGGCGAGGAAGCCGTCCTTCACCACCGTCTCGGCGACGGTGTCCCGGGTGACCGCGACCGGTTCCAGCAGGACGGAGGGAACCTGACCGTTGCCGTTGTCGACGCGCCCGGTCGCGATCGTGTCGACGGGCTCACCGCGCAGCAGCGCGAGCGCCAGGTCGGCCGCCTGCTCCGCCTCGGGGCGGATGGCCTTGTAGACGGTCATGTGCTGATCTCCGGCGAGTACGCGCTGTACCCCGGCGAGTTCGGCGTCCTGGCCGGTGACGGGCGGCAGCGGCGTCACGTTCGCCCGGCGCAGCGCGGCGACCACGGCGCCGGCCATGCCGTCGTTCGCGGCGTAGACCCCGACGATGTTCTCCCGGCCGACGGTGGTGATCGCCTGGTCCATCTCCCGACCGGCGGTGTCGGGAGACCAGTCGGGGGTGAACGTGTCGAAGCCGATCGTCACCTTGCCCTCCAGGACCGACAGCGCGCCGTCCTTGAACTGCTGGGCGTTCGGGTCGTCCTGCGAGCCGTTGATCATGATGACCTTGCCGGCGCCGGCCCGGTCGCCGATCGCGTCGAGGAGCGACTGGCCCTGCAACTGGCCGACCTTCTCGTTGTCGAAGGAGACGTAGGCGTCGACGGGCGCCTTCTGGATGAGCCGGTCGTAGGAGACCACGCGCACGCCACGGTCCCGCGCGTTGCGGGCGATCACCGCCGCGGCCTCGCCGTCCACCGGGTCCAGGACGAGGACCTTGGCGCCGTTGGTCATGGCCTGCTCGGCCTGGTTCTGCTGGGCGGCCGAGTCCTGGTCGGCGTTCGAGTACAGCACCTTGCAGTCGGGGCAGATCTTCGCCATCCGCGCCTCGAAGTAGGGGCGGTCGGCCGATTCGTAGCGGGTCGTCTGGGTCTCGGGTAACAGGAGCGCGATGGTTCCGCTCTCGGATCCTCCCTGGGGCGCCTCGTCATCGGACGAGTCCGACGTGCATCCCACGGCGGCCAGCACGACCATGACCGCCACCGACGCGGCCGCGAAAAGGCGACCTCGCCGTCTCCCCGCATGGCCGCGCATCCGACCGCGCCGAGGTACCCCGTCGTCGAGCGAGTTGTCTGCCACGCGCCCCTCCCGAGTTCGCTGCTGCGTGCCGGAGCGAACCGGTCACGCTCTGGTGGCAGTCTGCGGAGAGGATGACTTTGCCGTCAAGACTTGAATACAAGGATTAGGTCCGCAAAGTTTCTCATTCATGTTCCGATGGCATCACGACCCGAAGGAACAGATCGGCGACTCAGGGTCGCGGCGGTGGGGCCGGAACACGCCCTGAGCTGGTACTCCGGAGCTGGGCCTGCGCGGACGCGCCCGTCAGGCCGGAGGGGTCAGCGCGGCGCCGGTCAGGATTGGCGCCCGGTCAGCGCGGGATCGGCTCGCCCTCGCGCAGCACCAGCGCGAGGGCGCCGAGGACCTCCGCACGCTCGCCGAGCACGCCGGCCACGATTGTCGGGACGGCCGCCGGAACGGCGAAGCGGTGCACCACCTGGCGCATCGGTTCCAACAGGGTCTCCCCCGCCGCCGCGAGGTCGCCGCCCACGACGATCATCTGGGGGTTCAGCAGGTTGCACAGGTTCGCGGCCGCGTTCCCGATGGCCCGGCCGGCGTCCGAGACCACGCGGGCGCATCCCGCGTCACCGGCGACCGCGCGGTCGATCATCCCGCGCACGGTGAGGTCCGGCCCGTGGCTCGTGCGCAGCGACTCGAGCAGCACCGACGTTCCGACGATCGTCTCCAGGCAGCCGCGGTTTCCGCAGCGGCAGACCGAGCCGTTCTCGTCCAGCGTGGTATGCTCGATCTCGCCCGCGGTTCCCGCTCCGCCGCGGTGGACGCGCCCGTCGATGACCAGGCCGGAGCCGACGCCGGTGGAGGCCTTGAGGTAGGCGAGGTCGCGGACGCCCTGGCCGGCGCCCCAGTGCAGTTCGGCGAGGGCACCGAGGTTGGCGTCGTTGTCGACCCGGACGGGCAGCCCGAGCCGCTCCGACATCTGCGCGGCGGCGGGCACGCCGACCCATCCGGGCAGGATCGCCGAGGATCCGACGGCGCCGGTGACCGCGTCGATCGGGCCGGGCAGGCCCATGCCCACGCCGACCACGTCCGCCCGGTCGACGGTGAGCCGCCCGAGCAGGTCGTCGACCAGCCGGCCGGCCGTCGCGATGCCCTCCTGGGCCTGGTGATCGACGTCGATGTCGACGACGTCCTCGGCCAGCACCTCGTGCGCGAGGTCGCCGATGGCGACCCGCAGGTGGCGGTGGCCGAAGTCGAGCCCGATCACGACTCCGGACCGCCGCGACAGCGACACCCGGACCGCCCGCCGCCCGCCGCTCACCGCGGGGCGCGCGTCGACGTCCCCACTCTCGCGGAGCTCACCGACGATGTTGGAGACGGTCGCCGGGGACAGCCCGGTCAGCCGCGCGATCTCCGCCTGGGCGAGGCTGCCCTCCCGCCGCAGCACGCCCAGGACCCGGTCCCGGTTGGCGGCGCGCAGCGACGACTGGGAGCCGGGCGGCGTTCGGGGCATGAACACAAAGCCTTGCGGCGCGGCCACGTGGCCGTCAACGGTCATCGCGGTAGCGCCGTGCTGCCCGTGCCTGGCCGGGCCGGCTCCACGGAGCCGGCCGCGTCCTCGGAGCCGGCCGCGTCCTCGGAGCCGGTCGCGCCCGCGGCACCGGTCGCGCCCGCGGGCGCGGGCTCCAAGGTCGCCACGCACTCCACGTGCGAGGTCATCGGGAACAGGTCGAACGCGCGGAGCTCGGTGAGCCGATACCCCTCGCCCGCCGCGACCGCCACGTCCCGCGCGAGCGCGGCGGGGTCGCAGGCCACGTAGACGACCCGGCGCGGCCGGTGCGCGAGGAGCTCGGTCATGACCTCACGACCCGCGCCGGTCCGCGGCGGGTCGAGCACCGCGACGTCCACCGCCCGCCGGGCCGGGCCGGGCGTGGCGCCGCCGGCCGGGAGGCCGTCGGCGGGCGCGGCCGGCTGGTCCGCCGCGCCGACGAGGCCGCGGACCGTCGCCGGGGTCACCCGCAGGGAACGCAGCGACACCCAGGGCAGATCCGCCAGGCTCCGCGCGGCGGAGCGGACGGCGGCCTCGTCGGATTCCAGCGCGATGACCCGCCCGGTCGGTCCGACCGCCTCGGCGAGGAACGCGGCGAACAGCCCCGCCCCGCAGTACAGGTCGAGGGCCGTGTCCCCCGCCGCGGCCGCGGCCGCCTCGCGCACCGCGGCGACCAGCGTCGCCGCGGCGGCCGGGTGGACCTGCCAGAAGACCCCCGGCTCCAGCCGGAACTCGCGGCCTTCGACCGTCTCGACCACCTCGACCGGCGCCGGCTCGCCGCGGTCAGGACCGGGGCCCTCGGCGTCGGCGGCGAGGCCGGTCTCGGTGACGCGCCACCCGCCGGACCGCGTCGAGTACGCCACGGCGTCGCCGGGCATCGCCACAAGCTCCACCGCCTGGCCGGTCACCTCGGGCGAGCCGTCGCCGGTCAGGAAGACCGGGTCTGCGATCACCCGGGCGAGCAGCGGATGAGCGATCTTGCAGTCGGGAGTGGGCACCACCTCGTGGGAGCGGTGCGCGCGCAGCCCGACGCCGCCGTCGGGCGTCCGCGAGAAGCGCATCCTGGTGCGCCAGCCCAGCCCGTCGGGCCCCTCCGACGGCAACGCCTCGACCAGCACGGCGCGCTCGAGGCCGGCCAGCCGCCGCAGCGCGTCCTCGACCACCCGTGCCTTGAGCCGGCGCTGCGCGGCGGGCGTGGCGTGCTGCCAGTCGCACCCTCCGCACCCGCCGGGACGCGCGTGCGGGCAGGGGGGCGCCACCCGGTCCGGGGAGGCGACGAGGATCTCGACGGCGTCGGCGCGCCAGTAACGGTCGTGGGAGACGTCGGTGATCCGGACCCGTACCCGCTCGCCGGGCAGCGCGTGACGCACGAACACGACCCGACCGCCGGCGCGGGCCACACAGAGCCCACGGTGCGCGACCGGGCCGACGTCAAGCTCCACCAGTTCGCTGGGCGGGACGGGGACGGGACGCGTCACCCCGCCCACCCTGTCGGTCCGGTCTCGATCGGCCCGCTCCGGCCGGTCCCGGCTGGTATCGCCGGCGCGGTCCCGGGCGGCGTCGCCGGCGCGGTCCCGGGCGGCGTCGCCGGCGCGGTGCCGGACCGGCCGTCCGGTCCGCTCCGCCGTGCCGTCCGGTGCCGTGGGGTGTCGCCTGGTCCCGCTGGACGGCCGCGCCGGGCGCCCGCTCACGGGGCATCCCCGGGCGGCGCCGCGTTTGAACTGGCCGGCGGGTTCGCGGTCACGGCGGCGTCACCGCCACCAGCGCTCCCCGGCCCCGGCCCCCGGTGCCCGGGCCGGAAGTGCCCGGGCGGGGCCGCGCTGCCCCGTCTGACCGCGCCCGCGCCGACCGACTCCTGCCTGGTCTGCGCGTGCGAGCTGGACGCGAGCTGCCACGGGACACTGATCATCATCACCCCGGGCTGGAAGAGCAGCCGGGCCTTGAGCCGCAGCGCGCTCTGGTTGTGTAGCAGGTGCTCCCACCAGCGCCCGACGACGTACTCCGGGACGAACACCGCGGTCACGTCGCGCGGGCTCTCCCGCCGGATGCGGGCGACGTAGTCGAGGACCGGGCGGGTCACCTCCCGGTACGGCGACGCCAGTACAACGAGATCGATCTTGATACCGCGTTCCTCCCAGGCCTGGCGCAGCCGTTCCGTCTCGGCCGGGTCGACGGCCACGGTGACGGCGACCAGCGTGTGCGGCTTCGTGGCCTTCGCGTAGGCCAGCGCGCGCAGGGTCGGCGCGTGCATCTTGCTGACCAGGACCACCCCGTGCACCCGGGACGGCAGGGTCGGCGGCCCGGGCTCGGGCGTCAGCTCGGTGGCGACCCGGTCGTAGTGCCGGTGGATGGCCTGCATGCCCAGGTAGATCACCGGGATCGCGATGCAGACGATCCAGGCCCCGCGGGTGAACTTGGTGAGCAGCACGAGGATGAGCACGGCCCCGGTCAGGCACGCCCCGAGGAAGCTGATGGCCTGGTAGCGGCGGATCCTGCGGCGCATGCTCGCGTCCAGCGGCACGCCGCCGGCCAGCGGGTCACCATTCCGCTCGCCACCGTGCTCGGCCCTCCGCCCGCCGCCCGCCACCAGCGGGGCGGAGCCGTCGGGAGCGGCCGGGTCGGATTCGCGCAGCAGGCGCGCCCAGTGCCGGACCATCCCGGTCTGGCTGAGGGTGAACGAGATGAACACACCGAGGATGTAGAGCTGGATCAGCGCCGTGACCTGCGCGTCGAACACGACGATGAGCAGGATCGCGAACCCGGCCAGCAGCACGATCCCGTTGGAGTAGGCGAGCCGGTCGCCGCGGGTGTGCAGCTGGCGGGGCAGGTAGCCGTCGCGCGCGAGGATCGAGCCGAGCACCGGGAAGCCGTTGAAGGCGGTGTTGGCCGCCAGAATGAGGATGAGCGTGGTCACCGCGGCCACGTAGATGAAGCCCACCGAGCCGTCCCCGAACACCGCGGCCGCGATCTGGGCGACGACGGTCCGCTGCTCGCCGTGCGCCCCGATGAGGTCCGCCGGGTTCTCGGCGATGTGGACGTCCGAGATGAGGGCCAGCGCCGTCACGCCGACGAACATGGTGACGGCGATGACGCCCATCATCAGCAGCGTGGTGGCGGCGTTGCGGCTCTTCGGCCGGCGGAAGGCGGGCACGCCGTTGCTGATCGCCTCGACACCCGTCAGCGCCGTGCAGCCCGACGCGAAGGCGCGCAGAACCAGGAAGAGCAGGGCCAGGCCGGCGAAGTTCTGCTCCGCGTGGACCTCATAACCGGCGCTCTCGGCCCGCGGTGCGTCCCCGAAGACGGTCTGCACCAGCCCCGTCACGATCATCACGAGGATGCCGAGGATGAACGCGTAGGACGGCGCGGCGAACGCCGACCCGGACTCACGCACACCGCGCAGGTTGACCAGCGTGAGCAGCACGACCAGGAGGCTGGCGATGAGCACCTTGTGCTCGGCGAGCCCCGTCGCCGCCGATGTCAGGTTCGCGACACCCGCGGACACCGACACGGCGACGGTGAGCACGTAGTCCACCAGCAGGGCACTGCCGACCATCAGGCCGGCGCGGGGGCCGAGGTTGACCGAGGCCACCTCATAGTCGCCGCCGCCGCTGGGGTAGGCGTGCACGTTCTGCCGGTACGACGCCACCACGGTCAGCATGAGGATCACGACCGCGCCCGCGATCCACGGCGTGTAGTGCAGCAGCGTGAGTCCGCCGAGCGCGAGGACGAGAAGGATCTCCTCCGACGCGTAGGAGACCGATGAGAGCGCGTCGCTGGCGAACACGGGGAGCGCGACCCGCTTGGGCAGCAATGTCTCACCGAGTCGGTCCGAGCCGATGGGGCGACCGACGAATCCGCGCTTCAGTCGGTCTGTGAGCGCCACGCGGCGATGCTACCGACCCCGATCCCACCTCCCCAGTGTGTGTGACGTGGCGCACTCCAACCCGGCCATAGCGGCACACGTGCCCGATGAGCTGCCAGGACGGGTGGCCGACAGACATCGACCGGGCAACCCCGATCGGACTACGCTCACCTCCCGTGCACGTCGTGATCCTCGGCTGCGGCCGGGTCGGCTCATCCCTGGCTGGTGCCGTCGAGCGGCTCGGCCACTCGGTGGCCGTCATCGACCAGAACCCGGCCGCGTTCAATCGCCTGTCGGCCGGCTTCGGCGGACGGGCGGTGACCGGCATGGGCTTCGACCGGGACACCCTCGTCGAGGCCGGCATCGCCGGGGCGGCCGCGTTCGCCGCGGTCTCCAGCGGGGACAACTCGAACATCATCTCCGCCCGGGTCGCCCGGGAGATGTTCGGCGTGGAGCGGGTGGTGGCCCGCATCTACGACCCCCGGCGGGCCGAGGTCTACGAACGCCTCGGCATCCCCACCGTCGCCACGGTGCGCTGGACGCGCGACCAGATCCTCGGTCGTCTCGTCCCGGACGCCGTCACCCCCGAGTGGACGGACACGTCCGGCTCGGTGCTGCTCACGGCGGTCACGCCGGCGCGCGGCTGGGTGGGACGGCGGCTCGCCGAGCTGGAGTCCCGGGCCGAGGTCAGGGTGGCGTGCGTGACCCGGTTCGGCGACGGCCTGCTCCCCGACGGGCGGACCATGGTGCAGGACGGCGACGTCCTGCACATCGCGGTCGCCAAGGCGCGGGCCACCGAGGCGGACGCGATCATCCGCACCGGCCCCGACCACGACTGACGACGCGGGCACCACTGGCGACGCCGGCACGACTGACGACGAGAGACGAGGACCTGCGATGACCGCGGATCCGGACGCGCGTACCGGGGGCACCGAACAGGACGGGGCCGCCGAGCGGAGCGGGACGGCGAACCGGCGGGTGGCGATCGCGGGCGCCGGCAAGGTCGGCCGCTCGATCGCCGCGGAACTGCTGGAGAACGGCTCCGAGGTGCTCATCATCGAGCGCGACCCGAACAAGATCCGCCGGGACGCGCTGCCCGCGGCGGACTGGCTGCTCGCCGACGCCTGCGAGCTGTCCTCCCTCGACGGCGCCGGCCTGGACTGCTGCGCGGTGATGGTCGCCGCCACCGGCGACGACAAGGTCAACCTCGTGGTCTCGCTGTTGGCGAAGACCGAGTTCGGCGTGCCCAGGGTGGTCGCGCGGGTCAACCATCCCAAGAACGAGTGGCTGTTCACCGAGTCCTGGGGCGTCGACGTGGCGGTGTCCGCGCCGCGCATGCTGACCGCGCTGGTCGAGGAGGCGGTGAGCGTCGGTGACCTGGTGCGCCTGATGAAGTTCCGCCAGGGCGACGCCTCCCTCGTCGAGCTCACCCTGACCGCGGACGCGCCCGTCGTGGGCCGGCGGCTGGGCGACGTCGACCTCCCACCGGACTCCGCCGTCGTCGTGATCCTGCGGGACGGCAACGCGGTGGTCCCGTCACCGGACAGCACGCTCGAGCCGGGCGACGAGGTGCTGGCCGTCGCGACCACGAGCGAGGCCGAGGAGAGCCTCGCGGCGCTGCTCGGCGCCGTCCCCGCCGACGCCAGCCGGAACCAGCGCGTCTCCGGGGTGCTCTAGCCGATCCCGGTCGTCGCGCCGGGGGCGCGGTCTGTCAGTCGTTCGGGATGCCCGCGGCGAGCTGGCCGGGTTCGCCGGTCTGACCGTCCTCCCCGGACGGCTCGTCCTCCGCCAGCGGGGCGAGGCGCCGGACGATCGCGAAGGTGGCCAGCACGGCCGCGCCGAACAACGGCAGACCCAGCACGATGTTCGCCGCCGCGAGCCAGCCGGACTCCCCCGCGAGGTAGAGCACGCCCTGGATCGCGAACCGCGCCGCGAACACCGCGATCCAGACGAAGGTGGCCCAGACCGCCGCCCGCCGGACGGACGGTGTCTCCCGCCAGTTGGAGTACCGCTGGTCGAAGCCGGCCATCACGTAGCCGCCGACGGGACGCCCGACGAGGACCGAGCCGAGGCCGACGACGGCGCAGACGGCGTTCTTCGCTATCGAGGGCAGGAAGAAGCCCTCGGCGCTGCCCGTCCGGGAGGCTATGAAGGCGGCGAACCCGACCGCGAAGAGCCCGGAGAACGCCTGCTGGACGGGCTCGTGTCGCACCACCCGCAGGACCACGAGCCCGGCCGCCGCCGCGATCGCGACGACGATCCCCGCCGTCAGGCCGGCCTCGGCGTTGACGGTGACGAACGCCACCGTCGGAATGGCGCTGTCGATGATTCCGCGCGGGCCGCCCACCGCCTCTGCCAGCGTGACCGGTGGCTCACCACCGGTGCCGCGGCCGCCGGACCCACCGGACCGGCCACCGAACCCACCGGCCCGGCTGGCGATCCCACCGGCCCGGCCACCAGCGTCGTCGTGCCCGGCCGGGAGGCCAGGGCCCGCCCCCGGTACCGCGACGCCGTCGACCGGGGTCACGGCCGCTCCGCCGGGGTCGCCCGGACCCGTCGCCGGGTTCGGCACTGACGGATCCTGCGGAGACGCTGGTGGCATGGGCGGTGTAGTCCTGTCGCCGGGCGCCACTCAGGCGCTGGTCGAGGAGGCTGGCAGCAGCTCGTAGCGGGGATTGAACATCGTGGTCCGCTCGTCGCGCACGACGACCCGACCGGATGCCTTGACCGATCGACCGGCCTCTATGCCCGCGATGTGCTTGCGGCCGAGGAACACGAGAGTCACGGTGCCGCTTCCATCATAGAGGTCGACCTCCAGACTCGGTGCCCCCGAACGCGCCCGGACGGTTACCGAACGTATGGATCCGGCGACGCACGCCTCCTCGCGGTCCCGACAGGCGTGCATCGGGTCCGCGCCGACGGCGACCGACGCCTGCCGCAGCTCCTCGTCCTCAAGTTCCTGGTTGTCCGCTGTCAGCCGGTGGAACCGTCGTCCCAACCAGCCGCGCCCCTCGCCCACGGCTCCTCCGATCATCGAACCGCTCCCGAAGCCGGGCGACGGAATCCGAAACCTGGGACGTCACCGGACCGGCGGGTGGGAATCCCACCACGAGCCCACGCATCGGCGCCCTGAACCGGGATTATGAGGTGGACGGACCACCCGCCACCACCGATCGCGCCCATGATGGGACAGCCGGCGAGGGCCCGCCGCGCGCCACGGACTCGTTCCCGTACTGTTTCGGCGCCGTTCCGCCTCCGGTCACCGGCCTCGGCGCGGCGGCCCGACGGGCCGGGAAAGGGTCAGCGGGTCTCGCTGATCCGAACGCCGGGAACCGGGATCGCGGGCCTGGAATCCGAGCGCTGCTCGGCTTCCGCGCCGGGGCCGTCCGGATGCTCGGAGATCTCCTTCGGCAGCCGCAGCGGCAGCGGATCCCGAACGGGCATCGCCGAGTCGCCGCGGACCACGATGATCCCACCGAGCGTCTCGTCGAGCAGCGGCCCGGCCGACGGGTCCTGCCCCGCCGCGCCGGTCACGACGGCCCGCAGGAACCAGCGGGGCCCGTCGACGCCGATCATCCGCCCGGGCACGGTCTCCCCCGGCTGGCTCGTGGGCAGCCGCAGCCGCAGCTCCAGCCCGTACGGGCCCTCGACCTCGCTGCCGCCGGTGTCCCGCACGGTCTCCAGGATCTCCGTGCGGACGTCGTCCCACAGCGGGCTGGTCTTCGGCGCGGCGAACACCGCGAGCTCCATGGCGCTGCGCCCGTCCGTCACGACGACGGTGAGCGGCTTGCCGGTCGACTCCTCCACCTGGAACTGCACCTGGACGCCGCGCAGCGCCGGCACCCGCAGCGCCCCGAGGTCGAGCCTGTGCACGTCGTCGTCGGGCGCCTCCTCGAGGTCGAAGGGGCCGACCAGATCGACGTCGTCCGGCTCCTCCGCCCTCGGGTCGGCCGCCATGACGGCCGACGACCTACGACCCCGACCGAACACCGTGGCCCTCCCTTCGCGGTCCACCGTCGGAGGACCGCCCGAAACCGCCCGTCGACCCGAAGCCGCCCGCGCCCCGGACGGAATCCGGGAGCAGGTCGACCTCGCGGAAGACCGCGTGCTCCACCCGCTGGACCACGAGCTGAGCCACCCGATCCCCACGACGGAGAGCGATGACTTCACTTCGATCGGTGTTTATAAGTATCACCTTGACTTCTCCACGGTAACCGGCATCGACGGTTCCGGGGGCGTTGACCACGGACAGACCGTGTCGCGCGGCCAGTCCGCTGCGGGGATGCACGAAAGCCGCATAACCCTCGGGCAGCGCGACGGAGAGGCCGGTTCCGACGATGGCCCGTTCACCGGGCGCCAGCGTGACGTCCTGCGCGGTCACCAGGTCGGCGCCGGCGTCCGAGGGCTGGGCGTAGGCGGGCAGCGGGAGATCCGGGTCCAGACGGCGGACCAGCACCTCCAGCGTGCCCGCACCGACGGCCGGCTGGCCGGTCGGCGGCACCGAATCACCGGTCGGCTGGCGGGTCGGCGGCTCGGGGCGCTGCGCGCCGGGGACGATGTCGCCGGCCACGCCATCACCGGGCACGGCGTCGGCTGGTGGAACGTAGGCGCGCAGGGCGCCGACAGGAAGCGGGGCGCCGGGTGGCGTGGGGGTGGTCGCGGTCATGATTCTCCTGGGTCGTCCTCACCCGGGCGGGCTGTCCGCGACACTAACGACTCCCCGTGACGAGACGGCCGGCACATGCCGGCGACACGAGGACGACCCGACCTCCGGCGGTCGCGAGGAGGAAACCGCGCGCCGCGGGGTAGGGCGGAAGAGCGATACCAGCTGCGCCCCGGCGAGTCGGGGCGCACGGACGAGAGGTGTGGGGTGGCCGGACCGGCTTCGAAGATGGGATGGAAGATCGTGGGCGGCGCGGCGACCGCGCTCGCCGGCACCGCGGCGAGCAGGGGCGTCACCGCGGCCTACCGGAAGATACGCAAGTCCGACCCGCCGGTGAACCCGGCGGACCCGGAGACCTCCTGGGCGGAGGCGATCGCCTGGGCCGCGCTCTCCGGCCTGGCCATCGGTCTCGGCCGGCTGGCCGCCGAGCGGGTCGCCGCGCGCGGCTGGGCCCGGGCGACGGGCTCCCCGCCCCCCGGCATGCTGCGCCCGGAGATCTCGACCTCGGAGAACTAGGCCGACGGCGGCACCGCTGCGTACAACTGTGGCGGTTGAGTGACATCCACGACTCGCTCAACCGCCACGGATCACCGAACGCCGGGCAGCGGCCTCGGCCGCGGGCCTCGGTCAGTCCAGGCGGCGCAGGTCCTTGCGGAAGCGGCGTCCATTCTCGACGTAGTGGGCGGCCGCCATGGTGATGAGCTCCTGCGAGGCGGCGCCCTCGCGGATCTTCGCCGGGATGCCCAACGCCATCGCCCGCTCGGGAACCACCATCCGGTTGCCGACCACGGCGCCGGCGGCGACCAGGGCGCCGCGTGCCACCCGGGCCTGGTGCAGGACGATCGACCCGGAGCCGACCAGGGAGCCGTCCTCGACCACGCAGCCCTCGAGGTGCACGATGTGCCCGATCACGCAGTCGTCCCCGACGATCGTGGGGAACTGCGCGGTCGTGTGGATCACCGTGCCGTCCTGGATGGACGTCCGCGCGCCGATCACGATGCGCCCATGGTCGCCGCGGAGCACGACGCCGGGCCAGACCGTCGACTCCGGGCCGATCGTGACGTTCCCGATCACCGTCGCGTCGGGATGAACGTACGCGGACGGATCGATCGAGGGTTCGAGGTCCCCCAACGCGTAGATGGCCACGTTTCCATCCTGCCGTATCGTGCCGCCACCCGTGGCACTCATGGTTTCCGCTGGTCGCGGCGCCCGTCCGGGCGGGTGGCGACGTACTCAGCCGCCGTGTGGCGGTTGCGTGAGATGGCGCAGCTTCGCCGGGTTGACCACGACGTCGATCTCCGTGACCAGCCCGCGCCACACCGTGAGCGCAACGACGTTCACCAGCCGCGGACCGGCGTACGTGGCGATACCCGCTCCCCCGTTGACCTCGACCGGGACGAAGCGCACCGCGGTCCCGTACTGCCGGCGGCCCTTCTCGATCAGGCCGTGCAGGAACCGCGCCACCTTGTCCGCCCCGTCGATCGGGCGCAGCGCGGCGCGCACCACACCGCCGCCGTCCGAGCGCAGCACGACGTCCGGGTCGAGGACGCGCAGCAGCGCGGCCAGGTCACCGCCGGCGGCGGCCGCCAGGAACGCATCGGCGACACCGCGCCGCTGGGCCGGGTCGGGATCGAAGCGGACGGCCCGCTCCCGCACGTGCCGCCGGGCGCGGCTGGCGAGCTGCCGGCTGGCGGCCGGGCTGCGGCCGGTCACCTCTGCGACCTCCTCGAAGCCGAAGCCGAAGACGTCGTGCAGGATCAGCGCGGTCCGCTCGGCCGGGCTCAGTGACTCCAGGACGACCAGCATGGCCATGCTGACCGACTCGGCGAGGGTGACCCGGTCCGCCGGGTCGGCCCGCTCGGCGGCCACGGCCGTGACCTCGCCGGCCGGGCCGGTCGCGCCGCCCCCGCCGGCCGGGCCCGGCCGACCCCTGCCGGTGTGGGCCGCGACGCCGGCCACCGCCGACCCACCCGACCCGCCCGGACCGGACGGGTCGACCAGCGGCTCGGGCAGCCACGGCCCGACGTAGGTCTCCCGCCGGACCCGGGCCGAGCGGAGATGGTCGAGGCAGAGCCGGCCGACGACCACGGTCAACCATCCGCGCAGGTCCTCGATGGCGGCCGGGTCGGTCCGGGCGAGGCGCAGCCAGGCGTCCTGGACGATGTCCTCGGTGTCGGTGACCGAGCCGAGGATGCGGTAGGCCACGGCGCGCAGGTACCCGCGCTCCGCCTCGAACGCCTCGGCCAGCGCACCGGGGCCGCCCACGTCGGGCCTGTCGGTCACACCGCACCCCCGTCGCGGACGGTGACGATCAGCCGGCCGGCGGGACGAGCACCACGTCGACAGCCAGCTCGCCGCCGGTGCCGACCAGGCTCAGCTCCCAGATCCCGCCGGCGCTGCGCAGGTCCACGGCAGCCTGCCCGACCAGCGCGACGACGTCGGCGTCACCGCTGACCCGGGCGGTGGCGACCTCGGCCTTCATCGACACCTTCGCCTCGGACTTGGCCCGGCGCACCGCGGAGAGCGCGGCGCCGACCGCGTCCAGCAGCTCGGGCTGGCCGTCCCCGGCGGCCTCGCGGACCTCGGCGGCCTCCGGCCAGCGGGCCCGGTGCACCGAGCCCGCCCGCCACCAGGACCAGACCTCCTCGGTGACGAACGGCAGGAACGGCGCGAACAGGGTGAGCAGCGTCGACAGCGCGATCGACAGCGTCGCCCGGGCGGAGGCGGCGCCGGCCTCCCCGTGCCCGCCGTACGCCCGGCCCTTGACCAGCTCGACGTAGTCGTCGCAGAACCGCCAGAAGAAGGTCTCGGTGACCTCGAGCGCCCGGGTGTAGTCGTAGCCCTCGAACGCGCCGGTGGCCGTGTCGACGACCCGGGCGAGCTCGGCGAGCAGTGCTCTGTCCAGCGGTTCGGTGATCGCGGCCGGGCCGGGTGCGGCGTCGGCCGCGAGGGCCGCGCCGCTCTCGAAGACCTCGCCCTCGCCCGCCTCGGCGAGGCCCAGCACGAACCGGCTCGCGTTGAGGATCTTGATGGCGAGCCGGCGGCCGGTCTTCATCTGGCCGACGTCGAAGGCCGTGTCGGTGCCCGGACGGCCCGAGGCCGCCCAGTAGCGGACGGCGTCCGAGCCGTGCTGCTCGAGCAGGCCCATGGGCGTGACCACGTTGCCCTTGGACTTCGACATCTTCTTGCGGTCCGGGTCGAGGATCCAACCCGAGATCGCCGCGTCCGTCCAGGGCAGCGTGCCGAACTCGTCGTGGCTGCGCAGCACGGTCGAGAACAGCCAGGTCCGGATGATCTCGTGCGCCTGGGGGCGCAGGTTCATCGGGAACACCTGCGCGAACAGCGCCGGGTCGCTCTCCCAGCCACTGGCGATCAGCGGCGTCAGCGAGGAGGTGGCCCAGGTGTCCATGACGTCGGGGTCGGCCATGAAGCCGCCGGGCACGCCCCGCTGCTCGGCCGTGTAGCCCGGGGGGACGTCACTGGACGGGTCCACGGGCAGGGTGGCCTCGGCCGCGACGATCGGGGCGTCGTGGCGGGGCTGGCCGTCCGCGTCGAGCGGGTACCAGACCGGGAAGGGCACACCGAAGAAACGCTGCCGGCTGATCAGCCAGTCGCCGTTGAGGCCGTCCACCCAGTTCTCGTAGCGCACCCGCATGTACTCGGGGTGCCAGCGCAGCTCGCTGCCACGCTGGCGCAGCTGCTCACGCAACTGCTCGTCCCGGCCGCCGTTGCGGATGTACCACTGGCGGGTGGTGACGATCTCGAGCGGCCGGTCGCCCTTCTCGTAGAACTTGACCGGGTGATTGATCGCCCGCGGCTCACCGAGCAGCGCGCCGGACTCCTGCAGGGCCGCCACGATCGCCGTCCGCGCGGCGGCGATCGTCTTCCCGCCGAGCTGGGCGTAGTGCTCCCGGCCGGCCGGCGACGAGATCACCTCGGGGGCCTCGGCGATCAGGCGGCCGTCCCGGCCGATCACCGCGCGGGCGGGCAGCCGCAGCTCACGCCACCAGATGACGTCGGTGAGGTCACCGAAGGTGCAGATCATGGCGATGCCGGAGCCCTTCTCCGGATCAGCCAGCCGGTGCGCCACCACCGGCACCTCGACGTCGAACAGCGGCGTGCGCACCGTCTGCCCGAACAGCGGCTGGTAGCGCGCGTCGTCGGGATGCGCCACGAGTGCCACGCAGGCCGGCAGCAGCTCCGGACGGGTCGTCTCGATCACCACCGGGTCGCCGCCGGGCCGCCCGAACGCGAGCGTGTGGTACGCGCCGGGGCGCTCCCTGTCCTCCAGCTCGGCCTGGGCGACCGCGGTGCGGAACGTGACGTCCCACAGAGTCGGGGCCTCGGCCAGGTATGCCTGGCCGCGGGCGAGGTTACGCAGGAAGGCCCGCTGCGCCACCGCGCGGGACCGGGTGTCGATGGTCGCGTAGGTGTGCGACCAGTCGACGGAGAGCCCGAGACGGCGCCAGAGCTCCTCGAAGCCCTTCTCGTCCTCGATCGTCAGCGTCTCGCAGAGCTCGACGAAGTTGCGCCGGGAGATCGGGAGCTGGTCCTTGCCCGGCTTCTCCGGCGGGGTGAAATCCGGGTCGTAGGGCAGCGACGGGTCGCACCGCACGCCGTAGTAGTTCTGCACCCGCCGCTCGGTCGGCAGCCCGTTGTCGTCGAACCCCATGGGGTAGAAGACCTCGCGCCCGCGCATCCGCTGGAAGCGGGCGATCAGGTCTGTGTGGGTGTACGAGAACACGTGGCCTACGTGCAGCGAGCCACTCACGGTCGGTGGCGGGGTGTCGACCGAGTAGACCCGCTCCCGCGGCGCCGACCGGTCGAACTCATAGGTCCCGCGCTCGTGCCACTGCTCGGACCAGCGGGTCTCGATCCCGTCCAAGCTCGGCTTGGCGGGCACCGCGCGGGTCGGCCGTTCCGTACTGTCCGTTGCCACCACGCGCACAATCCTACGGGGCACGCGATCGTCGCCCTCGCGGCGGGAGTGCGGGCCGCGGGCCCCTCGCCGCTCCCGCCGCCGGCCAGCCTTGGCAGGATGAGCACCGTGGACGCGCCCCCCAGCACCCTCCGCCCGGCCCCGGCCGCCCTGCTCGACCTCGGCCTGGACGTCGCCCGCGAGGCCGGGGCCCTGCTCGTCACCGGCCGCGCCGGCACGGTCGCCGCCGAGGCGACGAAATCCTCGCCGACCGACGTCGTCACCGCGCTGGACCGGGCGTCGGAGGCCCTCGTCGCCCGCCGCCTGCGCGAAGCCCGCCCGGACGACGGCCTGCTCGGCGAGGAGGGCTCCGACACAGCGGGCACCAGCGGCGTCCGCTGGATCGTCGACCCCCTCGACGGGACAGTCAACTTCCTCTACCGCCTGCCCAACTGGGCGGTGTCGATCGCGGCCGAGCTGGACGGCGAGATCGTGGCGGGCGTGGTGCACGCGCCCGCGATGGGAGTCACATACACCGCTGTCCGCGGCGGCGGCGCCTTCCGCTGGGAGACACCGGTGGGCACGGATCGCGGGGGCGACCTGGGCGCTGGCACCGGCGCGGGCGCGTCGCTCGGGCCGACGGCCGGGGAGCCGACGAAGCTGACCGGTTCGGCGGTGACCGAGCTGGGCGGCGCACTCGTCGCCACCGGCTTCGGATACACCGAGCGCCGCCGGACGACCCAGGCCGCGGTGCTGACCCGGGTCGTGCCCAGGGTCCGCGACATCCGCCGGATGGGCGCGGCCTCCCTCGACCTCTGCGCCGCCGCGGCGGGCATCGTCGACGCCTACTACGAACGCGGACTACACCCCTGGGACCACGCGGCGGGCGCACTGATCGCCGCCGAGGCGGGCCTGCGGGTCGGCGGCCTGGACGGCCGGGAAGCCAGCGAGGACCTCGTCATAGCCGCTCCCCCCTCCCTGTTCGCCAACCTCACCGCCCTGCTGGCCGAACACCCCCGCGCCGACACCGACTAGCGGCCACCACCAGCCCGGCGGTCCGGCCCCGCTTCCGGGCTCCGCGATGCGGCCCCGGCCCAGCCGGGCCAGGGGCTGGGGCTGGGCTATGGGAGGGTCAGGGAGGTGCCTCCGGGCGTTGGTTCGCTGGTCCCGGCTGGTGGGCGCTCGAACCAGACGGTGCGGCGGACGTAGTCGATGTGGCTGACGATGATCCGTACGACGCGGCGGGAGACGTCGTCCACGTCGTAATCGGGGACGATCCGCGGTGCCCGGTCCCCCTGCGCCGCGTCGACGACCAGGTCGACCGCGGCGAGGACCCGGTCCGGCCGGGGCAGGCAGGAGACCGCCACTCCGTGGTCGACGCCCTCGGGGCGCTCGTGCGCCTCCCGGATCATCACCGCGGGGAACCCGAGCAGCGAGGCCTCCTCGGTCAGCGAGCCGCTGTCCGAGATCACGCACTGCGCCGCCCGCTGCAACGCGATGTAGTCCGCGAACCCGAAGGGCCGGCAGAAACGGACGAGGCCGTCGGTCGCCGGGGCGCGGCCGGACGCCTCAAGGGCGTCGAGACGATCCCGGGTACGCGGGTGAGTGGAGACGATGATCGGCACCCGGTAGCGGGCGGCCAGCGCGTTGAGTGTCTCCAGCAGGCCGATGAGCAGCTCCGGCGCGTCGACGTTCTCCTCCCGGTGCGCGCTGACCACCAGGAAGTGGCCCGCGGTGACACCGAGGTTCGTGAGCACCGGTGAGGCGTCGACGAGCGGCGCGTAGTGGTCGAGGACCTCCTTCATCGGCGAGCCCGTGACGAAGATCCGCTGCGCCGGCAGACCCTCGGCCAGCAGGTGGCGCCGCGCGTGCTCGGTGAGCGGGAGGTTGATGTCGCTGAGGTGGTCGACCAGCCGGCGGTTGATCTCCTCCGGGACCCGGTCGTCGAAACAGCGGTTCCCGGCCTCCAGGTGGAACACCGGGATGTGCCGCCGCCGGGCCGCGATGACCGCGAGCGTGGTGTTCGTGTCCCCGTAGAGCAGCAGCGCGTCCGGGGACTCGTCGACGAACACCGCGTCGGAGCGGGCGATCACCCGGCCGATGGTCTCGGCGGCGCTCGCGCCGACGGCGTCGAGGAAGTGGTCCGGTTTGCGGATACCGAGCTCGTCGAAGAACACCTGGTTCAGCTCGTAGTCATAGTGCTGGCCCGAGTGGACCAGGCAGACGTCCACGGCCCGCTCGAGCGCCGCGATGATTCGGCTCAGCTTCACGATCTCCGGACGGGTGCCGACCAGGACCATGACCCGGGCCCGGTGCTCGGCCGGCCCGGGTCGGCCGCGCGGCACCGGCGCGGGGACTCCCATGATCTCCGTGCGCGGCACCCGGTCGGGCATGGTCATCCGGCCGGCCGCGCCCTGGCGGTCCGGGGGGAGGCGCCGGTTCGGGACTGTGGGAACGGTCGGCCCGGTAGGCGCGATCGGCGTGGACGGCGCGGTCGGCACAGAGGGACCTGTTCGTGCGGTCGTTCCCGCCGTCCCGGTCATTGCGGTCATTCCTCCTCGTTCCGCCGGCCCCCGCCCGACGGTGCTCTCTCCCGCGGCACCCTGGTCCGCGACGCTCTGTTCCTCGGCGCCCTGACCACCGACGCCCTGGGCCCCGACGCCCGGCCCGCCGGCGCCCTGGCCGGGAATGCTCTGGCCCCTGGCGCCCTGACCGGGCACGGTCTGACCGCCGGCACCGCCGCCGTCCAGCCCGGTCGTGTTGGGAGAGGTCGCGGTGTGGCCGGTCTGTGGCCTGGGCCTGGCCGCCGGTATCCGGTGGGACACCCCCATGTCGGGCTCCCCGGCGACACCAGGATCACGCCGGACGTCCGCATCACGCCGGGCATCCGGGTCACGCCGGACGTCGGAATCACGCCGGACGTCCCCGCCGCGTCGGTCCCCCGCGCCGCGCTGGGCGTCCGCGCCGCGCTGGGCGTCCGCGCCGCGCTGGGCGTCCGCGCCACGCTGGGACTCCGGACCGCGCTGGCGGTGGGATCCCCCGCCGGAGAACCAGCTCCGGAAGAAGCCCGTCCGCGTGAGCTCGGCGTCGTCCCCGTGTTGCCGGGCGCCGGTGTGGTCGTCTCTGTCGCCTCTCGTTCTCGACACGCCGCTGTCCCTTCTACCGGAGCGGATCGACCGGCTCGGCCGACCAGGGCTGATGCGGCGGCCGGTTACCGGAGCCGTGTTCGTCGAGGTTCCTGTCAGGCATCGGCGTGCACTCCGTTCGGGGAGGTGAGGGCGGCGCGGGGGCTTCCGATCGCGCCGGGACGAGGCGCCGGGCGGCGCCGGGGGGAGCCGGGGGGAGCCTTCGATGTCACGCCGTTCGATCGCGGTCGCCAGCTCGTCGACCATCGCCGGCCACCCGGGCGACCGGAGCCGGTTACCGACCGCAGCCGGCGCGCGGACAGCGCCCGGTTGCGCACCTCGCCGAGCAGCTTGGTCATCCCGTGGACGTCCACCGGGTCGGGCACGCCCTCCTCACGTCCCTCCGCGCGCCGCCCGACCAGGCCGACGGAGTTCACGACGGCGTCCGGCCGCACCGCGGCGAACGCGTCGACCATGGTGTCGCGGCGGCGGACGTCCACGCCGGTGAGCACCCGGTCGGCGGGTGGCGGGCAGGACGGTGCGGTGGCCCTGACGGCGACGGTGACGTCATGGTCGCGGACGAGCCGGCGGACCAGCTCACCGCCGAGCAAGCCGTCGCCACCGAGGACCAGTACACGCATCTAGCGCTCCTTCGAGACCGGGGTCCGGTCGGGGTGGGCCGTCCGCTCGTGGTGCCCGGCCTCGTGGTGCCCGGGTGTCCGGCGCCTGGCCGCTGACACCGAAGCAAGTATGACTCTCTGTATTGAAATGATCGCTACCTGAAGCGATGACGCGCCGGGCGGCGACGACGTGGACGGAGACCGCACCACAGCGGGAACACCCGGGGACGCGCCGAGCAGAGATGCCGGACATCAGCCCGGATCGATCTACTCTCTGTGCCTAAGCGACGACTAAAAGGCGCGCCCAGGCCTCGGACGGGTCACCGACGGCTGGTCGGAGGCGCGGACGCCGGGACGGATCGCCCACGGGCAACGGACGAATGGGGCACGAGACGGGGATGACGCACCGGACGGCACGGCTCCCGGCGCCACCAGGCCGGGCACGGCGCCTGCGGTACCACCGCAACAGCCGGGGCGAGCTGTGGGTGAACGTCACCTCGTCCCACCTGGTCCTGCCGGACTACGTCAACCTCGACCCCGCGTTCTCCCCCGGCCTCGTCGCCGCCTACCCCGCGCTGCGGCGGACGTCCGACCTCACCCGGCTGCTGCGGGCGTCCCGCACGCTGCGCCTGCTGCGCAGGGGGTGCGCGGCCGGCTGGCGATCGGCGCGCCGGCCGCGGCTGGCCGCGGTCGTCGCCCGGCTCGCCCCCCGCCCCCGTCCCAGCCCACGTCCGCGTCCACGCCCGCGCCCGCGCGACCTACCGGCGGGGCCGCGGGGCGGACGGGGCTGGACGATCCGCGAACAGTGGGAGGCCCGGGAGGTGGCCGTCGTCGCGCGGCACGACCCGCGGGCCGCGCTGCCACTGGACGACGACTCGGTCGATCACCTCCTCTGCGCGCACGTCCTGCAGGAGCTGCCGCCGCCGGCGATGCGGCGGGCGCTGGAGGAGTACGCCCGCGTCCTGCGCCCGGGCGGGACGCTGCACGTCGTGCTACCTGACCTGCGGTACGCGGTCGACCGGTACGTCCGCGGCGAGATCGACGCCGACGAGCTGGTGGCGTGGCAGCGCCTGCGCTCGCCCGGGGAGGAGCGGGGCGCGGGGCACCTCGGCCTGCCCCGGCGCGGGAACGCGCGGCACCCGACCAGTCCGGTGAACCGGTGGCACTACGACGCGCACACGGCCGAGCGCCGGCTCGTCGGCGCCGGCTTCAAGATCGCCTCCGGGACGTCTGCCTCTGGGACGTCCCCGAGCTCGCCGGTGTACCGGGAGGACCCCGGCTCGTTGCACCTGGTGGCCGTCCGCGCCTAATGGCCGGCCGCGGCTGACCGGCCGCGCCCGACCTGCCGTTGTCTGACCGGCCGCGCCCGACCGTCCGGGCGGGCGGGCGGGGCACGTTCGGGCCGTCCGGCGGCGTCCGCGCGGCAGCAGCACCCTCATCTGACAGATGATGCGGTGTGCCCCGATTCGTCCCGCGTCGGTTGTCACATCCGACTTGCGGGCCCGCAACATCACTATTGGTTGACTTATCTTTCGTTGACTTACCTTTGTTTTTGCCGGCAGGCACGCGCCGGTATGAGGCGCGGCGGGGGGCGGCGGCATGCGGGACACGCGCGCACGGCAGTCGTGCGACGCCCCCGAAGTGACGCCGGCAGAGACCATGGACGGTGAGCACGACACCCGCGAACGCGACATCGACGGCGAGGCCGAAGACGGCAGCGAGGCCGACCCGCCGGGTGACGGGAGCGACGCGGCGGCCGGCGCCGCGCGGCGCGGCCCGGTACGCCGGGTTCTGCTCGTCCTGACCGCCCTGCTGTCGGTCGCCGTGGTGGTGGTAACCACCACCGGCTGGTTCGTCATCACCTTCTACGACCGCAGGATCGATCGCGAGACCATCGCGCCGCCTGCCGACATCACGGTGACCCGCCCACCACCCGCGCCGGTCGGCACCGAGACCTGGCTCCTCGTCGGCTCCGACGTGCGCACCGGCTCGGACGCCGCGGCGGTCAGCGGCGCGCGATCCGACACTATGATGATCGCCCACCTGGCCTCGGACGGGCGGACGAACATCGTGTCGGTCCCCCGTGACCTGAGGGTGCCCATCCCGGCCTGGACCGACGACGGCGGCACCCACCACCGGGCCCGCCGAGACAGGATCAACGCAGCGTTCGGCAGCGGTGGCCCCGCGCTCCTCGTCGCCACCCTCGAGCAGGTGGCGGGACTGCGCATCAACCACTACGCCGAACTCGACTTCAACGGCTTCCAGCAGATGACGTCCGCGATCGGTGGCATCGACGTGTGTCTGCAGGCATCGAGCTACGTCGAGCCGCACACACTGGAGAACGGCCGGCGGGTGCGGTCGATGAACCTGAACGACCCCAGCTCCGGTTTCCTCGGGCAGCCGGGAAACAATCATCTGATCGGCGGCAATGCGCTTGCCTTTGTTCGGCAACGACATGGTTTCGCTGACGGTGACCTCTCCCGGATCCGCCGCCAGCAGGCGTTTCTCGCGGCGATGTTCCGAAAGGTCAGCAGCAGCGACGTCCTCTTGCGCCCGACCAAGCTCGCCGCGTTTCTGGGCGCGGTGACGCGGTCGGTGGTGCTGGACGACGAGACCGGCTTCACCGAGCTGCGCGCGCTGGCCGAGCGGATGCGCGGGATGACGACCGGCGCCGTCACGTTCTCCACCGTCCCGATCACGGGCCAGATCGCCGAACCGGCCTTCTACTTCCTGTACGACCCCGACCAGATGCGGCAGTTCTTCCGGAACATCACCGGCGGCGAGTCCCTGCCCGAGCCCACCGGCTCCGGAGACCCCATCCCGCTCGGCGGCGCCTTCACCCCGGAACCCTCGATCGGCGCACCGGCCGCCCCCACCGCGGCAGTCGCCCCCCCACCCACCGAGAGCGCCACCCCCACGGTGACGCCTCAGGTACCCGACGTGGCATCGACGCCCGCCTCCCCGGCCGAACAGCCAACAGCCACCCCCACACCCCCGCCCACGGCGATGCCCACGGCCACGGCGCCGACCGGTGTCAGTGTCGGCGCCGGCGTCGACATCCTGGCCCGGCCGATCGCCGGGACCGGGCAGGATGCCACGGCCGGCACCACCCCGGGCACGCCGGGGCCGTCCGCCACACTGCCGGTGGGGCCGTCGGTGGGATCGTCCGCGACGACCGAGCCGCCGGTGACCGCCGCCGCCGCCTGCATCTACTAATGGGACCTACCGGGTCGTTGTAGGGCAGGCTCGGTGCCGGTGGCCGCCAGCGGGTGAGCACTCCCATCCGACCCGGCCGCACCTTTCCGGCAACAACTGGACGCTTTACTCCCGTCAGGCCCTTTTCCGGCACTGGTACCACTCGGCTCCGGGCCAGACCGGCCACCGTCCGCAACCTCTTTTTTCATCCCCGCCGTTGACATTTCCAGCCGCAATTTATGCCCGCTTTGTACCGGCACATACGACGTATGGTCTACCGGCGCCGGGCGCTGTGAGACCCGGTGTTCGGAACAGTGAAGGGACAACGGGATGAAGGTCAGCCGTACGTGCCGCGTCCGCTCCAGTCGCAGCGGTGAGGTCTCGCCATGAGCGTGCGGCCCTCGTCCGGGGACGGTTTCGGGGCCGGGGGCGGTTTCGAGGCCGGGGGCGAAGCGGGCGGTGAGGCCGGCGGCGGCCGGGCGGGCGGGCCGTCCCGGCGACGGCTGCTGGGGTGGTCGATCGCGGGAGCGGCCGGCCTCACGGCACTCGGCGCGCTCGACCCGGCCCTGGCCGCCCCCGCGGCGGGCAGGCGGTCGGGCGCGGTGAGCCGGGTCCGCGGCGCGCGGCCCGCGGCGCCGGCGAACGCGATCGCGCTGACCATCGACGACGGACCGCACCCGGTCTGGACGCCGCGGATCCTGGAGGTGCTGCGTGGCAACGGTGTCCGCGCGACCTTCTTCGTCATCGGGGTCCAGGCGAAAGCCCACCCGGAGCTGGTCCGGCGCGTCCTCGCCGAGGGGCACACGGTCGGCAACCACTCGCTCGACCATCCGACGCCGTTCGGCGCCGGCTCCGCCGCGACCGTCGCCCGGGAGATCTCCGCGGCCCAGGCGATCATCACCGCGGCCGGTGGGGTCGCTCCCCGGTACTTCCGGTCGCCCGGCGGGGACTGGTCGCCGGCCGTCCTCGCCGCCGCGGCCGCGCAGCACCTGACACCGGTCGGCTGGAGCGTCGACCCGCGCGACTGGACCCGGCCCGGGGTGGCCTCGATCGTGCGGACGCTGACCGGCGCCCGGGCGGGCGACATCCTGCTGTGTCACGACGGCGGCGGCGATCGATCGCAGACCGTCGAGGCGCTTCGCCAGGTCCTGCCGGCGCTGCGGGCCAGGGGCCGGAGCTTTACCTTCACCTCCCTGTGAGACCGGTTCCCGGCCGGTCCGTCGCCGGGGCCGAGGCGGGCTTCGCGCCGGGTGGGTGGGCCGCTACGGTCGGGACATGCCCGACTCACCCGATCCCGGCCCGGCTCCCGCGACCGGCGACGACGCCGCGCCGGTCCGTCCGAGCCAGGCCGGCAGTCCGGCAGAGGCCGGCCCCGCCGGCAGCACCGGCCCCGCTCCCGGGCCCGCTTCCGCTCCCGGGCCCGCTTTCGGCGTCGGCAAGGCGAAGAGCGCCGGCCCGCGCCACGACCCATCCGCGCCGATCACCGACGCCGACCGGCAGGCGACCGCCGACCACCTGCGCGCGGCCTGCGGCGACGGGCGGCTGACCCTGGACGAGTTCAGCGAGCGGGTCGGGAGCGCCTGGGCCGCCCAGACCGCGGAGGAGCTGGCGCAGGCCGGGGCCGGCATCGTCCCGCCGCGGGTCGGCATCCAGCGCTCGTCGTCGACGATCGTCAACATTCTCGGCGACGGACGGCGGCTCGGCCGTTGGCGGATGCCCCGGCGGACGGTGATAGTCAACCTGCTCGGCGACTGGACGCTGGATCTGCGTGGTGCGCTGATGGACGAGGATGCCGTGACCGACGGCGTGCTCGACATTCTCTATATCTCGCTGATCGGCGATCTCACCATCAGCGTCCCGGACGGGATGGAGGTCGACATGAGCGGCCTGGTCGTGCTCGGCGACCGGCACCTGGAGCTGGCCATGGTCTCGGAACGCCCGGGAACCCCCCGGCTGCGGTTGCGGCTGGCCGGCCTGATCGGCGACGTCCGGGTGAGCAGCGGGTCGCTGACCGGGCGGTGACCCGCGATCCCGAGAGACGCGATCACGACATAGCGGGCACGATGGCGCCACGCCGCTCGTACGGCACTATTTCCGCCGGGGCGAGGGTGGGCGTTGGTATTCTCGATCATGCGCATCGGAGCTGCCCCGGCGGAGTCGGAATGCGGGACCGCCACGGCGACTTCCTAGTGCCAGGGTGTCACCGCGGACCGCCGCGGACCAGATCGGTGAGGGAGGGCACGACCGATGCTTGACCCCAGAGAGCTCTACGAGATCAGGAGCGACCTGGACGACCTCGGCCGCCCGGTACTGATCGAGGCGATGACCGGGGTCGTCGACGCGGGTGGCGCTGTCGGGCTCGCCAGCGAGCACCTGACGACGGCGCTGCAGCACGAGCGGATCGTCACCTTCGACGTCGACCAGCTCATGGACTACCGCTCCCGGCGCCCGCCCATGGTCTTCTACGAGGACCACTGGGAAAGCTACGACGATCCCGTCCTGGCCATCGAGCTGCTCCACGACGAGGCCGGCACGCCCTTCCTGCTGCTCTGCGGCCCCGAGCCGGACCTGCACTGGAAGCGCTTCACCAAGGCCGTCCAGGCGGTCATGGCGGAGCTGGGCGTCCGCATGTCGGTCGGGCTGAACGCGATCCCCATGGCCGTGCCGCACACCCGTCCGTGCGGGGTCACCGCGCACGCGACACGCAAGGAACTGCTCGTCGGGTACGAGCCGTGGGTCCGGCGGCTGTCGGTACCCGGCAGCGCCGGGCACCTGCTCGAGTACGAGATCGGCCGGTCCGGGGCGGATGCGATGGGCTTCGCCGCGCACGTCCCGCACTACCTCGCGCAGGCCACCTATCCGGCCGCGACCGAGGCGCTGCTCAGCTCCGTCTCGAAGTCCACGGGGCTGCTCCTGCCGCTGGACGGGCTGCGTTCCGCCGCGTTGGAGGTGCGGGGCGAGGTCGACAGCCAGATCGCGCGCGGCGGCGAGGCCGCCGACGTGGTCAAAGCGATCGAGGAGCAGTACGACGCGTTCCACCGCGGCCGCGAGGGCGAGCACCTGCCGGTGGTCGACGACTCCGAACCGCTGCCGACCGGCGAGGAGCTCGGCGCGGCGCTGGAGCGCTTCCTCGCCGAACAGAGCGAACCGGGCGGGCCGCAGCCGACCTGAGCCGCCGGCTGGCGGGGCCGGGCCGCCCGGCCCGGGCGGGCTTGGCGGGTGTCACCGGTGTTCGGCGGCCTGGCCCGGGCTGGCGACTCCGCCCCGGCGCCGGGCCAGCTCGTCCACGACCAGCAGGTCGTGGCGGAACCGGCCGGTGCGGTAGGCCGCCCGGCCGACCCGCTGGGCGATCACGGGCGCCGTGACGAGCTGCAGCAGCGCGACGAGCAGCAGCCCGGCGGCGTGGCGGGGCGCGAGCTGGACGGCGCTGCCCAGCAGGATCGACACCAGGCCGACCGTCTGGGGCTTGGTGGCCGCCTGCAGCCTGGAGGGGACGTCCGGGAACCGCAGCAGGCCCCAGGCGCCGAGCAGGCAGAACAGCGCGCCGGTCAGCAGCAGCACCGCGGAGATCACCTGGCGGGCCATCAGCGGGTTGTCCCACGCCGCTCGACCAGTCGGGCCGCGGTCAGCGACCCGAGGAAGCCGAGCAGCGCGACGACCGCGACGAGCGCGATGTTCCAGCCCTCGTTGCGCATCCCGATCTCGACCGTGACACCCGCGACGATGAGGATCACCAGAACGTCGAGGGCGACGATGCGGTCCAGGTTGGTGGGCCCGGCCAGCGCCCTGGCCAGGGTGAGCAGCCCGGCCACGGCGAGCAGGACGAACGTGATCGTGTAGACGGTGGTCATCACCGTGCCTCCCGGTCGGGTACCTCGGCGTCATCTGTGCCGGCGCGCGCGCCGCGACGGCGACGGCCGGGCGCGGGGACGTCCGCTGCGGCGCCGAAGGCGGCCAGCACCCGGCGCTGCAGGCCGAGCACGGTCGCGCGGGTACGGTCGGCCGCCTGCTCGTCGCCGGCGGCGAGCGCGTAGACGTACAGCTCACCGGCCTCGTGGTCGATCTCCAGCACGAACGCGCCGGGCGCGAGCGAGACGGCGTTCGCGGTCAGCGTCGACACCACCTCCGACGTCGCGCCCAGGGGCACGGCGACGATCGCCGAGCGCGTCCGCGGGCCGTACCGGACCATCTGCCAGGCCACCGCCACCGCGGACGGGACGAGGTCGGCGACGAGGTGGCCGAGCAGGGCGAGCGCCGGCAGCGGCCGGAACCGTGCCCCCGGGGCGACCGGGCGGAGCGGGAAGGCGGCGAGCACCACGGCCGCCACGAGCAGCCCGCTGAGCGCGGCCAGCGGGGTGGGCCTGCCCCACAGCAGCATCCACACCGCCCACAGCCACAGCAACCGGCCGGGCCGACGGAACACGCGGGCGGCCGGCTCGGGCCCGGCGCTCCGGCGGCTCATCGGCCGGCCCCTGCCGGAACGGCCCGCGGGAGCCCCACCGGGACGGCGCCCGGAAGCACGGACTCCACGTAGCCCGACGGCTCGAGCAGATCGTCCGCGGCCCGCTGGCTCAGCGCGGCCAGCGGGCCGGCGAACACCGCGGCGGCCAGCCCGACGGCGACGATCCCACCGGTCGCCAGGATCATCGGGCGGTTCACCCGCTCCGTCCCGACCACCAGGTCGTCCGCGGGCTCCGGGTCGGGCACGCTCGCCCGGCGCGATCCCCAGAAGGCCAGCGTCCACACCCGGGCCATCGCGTAGAGCGTCAGCAGGCTGGTGACCAGGCCGGCGGCGACCGCGGCGTAAACCGGCCAGGTGCCGACCCCGGACCCGGCCTCGAGCAGGGTCAGCTTCGCGACGAAGCCGGAGAACGGGGGGATGCCCGCGAGGCTGAGCCCCGGCAGCGCGAAGAGCACCGCCGTCGCCGGCACGGCGGCCGCCAGCCCGCCCATGCGCCGCGGCACCGACGTCCCGGCGTACCGGGTGATCAGTCCGCTGGCCAGGAACAGCGCGGCCTGCGCCACGATGTGGTGCACCATATAGATGATCACACCGGTGAGGCCGATCACGGTGAACAGCGACAGGCCGAACAGCATGTAGCCGATGTGGCTCACCAGCAGGTACGACAGCATCCGGTTCAGGTTGTCCTGGGCGAGCGCGCCGAGGGCGCCGACGAGCAGCGTGACCACCGCGGCGACCAGCAGCAGCACCCACACCCCGTCGTGCGCGAACACCAGGGTGTGCGTCCGCAGCAGCGCGTACACGCCGACCTTGGTCAGCAGGGCGGCGAGGACGGCCGTGACCGGCGCCGGTGCCGTCGGGTAGCTGTCCGGCAGCCAGAAGTGCAGCGGGACGGCCGCCGCCTTGATACCGAAGACGACCAGGGCCAGCAGGCCGAGCGCCCCGGCCAGGCCCTCCGGCAGCTCGCCGACCCGCCCCGACAGGTCGGCGAGGTTCATCGTCCCGGTCGCCGCGTAGACCAGCGCCAGCATCGTGAGGAACAGCAGGGACGACGTCATGCTGACGATCACGTAGGTCATGCCGGCACGGATGCGCCCCGGGGTGGTGTCGAGCGTGATCAGCACGTAGGACGAGACCAGCATGACCTCGAACGCGACGAACAGGTTGAACAGGTCGCCGGTGAGGTACGCGAGCGCCACACCGGCGACCAGGACCAGGTACACCGACTGGAAGATCGAGCTGTTGCCGCGCCGGGTGTCCTCCGTGACGCCCTGGCCGATCGCGTAGGCGAGCACCGCGAAGGTGACGACGGCCGAGGTGAGCAGCAGCAGGCCGGAGAGCCGGTCCGCGACCAGCGTGATGCCGATCGGCGCCGGCCATCCGCCCAGGTTCGCGACCAGCGGACCGTCGGTGTCGGCGATCACGACGATCGCCACCGCGTCGGCGACGACGCCCGCGACCACCAGGAGCGCGAGGATCCGCTGCGCCCGCACCCGGCCGCGCAGGACGAGCACGGCGCCGGCGGCGAGCAGGGGCACCACGACCGGGAGAACCGCCAGGACGCTCATGGGCGCCGTCCGTAGGCGTCGCACCGCTCGAGCAGGCCGGGCACGGCGAGCTCACCCGGTTCGCGCGGCGGCTCCCGGTCCTCCCGGTCGGACTGTTCGGCCCCGTCGGCCGGTCCCCCGCCGAGTTGTCCCGCTCCGTCGTCCCCGTCGGGCTGTCCCGCTGTCCCGGGCGGTCCCGCCTGCCCGGGATGTGCTGATCCGCCGGACTCCAGGCGGCTGATGCGGGCGTCCTCGATGTCGTCGCGCACCTCGTCGTCCCCGAGCAGGGTCCACGCCCGGTACGCGAGCGCGAGCAGGAAGGTCGTCAGCGCGAAGGTGATGACGATCGAGGTCAGCGCCATGCCCTGCGGGAGCGGGTCCGACATGTCCTCGGGCCGGGCCGAGCCGACCATGGGCGGCTGGCCGCTCTCCCCGCCGACGAGCAGCAGGAGCAGGTTCGTGCCGTGCCCGAGCAGGACGAGCCCGATGAGCACGCGCATGAGCGAGCGTTGCAGGAGGAGGTAGGTCCCGGCCGTGTAGAGGCCGCCGACCACCAGGGCCGAGGTCAGGTTCACCGGGCTCATGCGATCTCGTCCACGCGCTCGCGGCCCGCCTCGATCTCGGCGTCGGCCTCCTTGTCGACGGCGGTGCCGAGCGTGCGCAGCAGCTCGAGCACCACGCCGATGATCAGCAGGTAGACCCCGACGTCGAAGAACAGGCTCGTCACCAGCTCGACGTGACCCAGGACCGGCAGATCACCCTTGAACACATAGCTCTCCAGGACGGGATCGCCGAGCAGCGCGGGCGCGAGCCCCGCGGCCGCCGCGGTCACCAGCCCGGTGCCGATCACCGCGGTCGGCACCACCGGGACGGCCGCGCCCACCCGGCGGCGCCGTCCCGCCACATAACGCAGGACGAACGCCAGGCCGGCGACGAGCCCGCCGGAGAAGCCGCCCCCCGTCCTGGTGTGGCCGGCGAAGAGCAGGTACAGCGAGAACACGAGCACCACCGGGAACACCGCCCGGGTCGTGACCTCCAGCAGGACCGACCGTGCCCGCACCGGCTCCTCGGCCCGTCGGTCCGCCGGGCCGAGCAGCTGGTCGATCGTGCGCCCCTGCGGGGTGCGGACGAGCAGCAGCAGCGAGGCCACACCGAGCGCGGCCACCGCGAGCACCGCGATCTCGCCGAGGGTGTCGAACGCCCGGAAGTCGACCAGGATGGCGTTCACCACGTTCGTCGCCCCGGTCTCGCCGGGCGAGCGTGCGATGAACTCCCGGCTCGGCTGCGCCATCCCGGCGCGCGAGCCGCTGGTCACGATCGCGAACCCGGCCACGAAAACCCCGACGGCGACGGCGACGGCGATCCGCGGCAACCGCAGCGGCGACGAACGGTCGGCCGTCGAGAACCGGACCGGCATCCGCCGCAGCACGAAGACGAAAACGATCAGCGACAGGGTCTCGACGAGGAACTGGGCCAGCGCGAGGTCGGGCGCGCCGTCGACGACGAACAGCGCGCCGATCCCGTATCCGACCGCGCCGAGCAGCAGCGTCGCGGTGAGCCTGCTGCGGGCGCGGACGACCGCCAGCGAGGCGAGCAGGATGCCCACCGCGAGCGGGAGCTGGATGCGGTAGTCCCACCAGGGCAGGTCGTCGGGCCAGGAGGCCCCGGTGACCAGCGCGGTGCCCGGCACCGCGAGAACCGTGAGCAGGATGACGCCGAGGTACGCCGGCAGCGAGCCGGTCTGCAGCCGGCCGGTGACCGCGACCGCCGACCAGTCCAGCGCCCGCACGGCGCGCTCGTAGCCGCGCTGCGCGTCCAGGAGATCGGGCAGGCGCGGCGACAGCCACCGCGGCCGCCCTGGCATCGCCGTCGCCGGTGTCATCGGCGCTGTCGCCCGCGCCGCCACGGCGAAGACCAGTACGCCCCCGGCGACCGCGACGGCGGACAGCGCGATCGGCCAGCCCGGCCCGTGCCAGAGCGCGAGGTGGTAGCGGGCGGCCCCGGCGGGGAAGGCGTCGGCGTAGGCGGCGACGAGGCGGTCGACGCCCCGGTGCGCGATCCCCAGGCCGAGCCCGGCGAGCGCCAGCACCACCACCGGCGCCACGAACACCGCCGCCGGACGGGCGACCGCGCTCGGCGGCGCGCCCGGCCACGAGCCGAACGCGCCCCACAGGAACCGCAGCGCGTACCCGGTGGTCAGGCAGGAGCCCACCACGAACACGGCGAGCAGCGCCAGCTCGCCGGCCCCGCCGTGGACGAGCGCCTCGAAGGCGGCCTCCTTACCCAGATAGCCCAGGAAGGGCGGCAGCCCGACCATCGAGGCGGCGGCGAGGACCGCTCCCCCGCACACCACCGGGACGCTCCGCCACAGGCCGGACAGGTCCCGCAGGTCACGGGTCCCGGCCTGGTGGTCGACGATGCCGACGACCATGAACAGCGCGGCCTTGAACAGCCCGTGCGCGAGGATCAGCGTGGCACCGGCCAGCGCCGCGGTGCGCGACCCGAACCCGACCAGCGCGGTGAGGAACCCGAGCTGGCTGACGGTACCGAAGGCGAGCAGCCGTTTGAGGTCGGTCTGCACCAGCGCGCGCAGGCCGCCGAGCAGCATCGTCGCCGCGCCGAGGGCCACCGCCGGTACCTGCCAGCCCACCACGCCGGCGAAGGCCGGGGTCAGCGTCGCCACGAGGAACACCCCGGCCTTCACCATCGCCGCGGCGTGCAGGTACGCGCTGACCGGGGTGGGCGCGACCATCGCGGCCGGCAGCCAGGAGTGGAACGGGATCTGGGCCGACTTCGTCAGCGCGCCCAGCAGGACGAGCACCAGCGCCGCGGTGACCACCGCGCCGGACGGCGGCGCCGCCACGATCCGCGAGATCCGGTAGGTGCCCGCCGCCTGCCCCAGCAGGACGAAGCCGAACAGCATCGCCAGGCCCCCGACGCTGGTGATCAGCAACGCCTGGACGGCGGACCGCCGGCCGGGGGCGCTCACGCCGTCCTGCCCGATCAGCAGGAAGGAGAAGACGGTGGTGAGCTCCCAGAAGAGGTAGAGCGTGAACAGGTCGTCGGCCAGGACCAGCCCCAGCATCGCGCCCGCGAACGCGAGCAGCGCGGCGCTCGCCCGGCCCGGCCCCGCCGAGCCCGGCACGGGCACGCCGCCGTCGGCCGCGTGCGGCGCGTGGTAGGCGAACGAGTAGACCAGCACCGCCGCGCCGACGCCGGTGACGAGCAGCGCCATCAGCAGTGCCAGCGGGGCGAGCCGGAACACGATCTCCAGCTCGACGGTCGGCGCCCAGGTGAGAGTCTCGACCAGCAGGTCACCGGCGGGGGCGCCGTGCCCTCCGACGGCGGCCGTCGTGGCCGTCGTGGCAGCCACACCAGCCGCGGCTGGTGTGGCCAGCGCGGACGGCGCGGCCGTGGCCGCGTCGAGTACGGCCGGTATCCGGACCACCAGCCAGCCGAACGTGGCTGCCGGCGCGGCGGCCGCGAGCAGGAAGGCCGTGCGGCCCAGCCGGCCGGTCAGCGCGGGCAGGGCCGCGGCGAGAACAAGGTGGGCGACTACGGCGGCGAACACGCGGCACTCCGCTCGCGCCCGCTCCCTGAGAGTCCCGTCGGTCTGGCCATCCGGTCCGCACCCCCTGCTCGTGTCGAGTTGTCACGTCGCGCCTGCTGCCTGCTGCCCTGCCGCGTGTCGCTCGCCACCCGACCGCGACCGCCCGCCCGACTGTCGCCTCGCGCCGCCCGGCAACACGGCACGAGCCGGCGGCACCGCACGAGCCGGGCGTGTGCCTGAGCACGGGTCCCGCGCCGGTGGGCGCGCCGCGCGCCGACGGCCGTCCCGGGCCGCCGCGGGGGCGGCCGCACCCGCCGGATGGGCAGGCCGACGGCGGCTCCAGGGACGATCACAGCGGTCTCTGCGCGACCGCCGCTCCCACCGCCGGTGCCCCGCCGCGGCGACCGTGCCCTGGCCACCAGGCGGCCGGCGCGAACGGGAGAGCCGCGCCACAATTCTCACGCAGCGTCACGAATGGCGGGCCCAGGCTGGTGTACCGAAAGCACCCCGACCGCATTCACCCACTCTGTCAGACCGTACATGGTTCAACGCACCCAAGCCCCAAGTGACAGTGCGTAGCGAAGCTGGGGCCGCCGGCCGGGACATCCGAGGCGGCCCGCCACGCGCCGACGGCCGCCCCGAACCGCTGCCGAGCCTCCGACCAGCGGATTCGTCTCCGCGAGCCATTCCCAATTCGGAATGCCGGCCCCGCTGGCACGATCCGGACCTGACCTCGAAAGGTTGGTATCTAGCCCTCTCGTGCCATGTATTGTGATTTCCGTTCGTTCGGGGTAGCCGGGTGACATACGACGGCGCCACCGCTCCGCGATAGCACTTTCTGGCTTGATCCATCCGACATCCGGAGTCGCCGGCATGACTGCCACCGCGATCGCAACCGCCAGGCCCCCGGCGAGACCCCGCAGGCAGCGGCGGGTCGCCCGTCAGATTCTGTTAACCGTGCACGTCCTGGTGAGCGTCGGGTGGAACGGCGTCGCACTGGGCCAGCTCGCGCTCGCCATCACCGCGTCCCTCGACAGCGACATCCGGCATCCGGCCTATGAGCTCATGCACGTGTTCGACCGGGCTCTCAACATTCCGCTGGCGCTGCTGACCCTCGCGACGGGGATCGCGATCTCGCTGCGCACCCGCTGGGGTCTGCTGCACCACTGGTGGGTCGTGACCAAACTGGCGATCACGGTGGTCGCCGTCCTCTTCGCGGCCGCCTTCATGCGCACCATGATCGTGCGCGCGGGCCATGCCACAGCGGACGGAAACGTCGACTACACCGCGCCCACGGCCGCGATCATCACGGGTGCCTGCCTGATGAACGCGATGTTCATCACCGCCACGTTCCTTTCGACACTCAAGCCCTGGGGGCGCACGCGTCGGGGCGTGCGGGCCAGCCGGCACCCGGCCGCGCGCACCCCGGCGAGCGTCGCGAACGGGACACCCACACCGCCCACCACCAGGTCATTCATCTCTCCTGCCATGGCCGGTGCGGCGGTGACGGGAACAGAACCCTCCACGGTTTCCGCAGCGCCGCCGGGAAATGCCGATCCGGTCACGGCGGCCGCGCACGACCATGCCGACCGCGGCGGCGGCGTTGTCACCGGAAACCGCCCGGGGCCGGCCTCCGATTAGGTTACGGCGCAAAAAGGGTTCAGCTTCTCCGACGGCCCGGAAAAGGCACGATCGGCACCGCTACCGGGCACCGCCACCGGCGCCGTCTCGGAACAGCACGACCGAAAGCACCGCGAACAGGACCGCGAGCGCGCATCCCGCCGCGGCGACGGCGTGCAGGCCGGCGGTGAACGCGTCGCGGGCCGGTTCCAGCACGGCGGTCCCGCCATCCGGGAGTGAGCCCGCCACCCGCGCTGCGCCGGCGAGGCCGTCACGGGCGGCATCGGCCACCACGGCCGACGGACCAGTCTGGCCAGCCGGCGCCGGCTGGCCCGCGCCCCCGGCCGGGCTCCCGACGTCGATCGCCGCGGTGAGGCGGTGCCGATAAACTGCCGTGCCCAGGCTGCCGAGCAGCGCCACCCCGAGGGCCACGCCCAGCTCGCTGCCCGTCTCCGACAGCGATGCCGCCGACCCGGCCCGCGCGGGCGGCGCTGATCCGACCACCAGATCGGTGCCGAGCACGCCCAGCGGTCCGACACCCAGGAAGACCAGGACGAACCCGAACCCCAGCAGGATCAGCCCGCCATCGCCGGCCCGGGTGAGGATCGCGAGGCCGACGGCGCTCACCCCCAGCCCGGCGGCGACCACCCGCCCCGCGCCGATCCACCGCGCCGCCACCGGGGCGGCCAGGCTCGTGCCGATGACGGCCAGCGTCGCCGGCGCCAGCCACAGGCCGGCCCGCAGCGGGGTGAGTCCCGCGACCAGCTGCAGGTACTGCGTCACGAACAGGTTGATCCCGCCCATGACGAACGCGCCGAACAGGATGAGCCCGAGCGCGGCCGTGAACGACCGGTTCGCGAACAGGCCGACGTCCACGAACGGGTCGGCCCGGCCGCGCTGGCGGCGGATGAACAGCCAGCCGACCAGCAGCCCGACCGCGACCGACCCGCCGGCACCCGGGCCCGGACCGCCCGCCGCCGTCTCCTTGAGCCCGTTGACGACCGCGAGGACGGCGAGCAGCGACATCGTCGCGCTGACCAGGTCGAGGCGGCCCTCCCCCGGGTGCCGGTACTCGGGCAGCAGCACGGGCGCCGTCACGACCAGCAGCGCCATGACCGGTACGCCGAGCAGGAACACCGAACCCCACCAGAAGTACTCCAGCAGCAGGCCGCCGAGCACCGGGCCGGCCGCCATCCCGGCGAGGAAGCAGCTCATCCAGACGGCGACCGCGGTGGACCGCTGCCGTTCGTCGGTGAACATGTTGCTGATCAGCGCGAGGGTGGACGGCATGAGCGTGGCACCGGCGATCCCGAGCAGGGCCCGCGCGGCGATCAGCATCGTCGGGCTCGTCGCCCAGGCCGCCAGCACGGACGTCAGCGCGAACGCGACCGCGCCGGCGAGCAGGAGGCGGCGCCGGCCCACGCGGTCGCCGAGGGTTCCCATGGTCACCAGGAAGCCGGCGATCAGGAAGCCGTAGCTGTCGGTGATCCACAGCAGCTGCGTGGCGCTGGGCCGCAGGTCCTCGGTGAGGCCGGGCAGCGCGAGGTAGAGAACGCTCAGGTCCAGCGACAGCAGCAGCGTGGGCAGCGCGAGGACGGCCAGCCCGGTCCACTCCCGCCGGCCGGCCCGTCCCGCCGGCACCGCGTGGGCGTGGGCGTCGGGGTCAGCGGGCACGCCGGTCATCCTCCCCGGGCACGGGCCTCGCGCTCACCTCGATCCCGCCGTGCGTGTCCGCGCGTCCCGCCGGGCGGATCCGCCCCGCGCCGAGCGGGTCCGCGCGCGCCGAGCGGGTCGTGATGCGCGCCGCACCCCTGTCGGAAACTCGCCAGCTTCGCTACGTGTCCAGTTGGCGACGTGGAGTATGCACACTGGCAGGATCCCGCCAGCGCCACCGGCCGTCCGGTCACCCGCGCCCGCGCCCCGGAGGAGGACCGACGCACTGTGCGAGCACGGAAGAGTACGACGACCCCGTCAACCGGCCCGGTCGGCGCGTTCGGGCGCGATCTTCGCGCGGTGCGGCGCGGGGCGGGAAATCCCTCGTACCGGACCCTGGCGCGACGCAGCGGAATGCCGGCGGAGATCCTGGCCGGCGCCGCCAGCGGCGGGTCGCTGCCGGCGCTGGACGTCCTGTGTGCCTTCGTGTCCGCCTGCGGTGGGGACGTCGGCTCCTGGGTGGCGCGGTGGCACGAGCTCGCGGCGATCCTGGAGGCGGAGCGCGAGACCCGGATAGCCCCGCCCGGGGCGGACGTCCCGTCGCAGCCGCCGCCGGTCGGGCCGTGGCCGCCGCGCACCAGCGGCGCGCCGCCCGGATCACGCCCACCCCACGCGTCCCCCGGCAGGGTCCCCTCCCAGCGTTCCAGCGGCGGGCCGGCCGACGACTTCCTCGCCCCGCTCAGCGCCGACGACCCTCGGGAGATCGGGCCGTTCCGGCTGCACGGCCGGCTGGGCTCCGGCGGCATGGGCACGGTGTATCTGGGCCACTCCCCGGGGCAGCGGCCGGTCGCGGTGAAGGTCATCCGCGCCGACATGGCGTCCGACAGCGAGTTCCGGCGTCGTTTCGAGCGGGAGGTCGCCGCGATGGGCCGGGTGAACAGCCTGTTCACCGCGCCGCTGATCGCCGCGGACGTCGCCGCGGACCGCCCGTGGCTCGCCACCGCCTACATCCACGGCCCGACGCTGCGCGACAGCGTGCTGCGCAACGGCCCGCTGCCGCCGTCCAGCCTGCTCCGGCTGGCCGCCGGGGTGACGGAGGCGCTCGTCGCCATCCACGGCGCGGGGGTCGTGCACCGTGACCTGAAGCCGGCGAACGTGCTGCTGGCGATCGACGGGCCCCGCGTGATCGACTTCGGGATCGCGCGGGCAGCCGACCACGCGGGCAGCACCACCACCGGGAAGGTCATCGGATCGCCGCCGTACATGTCGCCCGAGCAGGCTCGCGGCGAACGGGTGGACGCGGCCTCCGACGTGTTCGCCCTCGGGTCGGTGCTCGCCTTCGCCGCGACCGGGCGCAACGCCTTCGGCGAGGGCAACACCGCCGATGTGATCTACCGCGTGGTCCGGGGGGAGCCGGAGCTGACCGGCGTGGACGGCGACCTGCGCGCGCTGATCGAGTCGTGCCTGGCCAAGGCGCCGCAGCGGCGGCCGACGCCGGCCGAGATCCTGGGCCGCTGCCACGCCCAGCTCGGGGCCAGCCCCCGCCCGCCCGGCTGGCTGCCCGTGCCGGTGATCGCCGAGATCAGCCAGCGGCTGCGGCATCCGGCCGTGGTGGACCGTCCCACGGAGCCGGCCCGCCGCCCGGTGCGGGGGCTGGTGGTCGCGGCGTCCGTGCTGACCACCGCCACGGTCGTCGCGATGACGCCGGCGCGCAGCGTCCTCACTCCGTGGGAGCTGCTCCCGAGCTGGGGCGACGGCGCGCAGGCCCCGCGGGCGCCGTCGAGCCCGCCGCCCACGCCGACCGCCGGGGGCGTGGCGGAACAGCGGTCGGCCGAGCGGCAGTCGGCGGGCAGCCGGCGCACCACCGACGGCCGCGGCGCCGGGACATCCGCCGGCACGCCGAGTGGCACGTGGGACGGCCTGGCGGACGGCGCGGCGGGCGGCACGTCCGCGGGGACGCCCGGCGAAGCGACCGGAGGCACCGTCGGCGGCGCCGCGGGCGGCCTGGAGCAGGGCCTGCCGGGCACGGGCCAGGATCCGGGAACGGGCCGGGGACCGGCCGGCGGCCCGGTTCAGGCGCCGGCCGCCCCGCGGTCCGGCGGGAGCGGCGGCCAACCGGCCACACCCGGGACACAGCGCCCACCGGCCGTGCCGCAGGCACCGGGTCCGGGTCCGTCCTGGCCGTTCCCGTCGCAGGGCTCGGGCGCGACGAACCCCCCACCAGCGCAGCCGCACCCGACGCCGGAATCACCCATGGCCACCGACCCGCCCCCACCAGCGACGCCGGAGGACCTGCCCAGGACCACCGCACCCCCGCCGGAGACGCCCCCGCGGACCACTCCGCCACCGGAACCGGCACCGCCCGAGACCCCGGCGACGCACCCCGGCTCACCGCCGGCGGAGACCGCCCGCACGGAGGCTCAGGACCTCTGACACCGACGCCGTGCGACCGGTGCCCGCGCGGCGCGGCTGCCGTCAGCCGGCAGGCTCGATCCGCGCCAGCTTGCGGCCGACCTTGAGATACACGGCACCGGACCGGCCGTCGAGCCTGTCCTTGAGGACGGCGGACAGCGGCTCCCGGACGTCGTCCGGCGTGAGCGGCACCTGGGTCTGGCCCTCCTCGGACTCGACCACCAGCCGCAGCCCGTTCTGCTCCGCGACCCGGCGGACGTCGCCGTTGCTCTTCGCGAACCCGAGCCCCCGCACCGCGTCGGCGACGGTCGCGCCGAGATCGGAGAGCACCGGCAGGTCTTCGACCTCGGCGAAGGTGCGGCGGGAGAACCGCGCGACGAACTCGGCCCGGGCCGTCATCGCGGCGTCCACCCCGTGGATCGCCGCCGTCACCTCGCCGGCGAGGATCTTCTTGAGGTCCATCGGGTGCGCCGTGCCGGCCTCGCGCCGGGCGGCCAGGACGGCGAGCTCGGAGTCGCGCCACTCGCTGAGCGCGCGGAAGTACGGCTCGACGAGCCGGTCCGGCACGGACATGATCTTCCCGAAGATCTCACCGGGCGCGGCCGTCAGCGGGACGTAGTTGCCGCGGCTCTTGCTCATCTTGGCGCCGGTGCCGTCGGTCCCCTCGATCAGCGAGGTGGCCACGACGATCTCCGGGGTCTGGCCGCAGATCTCCATGACCTTGCGGCACATCTGCATGTTCAGGAACTGGTCGATGCCACCGATCTCCAGGTCGCTGTCGACCTCGACCGAGTCCAGCGCCATCACCACCGAGTACAGCAGCTCGGCCAGGGAGAGCCCGTGGCCGGCGTCGAGGCGACGCCGGAAGTCCTCCCGCTGCAGCGACATCGACACCGGGATGCGCGAGACGATCTCCAGCAGCCGCGGCAGCCTCACCTCGCGCAGCCAGTCGCCGTTGCGGCGGAACTCGGCCCGTTCGAAGTCGAAGAACGGGGTGACCTGGGCCCGGTAGGTGGTCAGGTTGCGGGCGATGTCCTCGTCGGTGAGCGCCGGGCGCTCGTCCGACCGGCCGGACGGGTCGCCGATCTTGGCGGTGATGTCACCGACGATGAACACGACGCGGTGCCCCATCCGCGCGAACCGGCTCAGGAGCAGCATCGGCACCGCGTGGCCGAGGTGGACCTCGGCGCCGGTCGGGTCGATGCCGAACTTCGCCACGAAGGGACGTGACCGGGCCGCCGCGTCGCCGATGCGGGCCGCCAGCGCCTCCGATGAGGGCTGCAGGTCCTGCGAGCGCTCGGCGATCAGGGCCGCCTGCTCGGCGGGGGCGAGGTCGGAGAGGTCGAGGCCGCGGCGTTCGGTGGTCTGCTCCAGCAGCTCACGCACGGAGGCGTCGGACGCCAGGTCGGCCCCGCCGAGCAGCGCGGTGACATGGTCGACGGAGGCTCCGAGTCGGGTCATGGCGACAATGGTAGTCAGCGCCGAGCGCCCTGATCTCCGCCCGACTCTCCGCCCGACTCGATGGCCCGGCAGCGCCCGGCGGGTCCGCGGCCAGGCCGGACGGTCTCGGCGCGGACCACCCTCCCCGTCAGGCGGCGGGCCGTGCGGCGGCGGGCCGCGGCGCGGCCGCGAGGCCCTCGGCCTCGGTGGCGAAACTCTCGCCGCCGCCGCTCGCCCTGATCCGGCGTGCGGCGTTCAGCGCCCCGGCGCGCCTGCTCATCGCGGTGCGCAGCGCGTCCCGCAGCCGCTGCGCGGTCAGCCGCCTGGCCGGCAGCATGACGCCTGCGCCGGCCTCCACGACCCGGCGCGCGACCTCGGGCTGATCCCGCCCGAACGGCACGGCGACGACGGGCACACCGGCGGCGATGGCCTTGTGCACGATGCCCATACCGCTGTGGCAGATGACGGCGGCGGCGCGCTCGAGCACCGGGCCGTGCGGCACGAACCGCTCAACCCGGACGTTCGCCGCGGCCGGCAGCTCGACGTGCCCGTAGGCGTCCGCCAGGGTGATCACCACGCGGACCGGCTCGTCGCGCAGGGCCTCGACGGCGGCCACGGCGAGGCGTTCGTCGCCCTGGTAGTCGGTCGAGGTGGTGACGAGCACCCAGGGGTCGCCGTCCTCGGCGAGCCAGGCCGGTGCCTCGCCGGGCGGGTCGTAGATCTGGGCGCCGACGAAGCGGACATGCTCCGGCGCGTCCGAGCGCGGGTACTCCAGCGGGTCGCCGGTCAGCACCAGAAGCCGGTCGGCCTCCAGGAAGTAGTCGATCGGGCTGGTCAGCGGCGGCAGAGCGGCGTCCGCCCGCATGGCGTTGAGCGGGGGCAGCATCGCCGCGCCGAACTGGCGGATGACCAGCGGCCACACCACCCGGTCGCGCAGCCGGCCGAGCGGCCCCCGTCCCGGCACGAGGCCCAGGCCGTACGGGGGGATTCCCTTGCCCGGCAGGGCGACAAGGGACGGCAGCACGATCCCCCACGGCCGCCCGGACGCCCGCGCGGCGATCGCGGCGCCGTAGGCGTTGGTGTCGACGAGGATCACGTCCGGGTCCACCTGGGCGACGGCCCGTTCGAGGTCGGCCCGCTCCAGGGGGCCGCGTGACATCAGCCCGGCCAGCGCCCGTCGGAGCTGGGCCGGGCCGGTGCCGCTCGCGTCCGCCTTCACCTCGATCTCGTCGATGCGCGGGTCGGTCGGCGCGACGTTCAGGCCGTCGGCCCACGGGCCGTCCACCAGCCGCGCGCCGATGCGCAGGTGGATCTCGTGCCCCCGGTCGCGCAGGGCGCGCAGGCCTGGGACCAGCGGAAACAGGTGACCGGGAGCAGTCGTGCAGTAGACGAGGTAGCGGGCCATGTGGGCACTCCTTGGGCAGGGCGGACCGCCGCCTGGAGCTGGAGCCACCGGCGGAGAACGCGGGACGTGGGATCTCGCGCGGGACGTGGCATCTCGGGAGACGACGCGGGGGGATGGGGTGGATGCGGATCGCGGCGGCGAGAGGCCGGGGCGAGCTGGGGACCGGCGGGCTAGGGAGTGGTGGACGAGTCCGGACCGGCCAGGCTGGAGCCCGGGCCGCCCAGGCAGGCCGCGATGAGGTCGGCGACCGCCGCGCGGGTGGCCTCGACGGAGAGCCCCTCGTCGTTGCGGAGCACGAGCCAGAGCTCGACGCCGCACACGGCCGTGAGCCGGCCGAGCAGGTCGTGCCGGGCGGCCGGGGGGCGGCGGTCGAGCTCGGCAGCGAACGCGGCGGCCGTCCAGGCCCGGTGGGCCTGCCGGCCGGCGGCCGCGGCCTCCGCCAGTGCCGGGGAGACGTCCTGCTGGCGGATGGCGCGGTCGGTCACCTGCCCCCACCGCTCGTACTGGCGGGCCAGGCGCTCGGCGACCACCGCCGGGTCGGAGACGTCCGGCTCGCCCCGGGCCCCCTCGATCTGCGGGACCAGCCAGGCGTTGACGGCGCGGACGAGCCCGTCCTTCGTACCGACCCGCCGGATGACGGTCTGGACGCCGACCTCGGCCCGCTCGGCGACCGCGGCGAGGGTGATCTGGTCGAACGGCCGCTCCCCGAACAGCTCGGCGCCCGCGGCGAGGATGCGCTCGGTGTTCGCGTCCGCCGACTCGGCCCGCCGTCGCTGCTGGTAGGTGCGCGTCACTGACCCCGTTTTCACGGTAGTGACGTTACCGCCAAATTGAGGACGACGGGACCTCCACCCGTGTCGCCCGCGCGACGCCTCGCCACCCGCCACCCGGCCGTCGCGAGGCCCCACATATCTGACGTCAACGTCAGATGGAAGTACTCCAGTGCGACCGTGACAACTCCCGAAACGAACCCCGGCGCCGGGACGCTCGGCGTCGGCACCCCTACCGGAACTCGCCGAGTGACCGGGCGCCGCCCGGGGGCGGCGGCCCGCTCGGCTCCGCTCAGCCCATGGTGCGGCTGCCGTCGAGGCTCTCGCGGATGATGTCCGCGTGGCCGGCGTGCTGCGACGTCTCGGCGATGATGTGGAGCAGGACGCGCCGCATCGACCAGCGCGCCCCGGGCTCGAACCACGGGGCCTCGGGCAGCGGCCGGGTCACACCGAGATCGGGCAGCGACCCGACAACCTCCGTGGTCCGCTCGGCCGTGGCCTCGTAGTCGGCGAGCAGGCCGGTCAGGGTGTCGCCCATCAGCATCTGGTGCTGCTTCATCCAGCTCTCGGCGTCCGCCTGCTGGTCTCCGCCGAGAATGAAGTCGACCCAGGACCGCTCGGTCGCGGTGACATGCTTGATCAGCCCGCCGAGGCACAGCGCGCTGACGGTGGTGCGCCGGGCAGCCTGTTCGTCGGTCAGGTCACGGACGGTGTAGCGCAGGAAGTGCCGGTGCTTCGCCAGCGTCGCGAGCAGGTCCTCCTTCTCGCTGACGGTCCCGCCCTCGACGGCGCTGTCCGCCTCGCTGACTGTGTTCGGGTCGGTGACGGTGCCGGCCTCGGTGACGGTGCCGGCCTCGGGGCCGCTCTCGACGTCCACGGTGCTGTTCATGGTTCCCACCTCTGCTCGCCGGTGACTGCTCGCCGGATGACTGTGGAGCCGACGATAGGAACCCTCGCGGACAGCTTCTGTCCTTGGCGGGAACCCGACCCGGCAAGTCGAGGCCGGAGCTGGGCGAGACGGCAGGCGGGGTGGCGGCGGGTCGGGTGCTGCCCGCCGCCACCTGCGCCGTACTCGGGGTGGGGCCGACCGACGGGTCAGCCCCGGGTGGCGTCGGCCAGGCGCTGTCCGCTCTCCAACACTGGGACGACGCTGACGGTCGGGATCTCGAACCGGTCGGTCGACTCGTTCAGGACGATCGCGCGCGCCGTGGCGATGTCGAACCACATGCCGACCAGCTGCAGCCGGCCTTCGGCCTCGGCGCGGCGCACCACGGACAGCCCGCGCAACGCGACGAGCTGCTGCGCGACGCTGACCCGGCTCAACTCGTCGGGCTCCGGTGGAAGGCCACCGGCGTCGCGGGCCGCGCGGGCCAGGGCCGGTTCGCCGTGGCGCAGCCAGGCCTCCAGGTTGCGCAGCGGGCCCACACTGGAGCCGCTGTGGCCGGGTGTGCCCCGGTCGAGCAGGGCGGCGACCGCACCGCATCCGGAATGTCCGCAGACGGCGATGGTCCGGACGCGGAGCACCTCGACGGCGTACTCGATCGCGGCCAGGGTCGAGTCACCGACCGCCTGCGGACCGGGGACGAACGCGCCCGGCGTGCGCACGGTGAACAGATCCCCCGGGCCGCTGCTCGTGATCACGTTCGGCACGAGCCGCGAGTCGCTGCAGGTGATGAACAGGGTCGACGGCCGCTGCCCCGCGGTCAGCTCGGTGAGGAACGGCTCGATCATCGGGGCCGTCCGGCGGTGGAACTCGTCCACGCCGTTGAGCAGGTGCTGGCGGTCGTGGAGCTGGCCGTGCTGCCAGTCCGACCAGGGGGCGAGCCAGCGCGGCGGCCGCGCCGACCGGGCGTGCCGGCCGGTGGAACGCCCCCCGAAGAGGCTCTTGGAGAGTCGTCCCTCGCGGGGCCGGGCCGCGACGGTGGGGATGGCCAGCGGTGCGGCCCCCACCTCGTCGACGGTCACCGTGGCACCGGCGCGATGCCGCTCGGCGATCCAGTCGTCCAGCATCTTGTGCGCGCCGTGGTCGAGGTAGTCGACCGCCAGGTCGAGCCGGACGGACGCCCCGGCGGGCACCTCGGCGAGCCGGCGGGACAGCCTGGGCAGGGAGAGGAAGGTCAGCGCGCCCTCGACGACGACCCGCCACGGCGAGCCGGGGCCGGTGGGCGGGTGCACGTGGACCGGCGCCACCAGCGTCCGGCGCAGGGCGAGCAGCAGTGCGGTGGCGATCCCGATCAGGACGCCCTCAAGCAGGTTGAACAGCACCACGCCGACGACCGTCGTCAGGTAGATCGCGAGCTCGCCGTGGCGGGCGATCGCGCGGATGTGCGCGAGGTCGACGAGGCGGATGCCGATCACGACCAGCAGGCCGGCGAGCACGGCGAGCGGGATGCGCCCGACCAGCGGCGCCAGCAGCAGCGCGAAGCCGGCCATCCACAGGCCGTGCAGGATCGCCGAGGCGCGGGTGCGGGCACCGGCGCGGACGTTCGTCGAGCTGCGGACGATGACGCCGGTGACCGGCAGCCCGCCGAGCAGGCCGGAGACCGTGTTCGCGGCGCCCTGGCCGAGCAGCTCGCGGTCGAGGTCGCCACGCGGGCCGGAGTGCATCGCCTCGACGGCGACCGCCGACAGCAGCGACTCGATGCTCGCGACCAGGGCGACTGTCAGCACGGCCAGCGTGATCGCGCCCCAGTCACCGCCGGCGGGCAGCTCGGGCAGGGCGATCGCGCCCAGCAGGTCGTCGGGCAGGGCGACCCGCGGGACGTCGAACGGGAGCGACGCCGCGGTCACCATCGACACCGCGGCCAGCGGTGCCGGTATGGACGACAACGGCCGGGGCAGCCGCGTCCACACCACGGTCAGCGCGATGGTCGCGATGCCGAGCAGCGCTGCCGCCGGGACGGCCGGCGACACGATCTCGCCGGGCAGGACGATCAGGTTGTCCCAGGCGGCCGAGCCGGCGGTACCGCCGAGCACGACGTGGATCTGCCCGATGACGATGGTCAGGCCGATGCCGGCGAGCATGCCGTGCACCACCGCGGGTGAGATGGCCAGGGCCGCGCGGGCGACCCGGCTCAGGCCGAAAAGGATCTGCACCACGCCCGCGGCGGCGGTGACGAAACAGGCGGTCCGCCAGCCGTGCGTGGCGACGATCTCGGCCACCACCGCGGTGAGGCCGGCCGCGGGGCCGGAGACCTGCAGCGGGACTCCGCCGACGGCGCCGGCGACGACTCCACCGACGACCGCCGCGATGATGCCGGCGACCACCGGGGCGCCCGAGGCGACCGCGATGCCCAGCGAGAGCGGAAGCGCCACCAGGAAGACGACGACGGACGCCTCCAGGTCGTGGCGCCAGGCTCCCCGGAGGGTGCGGCCGGCCGAGCCGCCGGACCCGGGACGGCCGGTGCCGTCGGGGTCGTGCCGGGCGGGGTCGTCGGAGGCGGGGTCGTCGGAGCTGTCAGCGGCGGGGCGGTCAGCGGCGGGGCTGGCTGGCGCGCGCCGGGCGCGGCGCCACGGGCGGCGGCCCGGAAGGCGGTCCGGCTTCTCCGGGTGGTCCGGGTTCTCGGCGTGGCCCGGACTGTCCGCGTGGTCTGGGATCTTCGCGCGGTCCGTGTCGGGCTCGGACGGGTAAGGCAGCGCGGTCGGGGCAGGCGTCACCGACGACGGCTGTTTTCTTGGCTCGTGGTGCTCGGCGTGCACGATCGTCTCCTCGGCGAGGGCGCAACGTCAGCGTCAGGCCATCTATTCTCGATGTTGAGTGGTACAGGTTCGAACACGTTACGTGACCAGAACCCGGAACCCCCACCCCGCTCCGCTACTCCGTGGTGGGCGCACAGTAGTCACTGAGCAATAGTCCCAGGATGGAGCCGCGACTATGGACGCGCGGCGCGTCACAACCGCATCGTAGAGTAGCCATCCCGGCCGATCGGGGTGTAAAGGCCCCGAGCCGCCCGCGACCTGCGGCCCACCCGGTCGGACCACTCGCTTCTCGCGGCCGTCGCGAACCGCGTCACAGCCGTGGCGAACCGCCGGTCAGCGGCCGGGAACACGCCCGGTACGGTCGGCCGGTGCCGTTTGCCGCGCCCGTCGCGACCGTGTGAACCCGGGCGCCGTCGGGCAGGCGATCGGCCTGTTCGCCGTCACCAACATCGACGACGTCCTGGTGCTGGCGCTGTTCTTCGCCCGCGGCGCCGGTGACCGGCGCGCCGTGCCGCGGATCGTCGCCGGCCAGTACGTCGGGTTCGTCGGAATCGTCGCCGTCGCCGTCGCCGCCGCGTCCGGAGCGGCGCTCCTGCCCGAGTCCGCGATCGCCTACCTCGGCCTGCTCCCGCTCGCCCTGGGCCTACGCGCGGCCCGGCGGTCCCTGGCGGAACGCGGCGACCGCGCGGCCGCGACTACCGGAGATCCCGCCGGGCCCGGCCCCGACCCCGACGACGAAGCCGGGAGTGAGGAGCAGGACAGGGACGCTTCGCGCAGGGGGCCGGCCGCGCTCGAGGTCGCCGCGGTCACCTTCGCGAACGGCGGCGACAACCTCGGCGTGTACGTCCCGGTCTTCACCGCGGTCGGCGCGGGCGGGACGGCCGTCCACGCGGTGGTCTTCCTCGTGCTGGTGGCCGTCTGGTGCGCGGCCGGCTGGTTCCTTGCCACGAGGCCGCCGGTCGCCCGCGCGCTGAGCCGCTGGGGGCACGTGCTGCTGCCGCTGGCCCTGGTTGCCATCGGCCTGACGATCCTCGTCGAGGGCGGGGCCTTCGGTCTCTGACCGAAGCCCACCCCGCGACGGAAGCCCGCGCTGCGGCAGGAGCGCACCCCCGGGCGGGAGCACGCCGCCCGGCCTCAGGTGCCGGCGCCGTCCAGGGGGCGCTTGGTCAGTGGACGGCCGGTCGAGCCCTCGGTGAAGCCCGTGAACCGGCGGGTCACGCCCCGGGGGTCGGACGTGTCGGTCATCCGCGGGCCCCAGGCGACCATCCCGCCGTCGACCCGGATCGCCTCCCCGGTCAGGAAGACGCTGTCCGGACCGGCGAGGAAGAGCACGATGCCGGCGATGTCCTCGGGCCGGCCCAGGTCGGGCCAGGGCTGGAAGGTCGCCATCCGGGCCCGGATCGCCGCCTCGTCACGTCCCATCACCAGCGGCGTGTCGACGAGGCCGGGGCAGATCGCGTTGACCCGGATGCGGTGGGCCGCCAGTTCCACGGCCGCGTTGCAGGTGAAGTTGATGACCGCGGCCTTCGCCGCGGAGTACGCGGTCGGGCCGCCGCCGCCGCCGACTCCGGCGACCGAGGAGTTGTTGATGATCGACCCGCCGCCACCCTGGGCGATCATCGCCCGGGCGGCGTGCTTCGTCCCGAGGAACATCCCACGGCTGATCACGCCGAAGGTGCGGTCCCAGTCGGCGACGTCGATGTCGGTGAGCGGGCCGAACGCCCCGCCGACCCCGGCGTTGTTGAACATGACGTCGAGGCGCCCGAACCGCTCGACGGCCGCGGCGACGAGCGCGGCGACCTCCGCCTCGTCGGCCACGTCCGCCCGCTCGAAATGGAGCCGGGCGGGGTCGGCGACCTCGTCGAGCAGCCGCTGGGCGGTCGCGTCGTTCACATCGCCGAAGACCACACGCGCGCCGGCGGCGAGGAAGCGCAGGACACTCGCGCGGCCGATCCCGCTGGCGCCGCCGGTGACCACGACGACGCGGTCCTCCAACAAGTCGGGCATGACCGGTAACGTACCGCCGGATCACACCGCCGGTCCCCGTCCCGGAAGACTTCGGGCAGGTCAGCGGCCACGATGATCCACCTTCCCGGGCTCGGTCGGGTGCGGCATGCTGTGCACCGGCGGCGCGGCGTGCTGGTCGACGGCCGAGCGCACCCGGTCGAGGGCGGACCGGTACTCGGCGACCAGGGCGTCCTCGGTCGCGTAGTCGAACCGGTCGGTGAACGACGGGCTGGTGCTGACGTCGAAGCCGGGTCGCTCGGCGTACCACGCCAGGAGCTCCTCGACCGCCTGGACCGTGTCGATCACCGCCTCGCAGCCGAGCTCGCGGCGCGCCTTCTCGGTGCTCAGGACGCAGTGCTCCGTCGTCGTGCCCGCCAGCGGCAGCAGCGTCGTCGTGGCCTCGACGGCGATCTCCCTCGGCAGCGCCACCACCTCGAGATCCGCGCCCATCAGGCGGACGATCAGCTCGACCCACTGCCGCAGCGACCAGTCGGTGGGATCACCGGCGTTGTAGATCTGACCGGCGGCGGCCTGCGGGCGGTCGACCGCGGCGAGCACGAACGCCGCCGCGTTGCGCGCCGCGCAGCGGGTGTGGATCTGGGATCCGCCGTCCGGAAGGATGATGTACGGACGCCCGTCGCGCACGCGCCGCACGATCGACCACTCGGCCGGCCGGGCGTTGTTCGGCCCGTAGAGCATCGGGAAACGGAAGAGCGTGGCGCCCGGGTGGTGCGCGAACGCCGCCTCCTCCGCGTCGACGAGCCGCCGGGAGAACCGGACGGCCGGGTCGTCGGACCGCTCCTGGACGACAGGGTGCTCCTCGGTCACCGGGATCGGCAGCCGGTGCCTCCCGTCACCCGGGAAGAACCCCTGGTAGATCGGCACGCCGCCGATGCCGACGAACTGGCCGCACCGCCCGGCGAGCGCCGGCGACAGGTGCCGCATCCGCCCGTACATGGCCAGGACGACGTCGAACTCCCGTAAGCCGAGCGCCTCGTCGATCGACTCCCGGAAATGCGGATCGCCGTGGATGTGCTCGACGTCGGCGAGCTCCGGCGGCTCGTGGGCTCCCCGGTGGAAGATCGTGACGTCGTGCCCCCTACCGAGCAGGCCTCGCACGATGTGCGGCCCGGTCGGCCCGGTTCCGCCGACTACCAGCACCTTCATGGCTACGCCCCTCCCACCCGGCCGGGGCGCTCCCGCTGGCCGGGTTCACGAAGAAGGCGGACGTCTGACCGGCCGTGCCGGGCGCCCGCCGCCCAGGTCGCCGCCGAGCCCCGCCAGGCAGAACGCCCAGAGATGATCGGCGATCACCTCTGCGGGCTCGGGAGCAGCCGCGAAGGCGTAGTGATGGTAGACGGACATGACGAGCCGGGCGACCAGTGCCGCGTCGCGCTCGACGTCCTGCGGGGCCAGCAGGCCGGCGTCGCGCGCCGCACGGATCTCTCGTGCCACGAGGTCGGCGAAGGGCTGCGTGGCCTGCGCCATCTCCTCCGGGTAGAGCTGGTGCAGGCGCCAGTGCTCCGCGGTGATGAAACGGGGCCCGGTGCTCTCGTCCCCGCTGGCGTCGAGCGAGCCGAGCACCGAGAGGATGTGGCGGCGCAGGCGGGCGACCGGGTCCGGCAGGTCGCGGGCGTCCTGCTCGTAGCGCACGGCCTGATCGGTCACCATCTCCTCGATGACCGCCATGAGGAGCTGGTCCTTGCCCTCGAAGTGGCGGTAGAAGGTCTGCATCGCGACACCGGCCTCCTTCACGAGCTCCTGCGTCGTGAAGGATGTGCCCTTCTGCGCGATCAGCCGCTTGGCCGCGGCGACGATGACCTTCATCTGGCGCATGCTGCGCGATCTCGACCGTTGCACGGACGGCGACCGGTCGGCGGCACGCTCAGCCCAGGACACGACCGAAACGTTACCCGGGTTCACCTCGACGGCTTGTTCAGCTCCCGCGCCGGCCGACACCGACCTGGCCGCGGCGGCTACGTTCCGCAGCTCGGCGGCACCCGACTCGTCGTCTTTCACAGAAACGGCTTCTCGTTCTCTCGTGTCTCGTTCCGACCACCGGGGTCAGGCCGGCGGCGTGCCCGGACGTCCTGGTACGCGGGCGTCCGGGCGCCCTCGGAGTCGGCTGGATCAGCCGTCGTCCTTGGTGAACCCACCGCTGGCCGCCATGGCCTCGAAATGGTCGATCAGCTGCTGGAGCGCGGCGGCGGGATTGAGCTCGAGCACCTCGCTCGGCTCCTCATAGATGAGGACATGACCGGCTGGGAAGAAATACGCCTCGCCGGCCACCGCGACCTCGTCCGGCCAGTCGGTACCCGGGTACACGCAGCGAAGCCTGCCGCTGAACATGTAACCGTAGTGGGGGCACTGACAGACACCGCCGGGCAGACCGATGTAGCCCTTGGTGCAGTCGAGCGGCCCGGTGGCCGTGTACCCGACTTCCATGTCCCCCCACTGGGCGGAGCGGAACCCCGTCAGGGGCCAGCGTCCGCCGCCACCCACGGGTAATTCACTCGGCTTGCTCACCGGCATGCTTCCTCCTCAGCCCTGTCGCCACACAGCCCCGTCACCGCAGCCGTGGCACCCGCCAACTGTAGAACCCCACTCTCGCTCTTGGGAACAGGATCGTGCACTGATCAGCAGAATCCCAACACCCACCGACGCATCCTGCGGGCTCACGACCCCTGTGTGGTCATGGCCTTCGGCCGCCGGCAGCCACCGCCGTGCCTGCCGGCTCGCCCATGATGTGTGGATGCCCGACGACAGTTCCGCGCCACCGCTGCCGGAGGCGATGACCGCCGAACAGGTCCGCCGCTGGGACGAGGTCCTCGACCGGATCCGTGTACTGCTGCCGGCCGGCGCGGCACGCGTGCTGGTCGAGGGTGCCGACGGCCGGAGGGTCGCCGCGGTCGCCGACCGGCTGGCCGCGGCGGTGCGCGGGGCCGGCCGGCCGTGCGTCCGGCCGGCGGCCCTCGAGACGACAGCCCCCAAGACGACAGCCCCCGAGACGACGACGGCCGCGCGGCCCGGCGAGACGGTACTGCTCGCGCACAGCTCCGGCCGGCCCGCCGACCGCACGTCGACAGCCTGGGACCTGGTCGTCGAGCTGCGCACCCGCACTGGCCGCGACGACGATCCCGATCGGCCCGCGGACGTCGTCGTCGACCTGCACGATCCGGCGTGGCCGGTGATCCGCCGGGTCGCGGAGCGGCTCACGGCCGACGACGGCTGGCACGTCACCGAGAGCCGGGCGTTCTTCGCCGTACGCGCCGCCACCTGGGACACCCGCTTCGGCGACGACACTCCCGCCTACACCGCGGCGGTGGCCGAGCTGGGCCTGCCGACGGGGGCGACCGTCCTCGACGTCGGCTGCGGCACCGGCCGGGCGCTGCCCGTGCTGCGCGCGGCCGTCGGCCCGGCCGGCACGGTGCTCGGGCTGGATGTCACCCCCGAGATGCTCGCCGTGGCTCGGGAACACGGCCGGGCGGGGCATGCCGATCTCCTCCTCGGCGACGCCCGCCGCCTGCCCGTGCGGACCGGCGCGGTTGACGCGGTGTTCGCCGCCGGGCTGGTCACCCACCTCCCCGACCTGCCGGCCGGGCTTGCCGAGCTGGCCCGGGTCAGCCGCCCCGGCGGCCGACTGGCGATCTTCCATCCGTCTGGCCGGGCGGCGCTCGCCGCCCGGCACGGGCGCGTGCTGCGCCCCGACGAGCCGCTGGCGGCGGACCGGCTCGGCCCCATGCTCGCCGGCTCCGGCTGGCGGCTCGACGGCTACGACGACCCGCCGCACCGCTTCCTCGCACTGGCCTCCCGCCGCTGACACCAGCCACGCACCGCCGCTGACACCGGCGGTGCAGGCAGGTGTCACGGGCGCGCGCGGACGTCGGCTTCGTGACGTAGCGACGCTTGCGTCGCGGATACGACACACCCAGCCACATGGGGATGTCACAGTCGGCCAGTCCGCTGTCGTCGCAGACGTGAAAGCGCGCGGCGCACCGTGGCGCCCGCCAGCCGGCCGCACCGGCCACGCACCAAGGAGGAAAGATGTCCGGGTTCCTGCACCGGGTGGGATGGCTGGCCGCCGGCCGGCCCTGGCGGGTGATCGGCGCGTGGGTTGCCGCGCTCGTGGTGGCGACCGCGCTCGCCATGGCCTGGGGCGGCGAGCCCCACGACGACTACGACGCCCCGGGCACCGCGTCGCAGCGGGGCACCGACCTGCTCCGCGCCGAGTTCCCGGTGCTCGCCGAGGCCCAGGCACGGGTCGTGCTGCACACCGCCGACGGCAGCCGGCTCGCCCCGGAGGTCATCACGGCCGTCTCCGCCCGGCTCGCAGAGGTGCCGGACGTCATCCTCGTCAGCCCGCCGCGGCCCTCCGCGGACGGCGACACGGCGCTCATCAACGTGCAGTACGACCGGCCGGTCACCGACCTGGGTGGCACCGACGCGGTCGACGACCTCATCGAGGCGACCAGGCCGGCCGCGGACGCGGGCGTCACCGCCGAGTTCGGCGGTCAGGTCGCCGAGAACATCCAGGAGGTCAACGGCCGGGCCGAGGCGGTCGGCGTCGGCTTCGCCCTGGTCATCCTGCTGGTCGCCTTCGGTTCGATCGTCGCGGCCGGGGTGCCGCTGGCGGTGGCGCTCATCGGCCTGGGCATCGGCAGCGCCGGCATCACCCTCATCGCGGCCGGCACCAACGTCAGCACCATCGCGCCGACGCTCGCCTCGATGATCGGCATCGGGGTCGGCATCGACTACGCCCTCCTGCTGATCACCCGGCACGTCGAGGGCCTGCGGGCCGGCCTGACCGTCCGGGAGGCCGCCGCCCGCGCCAACGGCACCGCCGGGGTGTCGGTGCTGTTCGCCGGGGTGACCGTCGTGCTCTCCCTGATGGGGCTGCGGCTGGTCGGGCTGAACACCTATGTGACCACCGGCTTCACCACCGCGGCCGTGGTCGTCACCGTGGTCGTCACCGCGCTCACCCTCGTCCCCGCTCTGTGCGGGCTGGCCGGGACGCGACTGCTGGGCCGCCGGGGCCGCGCCGCGCTCACGGCCGGCGTCGGGAAGGCCAGCGTCGCGGCGGCCGGCTCCCCGGCCCGGCAGACGCTCACCGCCGCCTGGGCCGGCCGGATCGGACGCCGGCCTCTCCCGTGGGCGCTGGGTGCTCTCCTGCTCCTGCTGCTGCTCGCGGCACCCGTCCTCGGGATGCGCACCTGGCCGCAGGACGCCGGCAGTCAGCCGGAGTCCACCTACCAGCGGCGCGCCTACGACCTGGTCGCCGCCGAGTACGGCCCCGGCGCGAACGGCCCGCTGATGCTCGCGGTGGACCTGCGCAGAGTCCCCGCCGCCGACCTCCCCGCGCTCGTGACCCGCATCAGGGCGACGCCCGACGTCGCGGCCGTCGCCCCGCCGGTGACCGCGCCGAGCGGGAACGCCGCGGTGGTCTTCGTGACGCCCGCCGTCGCACCGAGCGACAAGCGTGCCGCCGACCTGGTCCGCCACCTGCGCGCCGACGTCCTGCCACCGGGCATCGAGATCACCGGCATGACCGCGGTCTTCACCGACCTGTCCGGTCTGCTGTCCGACCGGCTGTGGTGGGTGGTCGGCTTCGTCGTCGGCGTGTCCCTGCTGCTGCTGACGGTCGTGTTCCGCTCACCGGTGGTCGCGCTGAAGGCCGCGGTCATGAACATGCTCTCGATCGCCGCCGCCTACGGCGTGGTGACCGCCGTGTTCCAGTGGGGCTGGGGCGCCGAGCTGCTCGGCCTGCCGCACAGCGTGCCGATGTCGAGCTGGCTGCCCGTGCTCATGTTCACCGTGCTGTTCGGGCTGAGCATGGACTACGAGGTCTTTCTGCTCTCCCGCATCCGGGAGGACTACCTGGCCACCGGTGACCCGCACGGCAGCGTCGTGCGCGGCCTCGCCGCCACCGGCCGGGTCATCAGCTCCGCCGCCCTGATCATGATCGCGGTCTTCGCCGGCTTCGCCCTCGACCCGGACGTCACGGTGAAGATGGTCGGCGTCGGGATGGCCGTCGCCGTGCTGGTCGACGCGACCATCATCCGCATGATCCTGGTGCCCGCCACCATGGGCCTGCTCGGCCGCGCGAACTGGTGGCTCCCCGGCTGGCTCGACCGCATCATGCCCCACGTGGACGTCCACGGCACCGAACCGGCCACCATCCCGACCGCCCCGACCGCCCCGACCGCCGAACCATCGGCCGTTCCGACCGCCGACGCGGGACTGCCGGGCGACGTGCTGCCTGACGTGGCGGACCAGACAAGCGGTTCCGACAAGCCCGCGTCCGTGGGCTGATCCCGAAGCCGGCACAGAACCGGAGCACCGCCGGGCCCGATCGGTGGTGCTCAGGTCCGCGTGCGGGGCCGGGCAACAGATCAGCCGCGCGGTGTTCTCGGTCAAGCCTTGAAATACCTCGTTAGAACGAGAATCAAGGTACCGTCCGGCGGAATATTGTCACCCCTGTTGAACCTGACCTCGATATTCTTTTCATCATGACTCCGTAATGCCGCCTCCAGCTCCCGAGCAAAACCTTCACCACCTTCCTCGTAAAGAATAACCGTGTGACCGAATGCCACCGCCGCCCTGTAGTTCCCCGTCCTGCGCACAACGAAATTCGCCGCCTGAACCAGAGGGGCCGATTTCGCCGCCAAATCGTCCGTCGGGGAATTGTTGAGAATAGTCACCTCGGGGCGGAGCGGCAGGTTCGGAGCAGTGCTGGGCGACGAGGTTGGCGAGGCGGACTCCGTCCGCGCGGGCTCAGCGGGGGGCTGCGAGGCGGGATCGGTCGAGGTGGGGCTCGCCGAGGCGGAGGGCGTGGCGGTCGCCGTCCGAGTGGAAGGTGCGGAGGTTCGGGGGGGCGTCGGGATGTCCGGCGCGCTGGGAACGGCGACCGGGCCGCCGCCGGCTGGGCCGCTGCCGGGGTCCTGGTGGTCCACCAGTGCGACGATGAGAATCGCGGCGATCAGGGTGACGGCGACGATCGCCGACGACACCGCGACGTCGTGGCTGTCGAGGCCGAATCCACGGCCGTTGCGCCGTCCGAAGGAGAATTTCCGCATGGTTGCCTGCCTTTGCAGGTGGCGGTGCCGGCTACTGGGCCCAGCGCAGCTGCAGCGCGGCGCTGAGATTGTCGATGTCGACCGAGGTGTCGAGCCGTTCGAGAATTTCGGCGAAGGCCTCCGCCACCAGGTCGGTGAGCCCGGCCGTGCCCACCTGGGTCCGAACTCGCCAGGCCAGCCCGTCAATGGTCTCCTGGGCGGCGGCCGACCGGTCCGCCCGGGATTCCGCTCCCCCGCCGTCCATTTCCCCGCCAGCCGAGGCCCCGCCGCCGACCGGGCCGGCGGCCGCCATCGCGCGGGTGACCAGCGTGCGCAGCCTGGTGACCGCGGGCTGCACCCGTATGTCGCCCGGCCCGCCGCCGAGCACACCCGTCGACAGCGCGGACAGTGCGTCGACGACGAGATCGGCCGCCCGCGCCCGGTCGCCGTCCCAGACGTCCGCGAGCTCCGCGCGCAGCCGCGCCAGAACCTCGCCGGCCGCCACGGCGATCCGTTCCAGGACTGTCGGGTCGACATCCGGGGCGACGATCGGCGGGCCGACGGCGAACCCCGGGATCGGCATCCTCAGCTGGGAGAACAGCGAACCGCGCAGGCTCGCCAGGCTGGATTCGTCGCGCCATGCTCCGTCACGGACGGCGTCCAGCAGCGCCCACAGCACCCCGGCGGGCGGGTCGGCCGCCGTCTCGGCCAGCTCCGCGATCCGGCCCTGGGCGGCGTAGACCGAGTTGATCAGATGGATCTCGTACTGCTGGAGGCTTGCCGGGAGGTCCATCGTCGGCCGGGAGGCTCGGCTGACCAGGCTGTCGAGCGCGCGGCGGAGCTCGGCCCGGTCGGTGGCCACCCCGGCCGGGGTGGTGAGCGCCTCGGTCAGCTCGTCCAGGATCGGGTCGGGCCTGGTCCGGGCGGTGGGCAGGCATTCGAGCAGCGCGGGCACGCACAGCGGCCGCTTGCGTACCGGCCGGTCCACCGTCGCGGCGACGCCGCGCTGGAAGACCGCCCGGCCGGCCAGGTTCGGGAAGATCGTGACCAGGACGGCGTGCAGCGCGAGGCTCTCCTCGGCGGACAGCCACTGGCGGCGCTTCATCGCCGAGACCAGCGCGTCCAGCGTGTGGGTCTCGGCCGGCAGGTCGGGCCGGTCGTCGAAGGCGCAGACCGCGAGCCGGAACACCGCCTCGGCCGCCGACCACGGGTCCGCACCGGCCGGACCGGGCCCGCGTGGGCCGGGGCCCGGGGCGCCTCTGGTGTCGTCCCCACCCAGATCGTCGTCCCGGCCGAGGTCGTCGGGCTGGCCGGGGTCGTCGGAGCCGGTGGCCTCGAAAGCGGCGCCGGCGAACGCTCTTTCGGCACCGAAGCCGGCGGAGCCCGCGGAATCGACAGGTGAGCTGGACAGCGGACTACCTCCGCCCGCCGACGCCGCTCACCCGCGGGCCCGCTGCCGCGCCGAGCGCGACGCCGACCGAGGCGAGGGCGAGGATCAACGAGGTCACGCCACTCGACAGCAACGGCGCGGTGAGGCCGAACCGATGGTTGGTCAGCAGAGCCACGAGGGGCAGGGCCAGCCCGGCGACGAGCATGGCCACCAGTCCGGCCGCCAGCACCTGGACCGAGGAGGGACGGGCCGCCAGCACCAGCCGCACCAGCAGCCAGCCGAAGGCGGCGACGAGGAGGCAGCCCAGGACGGCGAAGAAGTGCCCGTACTGGCCAACGAGCGTCGCGACCGGGAGCTCCTGGTCGACCCAGCTCCGGTGCTTGCCGAGTGACGCACTGTCCCAGATCCTGCTGTCCCAGACGGGTTCCGCCCGCTTCTCCAGGTGGCTGTCGCGCCACGCCCTGTCCGCCTTCCCGGCGGCAAGCCAGCACCACACCGTTCCCACGGCCATGGCCACCACCGCGGTGAGCCCCGCCGAGAACCAGAAGCGCCGGGCCGCCAGCATCGCCACGACTCCGGCGGCCAGGATCGCGGCCGAGCCCGGCTCCCAGGTCACGAACAGCAGGCCGATCGGGGTGGTCGCGGCCAGGACCGACCGCCGGAACTGCTCGTCCAACGTGACCTCGCCGTCGTTCCCGGCCGGATCACCGGCCAGCAGCACCACGGCTCCCAGCCCGAGCAGGAGGTAGCGCAGGAGCTCGGTCAGTTGGGCACCGAGCGTCTCATCGACGGGCCCGAACCCGGCGATGAGACCTGCCAGCAGGGCGACCGCGGTAGCCAGGACAGGCGCCGTCCTCGGCGGCGGGACCAGCGCGCGGGGGTCGTCACCGTGCAGCCGGGCCCAGCGGCCGGCCACCGCCATCGCCGCCACGGCGAGCCCGCCGAACAGCAGGGACGGGGACTCCCACAGGAACCGGGACTGGTTCAGGAAGCTCACGGTCAGGACGGCGGCCAGTGCCACCCCGGTGGCCAGTGCCCGCTCGTCGGGGTTGAGTTCGTGCACGGTCAGCACCAGCAGCGCGCCGAGCAGCCCGGCGAAGGCGACCGCCGCGAGCCCGCGCCCGAAGCCGGCGTCGAAGTCGTGGTGCTGCGCCTGGACGTCCCACAGGGTGAGCAGCATCGGCACGGCCGCTCCGGCCACGACCCACGGCAGCGGGAACCGGGCGGATTCGGGCTCCGTGTCGGGGGCCGGTTTCCCGGCGTCCCGGGACCGGGTGTCGAGGGCGGGCTTGGTCGCAGTCACCGCCACAGCGCCGCCAGGCCGGTGATCAGGCAAGCCGCCAGAAGGGCGAGGGCGTACCTGTATTCGCGCCAGCCACCGAGCAGGCCGTACCTACCGCCGATGGAGGAGTCAGCCTCGTCGGAGCCGGTGGATTCGGCTTCGTCGCCGGAGGTGAGCTCGATCCGCTGGTCCAGCAGGCCCGCGACCTTCAGGGAGTGCCCGGCGGAGTCGGGCCAGGCCTTTGGCAGCGTCTCGGCGAACCAGGCGGACACCGGCGACAGCTCGTCTCCGATCTTCGCGTTCGCCAGCTCGTTTATGAGACCCGCGAAGACCTCGTACGGCGAGCCGACCGAAGCCTCGGACGCCGACACGCTGGCCGCGGCCGGTTCGTCCGCGTCCCGTGGGTCCGGCTGGACGGCCGGCTCACGCGGCTCGGTCTGGGCGGCCCGCTCCACCACGTGAAGCAGCTGGGCCCGGAGCGTCTCAACGGCCCCGACGAACTCGTCGCTCAGCATGTTCTGGGCGCCCGGCGCCTCGGTCAGCGCGGCCGTCAGCTCATACACGAGCTGGTCTGCCGGCAGCCACGAGTCCCGGTCAAGGAGGTGGTCCGTGCGGCTGACGAGATCCGTCCCGATCCTGTCCTGCAGCCGGCGCACCGCCGCCGTCTGGTCCGGCGCCTGCGCGAGCGCGTCGACCCGGGGACTCTCCAGGGGCAACCCGTCGTTCTCGGAGCCGGCCAACCGCCGGACGACCCGCCGAAGCGGGAGAACGTTCTCCGCGGGCAGCCAGGCCGCGGTCGCCGGCAGGCTCGCGGTCGTCAGCAGGCCGTCACGCACGGAAAGCCCGGGGACGACCGCGGTGGCCCACCGCACGAGTCCGAGGAGATGGTCGGCAAATGCCTGGTGAACGCGCTCCTGTTCGCTGACGGCAGGCGGGCCGGGGTCGGTGTGGCTGATGGGGGCGTCCTCAGCCTGCTCCGTCAGCGCTCGGGCAACCGCCAGGTCCGGCCGCCACGGACGCGCGCGGTCGGCGTGGCGGGGTGCCAGCTCGGACGACGGCTCTTTCGGCCGCCTGTCCTCGCCGGCATGCTCGGGCGCCGTCGGGACATGTACGAGTAGAAGAAGCGCGTCGCGCGTCTCCGCGAGCAGCAGGGCGTTTCCCGATTCGAGTTCCAGCACCCCGGCCAGGCAGTCGACGACATCCACGGAGGCGGGGACCGCGGTGGCGTCCGGGCTGGCCAGGCGGGCCAGCGCGTCGACGGCCGACGGCCGAACGCGTCGCAGGCCGGGGTCCGTCATCTCCTCGTAGGGTTCCCTGGCGGCACGTGGAGCCAGCCCGGGCATCACCCGCATCAGGAACTTCCGAACATGGTTGCGCTCCACCGGCGTCAGCCACTGGCGGCTGCGCAACGCCCGGACGAACGCGTCGACCGTGTGCGTCGTCTCCCCGACCAGGCCGTTGTGCAGGTTGGCGATCGCCCGGCGCAGCGTGTCCTCGGCGTGCCGCGTCTGCTCGGCGGCGGCGGCGGTGGGCCCGGCCACCGGCACGGCTGTCGGCGCGGCCGCCGACGCGGAGAAGGCCTCAGGTACCCGCGGCCCGTCGCCCGGTCGGGGCTCGCCCCAGGCGTCCTCCGGACGCCCGTCGCCAGCCTGGGCCTCCGCGTGCCTCCATCGCTGCTCGGGTGGCTCTCCGAGGGGTGCGACCTGACGGGAAGCAGCCGGGATCGTCGGCTCGGTCGGCAGGATGACCGGCTGGCTCCGCGGCGGGCCGCCCTTCCGGATCGCCCAGTCCTCCACCGCCCCGGCCCAGTTCTCCGGCTGCCGCAGCAGGCTGTCGTTCAGCCGAGGAAAATGCGCCAGCTCGCGCTGCAGGTATGCCCAGACCACAGTTCTGGCGATGTACTCGAACGGACCGTCCCCGGCGGCGCCGTCGCGCACGTACGGCTGATGGTCCTCACGCAGTCCGGGAGCAAGGAAGACATACGCGACCGGCCGGGTGAGGCCACGCTCCGGCTGCACGAAGTCCGGCATGAACAGAACCTGCGGATCGCGCTGATGGGCACCGACGCGCGGGTAGGTGGCCTCGAACGTCGAGTACGTCAGCCGGTCACGGCCGTCGCCGATCTGCCGCAGCAGCTCCGTGAGGACCAGGACGAGCGCCGCCGCCGCGGGCTCGTCCGCGCCGACCGGCACGAGCTGCCGTCGCCCGCCGAAGACGGGTGCGCCGCCCACGAACTCGGCTCGCAGCTTCAGTACCGCCGCGAGCAGGGCCGCCAGCGGGTTCACCAGGACGATGTTCCCGCGCCCGGACACCGGTGAGGTCAGCTCCAGGGCGTCCGCCAGGACCGCCTCCTGCAGCCGGACGACGTTCGCACCAATGTAGGCCGTGAGGTCCGGCCGCGCGATCAACGCCACCCCGCTCTGGTCAGGGTCGGTCAGCTGCCGGCCCACGGGCCAGTGCGCCAGCCGCGCCGCCCCCCATCCGGTGAGGTCCTCGGCGGAGCCGACCAGAACGCTCACCCGCATGTCCCGCCGGGAGTCCGAGCCGGTCTGCTGGCGCAGGACCACGGCGCCCTGCTGGTCGTCGCGCAGGTAGACCCGTGAGGTGGACGGCTGCCGGACGTGGTTGGCGCGGTTGATGTTCTGCCAGCCGCCCAGCCACTGCGACCACCAGCCGCGATCCGGCGGGTTCTCGATCGAGCTGGCGACGAGGACGAAACCGTCGCGCTCGTTCGCGAACGCGTACTCGTTCTGGTCGATGCGGCCCATCAGGTCCCGACCTCCTTGGCGGCGTCCTCCCCGAGCAGGCCGGACATCGCGAAGATGGCCGCGAGCGGGTCGAGTACCCGCCTGGGCCGGACACCGCGCGGGAAGACCTTGTCGAACGTGTCGCCGCGGTCGTCCGTGACCGCCTTCGAGCCGGTCGCGGACACGAAGTGCAGCGTGGCCCGGCGGAACGTCTCGAACGGGCGCAGCCAGGCTCGGGCTCCCCGGGCGTACAGGAACGCGTACGCGTCGCGGCTTTCGTCCCGGATCTCGGTGGGTTCGGCCCGGCCGTCGAGGTAGGCCGACAGACTGGGCCGGCGGTACCAGCGGGCCGCCGGCTGCTCGAAGCGGTAGAGGTCGGACTTGCTGACGGCCAGCGCCACCGGCAGCCGGTCGGTCAGGCCGGGCTGGGCCCGCAGCCGGGCCATCACCGTCTCGAACGTGGCGTCACCGTCGGACGGGGCGTTCTGGCGCAGCGCGTACTCCGGGTCGACCACGAAGATCAGCGCGTCGAGCGCGAGGACGAACCGCATCGACCGGGTCCGCGCCACCAGGTCGTCGCCGGCGACGTCGAAGAACGCCACCGCGCGCTGCCGGCGGCCGTCGCTCACCACGAGCGCGTCGGTGAAGGTGACCATGGCGTCCGACTGCACCCTGGCGGTGTGCTCGATCGCCCGCCCCTCGTCGACCAGGGACGCGACGTACTGCCGCCAGTACGCCCGGTGCGCCTCCTCGTCGACGGGCACCGCGGTGAAGCCCAGAGGACCGAGGCCGCCCCGCTCGATCTCGCTGACGATCGCGGCCAGCAGGTGCGACTTGCCCGACTCCGTGCGCCCGATGAAACCGATCACCAGCGGCGGCCCGTAGCTGGCGTAGGAGATCGGCAGGTAGTGCCGCTCGGCCATGTCCGCGGACGGGTTCGGGCAGCGCCGGTAGGCGCCGATCATCTCGTCGTTCCGCTTGACCGGGTCGCCCACGCCGGAGAGGTCCAGCGGGACGTAGGCGCCGTCCCGGAAGGTGAACAGGTCCGTCTCGTCCCAGTCGAAGACGTCCAGGCAGATCGGGCAGCGCACCTCGGTCGGTCCCAGTGGGATGGTCACCGTGCTCATCGCCTTCCGCGGTCCGCGCCGCCGGTCGTAGGACGCGGCGTCGGCTCGTCGTCGCCGGTCCCCCGCCGCCGCACGATCGCGTCGAAGCTGCGCAGTCCCTCGACGAACCGGGCGTCGCCGCCCGACCTGGCGCGCCGGGTGCCGGCCGCCCGGTCGACGTCCCGGCCGAGGGCGGCCAGCACCTCGGCGGCCGGTGGGCGCAGGTCCGGATCGTGGTCGACCATCCGGCCGAGCGGGCCGTCCGATCCCAGCAGCCGCTCGGCCCCACCGCGGCGCGTCGAGGCCCGGCCGGACCGGTCGGCGATCACCTCGTTGAGGACGCGGCCGACGCTGTAGACGTCCTCCTTCGTCGTGGCCGGCCCGTCGCCGTACACCGCCTCGGGTGCCGCCCACCGCGGGTCGGGCGCCGGGCCGCAGCGCTCACCGACGAGCACCGCGTGCCGGAAGTCGGTGATCTGGACGTGCCGGTCGTCGAACTGGACCGTCCGGGTGGTCAGCCAGCGGTGCACGACGCCGGCGGACTCCAGCAGGTCCAGCGCGCGCAGCAGGCTGGTCGGGAACTGCTCGACCTGGTCGAGCAGCAGCCGGCCGGCGAACCGCTCGACCGGCCGGCCGCGCTCGGCCAGCAGCACGAACGGCTCGCGGTCGGCGTCGTCGGGGTAGTAGCCGACCAGGTGGGACAGCTCCCGCGGGTAGTTCTCCTCGCCGAACGCGTCGACGAGGTGCATGCCCATCTGGATCTCGTTGTCGACGGCGTCGATCCCGTCCGGCGCCCGCGAGGTCGCGGCGGAGTTGGCGGGTGCACGCCGCCCGGCGGCGTGCACCCGCTTCTGGACGTACTCGACCAGCCGGTCGGCATCGACGACCAGCCTGGTCCGGTAGAACGGGTCGGCCGCCGGGTCGTCCTCGGTGACCCGGGCCCGCATCGTCCGGCGGCGTCCATAGACGTCACGATACGCGATGGTCTCCTCGCGCAAGGTGTCGATCGGCTCACCGCGGCTGGTCCGGTGCAGGTCGGTGTCGCCGCGGCCGGGGCGGGGGCTGGCATCCCACCAGTCGCCGCCGAGTCCTGATCCGCTCGGCGGGCTCATCGCCCCCCCTTGAGCACGGTCTCCACCGTGCCGGGGCGCATCCGCACCAGCCGCAGCACTCCGGCGACCTGGCCCCACTCCGGCCATTCCAGCTCGCCGAGCACCGCTGAGGGCAACGGGTCGAACCCCCACCCGCCGCCGGCGCCGGTACCGGGCCCGCGCGCCACCAGCGAGGGCTGCGCGGCCCGCGGCGCGAACCGCACGACGGCCGCCGAGCGGGCGTCGACGTCGAGCAGCTGCAGGTGCTCGGGCGCGCACAGCTGCATCAGCCCGCTGTCGGCGACGTCGGCGCGCAGCAGCACGCCGAGCCGGTCCGACTGCTGCCAGGCGGCGTCGACGAGCTCGCGCCGGTCCGTGTCGTCCGCGCGGAACGGCGGGGTCGCGTGGACGCCCATCCGTTCGAGGTGCCGGTTGTAGCGGTCGAGGCCGTGCCGGGTCTCGGAGACGACCCGCTCGCCCAGCGCGTCGAGCGCCTCCCGCTCGATGTCGGGCCAGCACCGGTCGATCACGCTCGCGATCAGGTCGACGACGTCGGCCTCGACCACGTCGCTGATCGCGGCGCCCATGGAGCGCAGGCGCAGCGAGACGTCGGTGTCGACCCCGGCCTCGCGGCTGCGGGGCGGGCGCGCCGGGAAGCCGCGCAACCGGTCCGAGTAGCCGGTCAGCGCCGAGGTGACGTCCTCGAAGGCCAGCGACATCGCCCGGACCAGGTCGGCGCCGGCCCGCCGGGGGCCGGTCAGCGACCAGTCGTACCGGGCGACGTCCTCCATGAGCGCGATGGTCCCCTCGGACATCGCCCGCGCGAGGGTGACGTACTCGCCGGGATGCCACCGGCGCACGGCCCGCGACCACACCAGGTACGGCCACCACATCAGGCCCACAAACGCCAGCGCGCCGGCCACGATCCGCACCGGCAGGCTCAGTACCGGGTCGAGGCTGTCGGCGGTGCCCAGCACCTGCCCGACACAGCCGGCACCGAGGGCGATGATGACCAGAGCGGCCAGGTCGACCGGGCTCCGGTCGCTCTGGGTGGCCTCCTTACCGAGCAGGAACCACCAGCCCACCAGGCCGACGACGGCCAGCAGGCCCAGGGCGGCGGCGGCCTGCGCCAGGGTGGCCGGCTCCTGCGCGCCCACGGCCAGCAGGGCGGTCGCCCCGGATCCGATGAACAGCGCGAGCACCGCCAGGAAGATCCAGTCGGACATCCTGTGGTTGGACAGCGGTGTCATCCGGCGGGCCACCACGAGCGGCCAGCCGCGCACGGCGACGAGCAGGGCCGCGCCGGCCCCGGCGAGGGCACTGGAGCGGGCCGAGTCGGGCGCGGCGGCGGCGAGCAGCCCGCAGACCAGCACCGGCAGGATGGCCAGTGCCGACAGCAGGTTGACGTCCAGCCTGCGCGGCATATCCCGCAGGTACTGGAGCCGATCGGTGTCGCACGCCCGGTCCAGGTCGTCCAGGCGGGCGGCGCTGCCGACCGGGACGAGCATCCCGTGCATCCAGCTCAGCCAGCCGATGATCTCGGTGACCGGACGGCGGCTGTCGAGCGCGCCCGTGACGAGGTGGCGCAGCGAGGCGAGCAGGTCCACCCGCTGGGTGCCCTCGGGCGGGGCGAGGGCGAAGCCCCGCCGGCCCAGCTCGAGCAGGTCGGTCGTGCCCAGCGGATGAACGCTGTCGTACTCGGTGAACATCCGCGACAGATCGTCGCGCAGCCTGCCGAGGTCGTGGCCCACCTGCATGACACGGGCCGTCAGCAGCCCTGCGGGGCTGCGGGCGGCCTTGCCGCCCGCCCGCAGGTTCTGCAGCACCGGCCCGGGGCCGGTGATGACGGCATGCGCGTTCACGGCCTCCTTGAGCTGGCCCCGGAAGCCCCGCGCGACGTGGTCCATCCCGCCGTCGCGGGCCAGGATCGGGTTGCCCGCCTCCTTGGCCCGCGGGTAGCGCAGCAGCAGCCGGAACGGGTCGGTGACCAGGCCGCCGTCGGGCTGCTCCTCGTCGCCGTGCCGGCGCGGGGCGAGGATCCGGTCGATCGCGCGGACCCGGGCGTCGGCGAGCACGTCGTCGTCGACCTGCCCGATCATCGCCCGCAGGCCCGGCGAGGCCACCCCCTCCGGCATCGACCGGACGACCTCGTAGACCCGGTCGAAGACCTTCGGCGTGAGCAGCGCGTCGAACAGCGCGTCCAGCACCGGCCCCTGGGCCGGGGAGCTACCCGTGGCGATCGCCTGGGCCCGGTGCTGGCCCATACCCCAACCGATGCCGCGCGCGTCGCCGACCCAGAGCATCACGTGCGACGCCAGCTCGAACGGCTTGTGCAGGGCGACCCGGTTCGGGTCGACGGCGCTGTCGGCCACCAGGCGGCCCAGCCCGCGGCCCACGTCGTCCAGCGGCGGCCCGACGGCGAGGCAGATCACCTGCTGCACCCCGGGTGCCTTGACGATCAGGCCGAGCGCGTCCGCGTGCGCCTCCAGGTCGCGGGTGTCGTCGATGACCAGGACCCGGGTCAGGTCGCTCTCCATGAAGCCGAGCGAGGTGGCGAACGCCCGCTGCACCTCGGTGAAGGACCCGAAGGAGAGCAGGTCCTCGTACCGCTCCCGGAGGTCGATGTCGATGACCTTCGCCTCGGCGGTGGCGGTGGCGGAGGTCCGGCCGGTGGTGTCCGTGCTCACCTGCCGAGGTCCTTCCCGCGGGTGCCGACCATCTCGTAGAGCTGGCGCAGGTTCGCCCGCACCGGGGTGGAGACGTTGGAGAACCCCATGTCCAGCGCGGCCGGCACGGTGTACGCCCAGAAGGCGTGTTGCTGCTCGGCCCAGCCCCGGCTGCCCGGCGGCAGCTTCATGAGCATCTCGGCGAGCAGGTCGGCCTGCTTGTCCGCGTTGTCGACGAACGCCCGGAACACCGGGTGCGGGTTGGCGGCCCGGCCGGTCACCCCGATCGGCACCACCCGCATCAGCTGTTCGGAGAAGTCCCGGCGCACCCGCTCGTCGTCCGCGAGCGACCAGTCCTCGTAGGCGCGGAGCATGCTGCCCCATGACGAGGCCGGCTCGAACGGGGAGAGCGCCAGGGTCATGCTCACGCCGTCGCTGTCGGTGTCGGTGTTGGGGTCACCGAGCGAGACCCGGATCGAGTACGGGGACTCCGTCCCGCCGGCCAGCGCCTGGACCTGCCCGTTCCACATCGCGCAGAGCAGCCGGTGCAGGATGCGGACCCGGTCCTCCTCGGTGGTGGCCAGCCAGCCGTAGTCGAAGCCGAGCCGCTGGCGCCACCTGAGGAAGTCCTGCGACTGCTCGTTGCGCAGCGCGTCGGCCCAGTGGTGCAGGATCTCCCGCAGCTCGGGCACCTCGGTGATGCTCATCGAGGTGCGCAGCAGGACGACCGCGACCGAGTCCGCGTTGATCGGGCGGAACTCCATCGAGATGCCGCTCTCGTTCGGCAGCCGGATCGCGCGGGCGAGGTAGCCCTCGATCTGGGTGTCCCGGGCCCCGGCCGGGTAGGAGACGAGGATCTTCAGATTGCCGGAGCCCTGGGGCGAGAAGCTGGCCGGCACCAGACCGTGGATCTTCGTCTGGAACTGGCGGATGTCGTCCTCCCCGACCGCGGCCGGGCCGTCCCGGCGCACCGTCGCGGCGAGCAGGCTCGCCATCGTCGGCAGCAGCGGCTCGCCGTCGAGCCCGTCGGACTCCTGGAACAGCCGCTTCACCGCCTCCTGCAGCCGCTCCCGGGCGACGGCGACGGCGGCCTCCCCGCCCCTGGTGACGGTCGCCTCCCACACCCGGCGCCAGCCGTCCGGGCCGAGCAGGCGGTGCATCACGTCACCCTCGGAGGCGGCTCCCCGCAGGCCCAGCGCGGACGTGAGCCGTTGCAGGGCCCTCTGGTAGAAGTCGTCCATGTCGCCGTGCGGGGGCAGCAGGTAGGTCACCCCGACCCGCGGCCGGAACAGGTCCGCCGTGCGCCGGGCGAACTCGCCGGGCTCGGAGCGGCTGTGTTCGTCGAAGGCCTCGGCGGCGAGCCTCAGCTGCGCGCGGAACCGCCGCAGGGCCTTCTCCCAGCGCACCTGCTGCTCGTCCCAGGCGGCGTTCCAGACGCACCGGGTACGCCAGCTGTACCAGGTGTCCTGGCGGTGGATGGTCTCCACCACCTCCCGGTCACCCCAGCGCACCTTGGCGCCGAGGCGCCGGTCGCGGATCGCCAACGGCGCCGGCGGGTTCACCGAGATCCCGGCGGGCGCGGGCGGCTCGGTGCGGCGGTTGGCCAGGAAGCCGACCACCCCGCCCCGGCTCACCGGGTCGCTCTCCCCCGCGCGGCCCTCGACGATCCGGCGGGCGTGCAGCAGGTCGACCTCGCCGAGCAGGTCGTCGAGGCCGGCCGCCGGGTCGAAGGCGCCGGCGATCGCCGGCACCTGCTGGCGGACCATCGTGCCCAGGCCCGCCAGGTTGCCCTCCATGGCCTGCAGCCGGGCCCGCAGCGCGGAGAGGATCTCCGCCGCGCCGCGGGCCGGTGCCGGCTCGGTGAACTGGAAGGGCTGCCGGGTGACCATCGGGCCGATGTTCGCGGCGGAGGCGAACCGCCTGATCATGCCGGCGTCGTCGGCGGCCGTGCCCGGGGCGGGCGCGGCGAGGTCGTACGCCCCGCGGGCCAGCAGCCGGGAGGCGACCAGGTCGGCCAGCTCCTCGACCGGGATCGTCATGGACGCGACCAGGCTCGTCGACACGCCCCGCCGGCCGATGCCGGAGGACGCCGGCACCTCCCGCTCGACGCCGCGGTTGATGAAGTCGTCGGCGAACGACTGGTAGAGCCGGTCGGCGATGGCGTCGCCGTCGTCGTGTTCCTGCCCGGTGCCGACCAGGGAGAGGATCAGCGACACGACCGAGCGGTGCAGGTCGTCGCGTTCCACGCCGTCGGCCCGGTTGAACAGGAATCCGGTCTGGATGGTCGAGGGCAGCAGGTTGATCTGGCCCTCGCCGTCCGGATACTGGACGCCGAGCGTGCCGGAGGTGCCGCGCGCGGTCAGCTCCGTCCCCGCGTCGTGGCCGTTCTGGTCGTCGATGAGGCGGAACAGGTCGAGCAGCGCGCGGCCGGCGTTCAGCCGGGCCCGCCGGCCGCCGCCGACCCCCTCGTCGAACGCCGAGGGCATCAGCACCAGCGGGTAGATCTGCGCCCGGACCTTCGAGCGCTGCAACGCGTCGCCGATCAGGTGCAGGTAGTCGTAGAAGATGCCGGCGCCGGTGCCGCCGGCGACGGAGAAGGCGACGAAGACGTCACAGGTCTGCCCGAGCCGGCCGCCGAGCGCCGCCAGCTCCTGGCCGGAGGTCGCGATCTTGCCGACTGCGTCGGACAGCGGACGGCGGGCCGGCGCCACCCCGGACCGGAACGTCTCGAACAGCGCCGCCCGCCCGACGGTGGGCAGCTGGCCCGCCCCCCGCATCAGCGGCGCCACCCGGGGCTCGCCCTCGGCCGGCGGCAGCCAGCCCCGGACCAGCTCCCGCGCGTTCACCCGCAGGCTGCGGGCGACGTCCGGGTAGGTGTCGACGGTCGGGATGAGGCCGTGCGTGACGTGCTGGGTGGGCGCCGCCGCGTTCGCGTGCTCCTCCGAGGGGACGACCCGGGTGCGCAGCCTGGTGAGCTCGGACTCGTTGAGGTCGGCGTAGACGAACTGCACGCAGGACGGCAGCTGGTAGGGCAGGTAGTTCTTGCCGGGCACCCGCAGGTTCAGCGCCCGGCCGTCCGGGCCGCACAGCTCGTGTCGCAGCCGGCGCTCGAGCTCGGCGCCGACCAGGCAGCCTGTTCCGCCCAGTCCGACGAACAGCATGGGCTGGTAAATGTTCATGGCTCGCTATCCGGATCAGTCGAACAGGTCGTCGTTACGGGGCGAGCGGCCACCGCCGGGCGGCGGCTCCGGGCTCGCGGGTGGGTTGAAGCCGCTCGGTGCGGGGCGCTGCGACGGGCCGCCGGGGATCCAGGTCGTCACCTCGGACTGGTCGGCCCCCGACACCGGGTCATACGAGCCGGCGGGCGCGGAGGCGCGGCCCGCGCCGTGGCCGGCCCACGAGTCAGCGCTCCCGCGGTGATCACCGGCCCGCTCGTACAGGTCGTCGCTGCCCGGGACGGTCGAAAAGGGCTGGTCGTCCCGCACGGCGGCGGTCACGGTCAGCGCGAGGCCGGCCTCGATCTCCACCGGCATCCCCGCCGAGATGTCGCGCGTCGTCCCGTCCGCGGTCCTCAGCTGCAGGACCCGGTGCCGGTTGCGGGTCACCGCGTACCCACCGCCGCCTCCGTACGAATGGTCGAGATGCGGGGCGACGCCGGTCGCGTCGAGCACCACGAACGGGAATCGGCTACCGGTGTCCGACCGGGCCTGCAGGTGCCCCATCGGCTGACCGCCGCGGCTCAGGTACACGGTGACGTCACTGACGTCGCGGACCCTGCGGTCGGTCTGGCGCAGCCAGGCGGCGAGCAGCAGCAGCGCGAGCACCACCGCCAGGGCCAGCACCCACAGCCACCAGAACCGCTCCAGCAACGACGCGGGACGGCCGACGTCCGCGTTGAGGCGGGACCACGCGAGCACGGTGGACGGGTTGGCGGCGTCGACCAGGATCACCGTCCCGCTGGTGGCGCCCAGCGCGGTGTCCTCGCCGAAGGTGACGGTGAGCCGGTGCTCGCCGCGGCCGCGCTGCTGGCTGGCGATCGTCGCCGGGTCGATCGTCGCGCGCGCCCCGTTGCTGAGATTGCGCAGCTGGAGCGAGAGGGTGCGGGCCTGCCCGTCGGTGTTGTCCACCACGACCGAGCCGGTCAGGCTGCCGCCGGGCGCCACGTGGCCGCGGCCGCGGCCGAGCTGCAGCGACGCGGTGATCGGGCTGGCCTGGGCCGCCACCACCGTCGTGTAGACGGTGGACGCGCCGACGACACCCGGCCCGTCGATCGTGCCGACGAAGGTCAGCGCGCCCTTGGCGTCCGGCGGGACGGTGATGTGCCCGCTGTACTCGGCGTCGCCGGCCACGGCGTCGCCCTCGCGGCCGTCGTTGGTCAGCCGCACGGTCTGCTGTTCGATGCTGTCGCCGGACATCCGCACGCCGAACTGGATGCCGTCCAGGGTGTCGGGGTCGTCGATCGCGCCGTCGCGGGTCTGCAACTGGACGCTGACGACGGCCTGCTGCCCGGGCTGCGGCACGGGCGGGTTGAGACCGACCACTGCCTGGAGCACGCCCTGCCACATCGCGGCGGCGCCGACGATCTGGCCGGGCGGCACGTCGGCCGGGGCCGTGAGCCGGATCTTCCAGGTGCCCGGCCTGGGGTTCTGCACCCGCAGCGACTCGACCGTGCCGTTGGCGGTGCTCCGGGTGAAGATCGAGCCGTCGAACTCCCTGGTGTCGCCGACCTCCTTCCCGTTGGGGTCGACGTAGCTGACCTCCACCCGCGAGTCGCCCTTGATGACGGCGATGACCCCGTCGGTGCTGATCTCCGGAATGGAGACGGTCAGCTCGACCGGCGACCCGGGCGAGAGCTTGCCGGTGTCGAACTCGGTGGTCTGGGCGCAGCTGGCGCTGCCGATCGCCTCGAACAGCGAGCGCGCCACGACGTCCGGCGAGGTCACCACCCGCGCCTTCGGCTGGTTGTCTGGCAGGTTGTTGCAGGTCTGCTGGGCACCGCCGGCGGCGAACCGGTCAAGCGCGGCCTGGTCGGCGTCACCGAAGCCGAGCGGCCAGATCTGGACGCCGTTGCTCCGGGCGGCCGCGACCTGGCTGTCGACCCGGCGCTGCGCCTCGGTGTTGCGTGCCCCCGGCTGGCCGTACTGTGGGCTGTTCGCCACGTCGAGCCGGCCGTCGGTGAGCAGGAAGATGAAGGAGGGCCGGCCCTCCTGCGCCCGCCCGAGGATGCTCAGCGCCTGGGTCATGGCCGCGGCGTGGTCGGTGTCGGCGCCCTCGGACGGCTCACGGCGGTGCAGGCGGTCGATGCAGTCGACGAAGAACTGCTGTTTCGCAGGCTCCGCCTTCGTCAGCGGGCAGTAAACCTCGACCGCATGCTGCCCGGCTTCGCCGTTCGAGCTGCCGAAACCCACCACCGCAATTTCCGAATCGGGGGTCAGCGAACTGAACGCGAGCAGCTGGGCGGCTTCTTTCTCACGCCGCACCGCGTCGTCGTCCAGGCTGCCGGACTCGTCTACGAGGATCACGGCACGCATGGCAGCCGGACCGACGGACGCGGCCGAACCGGCGCCGGCCGGCGGCCGCCCCGCCGCGGCGGCCGCGGGACCTGCGATACCGGTCGCCAGTAGGCCGGCCACCACCAGGAGACCGGCGAATACCGCCGCTACGCGCGACCGGCGGGACAAGGCAGAACGTGGCCGTGGACGGCCCCCGAACGATCCCGAACCCATGCTGACACGACTCCCCCCAAGCCACGTTCAGACTGACATCCGGCCGGCGACGGCAGCAACACCTCAGGCCACCGCGGACCGCACGCCTTTCGCGGCACAATACCCATGCTGACCGTTGTTTTCGAGACGCGGGAAGCCGCTGGTGCGTGCGGTGTGAAACGCCACCCGGCGCCATCCGTCACGACGGCCGCGCCCACCGCGCGGCAGCCACGACCCGCGGCCGATGGCCGCCCGTCGTCACGATGTCCACTTGCTGCCAGCGGGACGGGCCGCCGCGGAGCCCCCGACCGACACCGCCACCCGACCACCCCCCACCTGCCGGCGGAGTAGGCCGAAGCTGTCGCGGAGCAGCGTAACGGGCCACCACACGAGCAGGTCTCCAGTTGAGCGGAACATGTCCGTGGAACCGGACCGCGAAGTTATCACCAGTCAATACCTCGCCATCCAACACCGACAACTCAGCAGGAACAAGAAACTCCACGGAGCATCGACGGTACACCGGGCGGCGCCCACTCTTGTCGCGGCCATCGCAATGTGACCGGAGCGTCACCAGGGGGCCGGCCCGCGCGACTCCTCCGCCCTGTGTCGCCACCACGCGGCCACCAATGTGGCCGCGTTGAGGAATGCCGAGAAATGGCGGTGTTCAGGAGCGGGGGGGCGCCATGGCACCCCCCGCGTATTTCCGGATCGGCATGCGACGGCAAAGCGGTCCGGCCGATCGGGTTCAGGTTGCGACCGCGACCACATATTGCCTGCTCAGGGGCCGCAAAGGGCACCGCCGCAACCACCGGGCAACCCGGCGCCGGGTACCGCTTGCCGCGCCGTGCGGGCCGGTCAACGCCGCGGGCGGAAATAGTTCCTGGTCGCGTAGGCAGTCACCTTGGCGCCGATCTTCGCGCCCTCGGTGTCGGCCGACCGAGTGTGGATGCCACCCCAGACGCGAGCCTCGATCACCTCGGCGATGGCATGGGAGAAACCACGGAAGTAGCGTGTGGTACCCGAATCGGCACTGTACGCACTGAACGGGATGTCGTCCCGGCCGAAGAAGAACGCCAGCGTCGACATGCTCGCCGTCGTGAAGCAGGTGTGCCCGGACGTGAAGTCGGGGTGTGGCGGGGTGACGAGCAACGGTGCCCAGGTCGGGTCGGCGGTGGTTGCCGGGTTGCCGTCGGTGTCGGCCAGCTGGATCGCGGTGACCGGCCGCCAGGACGTCCAGGCCGCCTTCTCGTTGAAGCAGGCGATCGTCGCGTCGGCCTCGGTGAGGTCGACCATCGCGAACATGCGGGCCGTCTGCAGGGTGCTCAGACGGCGGCCCGTGGCGAGCTGGCGCTTGATCTCCCATTCACCCAGGTGTCGGTCGTGCCACCAGATCGCCGCCTGGGTCTGGTCGAGCGTCCTGGTCGTACTGTTGACGGCGCCGATCGTTTTGACCTCGTTCAGGTCCCGGGCGTAGCGCTCGGAGGTCAGCGCCGGCGGCCCGGCCGAACGGAACATCGACGCGCTCGGGATCAGGAACGGCCTGAGGTTCGCCACCCAGGCCGTGTCGGAGGCGAAGGTCGGCGGGGTCGGCCGCCACTGGCCGGGCTGGGTGCCCACCGGCCAGGTCGGATTACCGAAGGCCCCGTCGTTCTGCCGAGCACTGATCATCGCTGCGGCGGTCTGGCCACCCACGGCGGTCCCGCTCCGCTTCGCCGCGTCATCGGGAAGGTTCGCCATCCACTCGTCGTACTGCGTCTGCAGCCGCGGCCGCTGGGCCGGGAACAGGGAGCTGAGTACCTGGAAGGCGGCGGTCGCGACGGCGGCGTCCGTCGACTCGCGCCCGCTGGCCCGCGGGGCGAGGAGATAGGGCTGGTAAGGCCGCCCGGCGATGGCGTTCACCGCGTCATAAACGGCTCCGTGCACCATCGCGAAGCTGCGTGCCTGGACCTGCGGCTGCTGGCCGGCGACGTCCCAGATCGCGGTCTGCGCATTACGGTCCCAGATGATGACGGCATTGGTGGATGTGTTCTCACCGGCCGCCCGCGCGGCCGGGAGCCCGGCCGCGACCGGTAACGCCGCGGCGAGGACACCGACAACGGCCGTACACACGACTCCACGGCGGGCGCGCACCCAACGTGCCATGACTGACCCCCTTGCTGGCAGTCAACCAAACCGACTGCCGCATTGGCGCGAGTCCGCCGTGATGAGACACGCCTCGTCGCGCGCGCGTGCCCCGCACCGACCGAACGACGAGGAAGTCGACGGTGGTCCGGCAGCTATTCGGGTCATCATGGCACCGCACCGTCAGGTGCGTCCGGAATTGCCGCACAAAACGATGTTCTGCCTGGTCGCCGGCCACGCCCGCCCGGTGGCCGGCGGGCGGGCGCGGCCGGCCCTCACAAAACCCCGGACCCGCGCAGGATGCCCAGGGCCACGATGAGGGCCGCGACGACGTAGACCACGGTGCCGAACAGGCCCAGGCGGCCGGGCTCGGCCAGGTTGTTGTCACGGGGCCAGGTGCACTCGCACGCGACCTTCACGGCGCTCCCCCCGACGGCCCAGCCCGCGGCGATCAGCGCGACGTCGGCCGCGGTGACAAGCGCGTCGAGACTGTCGCTCGTGGGGGCGGTGAGGGTGACCGAAAGGGTGTGCTCGGGCATCAGGCCGGCCCCGTTCCGGGGATTCCGGGGGTAATGCCGCCGATACCGGCACCCACGGCACCGGAAAGGGCGGTGATAGACGGCGTCTCAGGCACGGGTTGCCCTTCTGGGGTGTACCCGATCGGCAATGGCACGCAGCGCGAGCCGCAGGACGCCCTGGCCATCGAGGTCGCGTATGGCAAGCGCCACGCGCGCCGAATGCTCCGACTCTTCGACACAGGCGCATTTCGGCGAGTCGAAGCCGAGAACGCCGTGTGCCTCGTCCAGGGCTGCCCGGCAACCAGAACTCCTGCTGCCGCGGGCCGAAACGGTGTTGACAGAATAGCTGTTCATCCTGTGGTCACTATATGGCACCGACCTTCACCCGCCCCACCATTGAGCAGGTGTCCGTAAGGTGTCCACCATTCGCGGGTTGCATTCTTCCGGGAAGGCCGCCCCGGCACCGGCCCGAGCCCGCCGCTGGGCGACGCACCCGGGCCACGCGACGTCCGCGCCCGGGCCGCTGGCCTGCACCCGTGTCGGGGAGGCGGGTGCACGCCTGTCCGGTGGCGAGCACCAGCGGGTGTCGATCACCCGGGCGCCGCTCAAGCGGGCCCCGATCGTCCTGCTCGACGAGGCGACGGCCACGCTCGACCCGGCAGAAAACTAAGATTATGTTCGTGGTGACACGAGGAGTCCCTTCGAACGCGCCAAACAAGATCATTTTTTGGATGCCGATAGGAGCCCTCTCAACTGCTGGCTGCTCAGCGTTGCCCGTCTCATGGCCGGAGGCGGGATGCACGGACCGGGACAACGAACTTGCCGCAAGGTTGAACAACCTCGCCGTACTCGACCTGCATCCTGCTGGCGCAACGGTCCAAGAACAGGGATTTGACTGCAGCGAAAGCTCCGGCGCAACATATGCGGGGCGCACATACCGGCCGGCGGGTACGACCGATGGAGTGATGGAGTTCTACCATCGCACCGTGCCCGCGGCCGGCTGGAAGCTGGAGCACGTCGACAATCGCCCGGTCGATCCCGGCGAACCTATGCACATTGGATCAAGCCGATGCTACTCCAAGTCCACCGAAGGCAGCACCGTTTTTCTGACCATATGGTTTCCGGACGACTCCGGTGAGGATGGGAACGACCCACCAGGACCAGGGATCCGTCACTTCAGATTGGACGTGACGGCGGGCAGGGACGGCATCTCGACCTGCTGACACTCTACTTTTCGACGCCGACGGAGAACGATGTATGCCCTCGTCCCGACACGGACGCGCGCGGCCAGCGCGGTCGCCTTTGCCTGCCTGACCGCACTACTCGGCGGCTGCGGGTCCTCATCCTCGGAGCCCGCCGCCGGAGGCGAACCGCGCCGCGGCGAGGGTCTGGTCAGCAACGAGCGGCCGGGGCCTGCGGTCGCTTACAAACTCTCCACGCACTGCGGTATCACGGAGGCGCGTTACCAGGACCGCTACTACGAACTCGTCCCGCCGCTACACGACGGTAACGGCAACCCGCCGGCCGGTTGGGGCAACCCGGTCCAGCCGGGAACGCTGACACCGGCCAGCGATACAGAAGTCGTCTTCACGGACGACGCCGGGCATCGCGTGGCCTTCGCACTGCGGCCCGGCGCCACCACATGGAAGCGGCTCTGCGACTGACTCGCCTGCCTGACGCACGGGTCAGCGCTGGCGGCGATGGTTCGCGTCCTCGACGCTGTCAGCGACCCGCTACGGCAGACTGCCCGAAAAAGAAGCGAACCCCCGTCAGACTTCCGACAGGGGTTCGAACATACCTACTATTGTGGAGCTGAGGGGATTCGAACCCCTGACCCTCACACTGCCAGTGTGATGCGCTACCAGACTGCGCCACAGCCCCATATTACGACGTACTATTTATATCTTACTCGACCGCAACCGGTACTTGCTGTCTCAACCGCTTGCTGGTTGCGTCTGCGAGTGTACAGGTTCCGTGTCGCTTGCCGTCGGGGCCTCCTGCGTCGGCAGGATCGCCTCGGCTGGTGGGTGGGAAGCTGTGCTCCCCGGTCCGACGCTGACGACCTTATCAGGCGCCGCGGCGACTGTGGCGAGGGGTCCGGTGTTGTGCTCCACCAGCCGAAATCCGCCCGGCTCGCGCCGCAGCATCGACCAGCGGCAGTTGCCCAGCGGGCCGAACACCCACCAGTTCTGGACGGGCACGCCGAGGACACGCCCGAGGAGCGACCGGGCCGTCCCCCCGTGCAACACGAAGACGACGAGGCCGCCGGCGGTGACCGGCAGACCCTCGGCGACGATGTCGTCGAAGACGGCGCCGGCCCGTGCGCCGACCTCCTCGTACGTCTCGCCGCCGCCGCGGCGGACGTCCTCGCCGCGGCGCCAGGCGGCGTCCTCCGCGGGGAAGCGGGCGGCGGCCTCGGCGCCGGTGAGCCCGGACCACGCCCCCAGGTCGATCTCGCGCAGCCGCGCGTCGGCGCGGACGGGCAGGCCGATCCGCGCCGCGGTCTCCCGGCAGCGGCGCAGGTCCGAGGAGACCACGAGCTCAGGGTTGAGAGCCCTGATGAACGGGCCCACCAGCTCGGCCTGCCGCTGGCCGGTCGAGTCCAGGGACGGATCAGCGTGGCCCTGGAACCGCCCCGCGTCGTTCCAGGACGTCCGCCCGTGCCTCCAGAGCAGCAGCCTCACCGCGGCTCTGCCGTACCGCCGCCCGCGCCCGCCACGCCACCCGTGGCCGCGGTGGCCACCCCGGCGCCGACGGTGGCGTCCACGAACGGGATGACCGGGCAGTCCTTCCACAGCCGTTCGAGGCTGTAGTAGACCCGTTCCTCGGCGCGCAGCACGTGCACGACGATGTCGGCGAAGTCGAGCAGGACCCACCGGCCCTCGCGCTCGCCCTCGCGGCGCAACGGCTTCGCCCCCAGCGCCCGCAGCTTCTCCTCGATCTCGTCGACGGCGGCCTTGACCTGCCGCTCGTTCTCGGCCGACGCGATGACGAAGCAGTCGGTGATCGTCAGCCGCTCGCTCACGTCGAGGATCAGAATGTCCTGGGCGATCTTGTCGGCGGCGGCCTGGGCGGCGGCGAGGGCGAGCTCGGTGGCTCGCGGTGAAGCGGTCACGCTGGTCGGTCTCCAAAGCGGGTTAGGTGCGCGCCCTGGCGGGGCACTCGGCCGGGCGTTGACACCGCCCGATCGGAGCACCCCGGCGGGAGCGCCGGCCGCCCGCTGTCGGACGGCCGTATCAAGCGTGACACACCCACGGGAGTGCCGGCGAACATCCGTCCCGCGATCGGGTCGAATGTTCCCCGGCGCCGGGTCCCCGGGCTCGGGTCACCCGGGGTCGACGGGGGGCGGGCCGACGGCCGACCGCGGGTCGTACAGCCCGCGTTTGGCGATGTAGCGGACGACGCCGTCCGGGGTCAGGTACCAGATGGGGGCGGCCCGGGCGACCCGCTGGCGGATGTCCGAGGAGGAGATCGCGAGCGCCGGCACCTCGAGGAGGCTGACCGACTCGTCGGGCAGGCTGGCGTGGCGACGCAGGTGGTAGCCCGGCCGGGTCACTCCGATGAAGTGCGCCAGCCCGAAGAGCTCGGTGTGGTCCCGCCAGGTGAAGATCTGGGCGAGGGCGTCGGCGCCGGTGATGAAGAACAGCTCGTCACCCGGCCGCTGCCCGCGCAGGTGCCGCAGCGTGTCGATGGTGTACGTCGGGCCGCTGCGCTCGATGTCGATGCGGCTGACGGTGAACCGCGGGTTCTCGGCCGTCGCCAGGAAGGTCATCAGGTAGCGGTCCTCGGCGGCGGAGACCTCGCGGTCGACCTTCTGCCACGGCCGCCCGCTCGGCACGAAGACGACCTCGTCCAGGTCGAAGAGCGCCGCGACCTCGCTGGCCGCGACCAGGTGCCCGTTGTGGACGGGATCGAACGTCCCGCCCATCACGCCCAGTCGCACGTGGGGACACTAACTCCGCGCAAAGTCGTGGCGCCTCGTCCAGAGCGCTCACGGTGGGATGTCCTGCGTCACTCCCCAGCTGAGTTGCAGTTTCCAACTCAGAACCCTACGGTGATCCGCAGGGACGGCCGGACATCGGCGACGTCCCGGCACAGGCGGGGCATGGCCCGGCCGGGGCATGGCGGGCGACGAGGGACGGAGCGCGGGCGATGGCGAGGATCAAGGGATCAGTCGTCCTGGTGACCGGGGCGAACCGGGGACTGGGGCGGGCGTTTGTCGAGGAGCTGCTGGCCCGGGGTGCCGCGAAGGTCTACGCGGCCGCGCGCGACCCACAGTCGGTCCAGACCCCGGGCGCCGTACCGATCCGGCTGGATGTCAACGACCCGGCCCAGGTGGCCGCGGCGGCCGAGGCGACCGGCGACGTCGACATCCTGATCAACAACGCCGGGAGCTCGACCGGCGCGTCGGTGCTCACCGGGGACGTCGACGACATCCGCCTGGAGCTGGAGACCCACTTCTTCGGGCCGCTGCGCACGGTCCGCGCCTTCGCCCCGCAGCTCGCGCGGCACCGCACCGGCGCCGGCGCGGCGGGTGACGGCAACGCGAACGGGAACGGGGCCGGCGCCGGCGGTGCGGGAGCCACGGGGCACGCGGGCGCGTCCGGTGGGGCGGTGCTCAACGTCCTGTCGGCCCTGTCGTGGTTGGCGGCGCCGACGAGCGGGGGCTACTGCGCGGCGAAGAGCGCCGCCTGGTCGCTGACGAACTCCCAGCGGCTGGAGCTGGCCGACCAGGGCGTCGCCGTGACGGCGCTGCACGTCGGCTACATGGACACCGACATGACCCGCGCCGTCCAGGCGCCGAAGTCGGACCCGGCCACCATCGCGGCGCTCGCGCTGGACGGCGTCGAGGCCGGAGCCGCCGAGGTCCTCGCGGACGACACGAGCATTCACATCCGGGCGGCGCTGTCGGGTGGGCTCACCGACCTCTATCCGGCGCTCGCCGAGCTCTACTCCTCGCGCGAGCCCGTGGCCACGCTGACGGGCTGACCAGCCCCGCCCACCGCGTCCACCGGCGGACGGCCCTCCGGCACACTCACGGCCGGCTGGGCCGCCTCCGGGCCGGCCTCGATGCGGGGCCAGCCCGGCCCGGGGGTGGAGACGACGTCGCGGACGTCGATCTCCGCCCCGGCGCCGTCGACGAAGGCCACCCGCACCGGCTCGCCGCCCACCGCGGAGCGGTACACCGTGGCCGGACCGTGGCCGGAGGGCCGGTGCGCGTCGCCCCACTGCTGCAGCGACCCGAGCACGAGGCGCAGGTCGTGGCCGGCCGGGGTGAGGTGGTAGCTGTACCGCTCGCGTGACCCGGGCTCGCGGTAGGCCTGGCGTTCGAGCACCCCGGCCTCGACCAGCGTGCGCAGGCGGACGGTCAGGACGTCCGTCGCTATGCCCAGCGCGTCGCGGAACTCGGCGAAGCGGGTGCGCCCGCGGAACGCCTCGCGGACGACCAGCAGAGTCCACCGCTCACCCAGCACCTCGAGGCTGCGGGCGATGGAGCATCTCGCCCCGTCCGGCGGGGCCGCCGACCTTGGCACGCCGATCACGATACGTCGCCATCCCGCCCGCTGGCCAGGCCACGGCCCTTCCCCCTCCCCCTCCCCGCCTGGGGCCGACGGCCAGAGCCACAACGAGTGACAGGGCGACGGGGCGAACGTCGCGGCGCGCGGCACTAGGCTGGCCGGGGAGCCGAACGATCCGATGCCGAACGATCCGATCGAGCCCGCCCATATGGAGCCCGCCCATGCCGAACAGCCCGCGCGCGGGTCAGCCCGCCGCTCCCGACGAGCTCATCGACCCGCGGGCGCTGCTCGCCGCCTACCACGACGTGCGTCCCGACCCCGCCGACCCGGCCCAGCGGGTGGCGTTCGGGACGTCCGGCCACCGCGGCAGCGCACTGCGGGCGTCGTTCAACGAAGACCACATCCTGGCCACCACACAGGCGATCTGCGAGCACCGGGCGGCCGCCGGGGTCAGCGGTCCGCTGTTCATCGGCGTCGACACGCACGCGCTGTCCGCGCCGGCGCTGGCGAGCGCCCTCGAGGTCCTGGTCGCGAACGGGGTGGACGTCCGCGTCGCGCCGGCCGGTGAGGCCACCCCGACACCGGTGATCTCGCACGCGATCCTCGCCCACAACGGGCACGGGGGGCGCCGGCGGGCCCGGGGGGCTCGCCGACGGCATCGTCGTGACGCCGTCGCACAACCCGCCGGCCGACGGCGGCTTCAAGTACAACCCGTCGCACGGCGGTCCCGCCGACACCGCGGCCACGAGCGCGATCCAGAACCGGGCGAACGCGCTGCTCGAGGCGGGTCTCACCGGGGTCGCCCGGATCCCGCACACCCAGGCGCTGGCGGCGGCGACCGTGCACGACTTCGTCAGCGCCTACGTGGCGGACCTGCCGAACGTCGTCGACCTCGACGCCATCCGCTCGGCCGGGGTCCGCATCGGCGTCGATCCGCTCGGCGGAGCGAGCGTCCTGTACTGGCAGGAGATCGCCGAGCGGCACAAGCTCGACATCGAGGTGGTGAACACCGCGGTCGACCCGACGTTCGGCTTCATGACGCTGGACTGGGACGGCCGAATCCGGATGGACCCGTCGTCACCGTTCGCGATGGCGTCGCTGCTGCGGCTGGCCGGGTCGTTCGACGTCGCGCTGGCGAACGACGCGGACGCCGACCGGCACGGGATCGTCACCCCCGGCGCCGGCCTGCTCAACCCGAACCACTACCTCTCGACGGCGATCTCCTACCTGTTCGCGCACCGGCCGGGCTGGCCGGCGGGCGCCGCGGTCGGCAAGACCCTGGTCAGCTCCGGCATGATCGACCGAGTCGCCGCCGATCTCGGACGCGGGCTGGTCGAGGTGCCGGTCGGCTTCAAGTGGTTCGTCGACGGCCTGCTCGACGGCTCGCTCGGTTTCGGCGGCGAGGAGAGCGCCGGCGCGTCGTTCCTGCGCCGCGACGGCCGGGTGTGGACGACGGACAAGGACGGCATCATCGCCTGCCTGCTGGCCGCCGAGATGACCGCGACGACCGGCCGTGACCCCGGTGTTCTCTACACCGAGCTGACCGGGCGGTTCGGCTCCCCCGCCTACCGGCGCGTGGACGCCCCCGCCACCCCGGCGCAGAAGAAGATCCTCTCCGCGCTGACGCCCGAGGCCCTGGGCGCGACGACGCTCGCCGGGGGCGCGGTCACCGCGGCCCTGTCGGCCGCGCCGGGCAACGGCGCCCCGATCGGCGGTGTGAAGGTGGCGACGGCCGACGCGTGGTTCGCCGCGCGCCCGTCCGGCACCGAGGACGTCTACAAGATCTACGCCGAGAGCTTCGCCGGCCCGGATCACCTGGCCTCGGTGCTCGCCGAGGCGCAGGTCCTCGTGGACGCCGCGCTGGCCCGCGGGTAGCCGGCCACCCCGACCGCCCCGGCCAGGCCAGCCCGGCCGTCGGGAAGGTCCCCGGTCGGGAAGGCGTCACCGGCCGGAAGCGCCGCCACCAGCTCGCGGGCGACGACGGCGGCGTGCAACCGCCACATCCGCTCCGGCGGGTCCCCGTGCAGGCCCAGGAGCTCGCGGACCCGGTCCATCCGGTAGCCGACCGAGTTGCGGTGCATGTGGATGCGCGCGGCGACCGCGGCCCGGCTGCCGTTCGTCTCCAGCCAGGCGGCGAGCGTGGCCAGCAGCTCGGGCCGGTCCAGCAGCGGCCCGAGCTCGGCCCGGGCGAACGACTCCAGCCGCGCCCGCGGGACGGCCAGCAGCAGCCCGGCCAGCCCGGTGTCCGAGTGCAGGAGCTGCACGCCGTCGCCGCGATGGCGCAGCAGCGCGAGCACGGCCCGTGCCTCGGCGAGCGACGATGCCGTCTCGGAGGTGTCCCGGCCGTCGCCGACGACCACCCGCCCGGCGGCGGCGAGCACCGGCCGGTCCGATCCGACGGCAGCGGCCAGGCGGGATCGCACCGCGGCCAGCTCCCGGCCGACGTCGGCGGCGTCACCTGCCAGGACCGCCCACCCGAGCTCACCGAACGCCCCGTCCCGGCGCACCGGGACGTCGAGCGCGGCCAGGGCGGCGCCCCACGCGTCGCGGCGGGCGCCGTCGTAGTGCAGCACCACGGCGGCATGGGGACGGGTGAGATCCACACCGGAGCACGCCGGCCAGGGCGGCTCAGCGGCCGGCTGGGCCCCGCCGGCACCGGCCTGCCGAGCGACGGTCTGCCGGGCGACGGTCTGCCGGGCGACGTCGGTCATCCCGAGGCCACCGATCGCCGGCACGTCGTGAACGGCCGGACTCGGAGGTGTCACCTGGCGTCACGTCCTTTCGGGGGTCCGCAGGATCCCCGCGATGGCGGCTCTCGACGCGCGGTGACGAATCCCCCACAACCAGGCGATCACCGGCTGCCCGCGTCGAGCGCCCCGAATAGACCCTTATGGGTCTCATATGCAGGTTATCGAGCGGGCAGCCCGGATGATTCCGCTCCCCCACCCCACCGGACCGGCCCCGCTCCCCGTCACGCACCGCGATCACCGGACGAGGCCACGTCAAGGCGCGGCGCCGGACGGTCAGCCGCGCGGCCCCCACAGGTCACGCACCGTCGAGAAGACCCGCTGGCCGTGGCTGATCTCGATCACGTTGCCGTCGGGGTCCGTCAGCGCGCACACGTAGCCGACCGGGTCCGGCAGGTCCTGCGGCTCCCAGTGCAGGCAGCCGGCGGCCCGGGCCCGCGCCGCCGCGTCGTCCACGTCGGCCCGGCGCGGGACCTCGATCCCGAGGTGCGCGAACGGCGTCATGATCGGATGCCGGGCGCCGCGCTCCCGGACGAAGTCCACCAGCACCAGGACGAACGGCGTCCGCCACTGGCCCTCGTTGGAGAGCCAGGCGCTACGGCCGGCGGCGTCCTCGCGGACCGCCACGACGACCAGCGGGGTCATCGACGTGTAGAAGGCGATCGAGGCGTCGAGGTCGCTGGAGGGCAGGGCGACGTGTGTCCAGCGGGCGCTGGTCAGCCCCGATCCGGATTCCTCGCCTGCCTCGGGCATCCCGGCGCTCCCGTCCGCGGCCGGCGACTGGCACCGACACGGACGTGTCGGTGCCAGTCGCCGGCGGCCTGCGTGTGCCCGTCCATCGTGCCGCCCCGGACCCCTTCCGTGCCAGAGCGCACCGGCCCGCTTACGACCCCGCCGAGTCCCGCGGCGGCGCGGGCGGGGCCGGGGTCGTCGGGATCCAGCCCCACCGGCGCGCGATCCGGACGGCCCCGTAGACGCACGCGGCGACCAGGCCGACCAGCGCCAGCGGGCCGAGCAGCGCGATGATCTCCTCGATACCGCGGACGAAACGGTTCCAGGATGTCCGCGCGGCAGCGACCAGCCCCGAGTCGTCATCGTCCGGCCCGGGTGCGGGGTCCGCTCCGTCCTCGGCGATCTGCACCGTCAACGTCGCGAGGTCGCTGGCGTCGGCGAGGACCATCCGCTGGCCCTCGATCTGCTCGATCTGGATCTGCACGCCGTCGATGGCCTGCTGCACCGACAGTGTCTCCCCCACCGTGGTGGCATTGGAGAGCAGCGTCGTGTAGGCGGTACGGGAGGCCTCCAGCGCGCGCTTGCGCGCCTCGAGATCGACGTACTCCCCGGTCACGTCGCGCGAGGACATCGTCGACGCCGACACCGTGCCGATCCGGCTCAGGCCGGACCGCAGCTCGTCGAACGACTCGCTCGGCACCCGCAGGGTCACGGTGGCGTACTGGCTGCCGTCATCAGTGGTCGACGGAGTGCCGCTGACCTCGCTGGACTCGGTGTACCCCGCAAGCCCCCGCGCCGCCGCGGAGAGATCCTGGACCGCCTTGTCCACGGCACCGGCCGGCACGGACAGCGTGGCCGTGCCGTTGCGGACGATCCGCGGCTGGGCGCCGGCGGGCCGGGCGGGCTCGCCGCCGGTGCCGCCGGTGCCACCGGGCCCGCCCGGGACGGTCGACGGCGCTCCCGCGGCGATGCCGTCCGCCCGGGCCGCACCGGGCGCCGGCGACGGCGCCGACGCGCTGGAGTCCGCCGACGTGCTCATCTCGCCGGGTGTACCGGGCTCGGACGCCGGCATCGGGACGGCCGCCGTGTCCGCCGAGTTCGTGCCGGCGCCGTCCGTTCCGGCGGCGATGAAGCCCACCCCGAGGATCACGACGAGCAGCGCGCCCGCGCCGAGGATCAGGCGCCGGCGGCGGCGCGGGTCCGGCATGGCCGGCAGGCGGGACGACCAGGGCCGCTCGTTCCGGCCGGGCGTCCCGAACGGACCGGGAGGGGCGGCCGGACCGGGCTGCCCCGGCTGCCCGCCCGCGGCGGTGCCTGCGGTCGTCGGTTCACCCGGATCGGCCTGTCCGGTCGCGTCGGTCGGACCTGTCGGCATGGTCGTCGCCGTCGTTTCGGTCGCCATGGCGGCACCCCTCCGTCCGGCCTGCGCGGTCACCCGCGCGGGCGTCGGCGGTCACACCATGCGCCCGCCGTCGAAGGGTTGGACGCAGCGGCCCGGCGATCGGTTCACCCCGAAAGCGCCGGAAACGTCAAATCTCCCACAACGGCGCGACCACGCCGAGGCGCCTCAGGTGGGGCTTCAAGGCGGGGCGCCTCAGGTGGGTAGCAGCCGCTCGATGAAGTGCTGGAGCTGCTCGACGTTGCGGCACTCGACCATCTCGTCGACGAGGTCGGCGTAGGCGGTGGTGGCCGAGTCGCCGGAGCCCCAGTAGCTGCGCGGCTCCGGGTTCAGCCAGTAGGAGTGCCGGGCCTGCCCGCACAGCCGGCGGAACACCGCGGCCGAGGTGGCCCGGTAGTTGTTGCGGGCATCCCCCAGGACGAGCAGCGACGTCCGCGGCCCGACGGCGTCCGGGTACTTCTCGGCGAAGACCTCGATCGCGTGGCCGTAGTCGCTGTGGCCGTCGAACCAGACCAGGTCGGCCTCGGAGGCGATCCGGGCCATCATGTCGCCCAGCTCGAGCCCGCGCAGGAAGCGGGTGACCTCGTCGGTCGTGTCGATGAACGCGAACGCGCGGACCTTGGAGAACTGCTCGCGCAGCGCGTGCGTGAGCATGAGGGTGAAGTGCGCGAAGGAGGACACCGATCCGGACACGTCGCACAGCACGACAAGCTCGGGCTTGTGCGGCTTGTGCGGCCGGTGCTTGGTCTCGATCGGCACGCCACCGGTCGCCAGCGACGCCCGGACTGTGCGGCGGAAGTCGAGCCGGCCGGCCCGGCCGAGCCGGCGCCGCGCCGTCAGCCTGGTCGCCAGCCGGCGGGCGAGCGGATACACCTGGCGGCGCAGCTCGACCAGATCACGCTGGGAGGCGCGCAGAAAGTCGACCTGGTCGGCGAGCGGCTTCACCGCGGTCCGCTCGACGGCCTCGATGCCACGTTCCTCGGCCATCCGCCGGCGGACCTCGGAGGAGATCATCTCCTCGAATGCCCGGATGCGGTCGGCGATCGTCTGCCGCGCGATCCGCTCTTCGAGGCCGCCGCGATCGTCGTCACCGAGCATCGCGGCGAGCAGGTCCGCGATGAGTGTCTCCGGGGACATCGCCCGCAGCACCCGGTAGATGAAGTAGCTGCGCTGCCCCGGCCCGTTCTGCGCCGCGCCGAAGGCGCTGACCGAACGGCGGGCCAGGTCGCGGAGCTTCTCGTCGTCGCCGTCGAGCAGCGCGTCGCGGAGCTGGTCGCGCATGGCCCGGCGCAGCGCCTCGATCTCCTGCGGGGTCAGCTCGGACGGGTCGCCGTTCCGCTGCTCCCCCGGCTGCTGCTCCCCGGCGGGCCCGCCCTCGTCGGGCAGCACGACACCGTCGCCGATCCGCGGCGGAAAGTACAGGTCGAACAGCGAGTCGAACGCGCTCCGGTACAGCGGGCGCTTGCACATCGTCGCGGCGAACGCGGCCCGCAGGGCGTCCCGGTCGGCCCAGCCGATGGCACCGACCGCCCGCGCGGCGTCCACCGTCTCGGCGCTGCTCACCGGGACGTTGGCGCGGCGCAGCGCGGCGGTGAACTCGACGGTGCGGTCGAGCAGGTTCATCGGGACCTCCCGGTCCTGCGTCAGTTGGCGCCGAGCTTGAGCTGGCTGATGGCGCGGGCCTGGTCGCTGGCGTGCTTGAGGACCACGCCGAGGGTGGAGGTGACGGCGGCGTCGTCCATGGTGTCGAAACCGAGCGCGAGAACGGTCTGGCCCCAGTCGATCGTCTCCGCGATCGACGGCGCCTTCTTGAGCTCCATCGCCCGCAGCGCGCGCACGATCCGCACCAGCGACTCGGCCATCTTCTCCGGCAGCTCGGGCACCCGGGCGAGGACGATCTCCTTCTCCCGGGCGGCCGAGGGGTAGTCCAGGTTCAGGTACAGGCAGCGGCGCTTGAGCGCCTCCGACAGCTCGCGGGTGGCGTTCGAGGTGAGGATGACGAACGGCCGGCGGGTCGCCTTCACGGTGCCCAGCTCGGGGATCGTGACCTGGAAGTCGGAGAGCACCTCCAGCAGCAGGCCCTCCACCTCGACGTCGGCCTTGTCCGTCTCGTCGATGAGCAGGACGGTCGGGTCGTCCCGCCGGATCGCGGTGAGCAGCGGACGGGAGAGGAGGAACTCCTCGCTGAAGATGTCGTCGTGGGTCTGCTGCCAGCTGGCGGTGCCAGCGGCGGCGTCCCCGGCGGCCTCGCCCGTGGCGCCGGAGGCCGACTGGATGCGCAGCAGCTGCTTCTTGTAGTTCCACTCGTAGAGCGCGCGGGCCTCGTCCAGGCCCTCGTAGCACTGGAGCCTGATCAGCTCGGCGCCGACCGCCGCGGCCAGCGACTTGGCGAGCTCGGTCTTGCCGACACCGGCCGGCCCCTCGACGAGCAGCGGCTTGCCCAGCCGGTCGGCGAGGAAGACCGTGGTGGCGATCGCCTCGTCGGCGAGGTAGCCCGTCTCCCGGAGCCGCTCCCGGACATCAGCGACGTCTGCGAACGCGTATCCCTGCAACGACATGGCCACCTTCCGGTCCAGCGCCTAGCACCACCACGGTCCATAGTGCCAGTGGTTGGCAGCACATGACGGATTGACGAGGGATGACGGGCTTCCGGAGTGCTCCGGAGTGCTCCGGAGACGGCTGTTCCGGCCTCCCGGAAGGCCACCCGCAACGCCCACGCGCCGCCCGGTCACACCAGGTGGCCGTCCCCGATGCCCACCCAGGTCGTCGAGGTCAGCTCGGGCAGGCCCATCGGCCCGCGGGCGTGCAGCTTCTGCGTGGAGATGCCGATCTCGGCGCCCATCCCGAACCGCTCGCCGTCGGTGAAGCGGGTCGAGGCGTTCACCATCACCGCGGCGCTGTCGCAGGAGGCGACGAACCGGCGACTCGCCGCCAGCGACCGGGTCACGATCGCCTCGGTGTGGCCGCTGCTCCAGCGCCGGATGTGGTCGAGCGCCTGGTCCAGCGAGTCGACGACCCCCACCGCCATGTCGAGCGAGAGGTACTCCGTCGCCCAGTCCTCGTCGGTGACCGGCACGGCGGACGGGTCGACCGCGCGCACCGTCTCGTCACCGTGCACGGTCACGCCCGCGTCGCGCAGCGCCGTCAGCACCCGGGGCAGGAACTCCGCGGCGATCCCGGCGTGGACGAGCAGGGTCTCGGCCGAGTTGCACACCGACACCTTCTGCGTCTTCGCGTTCAGCGTGATGGCCAGCGCGGTGTCGACGTCGGCGTCGACGTCCACGTAAACGTGGCAGTTACCGACGCCGGTCTCGATGACCGGAACCGTCGACTCCTCGACGACCGCGCGGATCAGGCCGGCCCCGCCGCGCGGGATGAGGACGTCCACCAGGCCGCGCAGCCGCATGAGGTGCTTCACCGAGTCGTGGTCCGCCCCCGGGACGAGCTGCACGCCGTCGGCCGGCAGCCCCGCGGCCACCGCCGCCTCCCGCAGGACGTCCACCAGCACCCGGTTGGAGTTCAGCGCCGAGGCGCTGCCCCGCAGCAGCACCGCGTTGCCGCTCTTGATACACAGGCCCGCCGCGTCCACCGTGACGTTGGGCCGGGCCTCGTAGATGATCCCGATGACGCCGAGCGGCACCCGGACCTGGCGCAGCTCCAGCCCGTTGGGCAGCACCCGCCCGCGGACGACCTCACCGACCGGGTCCTCGAGCGCCGCGACCTGGCGCAGGCCGTCGGCCATCGCCTCGATCCGCTCCGGGGTGAGGGTCAGCCGGTCGACCAGCGCGGCGGACGTGCCGGCGGCCCGCGCGGCGGCGGTGTCCAGGGCGTTCGCGGCGAGGATCTCGGCGGACCGGTCGAGCAGCGCCGCGGCCATGCCCAGCAGCGCGGCGTCCTTCGCCGCCCGCGACAGCGGGGCGAGCTGCCCGGCGGCCTGCCGGGCTCGGACCGCGCTGGCGCGGACGTCCTCCGCAGAGGTGTTCATGACCGAATTCCTCCCGACTGTCCGCGACGGCCGGCGCGGACGCGGGCCCGGCGTCGACGGCGCGCCGCTGTGCGCCGTTCCCTGAGGCTACCGGCGGCGGGTCAGCGACGGGTGAGGAGCAGGACGAGGTCGTCGCGGTGGACGACCTCACGCTCGTAGGACGGGCCCCGCTCGGCCGCCAGGTCCATCGTCGAGCGGCCGAGCATGCCCGGCAGCTCGACGGAGTCGAACTCGACCAGCCCACGCGCCACCGGACGGCCCCGCGGGTCGACCAGGTCGACCGGATCGCCGGCGGAGAAGTCCCCCTCGACCTTGGTGACCCCGGCCGGCAGCAGCGAGGCCCGCCGGTCCACCACCGCGGCGACCGCGCCCTCGTCCAGGTGCAGCCGGCCCTCGGGAGCGGTGGCGTGGGCCAGCCAGAGCAGGCGGGACGGCCGGCGCGGGCCGGTCGGGTGGAACACCGTCCCGATCTCCTCGCCGGCCAGCACCGCGGCCGCGTTGGCCGCAGAGGTGACGACCGTCGTGACGCCACCGGACGCCGCCATCCGCGCGGCGTCGATCTTCGTCGCCATGCCGCCGACCCCGACACCGGCCGCGCCGGTGCCGCGGGCGGTCAGGCCGTCGAGATCGGCGTCCGAGCGGACCTCGCGCACCATGCTCGCCGGCCCCAGCCGCGGGTTCGACTCGTACACGCCGTCGACGTCGGAGAGCAGGACGAGCAGGTCCGCGGAGACCAGGTGGGAGACGATCGCGGCGAGCCGGTCGTTGTCACCGAACCGGATCTCCTGGGTGGCGACCGCGTCGTTCTCGTTCACGATCGGCACGACACCGAGGGCCAGCAGCCGCTCCAGGGTCGTGCGCGCGTTCCGGTAGTGCGTCCGCCGGATCACGTCGGTGGCGGTGAGCAGGACCTGGCCGACCCGGTGCCCGGCCCGGCCGAACGCGCCGGCGTAGCAGTGGACGAGCGAGCTCTGGCCGACGCTCGCCGCCGCCTGCAGAGTGGCCAGGTCACGCGGCCGCCTGGTCAGCCCGAGCGGGGCGAGACCGGCGGCGATCGCGCCCGACGACACCAGCACCAGGCTGCCGGCCCGGCCGGCGACGGCCGCGACCAGCGCCTCGACCCGGTCGGCGTCCAGCCCACCGGCCGCCGTGGTCAGCGACGACGAGCCGACCTTGACGACGACCCGGTTCGCTTCGGTGACGAAGGAACGGACCACGGCCTAGCCACGCCCGCCGTCGGCGTCACCGCCGGAGCCACCGCTGTCGCCGAAGGCCGCACTGTCATTGAAGCCGGCGCCGTCACCGAAGCCGGCACTGTCACCGAAGCCGGCGCCGTCGCCGAAGTCGTCAGCGGAGTCGTTCAGGGCCGTCCGCTGTGCCCTGGTGAGCCGCTTGGACGTCCGCAGCCGCAGGTCGGTGCCCCGCGGACCGAGCGGGAGGTCGGAGACCACTGCTCCGCCGCGCGCGCCGGCTCTCGTGCCCCCGGAGCCGCCCACGGTCGCGATCGTGACGGCGGTGTCGACGGCGCCGTAGCCCGCCTCGCCGTAGCCGTCGCCATCTCCGCCACCGGCGGCGAGCAGCGCCTCCCGGCCGGACAGCGTCGGCTCCCAGTCGAAGGTGACGGCACCGATCGTGACCGCGACCCCGGGGAAGGCACCCCGCTTGGCGAGCTCCTTCTCGACGCCCAGCCGGGCCAGGCGGTCGGCCAGGTAGCCGATCGCCTCCTCGTTGCTGAAGTCGGTCTGGCGCACCCAGCGCAGCGGTTTGGTCCCGCCGACGACGAAGCCGTCGCCCTCGGCCCGCACCGTGAAGTCCGGCTCGTCCACCGCGCGCGGGCGCAGCACGATCCGGGTCGCGGCCGGGCTGGGCGCGGCGGCGCGCAGGCTGGCGACGAGCTCGGCGAGCGCGAGCGCGAGCCCGCGGACCCCGTGCCGGCTCGCCGTGCTGATCTGGTGCACGGCCAGACCGCGGGCTTGCAGGTCAGGGGTGACCAGCTCGGCGAGCTCGGCCGCGTCCGGGACGTCGACCTTGTTCAGCACCACGAGACGCGGGCGGTCCGACAGGTCGGTCGTGTACGCGGCGAGCTCCGCCTCGATCACGTCGAGGTCGGTGAGCGGATCACGGCCGGGCTCGAGCGTGGCGCAGTCGAGAACGTGGACGATCAGCGAGCACCGCTCGATGTGCCGCAGGAACTCCAGGCCCAGCCCCCGGCCCTGACTGGCACCCGGGATCAGCCCGGGGACGTCCGCGACCGTGAACGGGCTATGGTCACCGGCCTGGACGACGCCCAGGTTCGGAACCAGGGTGGTGAACGGGTAGTCGGCGATCTTGGGACGCGCGGCGCTGAGCACCGAGACCAGCGAGGACTTCCCGGCGCTCGGGAAGCCGACCAGCGCGACGTCGGCCACGCTCTTGAGCTCGAGGACGGCGTCGAGCTGCTCACCCGGCTCCCCGAACTCGGCGAAGCCGGGCGCCTTGCGGCGGGCCGAGGCCAGCGAGGCGTTACCCCGCCCCCCGCGGCCGCCGTGCGCCAGGACGTAGGTGCTTCCCGCCCCGACCAGGTCGACGATCTGCTCGCCGTCGGGCGAGAGCACGACGGTGCCGTCCGGCACCGACAGAACCAGGTCGTCGCCGTCCGCGCCGTGGCGGTTGGAGCCCTGGCCCGGACGGCCGCCGCCGGCCCGCTGATGCGGGTGGAAGTGGAAGTCGAGCAGGGTCGTCACGCCGCTGTCGACGCGCAGCAGCACGTTGCCGCCACGGCCGCCGTTGCCGCCGTCCGGCCCGCCCAGCGGTTTGAACTTCTCACGGTGGATCGAGCAGCAGCCGTGCCCGCCGTCGCCGGCGGCGGCGTGCAGAACCACCCGGTCGACGAACGTCGGCATGATCTGCCACCTCTCCTAACTCCGCGGTTGACCGCGGTCTGACACACAAGAGCGCCGCGCATGCCACACCGGAGGGGCTGTGGCTCGCGCGGCGCCCTGTGAACGACTACGACCCGGGCGACGGCCCGCACATCCCCGGCGGCACCGCGCCGCGGTTCTGGCAGGTCTCCGAATCGCCGGACCTCTTTGGGCTGGTCAGGCCGGTACGGCGACCTTCTCGGCACGCTCGGTGTCGGCCGAGACGATGTTCACGACCCGGCGGCCCCGCTTGCGGCCGAACTCGACGTGGCCCGGAGCCAGCGCGAACAGAGTGTCGTCCTTGCCGCGGCCGACCAGGTCACCCGGGTGGAAGTGGGTGCCCCGCTGCCGGACGATGATCTCGCCGGCCTTGACCAGCTGGCCACCGAACCGCTTCACGCCGAGCCGCTGGGCGTTCGAGTCACGGCCGTTGCGCGAGGAGCTCGCGCCCTTCTTGTGCGCCATCTCGTCAGGCCTTCCCCGTCTCGATCCCGGTCACCTTCAGGCGCGTGTACTTCTGGCGATGGCCCTGACGCTTGTGGTAGCCGGTCTTGTTCTTGAACTTGTGGATCCGGATCTTCGGACCCTTGACGACACCGACGACCTCGGCGGTGACCTCGACGGACGCCAGAGCGTCAGCGTCGTGTGTGACCGACTCGCCGTCGACGAGCAGCACCGCCGGAAGGTTCACGGCCGCGCCCGGCTCCCCGGAGAGGAGTTCGACGTCGACGACATCGCCGACGGCGACCCTGTGCTGCTTGCCGCCGCTGGCAACGACCGCGTACACCAGATCTCCCTGCTGTTGGATCTCGCTTGGACCGCCTGGAGCGGCCCGTCAAGCCTGCCTCACGAGCTGGGCGCCCGCGGCACGCGGTCTCGCCGGTGCGACATCCGCGCCCGCAACCATGCCCGCACATGCCCGCACCCATCGACCCGCATCCGCGCTCGCGGGTCAGGAGGCCCGCGAGTACCGACGCACGCTCAGGGCGCGCCTGCCTCGTGTCCATCCACCTTACAGGTCATCCGGGCAAGGGTGAGACACGCCCACCCGGCACGACCACCGATCGACCACAAAGAAGATCAAAAAGAAGGCGCAGCCCGGGGGACATCAATGAAAGAACGACAGAAGAACACGGAAAGACACACTGCGATGGAGACACGGGCGATAGGCGGGTTCCGAGAGGGTCATGTTGCCTATGACCCGGACGGGCCATGGTGACGAACGAGTCGCGGGGAAAACATGTGGGGTCCTCCAGCGCGGCGACGAGGGCCGTCCCCACCAGGACGGGTCGCCGGCGGAGCGCACCGGCGGTGCCTGCCCTGGGGGGCACGCGAGGAGGCACGTGACCCCGCGTCACACGACGCCGCGCGACGTCCGCGCCAGGCTCGCGGACGCGCGGGCAACGGGACTCACCGCGAACCGAGTCGCCGTGGCTCGAGTCGCCGCACCCCTGGTGGGGGCGGGCCGAGTCGGGTCGGGGCGGACCCCGCCAGGCGGGGTGAGTCGGGCGGACCAGAGGATTCAGAGGGGGCGATCGGGGTGCACTGGCATTACGTGACATGGGCGGCAGGCGCCGCCACGATGGCCGCCCTTGCCGTCGCCTGCCTCCCGCTGATCGCGGCGGCGGTCACCCCGGCCGCGGCACAGCCGTCACCGCGCCGGACCGACTCCGCCCCCACCGTTCCCACCCCCACCGCGCCTACCCAGGCGGTACCCACCCACTCCATGCGCGCGCACGCCGTGCCCGCTCAGGCCGTGCCCGCTCAGGCCGTGCCCGCTCAGGCCGTGCCCGCTCAGGCCGTGCCCGCTCAGGCCGTGCCCGCTCAGGCCGTGCCCGCTCAGGCCGTGCCCGGTCGGGCGGCCCCCGCGGCGGCAGGAGTGCTCGTCATCCTCGTCGTGTTGATGGCGACCGAGCTGACCTTCGACGGGCTGGTCGACCCCCCGGCCTGGGTCCGGGCCGGATGGGCGATCACCACCGCGGTCGCGGCGGCGTGGCTCGCCGCCCACGGCCGCGAGCTGACCACACCGGCCCCGCCCACCACCACCCGCACCGGCGGCGCGCTGCCCATGACCGGCAGCGCGGGAGCCGCCAGCGGCACGATGCACGCAACCAGCGGCGCGGGACCGGCTACCAGCGGCACACGGCTGACGACCAACCCGGCCGACGCCGACCCAGCGGGGCCGGCCCGGATGGCGGACCCGCTGTCCGAGCAGGATGATCTGGTCCAGACGCTGGTCATGGCCTCGTACGCCCTGCAGATGGGGGACGAGCCCCGCGCGCGCCAGGCCGTCGACGGAGCGCTGCGACGCTCCCGGGCAACCCTCGACGAGCTGATGCGCCAGCGCGGATGCCACGGTCTCGTCCGAGCCGCCCCGGCAGCCGCCGGCCGCAACACCCCGAACCTCTACTAACCCCTCAGCCGGACAACCCACGCGGATAGGGTCGGCGGCTGAGAGAAGTGTGGCGGGTGAGCGAGTCCGTGGACTCGCTCACCCGCCACACTTCTGTCGTACGTGGGACTCACCCGCCGTGGCGGGTGAGGGGGTCAGGTGCTGGTGGCTTCGGAGGGAACGGGGATCGGCTGGGCGGTGTCCGTGGGCTTGGAGACCGGGCGGGATGCGCGACGGCGACGGGCGCGGGCCGGCTTCTCGGCGCCAGCCGGAGTGCCCGCACCGTTCGTCCCGGAATGCAACACGCTGTCCGGATCGTCGGTGTTCGCGAACACCGGGATTCCGCCGGAACCCGGCCGCGACTCACCGTCGACCGTGGTGCCCTCGGCCCCGCCACTCCCGGCCCCGTTAGCCCCGGGCCCGCCACTGACGCCGCTGCTGTCGACGCCGTTGCTCTCAGTGCCCTGATCGCTTCCGGCTCCAACCGTTACGGCGATCCGGGCGGCCCGCGGTGCGACGGCGTCCGGCAAGGACGCGCCGGCCTGAGTGGCCGGGTGTTCACCAGGAGCCACCGCCTCCGCCGACCCCGAGACCCCAGCCGATCCAACTGATCCAGACGAATCAGTCGATTCAGCCGATGCGGAGCCGTTCACGGACCCGATGGCATCGTCCGAGGAGATATGCGCCCCGTCCACGGCCGACGAGACCGCGGCAGCCACGAGGGCCGGACCAGCGGGCTTTGTCGCGTGCCGTGCGCGGCGGCCCGTGGAGGTACCGGCCGCCTGGGCCGGAGCCTCCGCCGCCGGCTGGCTCGCCGACGACGCCGCCGCCTCCCTCGGCTGTGCCCCGTCCCGCGACTGCGCGTCCCTTGAGTGCGCGGAGTCGAGGTGGACGAGCACACCGCGCCCGTTGCAGTGGGCGCACGGCTCGCTGTAGGCCTCCAGCAGGCCCTGGCCCACCCGCTTGCGGGTCATCTGGACGAGGCCCAGGCTCGTCACCTCGGCGACCTGGTGGCGGGTCCGGTCCCGGCCGAGGCACTCGGTGAGCCGGCGCAGCACCAGCTCGCGGTTGCTCTCCAGCACCATGTCGATGAAGTCGATGACGATGATGCCACCGATGTCGCGCAGCCGGAGCTGGCGGACGATCTCCTCCGCGGCCTCGAGGTTGTTCTTGGTGACCGTCTCCTCGAGGTTGCCGCCCTTGCCGGTGAACTTGCCGGTGTTGACGTCGATGACGGTCATCGCCTCGGTGCGGTCGATGACCAGTGAGCCGCCGGAGGGCAGCCAGACCTTGCGGTCCAGCGCCTTCGCGAGCTGCTCGTCCACCCGGTACTCGGCGAAGACGTCCCCGGTGCCGACGTAGCGGCGGACGCGGTCGCGCAGGTCCGGGGCGACCGTGTCGACGTAGCCCTCGACGGTCGCGGCCTCGTGCGACCCCTGGACGACCAGCTCGGTGAAGTCCTCGTTGAAGATGTCGCGGATGACCCGCACCACCAGGTCGGGCTCGCCGTAGAGCAGGGACGGCGCGCTGGCCTTCTGCGCCTTGCGCTGGATGTCCTCCCACTGCGCGACGAGGCGCTCGATGTCGCGCTCGAGCTCGGCCTCGCTCGCGCCCTCCGCCGCGGTGCGGACGATCACCCCACCGTTCTCCGGAGTGATCTTCTTGAGGATGCTCTTCAGCCTGGCGCGCTCGGTGTCCGGCAGCTTGCGGCTGATTCCGGCGTTCTGGCCGTCCGGCACGTACACGAGGTAGCGGCCGGGCAGGCTCACCTGGCTGGTCAGCCGCGCGCCCTTGTGCCCGATCGGGTCCTTCGAGACCTGGACGAGCACCGACTGCCCGGACTTCAGCACCTGCTCGATCTTGCGCGGCCGGCCGTCGAGGCCCGAGGCGTCGTAGTTGACCTCACCGGCGTACAGGACGGCGTTGCGGCCCTTGCCGATGTCGACGAACGCCGCCTCCATGCTGGCCAGGACGTTCTGCACCCGCCCGAGGTACACGTTGCCCGCGTAGGACGCCGAGCTGGCGCGCGTCACGAAGTGCTCGACCAGGACGCCGTCCTCAAGCACGGCGATCTGGGTGCGGTCACCGTTGTGCCGGACGATCATCCGGCGCTCGACCGACTCCCGCCGGGCGAGGAACTCGGCCTCGGTGACGATGGGTGCGCGGCGGCGACCGCTGTCGCGGCCCTCGCGCCGGCGCTGGCGCTTCGCCTCCAGCCGGGTGGAACCGCTGACCCCGCGGACGAGGTCGTCGTCCCGGCGCGTCTCGCGCACGTGCACGACGGTGTTCGGGGGGTCGTCGGGGATCGGCGCGGTCTCCGCGCCGGTCCCGGAACGGCGGCGGCGCCGGCGGCGGCGGCGAGATCCACCGGCGCGGTCATCGTCCGAACCGTCCTCGGCCGAGTCGTCCGCGCCGTCCTCGAGGTCCGCGCCGTCGTCGGCGTCAGACTCGGCGTCGGTGTCGGCGTCGGCTCCGGAGTCGGCTCCGGCCACCAGCTCGGCTTCGGAGTCAATCTCCTCCGCCTCGTCGAACGTCTCCCTCGTCGGCGAGCGACGTGAGCGGCGGCGGGAGGACCTGGGCTCACGCTCCACCGGCTCGGCTTCGGGCTCGCGGTCGTCGTGCTCCTCGGCCTCGTCGACCTGCTCCTCGGCAAGGTCGCTGGTCTCGGAGATCTCCTCTTCGCCGCGGGCCCGGCCACGGCCGCGGCGGCCGCGGCGACGGCGACGGGTTCCGCCCGGTCCGGCGTCGTCGCCGTCCGCGTCGGTGGACGAGTACTCGCCGCCGTCGAACGCCTGCTCGCTGCTCTCCGTCTCCAGTGCCTCACCGAACTCCGCGGTGTCGTACGCCACCGCGTCGTCGGCCGCGTCGACGATCTCGTCGGCCGAGGCCACGTCGTCGAGGCCCGCACCGGTGAGGCCGCCGCGACCGGTCACGACGGGCTCGGCCGGCGCGTCGTCGGCGTCACGACGGCGGCGGGGCCACGGTTCCACGACCGCCGGCTCCGGCTGCTGGAAGGTGATCATCGCCACCGGGCGACGGGCCGACTGCCGGGTCACCGGCGCGGGGGCGGGCGCCTCGGCGCCGCTGGTCCACGTCGGGGCGACCGCCCGCGTGCGCCGCCGCGAGGTGCGCTCCGCCCGCGGGGGCTCGGGCGCACCGACCGCCTCGGGACCGGGGGCGGTCTCCGTTCCGGCGACCGCCTCGGGACCGGCCGCGGGGGTGGCTCCGGTGGTTCCGGCTCCCGTCACAGCCGCTCTTTCCGCCACTGTCGCGGCAATCACGGGCTCCGGCGAGGACGCGACCGCCGGCTGAGCCCCGGGCGCGTCCGTCGCGGCGGCGCCAGTCCCGGCAGCGCTGGTCCCGGCGTCCACGTCGGGGGTGGCGTTCGCCGACAGTTCGTCGACCGGCTCCGCGAGCGGGTCGACGGTCTCGTCGATGGCCGGTTCGGGAGCCGGCGGGGTGGCCGCGTCGGCCGCCGAGTCCGGGGCTGCGGCGGTGGCCGGAGCGGAGGCGGCGGGAGTCTGCTCGGCCGCCGGCTCGACCTTCGTGGCCGCCCGACGAGCACGGGTGCGACGCGGCTTGGTCACGGCGGGGGCAGCCTCGCCCGACGCCGTAGTGTCAACGAGCGCATCGGACGCGGTGACGTCGCCCTTCGCGACCTGCCCGGGCGAGCCGGGGACGTTGTCCGCTCCGGCCTCGGGCGCCGCGGTGGCGGACGACGTGGTCTCAGGTGTCCTGGTGTCGAGCGACGTCGTGTCGGGCGAGCCGGCGGCGGGCGACGTGGTGTCGGAGGGAGCGGGGGTGGCTGTGGTGTCGGGTACGGCCTCGCTGACCTCCCGGGAGGCCCGGCGCGGCCGGGTCGTCCTCGCCCGCCGGGCCGGCTTGGCCGGCGCGGCTTCGGGCGCCGGCTCGGCGCCGGCCTCGACCAGCGGTACCGCGGCGTCAGGCGCCGCGCCGTCGGACACGGGGAGAGTGCTGGACGCGGCACCGGCACCGGCACCGGTGGCGGAATCGGCCGCGTCCACGGCGGTCTCGCCACCGGCCGCGGCGGCAGGCGGGCCTGCCTCCTCAGGTGGCGGCCCGGCCGGTCGGCCAGCCGCGCGGCGGCGCCGGGTGGGGCGTTGCGGAGCGGTCTCGGCGGTCACGCTCTCAGGGGCCGCAGATTCAGCGACAGCTGTCGCGGGGGTCACCGACTCGGGAGCCGCCGCCGCAGGGGCCGCGGTATCGGCAAGGGTGTTGTCGGAGGGCACGGTCTCGGAGGGCGTTACCTCGGAGCGCGTGGCCTGGTCCTCGATGATCTGATCTTCGGGCACGGGTTATGAAGCCTCTCGGGCTCCCGGGCGCGCTGTGTCAGCAGTCGCGGCCGCGCAGAAGCCACTGTCTCGGTCCGACGGTTGTGCCGCCGGCAATCCTGCGACGCCCTGCATCACGCTTCGAGTTGACCCACCAGCCGGGCAGCCTCGTCGCGGTCCGGTACCAGCGGGTCCGCCAGCGTTCCGTCCTCGCGCAACCGGCCCTGTTCGAGTCGTGTTGGCTCGGGCGGCACCGGGACGCTGAGGACGGCGACCGCGGAAAGGGCGGTCAGCACGTCGTCGGGTCGAACGGCGGGCGTCGTGTGCCGTACGACCACGTCCAGTATCGCACAGGTGTCGTTCTCTGCACGGCAAACGGCCCAGACCACGGCCTCGCGCACGTCCACGCGGCGCCGTCCGTCCTTGGTGGCCCGCTCGACCGTGAGTGACTCCCGACCCAGCAGCTCGGCGACGGCGACGTCCAGATCGGCGATCGCGACGCCGGGCATCCGCAGCCGCCACCGGGACGCGTCGATCCGGTCCGGCAGCGGCGGGCTGTCCGCCGCGACGCAGTGCAGGACGTCCAGCCCGGGCGGGAGCGCCGCGTCGAGTTCCGCGCGTACCTGCTCAGGCTCCATCGGGGCCGACAGCGCGACCTCGAAGTACTCGGCCTCGCTTGCGGCGCCGGTGGGTGCCGCGCCGACCCACGACACCCGGGGATGGGGGCTGAACCCGGCCGAGAACGCGACCGGTATCCGGGCGCGACGCAGGCCGCGTTCAAAGGTCCTGGCTATGTCGCGGTGCGACAGGAAGCGCAGCCGCCCCCGCTTGGCGAACCGGACCCGCACCCTGGCCACGACCGGCGGGGGCGGCGGGCCCTCAGGTCGACGAGGCACTGACCCGCGCCAGGTCGGACGGAACAGGGGACGACCCGGCAGGGCCCGGTTCAGCCGATACAGCCGACGCATCGGTACGACCCACCGGGATCACCGGGATCAGTGTGCGCCCGGTGGGGCCGATCTGGTTCTCGGTTCCCATCGTCGGGCACACCCCACAGTCGTAGCAGGGGGTCCAGCGGCAGTCGTCCAGCTCGGTCGCGCGCAGGGCGTCCTGCCAGTCGGCCCACAGCCAGTCACGGTCGAGGCCGGCGTCGAGATGATCCCACGGCAGGATCTCGCGCTCGTCGCGCTCGCGGGTCGTGAACCAGTCCAGCGAGACGCCGAGCCCGGTGAGCTCCGCCTCGCACGCGGCCTCCCAGCGGGCGAACGAGAAGTGCTCGCTCCAGCCGTCGAAGCGGCCACCGTCGCGCCAGACCCGCTCGATCACCCGGCCGACCCGGCGGTCACCGCGTGCGAGCAGCCCCTCGATGATGCCCGGACGCCCGTCGTGGTAGCGGAAGCCGACCGCCCGGCCGACCTCACGGTCGGCGCGCACGGTGTCACGCAGCAGCTTGAGGCGCTGGTCGGTCACCTCATGGGATGCCTGCCCCGCCCACTGGAACGGCGTGTGCGACTTGGGGACGAACCCGCCGATCGAGACGGTGCACCGGATGTCGCGGTGGCCGCTGGCCCGCCGGCCCGCCCGGATGACCTCGCGGGCGAGATCGGCGATCTCCAGGACGTCCTGGTCCGTCTCGGTGGGCAGGCCGCACATGAAGTAGAGCTTCACCTGCCGCCAGCCGTTCGCGTAGGCCGTGCTGACCGTGCGGACCAGGTCCTCCGCGCTGACCGTCTTGTTGATGACCCTGCGAAGCCGCTCCGAGCCGCCCTCGGGGGCGAAGGTGAGCCCACTGCGGCGGCCGTTGCGGGAGAACTCGTTGGCGAGGGTGACGTTGAAGGCGTCCACCCGGGTGGAGGGCAGGCTCAGCGCCGTGTTGGTGCCCTCGTAGCGGTCGGCCAGGCCCTTGGCGATCTCGCCTATCTCGCTGTGGTCCGCGCTCGACAGCGACAGCAGGCCCACCTCGGAGAAACCCGAGGCCGCGAGCCCGGCGTCGACCATCTCGCCGACGGTGGTGATGCTGCGCTCCCGCACCGGACGGGTGATCATCCCGGCCTGGCAGAACCGGCAGCCGCGGGTGCAGCCGCGGAAGATCTCCACGCTCAGCCGCTCGTGCACCGTCTCGGCCAGCGGTACGAGCGGGGTCTTCGGGTACGGCCAGGAGTCGAGGTCGGTCAGGGTGTGCTTGGCGGGCCGCTCCGGGACGTCGTCCCGGTTGCGGGTGACCGCCGCGATCCGCCCGTCCGGCCGGTAGCTGACGTCGTAGAACTCCGGGACGTAGACCAGCTTGCGGCGGGCGAGACGGTGCAGCAGCTCCGTGCGCCCACCGGGCGCGCCGGCGGCCTTCCAGGCCCGGGTGATGTCGGTGATCAGCAGGACGGCCTGCTCGCCGTCCCCGAGGACGACGGCGTCGACGAAGTCCGCGATCGGCTCGGGGTTGAAGGCCGCGTGCCCGCCGGCGATGACGACCGGCCAGGTCAGGCCGTCACCCGGGGCGGCACGGTCCGCGGTGCGCAGCGGGATGCCGGCGAGATCCAGGGCCGAGAGCAGGTTCGTGTAGCCGAGCTCGGTGGAGAAGCTGACCCCGAAGAGGTCGAAATCCCCGACCGGGCGATGGCCGTCCACAGTGAACTGCGGTATTCGGTGCTCACGCATCAGGGTCTCGAGATCCGGCCAGACCGAGTACGTGCGCTCCGCGAGGACGTCCGGCTGCTCGTTGAGGATCTCGTAGAGGATCTGGACGCCCTGGTTCGGCAGCCCGACCTCGTAGGCGTCGGGGTACATCAGACACCAGTGGACCGCGGCGTCGCCCCAGGGTTTGACGACCGCGTTCCCCTCGCCGCCGACGTACTGGACGGGCTTCCGGACCCGTGGGAGCAGCGGCTCCAGGAGGGGAAACAGCGACTGTCCGGACATGCCCGCGAGCCTACGGCACCGGAGGGTGGCCGACCGCCTCAGCCCTCAGAGCGCGTAGGGGTCCGAGCGCGAACGCAGGCGGACGTTCTGCAACAGCCCGACCGCGATCATGTTCGCGAACATCGAGGAACCGCCGTATGACAGGAACGTCAATGGGAGGCCGGTCACCGGCATCACACCGAGACACATGCCGATGTTGACGAAGATCTGGAAGGTGAACCAACAGACCACGCCGGTGGCGATGAGCGCCCCGAAGGAGTCCTGCGAGTGGAAGCCGATCGTCAGCGCCCGCCAGAGCACCACGCCGAGCAGGACGATCACACCGCCGGCCCCCAGATAGCCGAGCTCCTCGCCGGCGACGCTGAACACGAAGTCGGTCTGCTGCTCGGGCACGAACTGGCCCTGGGTCTGCTGGCCCTCGAACAGACCACGACCGGTGATGCCGCCGTTCGCGATCGCGGTCATCGCCTGGTCGACGTTGTATCCGGTGGACGACGACGCCTTGTTCTCGGAGACGAACGAGGTGAGGCGTGCCTCCTGGTAGGGCTTGAGCAGGTGGAACTGCAGGATCGCCCCGCCGAAGAGGACCCCGCACAGGATCAGGCCGAGCACCCAGCGCCGCGGCGCGCCGCTCACCGCCAGCATGCCGAGGGTGACGAACACCAGCACCATGACCGTGCCGAAGTCGGGCTGCAGCATGATCAGGGCCATCGGCACGACGGCGAGCCCGAGCACGAGCAGCACGTCGCCGTGGCCCGGCGCGCCGCGCCGGATGCCGGTGTGCCGGTCCTCGTGTTTCTCCCCGAGGATCATCGCCGCCCCGACGACGAGCGCGACCTTGGCGAACTCCGACGGCTGGAGCTGGAAGCCGGCCGGGAGCACGATCCACGAGTGGGCGCCGTTGACGGTGGTGCCGACCAGGAGGACGGCGATGAGACCGACCAGCGAGCCGAGATAGACGAAGGGCGCGTACGCCCGCAGGATCCGGTAGTCGACCAGGGTCGCGGCGGCCCCGAGCAGCAGGCCGATCACCAGGTTCAGCAGGTGGCGCTTCAGGAAGGTCTGTGGGTCTCCCCCGGTCTCCTCCAGCCGCTGGCGGGTCGCCGACCAGACCAGCAGGGCACCGAGGAGCGCCAGCGCGATCACGCTGATTTGAAGCGGCCAGTCGAGCCGGCGCAGCGGCGAGTGCCGCCCGGACGCGCGGTCGCGCAGCTGCCCGATCCGCCCCCGGACCAGCACTGGGGAGGAGCGCAGCGCGGTAGGACCCGGGTCCTGCGTCATCGTTCCCCTCCCCGTCTGTGAGCGGCCCCGGCCATGCCGGCCGCACTGTGGGTGGACCGAACTGCCGAGTGGCCGTCCGTGGGATGTCCGGCCGGCTGTGGCCCTGGTGGCCGGCTGTGGACCCGGTGGCCGGCCGGATCGGCGCCGGCCGGCCTCGCACCGTCAGTCGTGCCCGGTTGGGCCGCGTGCCCGCGGCACCTGTTCGCCGGCCGCCGGCTCGCCGGTGCCGCCGACACCCGGTTCCACCGGCGGCGCCGGGTGCCTGGCCTCCGCGAAAACAGCGGGCAGCACCGCACCGGGGACCGTCGTTCCCGCGGCTGCATCCCCCGGCACCGCGGCGGCGGCGGTCGTACCCGACGCACCCGCGCCCGGCGCCGCTGTTCCCGGCGCCTGGGGGCCCGGGGCGGTCGTACCGGGTGCGCCCGCGTCCGGCGCGGCCCCGGGCGCCGCAGCGAACGTGCCGTCGCGGCCCAGCTCGGGCAGCTCGGCCGGTGGCTTGCCCCCAGGCACCGCCCCGGGTCGGCCTACCCCGTAGAGCGCCTTGTAGATCTCCTTGGCGACCGGCGCGGCGTACTCGGCGCCGGTCCCCGCCTCCGGGATGCTCACCACGACCGCGAACTGTGGGTCGTTCGCCGGAGCGAACGACGCGAACCACGAGGTGTCGGCCTTGCCCTCGACCTCGGCCGTTCCGGTCTTGGCCGCCACCGGCACCATGTCGCTGGGCCAGTCGGCGAACACCCCGGCCGCCGTCCCGCCGCCCTCGGTCGTCACCCCGCGCAGGGAGTCCCGGATGTAGGCGAGGTTCTCCGGCGAGATGGGCAGCTTCCCGGTGACCGTCGGCTCGATCCTCTTCACCTCTCTGCCATCCGGCGAGACCGTGGCCTTGGCGAGGGTGGGCTTGTAGAGAGTCCCGCCGTTCGCGATGGCCGCGTAGGCGGTGGCGAGCTGCAGCGGGCTGGCGGAGAGGTACTGCCCCTGCCCGATGGAGAACTGCACGGCGGCACCGGCGTTGTAGAGGTAGCCGTCGACGCAGGCCTCGGCCGCGTATCTGCGGAAACGCTCTGCCTTCGTCGGGTCGGGCTCCTCCGGGTAGCCGTTCTGCGCCCGCCGGCAGTAGGAGTCCTTGAGCTCCTCCCAGATCTGCTTGGCCTCGGCACGGTCCACGACCGTGCCGGCGGTCTCGCCGGGAAGGTCGATGCCCGTGCGCCGGCCGAAGCCCAGTCCCTCGGCCATTCGGGCGAAGTACTCCTTCGGCTCCGGGTAGGGGCCGCGGCCGTTGCGCAGCCCGCCGTCGGCGACCCAGGCGTCGTAGGCGAACTTGTCGTAGATGACGTCGCAGGAGATCACCAGCGCCTGGTGCAGCGTGATGGGTCCCGCGGACGAGCCGTCGAAGTTGTGGAAAACCTGGTCGCCGACCTGGAGCGTCGGCGCGCAGTCGTATGTGTCGTCGCCGCTCGCGCCCAGGTGCTCCAGCGCGACCGCGGTGGAGACGACCTTGAACGTCGACGCCGGCGCGGACGAGCCCTGGTAGGCCCGCGAGAGCAGCGGGGTGCCGTTGGCCGGGTCGGACAGCGCGGCGTAGTCGTTCTGGGAGACGCCGCCGACGAACACCGACGGGTCGTAGGACGGCAGGCTGGCCAACGCGACGACGCCGCCGGTGCGCACGTCCAGCACCACCGCGGAGGCGGACCGCGCTCCCCCGCCGAGCGAGTTGAGCGTCGTGGCCAGCGCCTCCTCGGCCGCGCGCTGGACGTCCAGGTCGAGGTTGAGCACGAGGTGGTCGCCGCTGACCGGCGGGGTCGTCGACGCGGTGCCGGCGACCCGGCCGAACCGGTCGACCTCGAGGCGTTCCACCCCGTCCGCGCCGCGCAGCGCGTCGTCGTAGGTGTACTCCAGGCCGGAGACGCCGATCAGGCTGTTGAGGTGGTAGCCCTTCTCGTCGCCCTGCTTGTCGAGCTGGTCCTGGGAGACCGGGGCGAGGTAGCCGAGTTCGTGCGCGGCGAGCTGGCCGTTCGGGTACTCGCGGACGGCCTGCAGGTCCGCGGAGACACCCGGGAAGCGGTCCGGGTGCTCGATCACCGCGAGCGCCTGCGCCGGGGTGACGTCCTTCGCCACCGGGACCGGCTGGTAGGGGGAGCCGTTCCAGCACGGCGCCCGCACCGTGGCCGAGCAGAAGCGGACCCGCTGCTCGAGCTCGGCCAGCGGCGCCCCGATGACGGTGGCCAGCCGGTCGAGCACGGCCTTGCCCTTGTCCGCCTGGCGGTCGATGGTCGACCGGTTGACCGAGATGACCAGCGAGGTGCGGTTGCGCACCAGGGGCTGACCCTCGTCGTCGACGATCATGCCCCGGGTGGCGGGGGTGACCACCTCGCGGACCCGGTTGGTCTCCGCGACCTGGCGGTAGCGCTCGCCGTCGAGGATCTGCAGCACCCACAGCCGGGCGCCGAGCGTCACCAGCAGGGAGAGCACGAGGACCCGCAGGATCAGCAGCCGGATGCGCATCCGGTCGGTCACACCCGCCTCCGATCCCCGTGCAGGCGGCGGGAGGCCGCCGCCGCGAGCGGGAACAGGAACGGCGTGACGAGCAGGGCGTAGAGCCCGGCGGCGATCGCGCGCACGATGGCCTGGCCACCGGTGAGGGCCGCGTCGCCCAGGATCGACGTCGTCGCCGCGTGGCCCAGGGTGCCCAGCGCCGCCGCGGCGCCGACCGCGGCGAGCGGCACGACGATCGAGCGCTCCGCCGCGTTCATCACCAGGCCGACGAGATACCCGACCAGGCACAGGACGAGCGCGGTCTGCCCGATCACATGCGTGGACAACAGATCGGCCACGAGCCCCACGGCGAAGCCCAGGACCGCGCCGAGCATCGGCCCCTCGATCAACGCGATGATCGCGAGCAGGACGAGGACCAGATCGGGCCGGCCGAGCGGCGCACCGAGCCGCGCCACGACCGAGACCTGCAGGACGACCGCGACCAGCAGCACCACCACCGCGGCCACGAACGTGCGCGGATGCAGGCTCTCCTCGGAGGTTCCGGTATCCCACACGGCCGACCTCAGCCCGCACCCGCGGCCGCGGGGACGCCCGCACCGCCCTGCGCCTGACCACCCTGAGGCTGCCCGGCTTGAGGCTGCCCGGCCTGGGGCTGCCCGGCCGGCTGCTGGGCGCCGTCGGGCTGGGCGGGCGCGGACGGCTGGCCGGCCGGCGGCTGCGCGGCGTCGGGCGCGGGCGCGGGGCGGGGCGGGAGGACCCGGTCACCCGGGTCCGCCGGTGGGCCGCCGATCACGACGCCGACCATGTCGAGCGTGCCGACGGAGACGAAGGGACGGACCTCCGCGGTGCGCGAGAGCCCGCCGACGTCCACCACCTTGGTCACCTCACCGATCGGTACGCCCGCCACATAGTCAAGACTACCGAACGTCACCAAACGGTCACCCTTTTTAACCTGGTACGAGGCGTCATAAAGAGTGAAGGTCAGCGAGCTCGGCCCCTGCCCGCCGGCCACCGCGCCGAGCAGCTGGGTCGTCTCCAGCCGGGCGCCGATCCGGCTGGTCGGGTCGCAGAGCAGTTTGATCACGGCGGTGCTGTCGGTCACCGAGGCGACCGTCCCGACCAGGCCCGACGCGTTCACGACCACCTTGTCGACGGCGAGGCCATCCCGGCGGCCGGCGTTGATCGTCACCGTCCAGTCCATCCCGGTGACGTCGCCGACCGCGATGACCCGGGCCGGGACGATCGTGTACTGGCCCTTGTCCGCGAGCAGGCGCAGGTCGGACAGATCCCCCGCCAGCCGGTCGATCTCGGCCCCGTCGGCGATCTGGCGCCGCAGCGCGGCGTTCTCCTCACCGAGCCGGTCGGCGCGGTCGTGGTAGCGGTTCGGGTGGGTCAGCGAGGAGACGGTGCGCCCCACCGGGCGGGTCACCGTCGTGACCGCGTTCTCCACGCCGCCGACCGCCGAGTGCAGCACCCCGCGCACCCCGGTCGCGGAGTCACCCGTCCGGTAGTCGAGCGTGATCAGCGTGAAGGCGAGGACGAGCAGCGCGGCGATGACGAGGCGGGAGCGCCTGGTGTCACGTCCCACGTCGGTCCTCCGTCACCGGTGCCGTCCTCCTGCCGTGTGGTCCGGATGGCTGCCGGCCCACGGTTGCCGCAAGGTTCCGGTGATGTTTCTACCGGGGCCGCGACAAGCCCTCGAGCCGGGGCCGGCCGGCCGCCCGGCCGCCGAAACGGCCGGACAAGCCTTGGCCGGCGCTGTCACAACACCCTCGACCGGCGCCGCCACGACACGCCGCGCCCGCGACCGTCGATCTTCCTGGTCGGACGAGCGGCGGGCCGGCTGGGTTCCCGGCCCCGGGCCGCGGTCAGCGTTTCGGTTCGGAGATCAGGACCTGCTGGAGCGCCTCGAACTCCTCGACGCACTTGCCCGATCCCATCGCCACCGAGTGCAGCGGGTTCTCCGCGATGTGGATCGGCATCCCGGTCTCGTGGCGCAGGCGCTCGTCGAGCCCGCGCAGCAGCGCCCCACCACCGGTCAGCACGATCCCGCGGTCCATGATGTCGCCGGAGAGCTCCGGAGGGCATCTGTCGAGGGTGACCTTCACGGCGTCGATCACCGCGTTCACCGGCTCCTCGATGGCCTTGCGGATCTCCTCGGCGGTCACCACGATCGTCTTGGGCAGGCCCGTGACGAGGTCACGGCCGCGGATCTCCGCGCTCGGCTCGTCCGGGATCTTGTGCGCCGAGCCGATGGCCATCTTGATCTCCTCGGCGGTCCGCTCGCCGAGCATCAGCGAGTACTCCTTCTTGACGTAGGAGATGATCGCCGTGTCGAGCTCGTCACCGGCCGTGCGGATCGACTGGCTGGTGACGATCCCACCGAGGGAGATGACCGCCACCTCGGTCGTGCCGCCGCCGATGTCGACGACCATGTTCCCGGTCGGCTCGTGGACGGGCAGGCCGGCACCGATCGCCGCCGCCATCGGTTCCTCGATGATGTAGACCTTGCGGGCCCCGGCCTGGTAGCCGGCGTCCTTGACGGCCCGCTGCTCCACCCCGGTGATACCGGACGGCACGCACACCACCAGCCGCGGCTTGGCGAAGTGCCGGCGGCGGTGCACCTTCTGGATGAAGTAGCGCAGCATCCGCTCGGTGGTCTCGAAGTCGGCGATCACGCCGTCCTTCAGCGGGCGGACGGCCACCACGTTGCCCGGGGTGCGCCCGATCATCCGCTTGGCGTCGGTGCCGACGGCGAGGATGCCCGAGGTGGTCGTATTGATCGCCACCACACTGGGCTCGTTGAGGACGATCCCCCTGCCGCGGACGTAGACGAGCGTGTTGGCGGTACCAAGGTCGACGGCCATGTCACGACCGAGGAATGACAGCGAACTGGACATCGTCGGGTGCCGGCCTTCCCGGGGGGCGCGAGGTGGGACGGGTCCGGGCGGCGCACGCGGGCGTCACCGACCGGCCCGTCTCCGACCAACGCGCGAAACGCGTACAGAGTTCGTCGAGCGGGCGGGACGGCCCGGATGCGCCGCGCGAGAACACGGTCACGGCGACCGCCTGAAAGGTCGTTCGCCGCAGCCCGCCGGACACGTTCCGGGCAGTTGAAAGCGTAGACCGCCCCCGGTGGGGTCGCCGCGCCGACCGGGAAGCGTGTCACCCCGCGCGTAGCGGGGCGTGCACGGCACGCCGGTCGGCGCCAGGCCATCCGGGACGGTTGCCGAGCGGGCGGCGCAGCGCCACCGATCGGGCGCCGGGCTCCGAGCGCAACCGCCCCGGATCGGTGACGAAACGCCCGCCGGGACGGCTCGCCCGGCCAGCGGCCCCACGGGGGTGCCACCGCGACGGGGCGCCGCGCGGCCGGCGGTTCACCCGCAACGGTGCCGCCGGCCACCCTCGGACGGGCCGGCCGGAGCCGGGTGGGTCAGCTCAGGCCGGGGAAGAAGAGGTCGATCTCGCGCTTGGCCGACTCGGGCGAGTCCGAACCGTGGATGAGGTTCTGGCCGATCTCGAGCGCGAAGTCACCGCGCAGCGACCCGGGAGCCGCCTTCACCGGGTCGGTGGCGCCGATCAGGCCGCGCAGCGCCTCGACCGCGCGGGGCCCCTCGACCACCAGCGCGACGAGCGGGCCGGAGGTGATGAACTCCACCAGCTCGCCGAAGAACGGCTTGCTGGCGTGCTCGCCGTAGTGGGTCTCGGCGACCGAGCGCTCAAGCGTGCGCAGCTCGAGTGCGACGATCTTCAGCCCCTTACGCTCGATGCGGCCGACGACCTCACCGACGAGGCCGCGGCTGACGCCATCGGGCTTGACCAGGATGAGGGTGCGCTCGGCGGACACGGGACTCCTTCGGAATCGTTTCGTCATCTTCGACGTGGTAGGGGCGCCCGGACCGCGTCTACGCGACACCGGTTGGCCCCTGGCAAACCTACAGGGTCGGCGTTCACCACCGGTCCGCGCAGTCCCCCGGACCACCCGTCAGAGCACCGCGCGGGCAACACCGGGATCACCAGGCACATCAGATCATCGCCGGCCGACGGACGGTCAGCGACGAAGCAGGTGCCGCGCCTCACCCACGGTCACCAGCGAGCCGGTGACCAGCACACCCGTGCCGCCCAGCTCGCCCTCCTCCTCCGCGAGCCGCACCGCGGCCTCGAGGGCGTCGTCCAGCCGTGGCGCCACCTCGACCCGGTCGGCATCGAAGACGTCCACCGCGATCGCGGCCAGGTCGTCCGCGCCCATCGCCCGCGGTGACGTGCTCTGGGTCACGACGACACTGCTGAGCACCGGTTCCAGGGCGGCGAGGATGCCCTCGGCGTCCTTGTCTCCGAGCACACCGACGACCCCGACGAGATTGTCGAAGCCGAAGGCCTCGTCGACCGCGGCCGCGAGGGCCTGCGCGCCGGCGACGTTGTGCGCGCCGTCCAGGACGATGGTCGGCGAGCGCCGCACGACCTCCAGCCGGCCGGGCGAGTCGGCCTGGGCGAACCCGGCGAGGACGGCGTCGGCGTCCAGCTGGCCCTGCCCGCCACCGAGGAACGCCTCGACGGCCGCCAGCGCGACGGCCGCGTTGTGCGCCTGGTGGATGCCGTGCAGCGGCAGGAAGACCTCCTCGTACGTCCCGCCCAGACCGCGCAGGGTCAGCACCTGGCCGCCCACCGCCACCCGCCGGCCGACGACGCCGAACTCCAGGCCCTCCCGCGCGACGGTGGCGCCGACCTCGGCGCTGCGCCGCAGCAGGACCTCGGCGGCGGGCAGCGACTGCTGCGCCAGCACCACCAGGGCGTCCGGCCGGATGATCCCCGCCTTCTCCGCCGCCACCGCCTCCACGGTGTCACCCAGCTCCGGATGATCGAGGGAGACCGGCGTGATCACCGCGACGCCCGCGTCGACCACGTTCGTCGCGTCCCAGGTGCCGCCCATGCCGACCTCGACGACCCCGGCGTCCACGGGCGAGTCGGAGAAGGCGGAGAACGCCATCGCGGTGAGCAGCTCGAAGAACGTGACCCGCTCGGGATGGCGGCTGTCGACGAGCTCCGCGTAGGGGATCACGTCGTCGTAGGCCCTGGCGAACACCTCAGCGTCGGCGGGCACGCCGTTGATGCTGATCCGCTCCGTGACGCTTTCCATGTGCGGGGAGGTGTACCGGCCCGGCCTCAGCCCGAAGCCCCGAAGCAGCGCGTCGATCATCCGCGCCGTGGACGTCTTGCCGTTCGTCCCGGTGATGTGGATGGAGGGGAAGGACCGCTCCGGGTGCCCCAGCAGGTCCACGAGATCCCGCATCCGGTCCAGGTCCGGGTGCATCCGGTGCGGGAACCGCCCGGCCAGTGCCTTCTCCACCCGGGCGAGCTCGGCCGCGTCGTCCGGCGTGCGCCCCGTGCGTGCGTCTGTCACGGAGCCGAGGTTATGGCATCGGGACGCCCGTTCCGAGGCCGCGGCCGGCACGGGCACCTCGCCGTCGCCGAGGCCACGGCGACCAGTGCCGGGGCGGCCGGCCGCGATCTCGTCAGGCGGACTTCTCCTGCCGCGGGCCGCGCTTCGACGCGGCGACGTCGCGTGGCACCAGGGTCGGGTTGACGTGCTCGAGCACGACCTCCCGGGTGATCACCGCGCGGGCGACGTCCTTACGGCTCGGGATGTCGTACATCACCGAGAGCAGGACCTCTTCCATGATCGCGCGCAGGCCGCGGGCGCCCGTCCCGCGCAGGATGGCCTGGTCCGCGATGGCCTCGAGTGCGTCGGTGGTGAAGTCGAGGTCGACGCCGTCCAGCTCGAACAGCCGCTTGTACTGGCGGACGAGCGCGTTCTTCGGCTCGGTGAGGATCCGGATGAGCGCCTCGCGGTCGAGGTTGGAGACGCTGGTGATGATCGGCAGTCGGCCGATGAACTCCGGGATCATTCCGTACTTGAGGAGGTCCTCCGGCATGATGTCGCCGAAGACGTTCGAGGCGTCCGGGTCGTCCTTGCCGTGCAGCACCGCGCGGAACCCCAGCGACTTCTTGCCGATGCGCGACTCGATGATGCGGTCCAGACCGGCGAAAGCCCCACCGACGATGAACAGGACGTTCGTCGTGTCGATCTGAATGAACTCCTGGTGCGGGTGCTTGCGGCCGCCCTGCGGCGGGACGCTCGCCGTCGTTCCCTCGAGAATCTTCAGCAGCGCCTGCTGCACGCCCTCGCCGGAGACGTCCCGGGTGATGCTGGGGTTCTCCGACTTCCGGGCGATCTTGTCGACCTCATCGATGTAGATGATGCCGGTTTCGGCCTTCTTGACATCGTAGTCGGCGGCCTGGATGAGTTTGAGAAGAATGTTCTCGACATCCTCGCCGACATACCCGGCCTCGGTGAGCGCGGTCGCGTCGGCGATGGCGAACGGGACGTTCAGCATCCGGGCCAGCGTCTGCGCCAGCAGGGTCTTGCCGCACCCCGTGGGGCCCAGCAGCAGGATGTTGCTCTTCGCGAGCTCCACCTCGCCCTTGCCGGCGTCACCGCCGGAGGCACCGCCCGCCTGCACCCGCTTGTAATGGTTGTAGACGGCCACCGACAGCGTCTTCTTCGCCGCCTCCTGACCGACCACGTACCCGTCGAGGAACTCGTAGATCTCCCGGGGCTTCGGGAGCTCCTCCCACTTGAGCTCAGAGGACTCGGAGAGCTCCTCCTCGATGATCTCGTTGCAGAGATCGATGCACTCATCGCAGATGTAGACGCCGGGGCCGGCGATGAGCTTCTTCACCTGCTTCTGAGACTTACCGCAGAAGGAGCACTTGAGCAGGTCACCGCCATCACCGATGCGTGCCACCGAGGACTCAGTCCCTTCGTCCAGACGATGGTGTCGCCTGCGTGTCGGGGGCGGTGGGCACCGCCCGGTCGTCGCGTGTCTGCCTGTATCCGTCCCCGTGGGGACGGTACCCCGCGGGGGCGTCCGGTGAGAGCCCAATCGCTGGGCTCATACCGGTCAGCCTACGGTCATCGGACCCGTCCCCGCTCGTCCAGACGGCCCGTTCGGCACCACCGCCCGATCGGGCGTCCGGAAGGGGACGGGAGGATGCCAACCCGTCGCACCCGGCCCGCCACCGACGAGCCTCCCGCGTACCGCGCCACCACAGGGCCGCCGGGCCCGCGGCCCGGGTCCGACGGAGGAAGCGGCGCCCCGGAGGCGCCCACCGAGGCCGGCCCGGTGAGCCCCGCCGTGCCCGGGCCCGGCGGGGCCGACTCGGCGCCGGCTCAGCGCGCCGAGGCGAGCCGCGAGGACTTCCGGGTCTTGATCACTTCATCGATGATGCCGTAGTCCTTGGCCTCGTCAGCGCTGAAGATCTTGTCGCGCTCGATGTCCTTGCGGACGGCCTCCTCGGTGCGCCCCGTGTGCTCGGCGAGCATGTGCTCCAGCAGCGACCGCATGCGCAGGATCTCGCGCGCCTGGATCTCGATGTCGCTGGACTGGCCCTCGCCCTGCGCCGACGGCTGGTGGATGAGGATGCGGCTGTTCTGCAGCGCGAACCGCTTGCCGGGGGTACCGGCCGCGAGCAGCACCGCCGCCGCGGACGCCGCCTGGCCCATGCAGATCGTCTGGATGTCGGGACGCACGAACTGCATGGTGTCGTAGATCGCGGTCAGCGACGTGAACGACCCACCGGGCGAGTTGATGTAGATCGAGATGTCGCGGTCCGGGTCCTCGGACTCGAGGAACAGCAGCTGCGCCATCACGTCGTTCGCCGACGTGTCATCGATCGGCGCGCCGAGGAAGACGATGCGCTCCTTCAGCAGCTTCGAGTACGGGTCCATCCCGTACTCACCGCGGGACGTCTTCTCGATGATGTTGGGGAGGACGTACCGGCTCTGCGTTCCGTAGTAGCCCTGTGGTCCGTGCATGGTGACTGCCTCCGAGGAGAGCGGGTGACGAGGGTCGGGACGGCTCGCTGCCGCGGCGGGCGTCAGCTCACCGGTCCTTCGCTGGGGACCTGGCGGGCCCGCTGGACGACGTGGTCGACGAAGCCGTAGTCCTTCGCCTCGTCCGCGGTGAACCAGCGGTCGCGGTCGGAGTCCCGCTCGATCTGCTCGACGGGCTGACCGGTGTGGAACGCGATGCGCTCCTGCATCATCCGCTTGGTGTAGAGCATCTGCTCCGCCTGGATCGCGATGTCGGACGCCGTTCCGCCGATGCCGCCGGAGGGCTGGTGCATCATGATCCGCGCGTGCGGCAGCGAGTAACGCTTGCCCGGCGCGCCCGCGCAGAGCAGGAACTGGCCCATCGACGCGGCGAGCCCCAGCGAAACCGTGGCGACGTCATTCTCGACGTACTGCATGGTGTCGTAGATCGCCATGCCGGCGCTGACCGAGCCGCCGGGCGAGTTGATGTAGAGGAAGATGTCCCGCTCGGGGTCCTCGGCGTTCAGCAGCAGGAGCTGCGCGCAGATCGCGTTGGCGATCGAGTCCTCCACCACCGAACCGAGGAAGATGATCCGCTCACGGAGGAGACGGTTGAAGACCTGCTCGTCGAAGCCGGGGCCATTCTGTCCCGGCGAGCGGAGACTCGGGCCCGGGACAGCCAGGCCAGGGGCGGCGATGTCACTCACGGTCGGATCCTCGGCTTCCTTCGGCGGCGTCTGATTGACCGGCTCGACACTATCTGTGACACGAGCCGGTTCCGGTGCTTCTCCTTCGATGTTCGCGCTCGGCGTGAGGCCGAGCCAGTCCGGCATCGATGTGCGTCGAGGGCCCGTGACCAGCCGCCGGCCCGGCCGCGCACCCGTCGTCACCGTGCCGGGCGACAGCGTGCCTCTCGGTGTCCATGCGTGGCACCGGACACGCCGACGGCCTCCGAAACTCGCGTTCCGGAGGCCGTCGGTCGAATCCACCCGCTGTGCCACGCACCGTGCCCCACGGCCGCCGCCCGGCGCCCGTGGCGCAGGGCGGCGTCGTCACAGGGGCGACCGCTGCTCGGCGGTCGTTACCTGGAGGTCGCTACCTGGCAGTCGTTACTTGGTCTCGGACGCGGGCGGCTCGGAGTCGCCCTCGCCGTCCGCGTCCGTGGCGGTGGCGGTGGCGGTGGCCTCGTCGCCGGCCGCGGCGGTGACCTCCGCCGAGGGAGCCGCCGCCGGGACCTCAAGCTCCTCGGCGTCCAGCTCGTCCGAGATGTCCCGGACGTCGTCCTCGGCCTCGCCCGACGGACGGCGCGGCAGGTTCAACTCCACCGCGTTACCCTCAGTGTCGACGACCTTCGCGTTCTCCAGCAGCAGGAACAGCGCCTTCGTGCGGAGGACATCCGCCATCAGGGCGGTCAGCCCCTCGCCCTGCGCGAGCTGCTGGGCGTACTGGTCAGGCTGCACACCGGCCCGCTGCGCGCGCATCAGGATCTGCTCCATCAGCTCACCCTGGTCAAGGCCGATCGACTCGGCGTCGATCACCGCGTCCAGGATGAACTGCGAGCGGATCGCCTTACCCGCCGAGCTGCGGACCTCGGCGTCGAACTCCTCCGCCGACTGGCCCAGCGTCTCCAGGTAGGTCGCCCGGTCCGTACCGATGTGCTCCAGCTCGTGCCCGAGGCGGTGCTCACGGGCCTCCAGCTCGCCGGCCAGCACCGAATCCGGCACCGGAACCTCGACCAGTTCGATCAGCTTGTCGAGCATCTTGTCGCGGGCCTCGCCCAGCTGCTCGACCTTCCGGTTCGACTCAAGCCTGGTCCGGACGTCGGCGCGCAGCTCCTCCAGCGTGTCGAACTCGCTGGCCGTCGTCGCGAAGTCGTCGTCGAGCTCCGGGAGCTCCTTCTCCTTCACGCCCCGCACCACAGCGGTGACCTGCGCCGTGCGGCCCGCGTACTCACCGGCGAGCAGCTCGGTGTCGAACGTGCGCTCATCGCCGTCCGACGCGCCGGTGATGGCCTCGTCGATCCCGTCGATCAGGTTCCCGCTGCCGACCTCGTACGACATGCCGGTCGCGGTCGCGTCCTCGATCGCCTCACCGTCGACCGACGCCGACAGGTCCAGCGAGACGAAGTCGCCCTCCTGGACCGGGCGCTCGACCGGCTTCAACACGGCGAACCGGTCACGCAGGTTCGTCAGATGCTCCTCGACCTGCTCATCGGTCACCGTCGCCGGCTCGACGACGAGCTCCAGCTCGCCGAACTCCGGCAGGGTCACCTCCGGGCGCACATCCATCTCGGCCGTGAAGACCAGCTGCACGCCATCGGCGAACTCGGTGATGTCCACCTCAGGCCGCGACAGGACGTCCACCTCTTCGGCCTGGACGGCCTCCGAGTAAAGGCGCGGCAGCGCCTCCTGGATCGCCTCGTCGAGGATCACACCGCGCCCCAGGCGCTGGTCCAGAATCCGCGGCGGGACCTTGCCCGGGCGGAATCCGGAGACGCGCACCTGGCGCGCCAGCTTGCGGTAGGTGGCATCGACGGACGGCTTGAGCTCGTCGAAGGGCACCTCGACGGTGAGCTTGACCCGGGTCGGGCTGAGGGTCTCCTTGGTGGCCTTCACGGCGCGGCGGTCTCCTGGTACGACGTTGGACGGGGTGACGCGCCGAGGGTATCGGTCGGGGCGGGGAGACTCGAACTCCCGATCTCCTGCACCCAAAGCAGGCGCGCTGGCCACTACGCTACGCCCCGAGGCGTTGCCCCCACATCCTACGGGGTAAGCTTCCCTCCATCACCTACGCGGGTGTAGCTCAATGGCAGAGCCCCAGCCTTCCAAGCTGGCCATGCCGGTTCGATCCCGGTCACCCGCTCGTCGATGGGTTTGCTGTGCCCAGGGAACCTGGGCCTGGTCGACTCGCCATGTCTGCCGGGGGGCGGTGCCCCCCGTGGCCCCCTCGGCGGGTGGGGTTCTGGGGGCGGCCTGCGGCCTGCGGTGACAGCCCCGACATCGGGCTGCGCCCCCCAACCACCGGTTCCCGAGGGCAGCCCACGGCCTGCGGCGGCAACCCCGACACCGGGCTGCGCCCCCCAACCACCGGTTCCCGAGGGCAGCCCACGGCCTGCGGCGGCAACCCCGACATCGGGCTGCGCCCCCCAACCACCGGTTCCCGAGGGCAGCCCACGGCCTGCGGCGGCAACCCCGACATCGGGCTGCGCCCCCCAACCACCGGTTCCCGAGGGCAGCCCACGGCCTGCGGCGGCAACCCCGACACCACGTGGCATCCCGGACACAGGTCCCGAGAGGTACCTGCGACAGCATCCCCGGCGCTATGCCACTCCCCCCGACCACCAGGGCGACTCCACCCCTGACACCTTCCCCGGCACCCTTACCAGCCCCAGCATTGATGCGTGGCGGGTGAGTGAGTCC